>CAJWLF010000032.1 GCA_913043205.1 uncultured Chloroflexota bacterium | reverse complement strand
GCAACCTCAATACATTTATCCTTATACACATCAACTCCACCAACATATGACAGCAACCGCCTCGGTTTCCCTTCAATATTAGAGCCCATGTACCAGGAATTTGTTTTTGTCACCAGTGTTGCGTTGGCTAACTCATCATGATGTTTAACCCACTGCTGTTCTGTTTCTAAGGTTGGTTCGATAACATGCAAGCCATTGTCGCGCAAATGCTGAATACACCCGCTGATCCATTCTGTTTGCTGTGACAGACATGTGGTCATGTTGCATAACGCGGCTGAGGGTGCAAGTGGCGCCCCTGTTGTAAAGAGATTCGGATACCCAGAAATCTGTAGACCCATCGTCGTCGTGATATCTTCCTGCCATTGCTCTTTTAGCGAACGGCCATCACGACCACGGATATCGATTCTAGTGAGCGCCCCAGTGCCGGCATCAAACCCTGTCGCCATGATAATGACGTCAAATCGGTGTTCTGTACCGTCAGCTAGTTCAATTCCGCCTTGCGTGATTCTTGAAATAGGATTGTCTTTTATACTAACGATATTAACGTGAGGTAGATGGTACGCCTCGAGATACCCACTCTCTAGCGGCACACGATGTGTGCCGAACCCATAGTCGGTTGGTATTAGCAAATCGCAGAGTTCTGGATCTTTGAGACGTTCTCGCATCTTGTTGCGAACGAATTCTGAAATCTGTTCATTCACCTCTTCCTCATAGAATAGCTCTGAGAACGAAGCAGTCCATAGCTCCAGTGAACCGTTCTCCCAAATCCGTTCGAGCACCTCTTGTCTTTGTTCTGGTGTCTTCTCAGCCCACGTTCCGTTATCAAAACTAAATTCAAATCCTCCGAAAGTGTTTGGTAGGCGTTCCTGGAAGTACTTGAACTTTGACTTGTATTCCGCTACTTCGGCGGGGCCATATTTCGGATTGTTCATCGCATTTACATATTGAGGAGTGCGGATAAATACCTTTAACTCACCTACCTCTGGAGCGATCGTTTGGATGACCTGTATTCCAGTTGCACCGTTGCCTATTACGGCGACTCGCTTTCCCTTTAATTCTACGTGGTGTTTTGGCCAGCGCGCTGTGTGAAAAATTTGCCCTTCGAAACTATCTTGACCTTCGAATAGATCTGACATCGGAGCTGAGAGCATGCCAGAGCAAGCTATAACGAATTGTGCGTCGATAACCTCGCCGGAGTCAGTGGTTAGGGTCCAGCGACCCCGATCTTCATCATAATGTGCTGCGTCAATTGTTGTGTTAAGTTGTATTTCTCCGCGCAGATCAAGTGTATCCGCAACGTAGTTCATCCAGCGTTCGATTTCAGGTTGCTCGGGAAACTTTTCGGTCCAACTCCAACCTTTGTATAGTTCTTCACTGAATAAATACTGATACACGTAGCTCCCGGAATCGAATTTTGCCCCGGGATAACGATTCCAGTACCAGGTGCCACCGACACCGCTTGCGGCGTCAAAAGCTCTAACATTCAAACCTTGTTCGCGCAACTGATGGAGTTGATAAAGGCCAGCCACTCCGGTCCCTATGACAGCTGCATCAAGCACCAGCGGGTTTTCCGCCCCGATACTTTTGTCTTTCATCGATTTTACTTCATCCATTATTTGTTCTCCCCGGCAAAACCTCTATTTTTGAGTGCACGTTGGTGATTAGGCGTAATCAATTCTGCGTAAAGTCCAAAGTGTCTATTTTCCTTGTGCCAATGTGCGGGATAAAGATGATTTAGCCCATACGGATTTCCACAGTTTATATCCATTCGGCGAAAAGTCCACGAAATGAAATATCTAGATGCAGGGTACACGGAGGCTCTATCCAGACAAAAGATCCCGGCGCTAATTTTAGCGTAGAAGAACCAATAGAGCCTTTAATACTAATAGTAGTTTCAATCAGAGACACAAGCAGCCCATAAATTTCGAATGTTACTGGGGCTAAATCAGCGCTGGTATGGACCCCATACAAGCGGAAGCGACTGGATTCCCACTCCTGGGTGTAGCCTTGGAAGCTCAACGGGCTATTAGCTCCTCCTGGCGGACGCAGTAATGCCTCCGCACCGATCATGTGCATGGTGTTTTTGCCGATATTTCTTACCTGATGAATCAACGGTTCGCCATGGTGTGATCGGCATAGCGTTCCGCCGAATGAAGCACTGGTGAGTTTTGAGGGTTTGTCAAGAAATGATTCTTCAACACATGCATCAGCAATGACAAAATAGACCGTATCTTCAGTGTGACGATGGAATTGGGTGAGGCAGCCATCCGGCAACTCAATCTCGTAGATGTTCGTGTAAGAATTACGTAGGTGAAACCTATGCCGGGGTTCGGCATACACCTCACAATAGTCTT
>CAJWLF010000031.1 GCA_913043205.1 uncultured Chloroflexota bacterium | reverse complement strand
CAAGCTCAGAAGCACTCTTAAAGGATAGTTCTTTCATAACTGATGAAGTTCAGATTACTGATGCAACATAGGGCTGCTAACTGAAATTGAATTAAATAATAAATTAGGATATCTAGTCACCAGTCATCGCGCTCGACAAAATGAATTAGCACCCCACCCAACTCTGCGGGATGAATAAATCCAATCAAGGCTCTTCGGGAACCAGGCCGACCGATCGGATCAATTAATCGATATCCACGGCTCTTGAGCCGTTTAAGTAAGCCGTTTATGTCGGGTGTCTTCAATGCTAAATGGTGTAACCCTGGTCCCCGTCGCTCTACAAAACGGCCGATCGCGCTCCGGTCTTGCCGTGTATCGCCGGGTTCGTGACGATCAATTAGCCGAGGTGGTTTACTGTCAAGCTCTGCCAGAACCTCAAGCTCACAATCTCCGACGTTCAAAAAGAGCACGCGAAGTCCACCCACCTGCTCCGGCGACCTCTGTCGTTGGACTATCCCGTATCGATCTGAAACAAAACTTTCAACAGCCAACCGAGTTTCGTAGTCTGTCTGACGACTTTCAATCTGACAACCGAGATGCTTGTGAAAAAACGCTTCTTCGTCCGAGATATTCGCGCTGGCTATGCCAATGTGGTCAATGCGGTGAACCCATTCAGAAGTTGCGGGTTGAATATCTAAATTGCAACAAAACCGAACCGCAGTCCCACAGGTAACAGACTGAGCAATTTTCACTTCCTTCCAATTGTTGGCAACAACTTGGACCGGATCTGCTTGAAGATTCAGAGATTCCGCTATTGTAGGAAGATCATTCTCAGATACGCTTAGTCCAATATGGTCCAGACCCGTCTTATTTGGACAGTTTAGAAAGCCATGTCCCTGTTTTACAACGCACAGATAACACTCGCCAATAGAAAATAGTTGAAATGATCCGTATGGGTGGGAAATAGAACGATTCTCTAATCCAAGACCGTCGCCAAGAAATACCGAAAGGCACTCTGAATCAGCAGTTGACAGAGCAATGTAAGCCAGGCGCTGGTTCATATGTTCACGGCATCCTGAAATATTATTCCGTCTTCTTGCAGTTCAACAATATCGTTCGACGTGAGCCCTAATTCATTCAAAATTCCATTGGTATGCTGACCCAATAACGGGGGTGGCGAACGTACTGTTTTGGGCCCGATGGATTCTAGACGAAGAGGATTCGATAACTGTTTAATCTGACCTAACTGGGGATGGTGAACCAACTCAACCAGTCCTGTAGCTTCCACCTGTGGATCTTCAAACAATTGCTGTAAATCGAAAACAGGGCCTGCTGGAATACCGTTTTCCATAAGCATAGTGGTCCAGTCAATCGCATTACGCGAATTTAGCCGAGAATTAAAAATCTTACGCAATCGTTCTCGATGGGTAGAACGTGCCTCGTTGTCAACGAACTCACTCTGCTCGATCAAATCCTCAAGATTGAGCAAGCGGCATAGATTCTGCCATTGAGACTGGGTCGCTGCTGCAATGTTGACCATACCATCAGCCGCCTCAAAGGCTCCATATGGATAGATCACGGGGTGTTCGTTACCGATTCTTTGTGGAACCTCCCCTAGGCTGAGGTAACGTTGCCCTTGGACACACAGCATTCCGACAACACCAGCGAGAAGTGAAGTTTCTACTTTTTGTCCTCGTCCTGTGTTTGTTCTCTGATGAAGTCCAGTAATTGTTCCCAATGCGCTCCAGATTCCCGAAACAAGATCAGCAAGTGGCACTCCAAGACGAGTTGGCAGCCCATCTGCCTGTCCAGTTATACTCATCATGCCTGACATCCCTTGGGCTATCTGATCATACCCCGGCCAATTACCGTAGGGACCATCGGTACCAAAGCCTGTGATACTTGTATAGATAAGTTGAGGCGCGTCTTTAACCAGCGTATCGTAGTCAAGACCAATAGTTTTGGTCGTTCCAGGCTTAAAATTTTCGACCACAACGTCAACATCACGAGCTAGTTGGTGTAGAAGTTTCAAGCCTCGAGGATTACGGAAGTTTACTGCTAAGCTTTGCTTATTACGGTTGATGCTAAGATAAAATACACCGATTCCATCGTGATACGGTCCCCAACTGCGGGACATATCTCCACCCTGGGTGGGCTCAGCCTTGATTACCTGCGCTCCCAGATCGCCAAGAATCATCGTACAAAAAGGACCTGCAAGAGCACGAGTCAGGTCGAGTATTCGGATTCCTTCCAGTGGTAACGGCATTGATGTATTCTATTTTAGACAGTTAAACATCTAGGTATATTACGTTGGCCGATCCCCATTTACTGTGACTCGATGCATGTATCTGCGCTGACCAAAATAATCATTCAATGCATAGTGCTGTACGCAGCGGTTGTCCCACATTGCTACCGAACCCTTTTGCCATTGAAACCGGCATGTGAATTCGGGCTTTGTGGCTTGTTCATAAAGAAACTCAAGCAATGGTTTGCTTTCTACCGCAGTCATGTTTTCAAATCGAACTGTAAATGCCTGATTAACAAATAGGCTCTTGCGACCTGTCTCCGGGTGGGTGCGCACCACAGGATGCAGATTCTCGATTGTAGGTTGTCGCATGGCTACCTCAGACAACTTGGTCGAACGGGTCCTATTGCGATTTTCTGCTTCGGTTCGATCAGATAGAGTGTGATCAGAATGTACAGCTCGAAGTCTAGACAATAGTTGTTGTAACCCAGTTGAAAATCCTTTAAAAGCAAGTTCCTGGTTCGCAAACAGAGTGTCCCCACCACTTTTAGGAACATCGATCGCATAGAGAATTGAACCTAACGCAGGTCGTTCCAAAAACGTAATATCTGAGTGCCATACCCCACCGATATTATGTTCGGTATGTGCTTCTTTAACTATAGGCAAAATTTCTGGATGTCCATCCAACGGGACATACTGCGGATGTACATTGAGCGTACCAAACCTGCGTCCGAATGCCTTATGACTTTCCAGACTCAAATTCTGGTCCCGAAAAAATACTACGTGATGATCAAGAAATGCTCGATGAATCTCGGCGAAAGTGGCATCATCACAATCCGTATTGGTATTGGCCATCCCTACCGTTGTGCAATCCAGTCCCACCGGATTGGCCAATTCAGGGGACACTTCATATCCGAATACATCAGATAGGCCAAGTTTCCTCATTGCGGAGATAAAATGCCCAGCTCCCGCGCCGAAATCGGCATATGTGAAGTTGCTTGGGTCCAACCCTTTTTCCCGTATAGATTCACACATGAATTCCGCTTTAGGAACATAGATTGAGTCGACCCTTT
>CAJWLF010000030.1 GCA_913043205.1 uncultured Chloroflexota bacterium | reverse complement strand
AAAAAGTAAGTCAGCTTGCGAGAAATCAGGATCGACATCCAATTACTAATAATATACGCGAAAAAGTTTTTATCTTAGCCAGTCAAACTGTTCCCGTTGCGAGCAGGCAGCGATCGATTCCATCTGAAATATTCAATAACGCCACCAGCATAAAGCGCTGTCACAGCCACCCCATAATCGTGATCAATGTCTGTTCAGAATTCGTTTCGATAGCGTTTCACAAATAAGACACAAATAACCAGACCCAATCCCAGCCCGAACATAATCCATGCGGTAGACCAGTACTGGGGCCGATAGAAAAATTTGATGTCGTATAAACCAGGTTCTTTTATCTCAATACCCCTAAATGCATGGTTTACGGTCATCACTTGGCCAGACCCTCCATTGATTGTCACATGCACATCACCGGGTATATGTGTTTCAGTCAGCACCACCATCCCAGAAGATGGAGCCTCGATACGGAAAGATGTTGAATTGGATGTCAATCGATAATCAGTTGCAGCAACTACGGTTCTCTCTGGGTTTGGCCAGAGGGTTTTTTCGGCCTCCACCGCCGCAAGAGGCAGACCATCCGCTTGCCGAATAAACTTAGCTAAGTCGTGATCACGATCAATGTAAGTCGCAATTGCTGGGCACCGCGAATAGGCACCGTACCTATAACTCGGTTGATTAACCTCCTTATAAGTCGCAATCTCATCGACGAAGAACGCCCGAGGCCAAGGATGCTCTCGCTCCCAGACCTTCATATCAGAACTCATCACCAATGGCGGCACCTTGGCTTTCTTGACGGCCGCCCGGATTCTGTACTGACTGTCTGGCTGATCAAACCCGTCTGCACAGGTGTAGATCCACAGCCTTTGGCTAGGTCCAGACACCGGAATCTGGACCACCCCGTCAGAACTATTCAGTAGTGGGGTGCCCCTCTTAAAAGATGTACTCGATAAATATCCACTAGCTTCAGTATCCCATAACCCTGGTGGACTTTGTCGATCTAGATTGATAGCAACGATAACATTTTCAGCTTCCAACTCGACATCTGGGACATGAAAATCCATGACAAACACATTGTCTTCTTTTCCGTCTGGTTTCAACCCCTTCGATTGTGGTGCACAACTGACTCTATCGACCCCCCGAGAAGGAACCTTCTGTAGCGACAAAGACCAGGATTGTCCGTCACCCTCATTCTCAGTTGACACCTCTTTCGTATCAGCATACCGAATAAAGTCACTCGCCAGATGCCGAGTTCCAATATCCCGCCTAGTTGACAAAAGATACCCAACATTCAGGACATCCAGCAACGCCTCGAATCTGAATGTTTCGTACCCTTTCATTGTTCTCAACCAATGCTCACAGCGGGGTAATGTCCACCCCATCAGGTCGAGGAACTCCATGTATCTTGCGTGCATAAGTGCATCGGGACCATTGAGACTTTCAAGTTTCAGGAACGAATAAAACCCGGACATAGGTCCCCGACCATCACCCAGTAATCGTTCGGGTCCCTCTGGCCAAGGTCTGGCCTTTACACCACGAAGAAAGTTCACCGCATGATGTTGTATCTCCAGAGAATCTGACGAACTCATGATTGATTTCTTTAACACCTCTTCATATTTCTTGATCTCTTCCTGGTTACCACCCGTCCTCTTTGCTCTTTCAAGAATTATCGTTACGAGTTTGGATTTGTCACTTAAGGTAGGGGACACCTCACTGCCGTATTCGCCCGACGGAAAATTATCGTCTGACAATAGATGTCCTAATGATTCGATCGCCGGTGATGGCTCCAGATAATCAGCCCGGGGCGTAGGATTGATGATCAGGGCATCTAAATCCTTCCAGCCAGTGGAAAAATGCAGACCGTGGTAACTATGAGGCAATACAAACAAACACCCCAACACAACTGTCGAGGGCACTGAAAAACCCCTGCCAGGCCGGTATAGCCAGATACCAAGGAGAAACAACAAAACAGTCCCGCCGATACCAAATGCGGCCAGCATGCCCGCGGCGCTTAAAGCGGCATCGTAACTGTCATAGTCTGGGTAGGCCCAATGAACAAAAAGAACGAAAAGAATCAGTACAAACAAAGTCCACTTGAATCGCCCTACACCGGCTTTAAGATCCGCAAAGAACTCCCGCAACCCAAACCCGGCCAGCACCACCGCAAATACAATCGCCGCGATAAAACAAACGTAGAATGTCTTATGGATTGATCCTATCAACGGGATTTTCTGGCAGATATGGTTCGGGACGACCCCATAGGCAAAGGCCAGTAATCCAACCAGGGGCAAAAAAGCCATCCAGAAAACAGGCTTCCGAACAAGACGGGGTAACACCACCAGAACCATCAGGGCACAGACCGATAGAAACGTATTCGTTGTCGGACCACCCCAAGGAAGCAACTCAGGCCCTAAAAACAGGCTGTCAATGAACCACCAAAGTCTGCTGTTAAAACCACAGTGAGGATTGTCGTAAATCGTTGAAACTTTGGACAACGTATCGAGGAAGATGAGCCAGTGGGGGGCACTAGCAAGAGCAATCGCAGTCCACAGGACCAGCAGAACTCCGAAGTTGATCGCCTTCTCCCGGATCCCCTTACTGACCCCGATAACCCCTATCAAACCGGCAAAATGCAAAGCCCCGAAAAGAATGGATGTCCCTTTAGGCGTTCCGGAAAACAGCAGCAACAGCGACATTGCAAAGACGCCAAATATTGGCCATAGCCGCCATCTTCTGCTACCAATGACATCGCCGCCCTGAAGACCACGAATCAGTGCTAGATAAGAGAAAAACAACCACGGCACATAGGTCAGGTTGAAATAAACGGGGTGATTGAATCGATAGTAGTAAAACCCGATAAAAGCCACTGAAACCATGAGGGCAAACGTAATCGCCCGGCTTCGGGTAACCGATAAAATACACACCCCTATGCCGGTCAGAAACAGCAACTTAGAGAGCAAGAACTTGACGTCCCAGGCCCAGCCATTGCCTTCCCCTGCGACCACAATCCAGTGCAGAGGATCCAGGATCATTGATTGTCCCTGACCGAACAGAGGCAGTCCCGCAGAGTTATAGCGGTTCCACAGCGGGAACTCCTTGTGTTCGAATACCGCCTCGTGCTGAACCCTCGAATAAGGAAGGAATGCCCAGGCCATCGCCCCCGGGTCACTTCCGGCACTTTCCCAATCGGATGATTTGTAACCTGGGATTAACGGCCAGTCATCGTAGAGCAGTTGTGGCCCGTAACCTGGAGAGACATAGCTTTTCCCGAAGAAAACAATCGGGTAGGAACTCAGTAATACCGCAATAAGACCACTAACCAGAAAAAAGTAAGTCAGCTTGCGAGAGATCAGAACCATAATTTATTTGGATAACGAGGCAGGATAAAACTTGTGATCATCAATTCAGAGTTAATCTCTAAACTGAGCGATGCTGTCTCTTATTCGCCAACACGTTCATTCCGGACGCCACAATTCTAAAATTCTGTTCGCGAAGTTTTCTCGGAAGAAGTGTGGAAAGAACACTGCTCACCGATGACAGTATAGGAACTCGAAACTTCTGCATATGAGAGTTGATATAGGAAAAATTCAGCACCTTCCAGTTTGGTGAAATAGATACAGGGGAAAGACCTGCGTGGTTCAACAGACTCTTTATATTTCTTTCATCGAAGTAAAACAAATGCTCCGGCTTGTATTCCATCCAGTGCCTGCCCAATAATTTTGCACTCCAACTGTCGAGCGATGGCGTGACCACAAAACATACACCACTGTCGTTTAGAATATTTTTAAGGTTACCCAGGAACGTCAATGGGTTGCGCACATGCTCAAGAACATCGAACAACACGCAACAATCAAATTTACCAAGCTGTTCAGGATCAAGATTCGACAATTCGCCCTGCATGACGGCTTTTTCTTCGAGTTTCCTATTAGCATCTCTAACAGCCGCTCGGCTAATTTCAACTCCTGCTACTGAATAACCCTGCTCTTTTGCGGTAACCAGGAAGTCCCCACTACCACATCCAACTTCCAACAGTCTTGGATTTTCGACACCAACCAGATGAGTATTGAGCAACTCAAGATAACCAAGTGCTGTTGACTTCTTCATTTTGGCCATCAGCTTTTCGTTGTTGCTGTCTCCACTCCCAAGAAAATAACTCTCATCGTAGATGGCCCGTAGTACTGCATCTCCCGGTTGAGGATTCAAACATTCCAGTCTGCAAACGGTACATCGGTACAGCGGATGAATGTCGATGTGAAAGCGATATCGCATCTCGGATTCACAGACATGACAGATCACGGGCATCTCGGTAAGGACGGAATGTTGTTTTTGTTCATCCTGCTGATTGACTCACATTGATTGCAGAGATAATGAAGGTCGACAGACCTCCGCATATTTTTCTAGATAAAGACTAATTGTATTCAGATCAAACTAGCAACTTACCAGCCGTGTCAAATCCTGACTGTGGATCGGTCACATCGAGACGAACGGCACTGATCCCACAAGCGATGGCGCCATCCACG
>CAJWLF010000029.1 GCA_913043205.1 uncultured Chloroflexota bacterium | reverse complement strand
TATGGGCGGTATGGGCGGTATGGGCGGTATGGGCGGTATGCCCGGAATGATGTAAGGATGAGAGTGATATTAGACTAGTTTCAACAGGCACCAATGCCATTTTCGTAAGGGACATGAAGTAATGCTATTCAGAAACTCCGCCGACAAGGATCCTGTACAAACGCCTTTTGACGGTGTAATGCGAAATACGCTCGTATGGGGCGAGAAAACCCTACTAATGCAGATCAGCATTGAAAATGGTGCAGTTGTAACTATGCATGATCACCCGCATGAACAGGTAGGCTATTGCATCAAAGGGTGCATAGAACTCGAAATAGAAGGGGAAATCCAAACATGCCCGGCCGGATCCGCTTGGGTAATCCCTGGAGGAGCAAAACACGAAGCTCGTGCATTGGAAGATTCGCTATTAATAGAGCTTTTCAGCCCTCCGCGCGAAGACTATAAGGATTAAGTCTGTCTCACCCTCAACGGCATATTGATACGAAATAATACGGAGGCGAGGCGGAATGGATTTCTGGGACGCTATTTGGTCTGTATTAAACACCCCTTTGACACAAGTCCAGGACCGTGACTTAACCTTACTTTCACTATTTCAAGTATGTGTCATCCTATTCGTCAGTTGGTCAGCAGGCAAAATCCTTAGCTCGTCGCTAAATCGATACGTGCTTAGCAAATTGGATTTCAACTCGTCAGTTGAGAAAACAATTTCGAGATCCGTCCGGGTGTCTTTTTATATCGTCGGACTTTATGTAGGATTAACCTCCATTGGGTTTGATTTGGCAATAGTGTTGGTTCCTTTGGGAGGTCTATCAGTAGGCATCGGATTCGGAGCACAAGACCTCGCCCGCAACCTAATTGCAGGAATAATAACTATGGGAGAACGTAGAGTAAGACCAGGAGACACCATAGAGATACGAGGAATGACTGGAATTGTTAAATCCGTAAGTCTGCGAAGTACCACCGTCGAATTAACCGATGGGATCCAGTTAATGCTGGCAAACGCAGACTTCCTTAGCCAGCCGGTCAAGATTCATCCCTCTAGCCCAGATGATATTCCATCTGAGAATGCAAGTTAACAACGCATACGATTAGCGTACCAATCTAAAGCGTCCTGGGATAACCCTGCCCTGATTACTGTGCAATGTTCACTCACTTTTACCCCATGCGGGGCCTGTACAACAAAGCCTTCATTAAACAATTCTCCAAGTTCTGCAAAACCGATCTCCAACTGCCAAGAAGAATCCTTCATATGAGGTTGGGTGAAAGTACCTTTGCTCCGCAAGTCATCCCTTTCTAATCTATATAGGTTCGCATCTGACCCGACATGCTCTGTAGACCGTATACACAACCCTTTCAAAGCCTCCATAGTCGACTCAGACAGATCGTCTTTGCCCACATACTTGGACATATTGCTTTCATGCATGAGCTGTTGGCCATGGAAGACGCTGACGTGTTTTCAATGCATCGTCAAGAGCCCGGGTTTCAAGTCGATGACGGATGTCTGAGACTGCAGGTTCATCCCATAAATTATTCATTTCCATAGGATCTGCCTCTAAATCATAAAGTTCCCCAAACGGTGCTTCTGAATAATGAATCAGCTTCCACCTCTCGCTGATAACAGTGGCAGACTCCAAATCTGGGAAATATCTGGAGATAAACTCAATGTTTACAATCTCTCTGCCGTCTCCACCAGCAAGCCAGGGCAACATGGAGGCACCCTGATACGATGGCAAAGCATTTTGCCCAGCCAGATCGGCAAATGTCGGTGCAAAATCAATGTGAGAACCCAAGTCTGACAACCGACTACCCGGCTGTGTCACTCCAGGGATACGGGCTATAAACGGTACCCTATATAACCCTTCGTAGGGAAAAGGCCCTTTGTAAAGAAGACCATGGTCTCCCAAAAGTTCTCCATGGTCGGAAGTAAAAAATACAGCCGTTTTGTCTGAAAGCCCTAAGTCGTCCAGAGCCTCAAGAATTCTACCTACACAATCATCTATGTGAGCAACAGTACCATAGTAATAGGCCAAAATTTCTTTCCAGCCTCGCTCGCTAATCGATGGTAAATCGTCTGCCCCAGACCCCCATCCTTCATGTTTATCTATTTTGCCATGCAAATAGTCACGAACATGCGGAGGCTTAGAATCCACAGATGCCCCGTGACTAGCTGGAAGTTCGATCTCGTCTGGGTTTATCAAACTCGCAAAAGGCTCTGACGGCGCAAAAGGATGGTGAGGGTCAGGAAATGACGCGGTCAGAAAAAAAGGAGCCTCTTTCTCACGGGCCATATACTGGATAGATTTTTCTGTGATCCATTCTGAAGCGTGGCAATCTATAGGTAGACCGGATTTCCATGCCCCAATCCACTCATTCTGTTCCAAAGCATGATTCGAATCTGTCATCTCCCAAGCACCAGGATGAGCAGCTTCAATATCTCTACCTGCATGCCCACCGCGCACATTGTTATGCCGCAGCGTTAGGTATGCCTCATCAAATCCATAATAGGGACCGTTCCAATCGTCGGGAATTGAGCCATTGATCCAATTGTCTTCATACTCAACTTCCACAGCGCCTATATCCGTATCTGATTCTTCATCTTCAAACCCATAAGGCCTAAAGTGCGCCTTACCAATCAGACAAGTCGAATAACCAGATTCGGAAAGCTGGTCGCCAATCACAGGCATTTGAGGGTCCAAAGCTACACCATTGCTCCAAACCCTATGTGCAGCCGGTGTGGTCCCTGTAATTATTGATGATCTGGAAGGCATACAAAGTGGGTGAGCGCAATACATCCTTTCTGATATGGCCCCAGTAGCAGCAAATTTATCTAGATGAGGCGTACGAGCAGATCTGTTCCCTGTCATTCCTAATGAATCTGCGCGCATCTGGTCGGTAATAATTAACAAGATGTTCATTGGATCAATTTTTTGTCCCATACTGCTCCCGGTAAGACGTTAAGATGCGGTGTTGATCATACCTTTATGTATCCACAGTAATCTACATAAATTTGGTTTCAATAGGACGGACGACCATCAAATATTATCGCGACAAAATAAAGATCCACCAGACTCCTTACAGTCTGGCTAACGTAGTGGAATCTCACGGTTGGTATTCACTGAAACCGTTCAATTGGGATTCAGCCGATGGGATACTCCGATCGGCCCTCTGTGTAAACGGAAAGCCAACAGACATTCTGTTTTCAGAGAATAATTACGTTATAGATATAACATCGACTAGTCCGATCACAGATACGGTACGACATACCGCTACCAGAATGCTTTGCCTTAACGATGACCTCTCAGATTTTCACCATTACTGCAACAGACATCAGGAATTCAAATGGATTGCCGACCAAAAACTTGGCCGCATGCTGAGATCGACCAATTTATGGGAGGACACTGTAAAAGTTTTGTGTACGACCAACATCAACTGGAGTGGGACCCAATCTATGATCTCAAGCCTAGTGACAGAGTTCGGTGAGGCTACCCCTCACGGAAACCATACATTCCCTTCGGCCAAGGTGATTGCAAACACAGAACAATCAGTCATAAAGTCCAAAACCAGCTTAGGATACCGATCCGAAGCATTGTGTGATTTGGCCAGATCGATAGATAAGGGCCATGTGAACATCGATTCCTGGGATGACTCAAACTATTCGACGGAAGAGATAAGGTCACAAATACTGGCGCTAAAAGGTTTTGGGCCCTACGCTGCTGCATCCATACTGGCTATTACAAATCGATTCGACTACCTGCCAGTAGATTCTGTTTTCATTAACCACGTTGCAAACAAATACTTTAAAGGTAATAAACCAAAACATAGAATCGCCGAAAAAGTGTACGCTAAGTGGGATCGATGGAAATACTTGGCTTATTGGTTCGACAAGAAACACTAGGATTTGGAGTGAATTACTCTGAGCGCTGATTGGTATAGATATAGAAAATTTGACCGAACTACGGTAATACAAGCAAGAGCCCCATTCCTAGAGTTCTTCGACAAAGAGGGCCTAATCCTGGACGCGGGATGCGGACGCGGGGAATTCTTAGAAGCTGCTAATAAAAACGGGTACAGGTCCATAGGAATTGATCTGGATAGTGCTGCAGTGGAGGAGGCCAAAAAATTAGGTTTGAACGCATCATGCGAAAATGTGATAGACCATTTATCAAATAACGATAATACCTACGACGGAATTTTCTCTGCACATTTAGTTGAACATTTGACACCAGAATCTGCACAATTGTTCTTCGAAGCATCTCAAACTGCCTTAAAGGATAATGGCGTTTTATGTGTCATTACCCCCAATCCCGGTAGCCTTCCCACAATCACCCACGAGTTTTGGCGAGACCCCAGTCACATACGCCCTTATGATCTTGAGGCTATACAGTTTTTGTCTATACAAGCCGGACTAACAGTCATCAAGGCAGAACTCAATATGAACTCTGAGCGCGGGCTGGTAGTAGACCCTAACTATCTGATTCCAGAATTCAACACGAAAGACACTGTCAAATCAGAAGCAGAAACGAAATATTCCTCAATAAGCAATTTGTTAGCAATGCACCTCTCTAAAAGCACATTGATTGACAATATACTCTCCCGAATTCATCGACAAAATCAGGATGTTCATCAACTGCAAGATCAGATCGATGCTTTAAAAGCAGCTTTTAGTCGCTTCTTAGAGCAGGCCTACGAGCCATGTGAAATATTCGTTGTGGCCAAAAAAGATTAAATGACCGGTGCAATCCATCCAATCGCTATTTAAATATGGGATACAGTAAATACATACAATTAACCTTACGCAAGCGATACTCTCCGGATTCAGATAAATAAAATAAGATCCCAAATTAAAAATTAGCCAAGCAAGCGTAAGCGTCCACTGTAGCTTTGGGTATTTGTAACCAGTCTCTAATTTCCTGCCTAAGGAACTAGGTCTTTAGACCTTCTTCAATAACCATAGCTATACTGTGGCCACATATTTCCCAAACAGAATCAGGAGTGTCGAGATGAGTCTAATGGTAGTCGTCTCCATAGAAGTAGCAGATTTTGATCATTGGAAAAGTGTGTTCGATGACAATTCAGACAGCAGAGAACGAGTAGGAATCCACGTGGACGCCTACACCCAAGTAGGGGAACCAAATAAGGTGACTGTCATTGGCACGACTCCGTCGGTAGAGGTGGTTCAGAGTTTTTTCTCGGATCCAGAACAGCAGGCAAAAATGAAAGAGGCTGGTTCTTTAGGAAAGCCAGAAATTAAGTTCCTACAAAAGAGATAGATAAAATTAATTGGGTAGCGCCCATTTTCTCATCTGAGGGCTACCAAAAGGACTAGGAAGAGCCTGATCTTTGTTGTTGGGGTTTGGCCACCTACGGTACCCTAGAATCGAATATGCTAGTTTGATGTCCAGTCTAGGACGACTCCCCAGTAATGATCTTTGTCATTTAG
>CAJWLF010000028.1 GCA_913043205.1 uncultured Chloroflexota bacterium | reverse complement strand
CAAAACTCGATAATTGCTTCGAGTTACGCTGACCTACATAAAGAGATGTACGATCCGGGCTAACAGTTAAGGGAGCAGGACCTCCTATAACAGAAGTGTCTCCTATTTTTTCAAGCGAACCTGAAGCAGCGTCCATTACGAAACGTGAAATCTTGTCATCACCCTGTAGTGAGACATAAGCGTAATAAGTCATTTTTATAGCTCCATAAAGTTATTATTGTGACCGTTAGTCACATACGTAGCATTAATTATAATAATCTCTATCTCTTAGGAAGCGGGTGATACTGATTAGCAGGTTCCATGGCTGTTCCTATTAAAGTGCAACTTAACATGGCATAGTACCCCATAAGTGCTCCTATAGCTATTGTTCCAGATTCACCATGTCTGGCCAAGACCCTATCAAATGTAGCCTGGTCTACTTTGTGAGATCCCAACACTTCACGACCATACTGCACTATTACCGCCTCATCTTCAGTAAGATTATCCAAATTCTTAAACTCACCAATAATCTCTATTGCTTCTAGTCTTACTCCGGCTTTAATCCCGGAGTTTGTATGTGAAGCCCATACGTATTCACAATCCATTTCCCTTGCCGATACAAGTATTGCCAATTCAACATCATGTGCCGACAACCCAGATTTGTATAACAATACATCACTAAGCTCTATTGAACAGCGAGCTATATCCGGAACATACATGTGCATAGATTGAGGCCCATTAATTCGCCCTCTGGACTCAACTATCGAGTCAAAAGCATTCAAAGATTCGCCAGATAGTTGGGTTCTTTCAGTGATTGGAGTTAATCGGGGCATATGCTCACCTCTAAATATTTACCATCGCCAAGAGTATACCGCAATATGAAAACCCCCTATCCAAACACAGGATAGGGGGTATTTTTATAAATGGAGCGGAAGACGAGATTCGAACTCGCGACCCTCTCCTTGGCAAGGAGATGCTCTACCACTGAGCCACTTCCGCTGATGCACTCAACAGTAAGCATTCTTATGCATATGGTCAAGTTTCAAACGGACGTTGATAGTAGTTTAGTGGTCAGTAGTCCATTTATTTCGAGCTATTGTTGGTTCGTTTGCCCTGTACGCTAATCACTTACCTTAACCAATAGTTTGCCAAAGTTTTTTCCGTTTAACAGTCCTATAAATGCTGTAGGAGCATTTTCGAATCCATCTACAACGTCCTCTTTATATTTTAATCGACCTTCTTTGATCCAAGTTGCGATGCGAGAACGCGCTACTTCATGTTCTAAAACGAAGTCGTAAACTAGAAAGCCTTCTACTGTTGTTCGAGTACGGATTAACGATGCCAAATTGCGTGGTCCCTTTGGCGTTTCAGCAGCGTTATATTGTGATATCTGACCGCATATAGCGACTCTGGATTTGAGAGCAAGATTCTCAAATACTCCGTCAGATACAGGCCCCCCTACGTTGTCGAAGTAGCAATCAATTCCAGCAGGAGCAATACTGCTGAGTTCTTTAGAAACATTTTGTTTTTTATAGTTAATCCCGTGGCTGAAGCCTAGTTCGTTTATGAGGTACGCGCATTTTTCTTCTGTACCAGCAATACCAATCACTTCGCAGCCGTTAATTTTTCCTATTTGACCGACGACCGCACCAACGGCTCCTGATGCAGCTGATACTACGAGTGTGTCGCCAGCGCGTGGTTTGAGTACAGCGAGAAGTCCAAAGTAAGCTGTCATTCCGGGCATACCAAGGATTCCTAGAGATGTTGATATTGGGGCTAGGTTTGGATCCACCCGGTTGACATTGTGAGCTCCTACGGCTGCCCATTCTTGCCAACCGATGTTCGCCCGCACGATGTCGCCGACATTGTATTTTTGTGATTCGCTCTGTTCGACCCTAGCAACTACTTCGCCGGTCATAATGTCTCCTGGTTCTAAGACCGTTGCGTATGATGGGCCTGAGCGCATCCGTCCGCGCATATAAGGATCAAGACTCATGTAAAGCGTTTTGATTAACACTTCACCATGTTTTGGTGCAGGGATAACCGATTCTTTCATGGCAAAGTTGTCCTGCGTAGGCTCACCTATAGGTCGGGCCGCCATCGTCCATGCGCGATTAAGTGTGTTTGTCATGATGTGTCTCTTCAGAGGTTGGTGTTCTTCAAGGGTTAATTTTTTGGCTGGATGATAATGTTGCCAAATTCATCAATATTGGCTTGCCAGTTAGGGTGTACGACGGTTGTGCAATCAGGTTCTTCGACGATAGCAGGACCAGAGAAAACGGCACCAGCTGGTAGTAGAGATCGATCATAGACTTTTGATTCGATCATACCTTGCTTGCCTGATTCCTCCGAGAAATACACTGGGCGAGTGCCTTTTAATGCAATCGAGACCCCTGTGTCTGTGATTGATAACTTCAGCATTTGTGGGCGAGCAATCTTACCAACTGTTGTGAGACGGAGATTTACTATTTCAATCGGTTCATCGTTTGCTCGGAAGCCGTATGCGGTTTGATGGGCGTTGTGAAAAGATTCGGTCAATTCTTGCATCCATGTTTGGTCGATCTCAGACCGGTTAGGGGCTGGAATGCTAAGTTCGAAACTTTGGCCCCAATAGCGCATTTCAATGGCACGTTCGAATACTGGTGCTCCCGATGCTGAAGCAGCTTGTTTATGCGCTTTTCGTCCGAGATTTTCTAGTCGTTGAAACTCTCGAGAAATTTGAGTTAGGTCAGCCTGATCGGCTCTTACTATCAAGGTTGCGGACCCTTCCATACGTACATCGGTTACTAGCAGCCCTAGAGCCGAGGCGGTACCTGGTCCTAATGGGATCAGTACTTTAGGTATTCCGGCTTGTTCAGCAAGGCGAACGGTATGAGCAGGACCAGCCCCCCCGAATCCAATCAACATGAAATCTCTAGGATCATGTCCTCGTTGAACCGATACCAGTCGAAGTGCGTTCACCATTGCCGTGTTAGCTATCTCGATAATTCCGTGTGCTGCCTCTTCCACTGAAATCTTAAGTTGATTTGCACAATTCACGCGAATCGATTCACGTGCTGAATCAATGTCCAGTTTCATCTCACCACCTGCGAAGTAATTTGGATCTAGGCGACCGAGTACCAAGTTTGCGTCTGTGATGGTTGGCTTAGTACCTCCCAAGCCATAGGATACTGGTCCAGGGTCTGCACCAGCCGAGTGTGGACCAACGCGGAGTGCTCCGCCTGAATCTACCCACGCTATAGAACCTCCACCAGCTCCAATTTCAACTAGGTCTACGACGGGTGTTCTGATCGGATAGCCAGAGGCTCCACCGAATGCCCCGGTACCACTTTGCGCAGCTCCTCCTACGCTGTAGTCTTTGGTGATATTTGGCTGACCTTCGCGAATCAGACTAGCTTTTGCTGTTGTACCACCCATATCGAAGGAAATAACGTTAGGTTGTCCTAGATTTGAACCTAGTGCAGCTGCCGCAACCGCTCCTGCGGCAGGTCCAGATTCGACCATAAATACAGGGTTTTCAGATGCTGACTGGGCGGGGTAAACTCCACCGCTTGACTGCATTACCAGTAGCTCAGAAGTCACGTTTTCCGAAACTAGCTTTTGGCTGATCGACGAGAGGTAAGCGCTGACGATTGGTGCAACTGACGAGTTAATTACCGTTGTCGATGCGCGCAAATATTCTCGGAATTCAGGAACAACGTCGGACGAGATCGAGACGATAACGTTGGGTAGTTTTTCAGAGATTGCTTCCCCTATACGTCGCTCGTGATCTGGATTTCGATATGAATGGAGCAGGCATATTGCAACTGCTTCTATGTCAGATGAAGCTAGTTGATTGACTACTTGGTTTAATGAGTGATCATCTAAAGGCGTGACCACTTCACCTTTTGCATTAACCCTTTCTTCAACTTCGAAACAAAGTTGTCGCGGAACTAGTGGAGCAGGTTTTTCAAATTGTAGATCGTATAGCGAAGGGCGAATTTGCCTTGCTATTTCGAGCATGTCTCTAAATCCTTGGGTGGTGACGAAAGCAGTACGCGCAGTTTTACCTTCAATTATTGCGTTCGTCGCGACGGTGGTTGCATGTACAACATGTTCGATGTGTGAAGGGTCAACTGAGGCTGATGATAAAAGTTTTTTTACTGCTGAAATGAAACCGGACGCTGGATTAGATGGAGTAGACAGAACCTTAGACGTCGTTACTCGACCGGTGGTCGAATCCACAAGTGTCCCGTCAGTAAAGGTTCCACCAATATCAACCCCTATACGGTACCTGCTTTCGTGATGATCGGACTCTTGGGCTGTGGTCAAGGTAAACGCCTCGTTTTCGTTCGTGACTGTCTAATTTTTTGTGTGCAATCTGAATCTATCTCCCTCGTAGATTTTGTGATGACTACTCCATACATATCTAGGGCTCGATCAATACTGATTTTCCCTCCGATTACATCTTTCAAGACCGCTCTAGGATCTCTTTCAAAAGGTGATCCGTAACCTCCACCTCCAGGTGTCTGAAAACTAACCGTATCTCCGGGCTTAAGGTCGATTACGCATTTTGAACTAAGTTCAATAGATTGTTCATTTGGACAGTCGGGATTTAGTATGTAGTAGGCTTTTCGTCCTTCCAGCCCTCCAAAAATTCCCTGTGGTCCTTGAATATCACGGTCGGAAAGAATCGTGAATGTCGCCGGATCGTCAGGGAATTGGTAGTCACGTCGCATGCCAAGACCTCCACGATATTTTCCGGGTCCTTCTGAATTCTCAATTAAGGATAATCTTGAAACTCTCATCGGGAAGTGAGACTCAACTTCTTCTACAGGTGCATTTTCGGTATTCTGACCATGTTGTTGTACTGCATCGGGTCCGTCCGAATTAGCGCGAGCGCCGTATCCGCCGGCGAGCGCTTCATAATTACAGTGATATTCTCCCGTTTCACGATCAATGATGCCGAATCCTGCTTGTGCCATCATCGCTTTGGTTGAGGATGGCACTTTCTTAGGTAGTCCGTCTGCAAATGCTCGAAATAGCATGTCGTTGACTCGAACTTGGGTCTCCCACCCACCAACAACGGGGGCAGGGTGGATGGCATGCACAACTGTACCCGCTTTAGCGTTCATTTTTATGTGGCGGTAGAAGCCTTCGTTTACCGGCATATCCGGCGCCATAAGTGCTCTTAATGCATAAGCGCAGGCGGCGAACGTCATCGCTTTAGTTGAATTGACAGGTGCACGGCGTTGTTTATCACTGCCATCGAAATCAAAAAATACGTTTTCGCCATCCACAGTAATCTCGACTTGTAAATTCACAACATCATCGCTGAAGCCATCGAAATCTAAGAAACTTTTTTCTATATCTCCCATAATAGGAAATTTTACTTCTTCGATTTTTTCAGAATTGTGGAAACTAATTTTGGATAATTTTCCCCCAGTGATTCCATTATCATCTTAGCCCAGTTATCCGGATTATCGTCCATCACCAACTCGCCTATTCCAACAGTCTCCCTACTTGCCTCAGAAACGAGGCACGGCAGACCACTAACCATTGATTCAATTACTGACATGGAAGAACCCTCATATTCGCTAGGTGAAAGTAGGAAGTCGGCCTCAGAAATCAGATTATTTTTTTGCGACTCTTCTATCCATCCTAGGCACCTAATATCCAACTCAGGACTCCTAAAACCAGTCATTCCTTTCACACCAGTCATCGTTAGGATTCCCTTCACTCCCGAACTATGCAGGCTCTCCAATATTTTCACACAGAAATCATGCCTCTATAGCTAATATTACAAAATGCCTTCCTTCAGTTGCAGGATATGGTTTAATTGAGGAAATTAAAAACTTAAATTATTTTGTTAATAATAATCAAAAACCAAGCATAGGAATTATAGGAGGCTCTAAAGTTTCAACTAAAATGAATTTACTCATTAATTTAATAGAAAATTTAGATGTTATTATAATTGGTGGCGCTATGGCAAATACCTTTTTATTAATGGTAATAACACCCCAAGGGTTGCCCGAATCGACCTCAGCACCTTTGAAACTGCTGAAATTATTGAGTTGCCCAATGCCGGGGGTAATCATAGTTCTCCCTTCACTACCGAAAACAGTGAGTATGTAGTGGCCGGTACCCGCTTTAGTGTGCCCATTCCTCAGACTGATATGAGCATCGCAGATTATAAAGGAAAATTTAAAGGTTCCCTCTCCTTTATTTCGGTAGATCCTGAACATGGTCATATGGATGTTGACTTCCAGGTTTTAATGCCCGGTTTTGATTA
>CAJWLF010000027.1 GCA_913043205.1 uncultured Chloroflexota bacterium | reverse complement strand
CTTCTGTTCCTACTCCTACTTCTGTTCCTACTCCTACTTCTGTTCCTACTCCTACAGCTACTCCTACAACTACTCCTACAGCTACTCCCACAGCTACTCCCACAGCTACTCCCACAGCTACTCCCACTCCGGACGGATCTAAGATCGTATTTTCGTCAGACCATAACGGAAATCAGGACATCTACGTTATAGACGCCGACGGCTCGAACCAGACACGCCTCACCACCAACTCTACGTCTGACGAGGATCCTTCCTGGTCCCCGGATGGATCTAAGATCGCATTTTCGTCAGACCGGGACGGGTACACAAGTATCTGGGTGATGGACGCAGACGGCTCAAACCAGAAACGCCTCACCGCTTCGGTTAGTTGGCTCCCTTCTTGGTCTCCGGACGGTGCGAAGATCGCATTTAGTTCAATCGATGAGGATAATATTAAAATCTACGTGATGGACGCAGATGGCTCCAACCAGACACCCCTCACCGACAACTCTACGACGGATGTCCGTCCTTCATGGTCCCCGGACGGTGCGAAGATCGCATTTGAGTCACAACGTAACGATACCAGCCCATGGGAGATCTGGGTGATGGATGCAGATGGCTCAAACCAGAAACGCCTCACCAACGACTTTCAGTATGTCCGGGGTCCTTCCTGGTCCCCGGACGGCTCGAAGATCGCATTTGCGTCAAAACGTAACGATACCAGCCCATGGGCGATCTGGGTGATGGACCCAGACGGTTCAGGACAGACGACACTCTCCAATAGTTTTAAACCGCACGACCTTTACCCTTCTTGGTCTCCGGACGGCTCGAAGATCGCATTTAGTTCAATGCGTAACGATATCTGGGACATCTGGGCGATGGATGCAGATGGCTCCAACCAGAAACGCCTCACCGACAACTCTGGATATGCAACCTATCCTGACTGGGGACCAGTACCTGCAGTGCCTGCAATTCCTTCCACTTCTGTGCAGACTCCTACTTCGACATCAGAAATGACGATTGCAGCAATCGTAGCATCATCAGAATCAGGGGTCGTAAGGATTGAGGCTGAGACCGGCGTGGGTTCTGGATTTATTTACAAGACCGACTCGTCCACAAATGAAGCGTGGATACTCACCAACCAGCATGTTGTCGGCAATCAATCTCAGGTTACTGTCACCGTAAAAAACGTATCTTCCTATGCGGGACAGGTTCTTGGGGTAGATATTCTCCGTGATTTGGCTGTGGTCAAAATTTGCTGTTCTGGCGATTTCAATGCATTAGCACTTGGAGATTCTGCATCTAACAAAAAAGGCTCTGTTGTCGTAGCGATTGGATATCCCTTGGGAGTGACTGATTCTGCGAGAGTAACTTCGGGAATTATTTCAGCATCGTACTTCGATTCGGCTTTTGACCGATGGGTGACCCAGACCGATGCCTCTTTGAACCCTGGCAATAGCGGGGGACCGTTATTCAACATGTTTGGACAGGTAATCGGTGTCAACACGTATGTACAACGAGAGTCCTTGGGAGGAGTTGCGGTTGAAGGTACGGGCTTTGCAGTTAATGAACAAACATTTAGGAGTTTAATTTCAAACCTTGAGTCTAGCTCTGCGTTACCTATCGCAACAGTTACGCCAGCGGCTGAAATTTCAGATGGTGAGCTTGCTTCTGTCATATACGGTCCAACTTCTGGGGCGATGGTTCACGATCCTGAAAGTAACTATTATCAGGAATTCCCCTCAAGTGTTTGGGAGACCAACGGTAACGTAGAAGCCACGTTTTATAATCCGTACTCAAGTGCCACCCAAGAGTTTAGTTATGGATTCATTTTCAGGAGTAATTCGACTGAACACCACTTGGTTGTCATCTTGGGTGACGGTAAGTGGGAGCACCGTGCTCGCATGATTGATATCGATAAACCTGTGGCCAGCGGTGTACTTTCCAATTTTGATTCATCTGAAAGCGGCACTAACCAAGTTCGGGTTGTTTTTGTCGGGGATACGGGCTGGTTGTTTGTAAATAACAGTCTAGTAACTGACTTGGATCTGTCCGACATTCAAACCCCAGGGGATATTCGAGCAGTTACCGGCCTCCGTTACGGCGATCAGCGAGCTGGCTTTGCCACTAATTTCGGGTCATTTCAAATAGTCCGACCAAGTTTAATCCTGAGCAAACCCTCAGAGTCATTGATACACAGTGATGAGGGTTACCCAAATAGAAATACGACTCAGAAACTCGTGAACTCTTACTCAACTGTGACAATAATGAATCCTGATGGCCCGACTGCTATGTATTGGAGTTATGGTTTGGCTTTTCGGAGAAGTGAAGGAGTGGGCTACATTATTTTCGATTCAAAGGGATCCATTAACTGGGAGTTGAGTTATCGCCCGGACCTCGAGGCTGGATCTCTTTTATCAGTGATTACGAGCGGCCCTGCCTCTACCTTAAAATTGAACGCAGGACATTCGAATAAGCTGGGTTTGATGCTTATAGACGATGTGGGTGTACTTTATTTAAATGATCAAAAACTGACTGAGTTAAACGTGTCCTCAATATCTGAAGCAGGAAACATGGGGATACTGGCGGGAATTTGGTTAGGTGAAGGCTGGGAACCTGTTGGCACTGTTACAGAATTTGAGGATTGGAACGTTTGGTCACTCGGAGACTAGCATCGTATTGATTGATGTCTGATATTTTGCTAGCTGACAGGGGCTTCGGTAAGCCAGCACCAGTTAGAGACGATGATGTGCCTGGCATCGGTGATTTCACCATCGTCATTGGTGACCATGACGCAAGAGGTAACCCGATCATTCCAGCACCTAGCTGGGAAGCCTAATAGGTGTGTTGACCCTAAGTTGACCCTACGGACGCAGACAAATAGTCTGAGACAACGTGAGACATTTATGGACTGTCTAAGTTGCCATCAATCTCAGGGCTATGGTCATCCTGAGACTATGAGATACAAGGGTTATATAACTTCCAAGCAGAATGTCGCGAGTTCGAATCTCGTCCGCCGCTCCAAACGCAAATCAAACTGAAGAAGTCCTCACAGAAATGTGGGGGCTTTTCGCGTGTTTGCACCAATTTTGCACCAATAGCACCAAATAAATAGGTGATTCCAAGATGAGAAACATCATTCGATTCGTTCTGATTCCAGCAATAGTGGTGATTGCTTGGATAGTCGGACGCGTTTTCGGTTAGCAACTGTTGCACCCACCGCCGATAGCCAAGGATGCCTATATGTTTTATTGATTGTAGGTGTCAGAGTGCTGAGCGTCGGTGTTAGGAAAAATACTCTGAACGAACGTATCCTACACTTGTGGTCTTAAAGTGAGCGAACGGGATTCCTAGTTTTTCTATTTTGTCTATTACGACGCACGATACGTTACCGTAAATTTCTATAGAAAAATGATCAGCTAATTCCGCATGTTTGTTGACGTAGTCTTGCACGGTTGGATTGTCCGCATGAAATACAAAGTCAACACAGAATTCATGCGTGACTGTGTTTCAAGATTTGTAAATCAAGACCCCGCGGCCGAGTTTCCTGAAGGTCTAAATCTCGTCGGGAGATGGCATGCGGCTGGAGACACTTGGGGCGTCATTATTACTGAAACGGATAACGCATCATTAATTACCGAATGGGCAATGAAATGGTCCGATGTGTGTGAGATAAGCACGGTCCCTGCATTGTATGATGAGGGGATTGGGCTGGTAGCTCATGCTTGGGTTCAAACTTTAAATTAGATTACGCAACGATACTAACGCATCTCTACTTCAAAAAACGAATAAGAGGAAACTTAGAATGTACGAAGGAAAAACTCAACTAACTAGGATCTGGACCATAAAATCTGATGACGCTGAAAAGATGAAGGAAAATGCTAAGGCGCATACTGATTGGATGAAAGAAACTCATTACAGAGATGGCGACAAAAAACTGCACTTCCTCAATTGGTCTATTGAAGAAGAAAAAAAAGATGGGACAGAAACAGGAAATACCCTTTTTGCATTGACGGAGGTTTACGAAACTGTCTCAGGAGTTGACGATCATTTTAAACAAGCTCAAGATTCAGGTTTCAGTTTTATGCCCCATGGTGAAGTGCTACAGAATGCTGAAAATCTCGTTGTTTGTGACAGAGGAAGCGTAATTCACTCACTATGGTAAGAAGCCTTGATAGCCAATGCGCTTATAGAAACGCAAAGGTCAAGTAAATGTTTGGCATAGGCTATCAGAGAGGTCGCCGATACCCGCCCCGTATTAAGACAAATAGGTAGGTGGGTGTCAGGGTGCTGAGACCAGTCCTCTACATGAATCGGGTAGATCCTCGCCTAACTTCACGTCTAGCCAACAATTTGACTTTTGGTCGACATAAATAATACGAGCGGATCTAGCTCCATCTGCCCATTGCACATGTCCACACCCTTCAAGACTGATTAGCGATGGACATTGACCGCCAGTCCCGTCCCACGCTTCGAGTTTTATGACTTCTAAAAAGACTCTTTCGGGGGAAGAACCAGCTACCCTACCAGCTTCGTGACCAGCTCGATATGCAGCATTGGCTGTCGCTTCGACTTCTTTCTTGCTGTAACCGTTTGAGCAAGCTGTGACACATAGCATCAGCAATGTGAGACCTATAACTGTTCTAATCATCCTGTTTCCGATATGGAGAGTATGCCTTAAAGCTATCTCGCCGATACTCGCCCCGCACTAAGACAAATCTATTGGAGGGTGTCAGGGTGCTGAGACCATGGTGTGAGGCGTGCCTACAACGACTAAGACATACAAACTGTATAGACGAGAAATTGTTCCTAACTTTAGAACGGTCTATAACTCAATTTCATCAATCGCTTTACGAAATATTTCGGGTACCTCAACAGATTCTTCGTCACTGCCACACGCGTTTGTAGTTCTATTATCGTGATGATTATGTCGGTGAGCTGATTCGAATTCGGTAGGGTTCTCATCTATGAATATTGGAAGAGATATATGAATAGCGAGCATTATCGCGGCAGCAACGTCAGTAGAAACATAAGCCGGATTCGAAGAGACGTAAAACCCAGAACCAGTCTGAGGTTTGAGCCGAAGCCTAGCTGCGATCCATCCTTCCTTAACCATTGAAAGGATCAGGCCAGTAATGCGCATTCCGGAGGCGCAAGCAACGGCAGTAACTAGATGATGCTCTCCACACCTATTAGAAGACAAGCCTCTTATTTCCAATTCAATTTTTTGAGCCGTTTCCAATGGAAAACTAAGCTTAAATTTCTTTCCTGTTTCATTATTTGAGAAGATCAAATCCGCAGATTGATCTGTTCCATTAAATGAAAATTCACCGGGAATAACTTGAATCAATCACTACGTCCTTTGCGTGTACGCATTAATTATTTTCTAGCTACGAATTTTGTAATTCATATGTATACTAGCCATTGATTAGTGTATGAAATATCCCGCAACAATCAATACCAAAATGGTAAGGAATTAATAGGATATCGACGGGACTCTCGTGTCACTCTTATAATTTTCATCTAAATAATGTTGGAACGCGCTGTGTGTTTTTTGTGATTAGCTGTTCACAGTTAGTACATGCTTAATCAGATTGTTCAGCGCGTTGTAAAACATAAATAGCTCTGACAATGTGGTTCATCGTTGGTGCGGCTGCATTTCAGATTTATGCAGATATCGCCTTTGCGCTAGCAGCCATAGTCCTATGCGCGCTCCTAATATTAGTCGACTTGTGCCACCTCAGAATACTGAACAACAGACGAGCGGAGCTAACTGAACAGACCATGTATGAAATCGAACATGTG
Organism: uncultured Chloroflexota bacterium; assembly: GCA_913043205.1. Lineage (GTDB taxonomy): Bacteria > Chloroflexota > UBA11872 > UBA11872 > VXNJ01 > CAJWLF01. The sequence goes on along the minus strand of CAJWLF010000027.1, from coordinate 914 downwards.
CTTCTTGTAAACTTGGGGTCGCCAAAATCTCTTGATGTCCAAGATGTGCATACATATCTCAAGGAATTTCTGTCCGACGATCTCGTGATTGATCTGCCGAAGCCGGTTCAGCAATTCATACTCCGATGTTTCATCCTTCCGTTCAGACCTAAGAAAACCAAAGAAGCGTATGAACTCATTTGGAGTGACCATGGCTCGCCGCTGCTCCTGAACACTCAGAAAATTGCTGATGCGCTGTCAAAACAAACCGGCTGGCGAGTTGACGTAGCCATGCGCTATCAAGAACCATCTCTACGTGGAGCGATCACTCGACTGAAGAATGATGGCATCACAAAGACGACCGTGGTTCCCTTGTATCCCCACAACGCCATGTCAACGACCACTACAACTGAAAAGGCGATCGCTGAAATTACAAAGGACGTATATCCCGAACTACAGGTGAACTACGTACGACCATTCTTTGACCACCCTTTGTACATCCATGCACTCGCCCGATCGATTGAGCGCGGACTCCCGAACAAACCCCAACAGTTGTTATTCAGCTATCACGGCATCCCTGAACGTCATGTTCGAAAACCTGACCCGACAGGATCACACTGTCTAAGTTCCCCTGATTGTTGTGCTACTGATTGTGAAGCTTCGAATTTCTGCTATCGCTCAAACGTGTTCACTGCCACTGAGAAAGTCGTAGAAGAATTGGGTATGGAATCAGAAGATTGGTCAATTACGTTTCAATCACGAGTCACTATCATCGACCCTAAATGGCTCCGACCTTATACCGATAAAGTTCTTGAAAAATTGCCGGGTCAAGGGATAACAGACGTTGCAGTGGTGTGTCCGTCATTCGTAGCTGACTGCTTGGAAACATTAGAAGAAATTAATATTCGTGGAAGGAAAACCTTCATGGACGCTGG
>CAJWLF010000026.1 GCA_913043205.1 uncultured Chloroflexota bacterium | reverse complement strand
GTATTCTCAGGCACATAGTACGATGCGCCTCTATGGGCTATTGCTGTTATTCCAGAAGACCACATCAAATATTAGAGAGCGATCACGATTCATATCCTGCCAATCTACGATACACCTCTCTGCAAGCCCATTCACTGTCTCACAAAAGAGAAGCCACTCGAAGGTGGCCCTAGTAATGGAGATACACAACAACTGATGGAATAGGGCTAACCACATCCCCCCAACCCATCTACCGGATTCTGCCTCTGATGACTCCTGATCGCCCCATGGCCCAGTGACTCAAAATAATCTGTCAATTGGGTTCCCACATCACCGTGGCCATTTTGTATGGTGCCATTGGCACCCATCTGGGCACCAACTTGGTTGCTATACATATCTTCATTTCGCCCCAATGGATCTCCGGAATCGTTCCCGTGCCACACCTGTTGCAGTTCTTGCACTGTCCCAAGTAGGTTTGCCTGGGTTTGGTCGTTATAGTGGGCCCCATATAGGGCCAGTGTGACAACATGCAATAGATCAAGTTCGGTACCATCGTCGAAAATCACATACCTCAAGTCTTTAAACCTGCTATGGCGGTGTTCTTCTTCATCCGGAGGCATGTAGATTGCGTCGATCGCTAGATTTCTCACATTAGCGACGCTCTCAAACCAGTTCTCACCTTGATCCCACGCCTCATTGACTCGAACATCCATATTCATAATCAGATCAACGAGCTGGTCTTCTGGTCCGAAGCGATCATTGAATTTGTCTCGGAAAGTACAGCGCCCGCAAGTTACGTTCAACTTATCTCTCAGGTATCCGGTACCTTCGCAACTGTAGATAAACCACCTTTTGCAGATCTTACAAGAAGCGTTTGTAATCGCGGTGGCTCTGTGGCTGAGTGCGAGGCAGGTAACGCCAAAGATGAACTGTCTTCTGGAAATCATTTGAACCTAGCCGTGTGACAACGGTGACAAATCAGCCCCATGGAGGCGAATCAGTGTACCACTGATCTTGATGATGTCGCCATCAGTGACATAGGCTTTGCCGGTGATGTCGGCGAGTGCGAGACTGGTAAGAAGGAAGAAGCAGAGAAATGTGTAGAGGTGTTTCATTCCCAACATCCTATTAACACTGTAAATCTCTCTGTCAGAACATTCATTGCCTTACAAACAAGAAGTCACCTCCTTCATGACCTGCTTGATGAATGTTTCCATATTCAGGAGTTTGCAGTGAGTTATCGATTACATTCCGCCTGAGTTGGCTAAACAGTTGAGTCGCATCTATAACTTCCTCGTTCTCCTCAAGCAGCGAGAGAAAGAACTTGGCAAACACAGAATGACCTCCACCACCAGAACCCATAACAGGCTCAACACCACCGGAGGTTAACGCCGTTCGAGCCTTCTTCTTGACCATCCTCTGCAACCAATCTGGGGTTCTCTGTTCAATCTTCAGTCCTCTGCTGATCGTTCCAGAGAAACACAAATCAGCAACAACCATGACATGTTTGGCCTGCATACCGGTAAGTTGAGCAACAATCGTATCGTTCTGAAGCCAGTTGCTTGGATCATCTGGTTCTGCATCTACAGGCAACCAGTATCCTTTATTAGCCGCCTCATCAAGAATTCCATGACCGGCGTAATACAGCAGGAAGTTGTCGTCTTGACTTACCGTTCTCCGAAAGGCTGATAAAGCACTCACAATATCGGTGCGTTTAGCATTCTTGAGTAGTTTCACGCTGAAACCATACTTATTTTTCAGGAGTGAGGAGACCGCATCCGCATCGTTCACTGCTGTTCTAAATTTTTGCAAGTGGGCGTAGTCATTATTGCCAATCACCAAGGCGTGGTATTGACCGTAATTCAGGTCTGGGACTGATGACTCTGAAACTTCAGCGGCACCCAGTTTCTTGATCTTTAACTTAGCTAACTTCGAGAACTTACCTGTTGGATATTCGTCTAGATAGAGCCCAAACATATCGGGATCATCGCTATCCTGAATGGACCGCCAGAAGACAATCTCCGCAGATGCAGTTTGAACAGTCGTGGTTTGAACAGGCTTCTCTGCAACCTTCTCTAGATTGCCTCTGATGATCAGGTTATCCGTGAGGTTGATAGTCTCCTCATACGCTTCATAACCATCCTTCTCTATTCGGATAGTGTGTTTGCCATACGGCAAATCAAGACCAAGACGAGTGGAGCCTTTGAAGTTACCGTCTATGTAGACCTTGTCGTCTTTAACATTGGAACGGACTGTGAGAGAGGCAGTCTTTATGGCAGGAGTCGTGGTTGCTTTCAGGCGTTGGTGTGCGGCTTTAGCCTGATACTCCTTTGAAAAGGCTTTGCCACCCCAAGAACTACAAATAGGTGGTAACAATCTAAGTTGTTCAGCGTTTCATCCGGCATAGTTGCCAGTCAAATGGCGAGAGTATTCAACCTTTCCTTAGCTCTGGCCAAATGGCTGCAGTTGCCAACAGGAGCAAAGCACCCTCTAGGCCGACAGTAACTAATCCAACAACCGTACCAAATCTCTCAGCCATATATCCGAGATGCAAAACTCCAACAGGACCCACACCTATGCAGACAGTGAGCAACCCAAGTATGCGGGCGCGAAGACGTGCAGGAGTTTCTAATATTAGAAGTGCCACCTGCATCGTGCCAAACCCAGCGAGCCCAAATCCTCCTACGATCAGAAGAGCTAAAGAGATATAGAAGTTTGTTGAAAACGCAAAGAGCAGGATACATACAGATAGAAGAATAGAGCCCCATAAATAATATCGTTTGTATTGGGAATAGCGGCCATAGATGGATATTAGGATCGCGCCAATCAATCCACCAGTACCGTTGGCAGCGAGAAGCACCCCATTGATAGAGGGTTCTAAATGAAGTACATCTATGCCAACAACGGGAACTAACCCGTATAGCGCTATAACAAAGATATTCATGACTATTGTGATGACCAATATCGCCGTAACAACTCGGTTTGAGCGAGCGTATTTTATTCCTTCAATAATCTCACCAAGTAAGTGTCTTTTTTCATGATGTTTGTCTTTAGTGGGCAGGGTTGTTTTTCGCACTACGGCCAGCGCAATAAGAAATATTCCACCGATACAGAAATAAACTCCTGAGAGTTCAGTGTATTCAAAGATCATACCGCCTACCAAAGGGCCCAACAGCATCGCAAGCATTAAGGTCGATATATCAAGACTCATTGCGGTACCTAAGGTTTCCCCCTCTGCCAACTCACTAATCGCCCTCCGGCGAACAGTATTGTCGAGCGTCGAGCCAGTTCCATTGAAAAGTGCGCCAAGAAAAATGTGCCAAAGTTCAATCGCCCCCAAAAGATAGATTGCGCCCAATACAAAAAAAACAACAGCAAGAGTTAGATATCCAAGTGAAAGTAAAATAATGCCGGGAAGGCGCTCTGCTAGCGCACCGACGATACTCCCCAGAATGATCATCGGAGCCATACGGGCAGCAAGTAAACTGGTAACTAACAGCGGCGATTCGGTTACGGAAAATATATAAATTGAGGTAGCGAGCGCCTCAATTCCAAATATCGTCCACTGCAGTAATCCAGCACTCCACAGACCACGGAAATTGCGGTCGAGGAGTAGCGATAGAATATCTCCCCACCTACTAATTGAGTGATGGTTTGCAATCAAAAAACGTTTCTCTATTTGATTAATAGGTCGCGTGACGACCCCGCGACTAGCTTCTTCATCGCAACATTACGACATTGCGTGTGGTGTCAGGAGAGATTGTTCTTTGCGAATGTTCCGTCCGCCATGATTGCGGTTAGGTTGCTGGCTACGGGAACCGACAACAACCCATTGGCTCCCAACTGACGGAAGCTACAGTCAGCAATAGAACACCCAGAATAAACTTGGAGATGTGTTTCAGACCGCTATGCTATTGGGGCAAAGACATAATCTTCGCTAAATCTGCCATAGATACTTAGTTGCTCATAATCTTTGCTGACTTGGATAAAACATTCAGCCTTTTGCCCCCACCTCGTATTCCTACCTGTTGCTCGAAAACAATAATGCTCCTTATCAGATGACTTTGGTTGCAGACTTCGTATCCCCATAGATGCGAGGTCCTGTGATGTAAGACGGTCAGATATAGGACAATTTGTACAATAAGGCGCCGATATCAAAGGAATCCCTATACGCTTCTCGCCCCCTTGCACATAACTTTGGGAATTAGATGGACAGACTAGGTGAGTTACTACCGGCACTTCACTGCCAGAACTTCTGGTTATGTAAATGTACTTACAGCCATTTTCAATTGTCCAATTTTTGGGGTGAGCTTCCGGTTGCTGGAAGTTGCAGGATCAAACCATCTGGACCTCCGCCCATTAAGGTTTGAGGATATTCGCCATTCCATTTGGCAATCGCATTATATTTAATTAATGAAGCAGTTACTGATTTCGCCAGCACGGTGTTTGCCTTACTTTGAGCATCAGCGAGTTTCTCAATCTGATAAGCTTCGGCGTCAGCGAGGGTGCGCTTAGCATTAGCATCCGACTTCGCTGCCTGTTCACGAGCTTCCGCTTGTTTTACCTGCTGTTGAGCTTGTTGTTCAACAATGCGTAATTGCGCCTTTTCTCGCTCAAGCTGTTCCTGACGTTCCTTAGTCTGTATTACTGCACTGGTCACCACCTGAGGAAGAGTAATGTCCCGGAACAAAACCGCCTCGACGGTGATGCCTTTCTTAAACATGTAATCAGTCAGGCCATCTTCCATAAACGCTTGTAAATCCCGTTGCGTGGTATCGAGATAAAAGTCCTGGGATTTTCCGACAGTTTTCCCTGCTTCTCTCAATAAAGAGCGAACCTTGGGTGTCAGCAACTTTACAACGACATCGTTGAGATTTCCTGTTTCCTGCAGCATTGTCGGCGTATGCGATGGATTGATCCTGAAAGTCACTGAGATATCCATCGAGGTTTTTAGCTTATCCTGAGATGGCACTTGCACCTTTTCCCAGGTTTCAGTGTGTACCCGCAGATCATAGATATAAAACTTTAGTAGTGGATTAACTATATGAAAGCCCTCACCCAGCGGTTCTCCACTAATTTCACCAAATAATGTGGCAACTTTGTTATGACCCGGTGAGACTGTGGTGTAGGAATTCATCCCCACCCAGGCCAGAAAAAAAAACGCTACGATAGAAATAACTGTTTTTATATTAAGTTTTAGATTCACTATTTTTCCCTTGAAAGGTAACTTGGAATTGATTTTCGCTAATTCCAGAATTGCTAATTAGGCTAACATCGCTGAAGACTAATGGACGTACACCTACTTGAATGGGAGGAGGTTCCTGATCCATTGTTTCCATTCTACGCCGTTAATTGTCAACTTTTTTGATTGGTCTCCATAGGTCGCACTGTCGGATCGTGGCTCGGCAATCTGCCCTGAAGGTTCATCTTCACCTTGTACGATGGCATCTACATCCTCCCCGCCAGAAACTTTCTTGATTTTTTCTTCTATTTCCTTTTTTGCAGCTTCTAATTCTCTAAGTTCTGACGTGGCGTCTTCCGTATTGGGGTTCTCAAACGTAGCGTCCTCGGTCGCATTATCGGATTGTGTGTCAACAATCTGACCTGAAAGATCGTTAGCGGACGCCTTAGACTTCTTTCCAGAGTCTTTAGATCCCTTGCTAGAGCCTCTTGATTGTTTTCCTCTACCACCAGCCAGTTCTTTGAAAGTACCGTTAGGAACCATCTGTGCAATCGCCTGTCGCTGAACCTGGACATTGACGTTCTTGATGCTTACGCCCTGGGCCACATTGATTGTCACAAAGTTGTCATCCAAATCAGTCACCTTACCCAGCAGGCCGTCATTGGTGGTGATCTCGTCGCCTACCTTCATTGCCGCCACCATGCCCTTGTGTTCTTTTTTCTTTTTCTGTTGAGGGCGAATCAAAAGGAAATAGAACAGTCCAAAAATTAGGACAAGTGGCAGAAAACTGAACAGGCTACTGCCGCCATCCCCACCTGCTTGTGCCCAGGCGTCGGCAACAAAAAATCTCATCATTTTGGAACCGGTATTTGTATGGAAAGTCGCCGAATTATCCCATAATACCGTTAGCGGAGGTGGTGAAGCCGCGAGAATAGAATGTGTCATAGTTACACCGCCCTCACCCACGACTACAAAAGGTGATCAGAAGATAAGATGCGCTGTTTTTCTGTGACTGGCCATCTCCATCATAGACCATCGAAAAACTTCATACACCAATCCTATTCCTTTACTTCACTTCCTGTAGGTTAATAAGCAAACAAAGGTTTAACGCTCCTAGACACGCACGGCTATACTGTACTGGCACCGAGACCAATACTGAACGCTCAATATGCTCACGATGAAAAAGGGAGAAAGCATGATTTACAAAGTAGTTGTTTCTCAGTTCACCAAAATGCTGGGAAATCTTCTGGCCATCCTAGATGAGACCGCAAAATATTCAGACGAGAAAAAATTCGATGTCGAAGATCTCCTGCAATTCCGCCTAGCACCAGATCAGTTTAACCTGATGCGTCAATTGCAGATCGCCTGTGATACGGCAAAGTTCGGTGCCGCGCGCCTGACGGATACCGAAAATAGTGCTCCGGAACATGTCGATTCCGAGAAGACTTTGAGCGAGATTAAGGCGCGCATCGAAAGCGTTATCTCATATCTGGGTGGCTTCTCACCCGAGGACTTTGCAGCCTCTGCAGAGCAACGAATCACCCAGCCCCGCTGGAAAGGAAAGTCTCTTTCGGGTCAGGAATACCTGATCCAGCATCTAGCCCCTAACTTCTACTTCCACATAACAACGGCCTACGCGATCCTGCGTCACAACGGCGTCAACATCGGCAAGAAGATCTACCTAGGGGCCTTGCCCTATCGCGAGGCGGCGTGACGGGGTCGATTGCCCTCCTTCTTCTTTAGCCGCCCCTCATGTCCTCGTCGATCATCAGGGATCGGAAAAAGTAGGAGGGGTTTCATTTCAATTCAGCTTTCAATTTTTCACCCGTCTTGCCGCCGTGTTTGCGGAGGAGGTCACTCGACCACTTTGACCCG
>CAJWLF010000025.1 GCA_913043205.1 uncultured Chloroflexota bacterium | reverse complement strand
CCAAATTAAGCAACTTCCTTACCGCTATCAGCGATTCTAGGCACGCACCTGGACTCGTCCATCCTCGCTCTGTTACTGCTCTCGCGACGGTGGTACCTAGTTTTGCGACATCGGGCAGCTTTGCATGACAATCCTCTTCGATCGCTCCCCAAAGCTCGGTCGGATGCTCAATCGCACCTCGCGCATATACCAACAGCGCCCAGACTAAAATGCCATCACCGCCATCATCTTCCCATTCAGAGTAGTCGCGGAGAAGATCTTTCAGAGCTTGATGACGTTGCTCATCTTCCCATTCAACATCGAGGGCGAGGGCACTGAGAGCATGATTAGCTGCAGGTGCAAAAACCAGTTCACGAAGAGCCGCGCGAATAATAGGACCATCTACTGCATCATTTTCCGCTGGTCGTTGTATCGCCGGATAGCGTTCGAGTCTTTGGCGCACGTGCTCGAGGGCAACACCGACGATATGAGGAAGGGCGTGGGTCGGTACCCCGTTATGTAGCCGGATCACAACTTTATCCTTCTGCCACATGATATTAGAGAAAACATGCTCCGCACCGGATTCGAATTGAAGCGAGCGTTCAGCCTCGACACGTAACCGACTCTCAATCTCTGCATGCAAATGTTCGATAGCGTCTCCAATATCCTTACCAATAACCTTCATAATAGATCCCACCTCGTCTTGCACCAGATATCTGATACTGAAAAGAGCAACGCACCCTCGTTAGCAACGGCATTCATCACATCAATCCCTTGGGTTGAGCATGTTGCGCTACCTGTATTCATGTCCAATAGGTCACACTGGGACCAATGCGATAGAAAATCTCACCTCGAAACCTGAACTTAGTCATCGTTGCCAGACCATCGTGGATACGACCCAAGAACAGAAAGCCACTGCGTGCAAAGGCGCGCCTCATCGATTGCGGCTGTGATATCGGATTCCTGTTGGTGGCCTTCAACATCAACAAAGAAATAGTAGGTTCCAAGCTGACGCCCAGTTGGACGAGACTCGATTTTTGTCATGTTGATCGAGCGTTCAGCAAACGGCTGAAGGACTTCTACCAATGACCCTGGACGATCATGCGCCATGCTAAAAACAAGGGACGTCTTATCATCCCCGCTCGGCTCGCAATCATCTGCCGATAAGATGATGAATCGAGTCTGATTATTCGGCAGGTCACTGATGTCTTCTTCGTAGCATTGCGCCGAGTAAAGATCCGCTGCTCGTCGATTTCCAACCGCAAGTGTTCCTGGCTCTTTGATAGCTGACTCTATCGCTGCTGATGTAGAAAGTGCTGCAACTGGCAGCGCTGCAGGAACAAGAACGCTGAGATTGCGGCGACATTGTGCCAGTGCCTGTGGATGTGAGTAAACGATCTCTACATCAACAAGGGACAGTCCGGGCGAACCTACTAATGCATGCTTAATCGGGAGGACAACTTCCGCATTGATATTTAGGTTCAGATCGTCGCGCACAAGGATTGCAAGTGTTTCAGCAACCGGACCTTCGAGAGAATTTTCGATCGCACAAACTGCTGCACTTGCTTCGCCATTCTCAACAGCTAGCGCGGCTGCAGTAAACGTTCGGTAAGGAACCAATTCCGCTGCAGCATCGTACGTAAGCGCGGCTGCCTCAGTATAAGTTCCGATAGGTCCAAGAAAAGCGAGACGCATTAAACGGCAACCGGATGACCGGTAATTAGTTCATGCATACTTTCTTCGGCGTCGATTGGAATAACTGCAATCACTTCGTCACCACTATGAAGCACTGTGCCATCGTTCGGGACGACAGCACCTCCATCACCGACCACTAGTGATATCAATGTGCCAATAGGAAGTTCGAGATCGCGAATTGCACGGCCATCGGCGGGAGCTCCATGTTGCAAATGTAAGTCAACTACAGTCAGCCCGTGTTTCTTAAGTTTCATCAGGGGTACCACCGTATGCTCCGGAAGCGTAGTTTCAATCTGAGCCATCACAGCCTGTGAAGCTGACACCGTAGTATCAATCCCAAGTCTAATAAACAGCTCTTCGTTATGCGGATCGTTTACTCTCGCGATCGTACGAGGAACATTGAAACGATGCTTAGCCACCTGACACGTAACTAAGTTAGCACCGTCGTCTGCAGTAACAGCGATCAAAAGGTCTGCCCTTCCAGCCCCAACTTGTTCGAGGAAGGAAACTTCTGAGCCGTCACCATTAACAACCATTTCTCCAAGTTCATCACGGAGTTTGGAGGCCTGATTATGATCTCGCTCTATGATCGTAACTTCATGATCAGGCAGAACTTGCAGTTCGAGAGCGAGGCCATAGCCAACCATCCCTCCGCCGACAACGATGATATACATAAGCTAGCCTTGTGATGCCTCTGTTAGTTTATCCGGCGTCTCTTCGAACAGTGACGTTATTATTAGCTCCGATCCATTCTTTGTTGGACTAAACGTACTGAGCCCAAGTTGTTCAAATAGAACACTGCGTTGCGGGTCTTTCACTCGTGTAATCACATTCTTAATTCCAAACTGATGCTTCGCTCGTTGCGAAGCAAGAAGATTACGATTATCTCCGGATGCGACGGCGATAAATACATCAGCTTCTTCTATGTTAATTGCCTCTAGGATTCTGAAATCGTTACCTGACCCTGTTATTCGTCGACCCGCGAAATTAGTTGGTAATCGTGAGAAAGCGAACGGATCAGTATCTATAACCGAGACGTCATGACCACCTTCTGAAAGCTGACCAGCAACACTAGCGCCGACTCGTCCACAACCCATGACAATTACATTCATCTTTGTCTCTCAGTTAGATAGTGGTGCCAACTCATCGTCATCTCTGTCCGGATAACGCACTAGCCAAACGTAGCCGGGAGCGTGTTCGAGGACATACTCTGCGACAGGTCCAAGTTCGAATCTACCGAATGGACGACGATAAGGAATACCCATCACTATTGCATCCACTCGACGATCTATGGCTTCGTCAACAATTACATGTCCAGTTTGTCGGGCTTGAAGCAGGTCACTTTCTAATGAAATATTATGTGCCGCAGCAATGGCATCGGCACGTTCGAGTATCTGTTCCCCATGTTGCTCTTCAATGACTAGATCAGCAGTGAGCGGTAACGACCTTTCTACCTCTATTACATGTATGACAGTAACGCTGGCTTCGGATCTGCTAGCTGTTTGGCTCACTGCCGTGAGAGCTCCATAGGAAGCCTCGGTTCCATCAAGTAGCACAAGAAAAGAACGCGCGTCGATCGGATCAAGATGCACGTTACTAACCTTATCTTTGACTTAAGTAGTATGTGTTTGAATGTTCGATATCTAAATCAATGCTGTCGCGCAATTAAGTAGCGAACAAGTGCATTCCCGATCAGCACAATACCTAAAAAACCCTCCAAGCTAATCGGCCGACCATCATTAAATGCAACTCCAATAGCAAGCGCACCGACGAGCGCAGATGTTATTGCGAGAATCTGATTTTTTCTTAGCACTGCTACCACCATAGAAGTTTCGAAAACGAGCAAAGCTAGTGAAGTTGTTCGATCCACGCATCAATGTTGCTCTTTCGGATATCAAGGAATCCCACTGTTCCTAGTTGAGTTTGCAAGTTACGTGGGTATGTGGGCGACCCCGAGTTAATTATTAATACCCCATCGTTCCAAGTCACATGCGGCACATGCGTGTCTCCACCCACGACAATATCCACTGGACCATTAAACTTGCGCTCCATTGCTTCTGGTATAGGAATCCAATTCAGATGAGGGAGTTCAGGGAATGCATGTGTCATGCCGATACGCTTTCCGCCAACGTTAATCACCTGATTGTGAGCAAGACGATGGTCGTTTGGTGCAACGGGACGACCACTCGAACCATCGTCACCATTTCCACGAACGGCGATGACAGGAGCTACAGCCTCAAGCCAATCGAGAACAATCACATCGTGAATATCACCAGCGTGGAGGATCAGGTCAACTTCACGGAAGGCTTCATACACTTCATCAAATAATGTCGCACGCGCTTCGGGTATATGCGTATCAGAGATTAGCCCAATGAGCGCGTCGCCCTCGAGATCGTGTTCAATTAGCCAAGGGGGTGTACTCTCAAGGGCCATCCTTATAAGGGTAGCTCGTCTGCTTAGTCGTAGCGAGCTCCATCAATAAACAATAATTGGGGAGGCCCAACCCAGTCACTCGCACGACTTTGTAACAATTCGTTGAAATCACAAAAATCCACCGAATTAAGCGTACGGTTCATCCTACGAGTCGGACGCTACAATATGAGCGGGAGCAGCTTCTCAATTCTAGAGGGAACATTATGACAAACAACGGCAGCAACGAGACACCTCTTCCGAATGACGCTAGCGGTAAAGACTCAACGGGTGAAACCGCTACTTGGCGAGTTAAAACCGGACTCGCACAGATGCTCAAAGGGGGTGTGATTATGGATGTCACAACCGCCGCCGAGGCAGAAATTGCTGAGGAAGCTGGTGCCGTTGCGGTCATGGCACTAGAACGCGTCCCTGCTGATATTCGCAAAGAGGGTGGCGTTGCACGGATGAGTGCTGTCGAGAAAATAGAAGAGATTCAAAAAGCCGTCACCATTCCAGTAATGGCGAAGGCGAGGATCGGCCATTTCGTCGAAGCGCAGATCCTTGATGCGCTTGGGATCGACTACATAGATGAATCGGAGGTGTTAACGCCAGCCGATGACCGAAATCACATCGACAAGACAGTGTTCCGTGCTCCTTTTGTTTGTGGATGTCGGAACTTGGGTGAAGCCCTGCGTCGTATCTCTGAAGGTGCCGCCATGATTCGTACGAAGGGTGAGGCTGGCACTGGCGACATCGTGGAGGCGGTCCGCCATATGAGACAACTTTGGGATGGTATTCGCAGTCTTCAAAACATGGCGACAGACGAGCTCCCGACAGCCGCGAAAGAGTTGCAGGCACCACTAGAACTCTTACGCGAGGTAAAGGAACTCGGTCGGCTACCGGTAGTAAACTTCTCCGCCGGAGGAGTCGCTACACCAGCTGATGCGGCATTGATGATGCAACTAGGCGCCGATGGCGTATTTGTTGGATCGGGAATTTTCAAATCAGATCGCCCAAGCGCGGTTGCTGAAGCAATCGTCAAAGCAGTAACTCATTATCAAGATCCAATAGTTTTAGCTGAAGTATCAAGAGGTCTCGGCGCGGCGATGAGAGGCGAGGCAGTTGCATCAATTCCGGTCGAAGAGCAGCTGGCTGGACGAGGAAACTAACTTCCAGGGGATGACCGTCACTGACCACAACCCATTGGTGCACATTGGCGTTTTAGCCTTGCAGGGTGATTTCCAAGAGCATGTAGCAATGCTGCGCGTTGCCGGTGCCGAAGTGTCTGAAGTACGCACCTTGTCACAATTATCCTCCGTAGATGGCCTCGTGATCCCAGGTGGTGAAAGTACAACCATCGCACGCCTGTTGGTGGCATTTGGATTAATGGAACCACTTCGAGAAAGAATAGAATCCGGATTACCGGTCTGGGGTACTTGTGCTGGAGCGATTCTTCTTGCTTCTGATGTACCTGGGCTCGACCGGCCTCCACTAGGTTGTGTAGCAATGACAATCGAAAGGAACGCGTTTGGTACGCAGGTCGACTCCTTCGAAACCGAACTAGCGATAGCGGGCCTCGAAGAAGTTTTTCATGCTGTATTTATCCGAGCACCAGCGATCAAAGACGTTGGGAAAGGTGTTGAAGTCCTTGCCAGACTCGAAAATGACCAGATCGTTGCGATACGTGATGGCTCGTTACTCGCTACGTGTTTCCATCCTGAAATAACAGAAGATCCACGGTTGCACGAATTATTCATCTCAATTGTTCGAGATGCTGTTAGTCAAGGACAAGCCAATAAAAGTCATTTGCTCGAGTCGCAGTTTGTCACAGGTAGCGGAGATAATCGTGACTAGGAGTACAGTTTGAACGATTCTGACTCAGAAGCGATTGCTTTGCCAGAACCCACAGACGAAGAGCGCAACGAAATCAATCTATTGATAGAGTGCCTACCGCTTCGGATACAGGCTGCGGCTGCTCGTATTAGAGGAATGGCAGGACTGATCGAGGTAATACTAGACATCGGACGTGTTCCTAAAGCTCGTTATCACGAGGGAACAGAAGTAGCCCTTGATATTCACGAGGTAACCGAACAAGAGCTTGACCAGACCGTCGCTCAACTCTCGGAGTTTGGAGAGGACAATAGAGCCGGCATCGAAAGAACCTTACATCGAATATCAGCCATTCGTAACAGGCGTGGATCGATAGTCGGACTCACGTGTCGGGTGGGTAGAAGTGTTTCAGGATCTTCTAGTGCAATTCGCGATCTCGTAGAATCCGGTCACAGCATTCTGCTTTTGGGACCGCCCGGCGTCGGTAAAACAACGATGTTGCGCGACGTAGCAAGAACTCTTGCAGACGATCTTGAGAAACGCATCAAATTTTGCATTGTTTTTTTCGTGCCAAATATGCATTGGTGTTTTTCTAGTGATATCAAAAAATTGACCTACATTTCTTCCTACAAGAGCTCCAAAGGTAATTGGTGAGTAGGGTGGACGAAAAGTTGTTGTACCCAATTCACCTAATTTAGTATTTGTAATTTCAGATATAATTCCTAAGGCGTGCATATTAGCAATTTTTCCTTGATCGGTAGCCATTCCTGTTGTTGTATATCTCTTAACATGTTCGATTGACTTAAAACCTTCTCGCAAGGCAAGTTTAATATCATTAGCAGTAGAATCATTTTGATAGTCCACAAAAGATTTAGTTTTTCCAGAAATTTTGTTACTTGGTATCAGCCATATATTTTCAAAAACTCCACCTTTAGGCTCTAAAACATTAAAGTGCTCTGTTTCACTAATATTAAGAAATTCTCTAGTTTTTTCTTGAGCCTCTGAGATAATATTTTTTAAACCAAATGTGCCGTTACAAGATCCTACAGATATCTGATTAAGAGTATTTTTTTTGGGAAAGAAATAATGTTTTTTTTCATTATAATCTAATTTACCACCTGATTGCGTAAATAAATGGACCGCTGGAGTATAACCACCAGAGACGCATAACAAATCACAATCTATTTTTAACTTATTTCCAACAACGCTGCTATTATCTTTTGATAAACGCATCACATGTATTTTATTAATTTTTTTATATCCTTCTGTGTAAATTACAGCACTTTTCCAATGTATTTTAATACCTAGTTCGTTACATTTTTTAGGGAGAATGCCATCTGACTTTTCTCTTATATCTATTACTGATTTAACTTTAATACCTTTGTTATGTAGAGTAATAGCAGTTTCATATGCATCATCGTTATTAGTGAAAATGCTAATATTATTACCACATTTTACTCCATACGCATTAACATATTTTCTTACAGCTGAAGACAGCATTATACCGGGTCTATCATTACAATCAAAAATCATCGGTCTTTCGATTGATCCAGTAGCTAATATTACTTTTTTTGCTCTTACTTTCCACAAACGTTGTCTTACTTTTTCTTTTTTATCTTTATCTGGCAAATGGTCAGTTAAGTTTTGAGTCATGATCAAGTAATTATAATTGTGATAGGCCGCAACACTAGTCCTGTTAAGCATTTTAATATTTTTATTATTTTTTAATTCTAGATAAGTTTTATTAATCCATTCTAAAGGAGTGAGTTGATTTATTTTATTGTATTCCTTATTAGAGAAAATAAAATTTCCACCAAAGTGTGGTCTTTCATCAACTAAAAGCACTTTTTTTCCAGTATTTACAGCTGTCTTAGCAGCAACCAATCCTGCGGGACCAGTACCAACAATGAGAACTTCACAATGGTAGTATCTATGATCATAAATATCAGGATCTTTTTTAGTAGGAGATTTACCTAAACCTGCTGCTTTTCTAATAAAATATTCATAAATATTTTTCCAGAAAAATGCTGGCCACATAAAAGTTTTGTAGTAAAAACCAGCTGGAATAATAGGTGAAAATAAATTATTTATAGCTCCTAAATCAAAGTTCACTGAAGGCCAACAATTCTGACTTATTGCATTTAACCCTTCATAAATTTCTATTTGAGTTGCTCGCAAATTTGGATCAGTTTTAGCTTGATCTTTTATGATTTGAACTAAAGCATTAGGTTCTTCAACTCCAGAAGTTAATATACCACGTGGTCTATGATATTTAAAACTTCTACCAATTAAATGAATTCCATTAGCTAAAAGAGCCGATGCTAAAGTATCTCCTTTATATCCATAAAGAGTTTTTCCATTAAATTTAAAAGAAATAGTCTCACTTTTATTAATTTGATCTCCAGATGATAGTCTATATGCGTTTGACATTGTTATTTACTTGGTTTTTCTCCTATTTTATAAACTGAATGAATTTTATCGTTTGATGTATCTCTAGCCATATTGAACCAGCGTCTACATCCATGCGAATGATTCCATCTTTCGTATTGAAGACCTTTAATATTTTTTCTCATAAATAAATATTCAGCCCATTGATCATCACTTAACTCTGTTGGTTGTTTGGGTCTTACTAAATGGGCTTCACCACCATAGCTAAATTCACTATGATCTCTTTCTCCACAATATGGACATTTAATTATAAACATATTAA
>CAJWLF010000024.1 GCA_913043205.1 uncultured Chloroflexota bacterium | reverse complement strand
CTCGCCAGTTTCTAAAATAAGAATTGCTATTGATATCGGTTCTAATTTTTTCTCTGCCATACTCAAAATAGGATTGCCCTTGTCCCACTTCTTGACTCCAAAGGTAAGATGGCATCCTTCTACCAGCTATATCCCGAATTAGCGTCAGTTCCGTACAGTCGTCTTCTGTTGCTTTTCTAAATTGCAGTGCATTGCCCATTAACCTTACCCTACAGTGTTATTTCTGCTCGATACCCAACACTCCACTAAAAATGTATACCTTTGAACCCATTCACCGAGTCCACTACAGTCCATATGAGTCACCAACACATAATGAAGCTGCAACATGGAACAGTAAATTTTCACTGTACCACGGACCTACCAGTTGAACACCGAGTGGCAACCCTGCCGAAGTATGACCGTTCGGAAATGTTAGAGCCGGATGTCCTGTAAGATTGAATGGATATGTATAAGGGTACCAAGCACCTCTAATTCCTCCCACTTTACGGCCATTTATCACGACCTCGCTGTGTGGATCGAGATCTACTGGCAAAGGTGGCGCTGCTAGGGTGGGAGAAATCATTAGATCATATTTTTCAAATAAAAACTGAATCTCCTGGAAACATCGAGTACGCTCTATACCTGCATTTTGCAAATCTAGTGCTGTCCATCGTGCACCATTGTCAAGAGTTGTGATAAGAGTTGGATCTATTTTGTCCGATTCATTATCAATTCGCTGCGCTAACCTTGCAAACAAAGTCGATTCCAGAATTACAAGAAATGCCGTCTCGAGGGCGACAAAATCTATTTCAACTTGCTCGACAATTGCTCCCTTCTCTTGCAACCTATAAACACAATCTTGAGCCGCCGAGAGACATTCACCATCGATTTCTGAATTCCCAACTGTAGGCAACCAAGCAACTCGCAACTGATTAATAGACCGATTCTGCGAGCCTTTATACTCAGCGGGGGATTGGCCGTAAGGATCTCGTGAATCGAATCCTGAAATTTGACGAAATAACAAATCAGCGTCTTCAATAGAACGAGTGATTGGTCCTATGTAGGAATTTGTCGAAAATAGATCTGGTGAACCTAGATTAGGAACGACACCAAGAGTGGCTTTTAGTCCCACTAAACCACAACATGCTGCTGGTATGCGGATAGAGCCGCCACCATCACTACCTAAAGCAAGTGCCACTTGATGGCTGGCTACGGCTACTGCTGATCCCCCGCTAGATCCACCACAAGTAACACCGAAATCATAAGGATTCAAAGTTCGTCCAAATAATGGTCCTTCAGTGAATGGCTTGTGTCCAAACTCGGAGGTCGTGGTTTTCCCAATCATAATCGCACCAGCTCTACGAAGACGCGCAACTGGTACTGCATCCTCTGACGGGATGTGCTCAGAAAACAGTCGAGACCCCATAGTGGTTCGGACACCTTTCGTTGGAGTCAAGTCCTTAACTACAAATGGTAAGCCGTGCAGAGGACCAAGACACTTGCCTGCCATAATATCTATTTCGGCCTGCTTTGCCTGATCAATAGCTATTTCCGAAATTATTGTAATAAATGCATTCAATTCTTCCTGCAACTTTTCAACTCGAGCAAGTGTTCGCTCCATTAGCTCAATGGGAGAAATATCCTTCGCACGAACAAGCTTAGATAATTCAGTAGCCGTTGCATCCAGCAATGGATCACCACTTTTTAGGATTAAACTCATAGCATATATCGACCACCATTAATTGCTAACGCTTGCCCGGTGATATAGCTTGCACCGTCACCTGACAGAAAAGAAACAAGACCCGCAACTTCTTCTGGTTCTCCAACCCTATTCATTGGAATAGTTGACTTAATCTTCTCAAGTATTGAGGGTTTTAGATGGTCATGCGCTCTAGTCTTAATCGCACCAGGGCAAATCGCATTTACGGTAATACCATATGACCCTAACTCACGAGCAAGCACACGTGTAAATCCTAGCAACCCAGACTTTGCCGCCGCATAGTCAGCAAGACCCTCGTCCCCTATTAATGCTGTATCGGACGACATGTTAATAATCCGACCCCAACCTCTCCTCTTCATTGACGGGGCTGCTCGATGCGTAACTCGCAAGGTAGTCATCAAGGATATATCTAGCACAGCTGACCAAGTATCAGGTGATGAATCTAAAAACGAGCTCGCATGTTCACGTGCGCTGCGTCCTAGGTTGTTGACAAGCACATCTATAGCTCCGAAATCCCGCTGGGCGAATTCAAATACCTCATCCAGAATATGTTCATCCTGACAATCACCACAAATAACCGCAGAACGCGAACCTAAATCGATGACATTCTTTCGTAGAACATCTAAACCTTCTTGTTCGATATCAACCAACACTAAGTCCATGCCTGACCTAGCCAAACTAAGAGCAGATGCACGACCGATCCCATTGGCACAACCTGTGACAAGTGCCACTTTGCGTTGCTTCATGACAAACTGTTCGAATTCAATGAAAAACTCGCCCGCCATCTACGGCCAAAGCAGAACCGGTAATCAATGAAGCCTCATCCGAAAGTAGGAAGATCACTACATCGGCGATTTCCGAAACTTCCCCTAGGCGATTCATAGCGTAGCGAGACTTCACTTGTTCAATATCGCTTTCATCTCTAATGTTCTGGCGGAAGAGATCGGTATCCACTGCACCTGGGCAAACTGCGTTTACTCTGATATCGCTACTAGCTAGATCCATCGCCAAAGACTTTGATGCCATTATCAAACCAGCCTTCGAAGCACAGTAGGCGACTCTATTTTGAATTGGAACTAACCCTGCTCCAGAAGCAATATTCACAATCGAGCTACTACGGTTTAACCTTAGGTAAGGTAATGCCTGCTGACAAACATGTATTGCACCCGTCAGGTTCACATCCAAAACCTTGGACCAATCATCCCAGTTCATGTCGTCAAACTCAGAAACGAGATCTATACCCGCACTGTTTACAACTCCATCGAGACCGCCAAGCTCTTGGGCCGCTTGTTTGACTCCTCGACATACCTGCTCACCGACTGAAATATCTACCTCAACCAGGACTGTGCTATTTATTGATACATCCTTTTCAAGATTCTTTTCCAATTTATCTAATTTACGGTCTAAGACAGCTACCGTCGCTCCTTCACTTAGGCACTTACTTACACATTCTTGACCTATCCCTGCCCCCCCACCAGTAACCAGAATCTTCCGTTCAGTTAATCGATTTTTGTTCATATGTGCATTCGTATTGTTTTCTTAGACGTGGTCGCAAGTCTTCCGCGACCTCATCACATCGCCCAAACCATATATTGTCGTGCATTTGAATGTGTTTAATTAAACCCTCTAGCGCTACGATCCTCGAAGGTCTTCCAATAATCTGAGGATGCAGTGCTAGTACAAACTCTCGATCCTCTAGATACAACATATCGAACTCGGCCTTCCAGGCTTCCAAAACAGCTGAGGGAGCCTGCATCGTCCTTCCGGGTAACGTGATGGAATACTGAAAGAATGGTGCATCATCCAAAACCCAGTGGAATGGGTATTCAACAATATTACTCAGCTGTCCATCTATTGTGTGTAGATAGGGTGAATCATCATCGAAATAATTGGATGAATAACCAAAGCCAAATTCCTGAAGGAGATTCAACGTTATTGGTGAGAATTCCGCAGCCGGTGATCGATATCCCACAGGAGCCTTCCCTGTTGTCCGTTCAATAATTTCGTAGCCGCGGGACATTTCTTCTCTTTCTTCTTCAGGCGACATATTAACAATCCACTTGTGTGACCAACTGTGGTGCGCTATCTCATGCCCATTTTCAAGAATCATATCTACGACGTGAGGCCGCTGTTCTATTACAAGTCCAGGAACAAAGAAAGTCGCTGGAACAGAGTAGCGAGACAACAATTTTAAAACACGCCCAAGCCCTACTTTCCAACCATAAGCCCCCTGTGACATGATAATGGGGCGCTCCGCATTTTTAGGATCGCGAGATGTCCACATAGTCTCAGCGTCAAGATCAAACGTAAACAACACTGGAAATCCTTTTGAAGTTATGGGCATGATCTAAGTCCTCAAGAAGTTGAGCCAGTTATAGTTTTCTGTACTATCGACAATATTAATTCAATTAATGTAGCCCCAGCTAAGTCTCGATCTGTTTTTACCCAGACAGTCTAAACCTGTCCACTAGCCCGCAGAGTACGGGCAAATTCTCTAATATCGTTCATGAGCAACTCAGGTTCCTCCAACATTGCGAAGTGACCACCTCGTGGCATTTCTGTCCACTGGGCTACGTTATAGATGCGTTCTACGTATGATCGGGGTGGCCAAGAGAGAAGCTCAGCCGGAAATAGTGCGGCAGCAGTTGGAACTTCAACACGGGAGCCATCGCTCGAGAGGATACGACCACCCTCCTCGCGCCGACCATAATAAATCCACGACGCAGTGTTAAAAGTTCTGGTCACTAAATAGATCATTATATTTGTCAATAACATGTCTTTCGTGTACACACTCTCAATATTGTCGCCGTCTGTATCCGACCACGAGTTAAATTTCTCAATGATCCAGGCAGCAACACCAACTGGGCTGTCCATCATCGCGTAACTCAATGTTTGCGGTTTAGTTGCCTGCTGAGTTCGGTACCCGTTCTCACTAAGCTGTTCTTGCTCGAAGTCGGCAGCCCAAGCTTCCTCTTCTGGCCCCTGAGGGCCATCAGGGTGACGCATCGTCAGAATATTGATATGGATCGCTCGGCACGCAGAATCATGTTCTAAACCAAGCCAGCTAGAAATCGCCCCGCCCCAATCTCCTCCTTGCGCCAAATAGCGCTCATAACCTAACTCCTCCGTCATCAAAGTGTTGAACAAACTCGCCATCTTGCGGGGTCCCATTGGCCGCGGTGGCCTACCTGAGAACCCAAACCCGGGCAATGACGGTGCAATAACATCAAAAGCATCTTCAACATTACCGCCAAAGCGTTCTGGGTGAGCCAGGGGTTCGACAATATCGAGAAACTCAACAATTGTTCCGGGCCACCCATGGCTGATGATCAATGGTAAAGCCGCGGGCCCGCTGCCCTTCTCGTGGATGAAGTGCAGATCAATACCATCAACGGGGGCAATGAAATGGGAAAAACGATTAATTGCAGCCTCATGGACGCGCCAGTCATATTCGTCCAGCCAATATGCACAAATCTCTTTCATGTAATCGAGATTGGTCCCATACGCCCAGCCACCATCTTCGGGCATTTCATGCCAAGGATATTCCGCGATACGGGTGCGAATGCGGTCGAGCGTTTCTTCAGGCACGTCGATGTGGAACGGTCGAATCATGTATTGAATCCCAGCACTGTGTTTATCCCTATTTTCCCAAATTCATCTGATCCCATATAGGATCAACTCAGTGCCATGAAGTTCAGACCAGATGACACGCCACCCAATGATTGGGAAGGACTTGCCGCAATTTTGGTATCTCTTTACTACAACGCGTCTCGGCCATAGGACATCGAGTATGAAAATGGCACCCCGACGGTGGGTCCATGGGACTGGGTACATCCCCCTTTAGAGAGACAAACGATAGTTTGGAATTATTGTCTGTAGTTGGGACAGCGGCCAGCAATGCCTTAGTGTACGGGTGCTGCACATCCAGGAAAAGCGACCGACGATCAGCCTTTTCAACAATTCTACCCAGATACATGACCGCAATTTCGTCACAGATATGTTGAACGACTGCCATGTCGTGAGAAATAAACAGATAGGTGAGGCCAAACTCCTGCTGTAATCGTGCCAGCAGATTAAGAATTTGTGACTGGATCGCCACATCTAACGCAGAAACGGGCTCATCACAGACAATGAAATCGGGGTTCGGAGCCAAGGCGCGGGCAACACAGATTCGTTGTCGTTGACCGCCTGAGAACTGATGTGGGTAGAGATTCTTCTGTTCGGGGCGTAACCCCACCAATCCAAGCAACTCCTCTACCCTTTCATGTTGCTCTTTTGGCGTCCCAATTTTTAGTATTCTGAGCGGAGTTCTTATTATTTCACCCGCTGTTGTTCGAGGGTTCATCGAAGAATAAGGATCTTGGAATATGATCTGCATATGGCGGCGATAGTTGCGCAGATCGTTTTCACTCAGCTGGCAGATATCGACCCCATTCAGCTCTACTGAACCTGAAGTTGGCTCCACCAGACGAAGCACAGAGAGTGCAGTCGTCGACTTACCACAACCACTTTCACCAACTAAACCGAACGTCTTACCAGGTTCGATTTCAAAGCTCACACCATCGACTGCATACACGGTCGGCTGCTCCGCAAATAGGTGTGGTCTATGAACCTTGAAATGGGTTCTAAGATCATCAACTTTTACCGAGTACTCGTATTTCACGCAGCATCCCCAACTCGCCAGCAACTTGCGTAATGGTTTTCTCCAACCTGCTGTTCAGGCGGCATTTCTTGATAGCATCGATCAACGACTTTGTGACATCGAGGCGCGAATGAACAACCGGGCCCTAATTGTGCCAAGTTAGGAACAACGCCCGGGATCTCATTCAGTTCTACCCGCTTGAGTCCGGGGTCTCTTTTGAGAACTGGTACGCAGTTGATGAGACCTTGTGTATAGGGATGGCAAGAGTTGTCGATAATATCCCTTACCAATCCTTCTTCAACTTTTCTCCCCGCATACATCACTATCACCCGGTCGGCAAATTCAGCAATGACACTCATGTCATGGGTAATCAAGATCACCGAAGTCGCCATCTCTTCTTGAATTTTTCTTAGTAACTCGAAGATCTGGGCCTGGATCGTAACGTCCAGGGCGGTTGTAGGCTCATCGGCAATCAGCACACTGGGCTGACAGGAAAGTGCCATTGCAATCATGACACGCTGACGCATTCCACCAGAAAGCTCATGCGGATACTGGTCGATTCTCAATTCAGGGGCTGGGATACCGACAGCCTCGAGCATTTGTATGGTTTTCTCTTTTGCTTGGCTGGTGTTGGCCGACTGATGTCGTCGAATATTTTCAGACACCTGGGAACCAATTGTGAAAACTGGATTCAGTGATGTCATCGGCTCTTGAAAGATCATTGAAATCTCGTTACCCCGAATATCTTCCATCTGACTTTCCGTCAGCTGCAGAACATCGTCACCGTTCAACAAGATCTGGCCGTTGGAAATTTCACCGGGTGGCGTAGGCACGAGACGCATGATCGATAAGGCGGTCATACTTTTCCCGCAACCACTTTCGCCGACTATACCCAACGCTTCGCCCGGCAAGAGGTGAAGATCAAGCTGATTTAATACCCGAACACTTCCATTTTTTGTGGAGAATTCCACACACAATCCGTTTACCTGGAGTAACGGTTCCTGCTTCATAGTTCTCTTAATTTCGGATTTAGTGCATCGTTTAGACCATCACCAATTAAACTGACTCCCAACACAGTCAGGAAGATTGCAAATCCAGGAAAGGTAATGGTCCACCAAGAATCCCAAATGTACTCCCTAGAAGAACCAATCATATAGCCCCAACTGTACGCATTGGGATCTCCTAGCCCGAGGAAACTAAGAGCCGCCTCAAATAGAATTGCAGTACCAACGTTTAAAGCAACGGCAACAATCAAGGGCGGCAACGCATTGGGAAGAATAACTTTAGCCATAATACTCGCGTTCCTGGCACCCATAGCTCGCTCAGCCGTGACGTATTCGAGTTCTTTGATCTTCAAAAACTCAGCTCGAGTGAGTCTTGCCATACCAGTCCAACTGACAACTGCGATTGCCAGAACGATAAGATAGATACTGGGTGTAAAAAGGGAAATCAACACCATCACAAACAGCATTGGGGGCAGGACCTGAAAAAATTCAGTTACCCGCATCAGCAAGTTATCCACCCAGCGGCCGTAATAACCTGCCAATACACCGATAACTACGCCGATAATTACCGTGCAGATTGTGGCAGAAAACCCAATGGCTAAAGTAATCGAAGCGCCGTGAATGATCCCAGTCAAGACGTCTCGACCTAGATAATCAGTCCCCAGTAAAAATTCCGCACCTGGCGGCGTCATTGGGGCCCCAACCATCTCAAAAGGATCGCCGGTATAGATCGTCAGGCCAAAAACTGCAGTGAATACGACGAGCAACCACAAGACCAAACCGAGAACTGCCGCTTTATTAGCAAAAAACATCAGCCACAGCTCAACTACCGGACGATCTGGGCGAACCATGGGGTTTAATTCTTGGCGGTTGTTCATCGGGTCACTTGATTCGTGGATCCAGTATTCGATATGAAAAATCGGTGATCAGGTTTGCAATCACCACCATTAAAGTAGAAAAAAACAAGATACCCAAAAGCAGAGGATGATCGCGACGCAGGATCGCGTTAAAGGCCAGTTGCCCAATTCCCGGCCAACCATATACGGTTTCCACCACAACCGCGCCGGCAATCAACTGTGAAAACTGAAGTCCCGCCATCGTGACGACAGGCAAGATACCGTTTTTTAAAGCATGCTTGTAAACCACAATCCGTCTGCTCAGGCCTTTTGAACGAGCAGTTCTTATGTAATCAGATCCAAGTACATCTAACATGCTGGCCCTGGCCAATCGGCTATAGACCGCTATATAAACACTCGCCAAGGTTACTGCTGGGAGTACCAGATGTTTGAGAACGTCAAACATCACCTCTAGAGTGGTTCCTTGAAACCCGGGTGTGCTCATTCCAAAAGCGGGAAATATTGGCAACAAATAGGCAAACGCGATCAACAACATTAAGCCAGTCCAGAATATCGGAGCCGAAAATCCCGAGAGAGAAAGCACTGTTACCACATGGTTAACAAAACTTTTGGGTTTCTGGGCAGCAATAATTCCCAGAACGGTGCCAATGATGATCGCCAGAAAAAACGCTGTTGTGACCAGAAGAATCGTAGCCGGCAGATGGTCGAGTATTAGATCCCTCACTGGCACGCGATGGGTGAAGGAAGTACCTAGATCACCGTGCATCATTTTCCAGATATGGGTATAAAGCTGTGTAAAAAGACTACGATCGAGGCCATAGTCAGCCCGAAGCTTTGCTATCAGTTCAGGTGTTGCCCCTCCCATGTCTCCTATCATTGCTGTCACTGCGTCACCGGGCGCAATGTGGACCAGGATGAAATTCAGGACGATGACGGCTAATAACAGAACCAACGAGTAGATGGTTCTGTTAAGACCAGTGAGGATCGTTTTCAAATGTTGTTACCGGGATCAGCAATAGAGACCAGACAAACCCATTGATGTTTTGTTGAGCATCAACAATATACAACCTTGCATCCAAACTGCCCGAACATTATTCAGCTCTGCTGGAGCTTGCCTTTTATTGCGATAAGCATACACCCGAATACATCATTACACACTTCGGCGATGATACCGCGGCACCTGTATCAGTGTCCTATAGGTGCTTGCCCTTAACTGATCTCATCGGCGAAGAGATCAGTTAAGGGCAGACTCATTCGGAGAATTTTCTTAGAGCTATTCAGAAACAACGCTGAGATCGCCTCTCGTAATTCCCCTAAGACACCAATGCTTGTTTGATTACAATGAAGGGTACTGGGAATAATTGAACGGCGGGCCGTGAGGCCCGCCAACAACGGTTAAGTCTCTTTTTAGCAAAAAAGGTCAAAGGCGCAGAGCATCACCACCAGGACCTGACCATCCCGATTCGGCATAGGCCAGGCCCCAGTTTGCAGCCAATTTCTCGCTACAGTCGAGCGAGGATTTGGCACAGTGAGATGCTAATCCCTTTAGGGAGCTTTACCGTTTTTCCAGTAGACGCTGTGCATGGCACCAATTGCACCGTAGATTCCAGTCGGGGTATTCATCAGTTCACTGTTATAAGCACTATGAAAATTACTTTGAACAGTGAAGTAGACAGGAAGGTCCTGTGCAAGAATTTTCTGGAACTCGACATACAAGTCTCTACGTTTCGCCATGTCTGTTTCCACCGCCGCTGCATTTAGCAGCCTGTCGACCTCCATATTTACGTATCCAGAAGTATTAGTCCAGACACGATTTTTGATATTGGTAGACAAAACCATACGATAAACGCCGATAACCGGATCACTCCAACTAAAGTTGTTATTGGCCGTCATGTCGTGATCCCAGGCTGCGATCGACTTATACCAATCCATGAAATCAGCCGGTGGTACTAGATTGATGTCAATTCCAATCTTCTTCAGTTGTGGCTTCATATATTCAGCAATATTCTTTTGCTCCCAATCGACACCCGGTTGGTATGTCAGATTGAGCGAAAATCGCATGCCATCAGATTGGCGGGGATAACCTGCTTCATCCAGTAGTTGATTTGCTTTATCCAGATCGACTTCATATTGATTGACCTCATCTGTATAAAACGGACTGGATGAATGGATAGGCCCAGTAGCTTTACTGGTCACACCTAGGTGCATTTTCTGGGTAATAAAATCATCGTCGATTGCATAGGCTATGGCCTGACGGACTTTATGGTCACCCGTGTACTTCTTACGGAGATTAAATTCAATAAAAGCAGTTTCGCCAATTCCTTCATACCCCTGCATAGTCACATTCAGATTTTCTTCTTTTCGCAGTTTATCCACCGTATGGGGATCCCCAACAAATGACCAACCATGCGCCTGCCCCTGGCTTAGAGCTATTACGGATCCACTGGCACTACTATTCTTTATGCCAATGTAACGGTCAAGATAAGGTTGCCCCGGGCGCATAAAACCATCGAAGCGTTCCAGGATATAACTCTTGCCTGGATTGTATTCGACCATTTTGAAGGGACCTGATCCGATTGCCTGAATGTTGGCAGGGTTTTCACGGATTGGTCCATTGTGAGGGCCGTAAACATGTTCAGGAATAATCGGGAGGAGCGGTATACACAAGGAATACAGCAGTGCCGGATGCGGATTCTTAAGCTTTATAACTGCGGTGTAGTCATCAGGCGTTTCCACTCGGTCGACAGCGCCGAACATGGAAGGACCAAACGGATGATTTTCCTTTGACACACCCAAAGAAAACGCGACATCTTTTGAGGTGACGGGTTTACCGTCATGAAATAACGTACCCTCTTCTAAGTGAAACGTGTATGTCAAACCATCATCTGAGATGTCCCAACTTTTAGCCAGATAAGGTTCCGCTTCAAAATTCTTGTTGATCTCAACCAGGCCTACAAAAATGTTTGAGGCGCCGGCATAAAGAGTTGCGCCGGATTTGATGGCAGAATTGAAATGCGGTGGGAACTGACCATAAATATGTACCAGATCCCCACCTTTTTTCGGATCCGCAACTCCCGTACTAAATACGAACATTGCAGCCGTAAT
>CAJWLF010000023.1 GCA_913043205.1 uncultured Chloroflexota bacterium | reverse complement strand
CTTCGCCAATAAGCAAAGGTTTAATAAGGTTATCAACTACTGATTGTGGAGGGGCGAATGTACCATATGCAATTCCATAAGTATCGTATCCCACGTGTCCCGCGTCAGTGGTTATCTTAAGTATGCGCATTGGGCTACTTGGAAGGTCTGGATTCCATTCTGCGTATCCCCAGCGTGTCGCCCGTCTGTCACGTGGAACCTGAAAAGATATTGTGTTGATATCCGTGATCTTCAAGTTCAGCTCCAAGTTGAAACAGTTACCACCCACCAGTCTATATCATCGACATCAGGACTCTCGTTATGGTAGGGAGAACGTATTGAGTAGATAGTACTCCAACCTTCTTTGGCATGCACTTTTCTGGTATTTGGTGTCGGGTAAAATGGGGCTCTCGTTGAGATATTGTAAGGAGTTAATGTATGCGTAGTGATCCTGATATGAGCGCTGATGCCAGGCCGATCAATGCGACAATAGTTGGGGCCGGCAGCATGTTTACCCAGGTCTTGGTGGCAGATTTACTTAACCTTGCCGGAGGCAATGGAGGTCGGCTCAATCTTGTGGACATCGATGCTGCACGACTTCAAACGATGGGTGAGTTGGTCCAACGCACTGTAGATACAATATGTGGTGATGCTGACTGGGAAGTGTGTCGCTATACCGACCGTAGAGAGGCTCTTTCTGGCTCTGACTTTATTATCGTGACAATCGAAGTAAATGGATTAGATTGTGTTGGTTTTGACAACGATATTCCTGCCTCTTATGGCGTGGACCAATGCATAGGGGACACCATTGGCCCTGGAGGTGTATTTAAGGGTCTTCGTACTATTCCGGTCTTTCTCGATATTTTGAAAGATGCTGAGGCTATGTGCCCCAATGCATTAGTTTTGAACTATACCAATCCGATGAGCATGTTGTGCTTGGCGGCTTCGCAAGTTAGCCCAATGAGCGTTGTCGGCCTCTGTCACTCTGTACAGGCGACGAGCAAACTGCTGGCTAAACGAGCGCAGGTTCCTTACGACGAAATGCACTGGGAATGCGCCGGAATTAATCATTTGGCATGGTTTACAAGGCTTCGGCACAACGGTCAGGACCTGTATCCTGATTTGATGCAAATGGCCAAAAATGATCTAAATGACTGCCCGGCAAATATTGACGACGCGGGAGATCTTGTCCGCAAAGACATGATGGTTAATTTTGGTGCTTTTATAACGGAAAGCTCCGGGCATCTTAGTGAATATCTGCCGTACTATCGTTCTGACGATACTGCGCTTCGCACTTATTGTGGACCCGCTCATGACGGTGAATCGCGATTCTATGCAAATCATTGGCCGGGTAGGAGAAAAGAGCACGACGCTCGTAGACAAAAAATGCTTTCTGGGGATGAGCCGATAAATCAGGAGATGAGCCATGAATATGCTTCACACATTATTGACGCTGTGACGAACCGAGGAGAATTCTCATTTCATGGCAATGTCGCCAATCGTGACGGTTCTGGATCGGCTCTGATTGGTAACTTGCAGAAAGAAGGGATTGTTGAAGTCGAATGTATAGCTAGCCATCTAGGGATACAACCAACGAAATTTGGGGATCTCCCAGCACAGATGGCAGCTATATGTCGCTCAAATATGTCAGTTTACGAGCTGGCCGTTGAAGCGGCTATCAATAGCAACAAAGAAGCAGCGATACATGCATTGATGCTAGATCCATTGTGCGCTGCAACCTGCACTCCAAGTCAAATCAGAGAAATGACACTCGATCTTTTTGAAGCTGAGGCTAATTTTTTACCAGGCTTTGATTGATATAATAACGCCGGTCTAATTTGGTGTGATTCCAATATCCATATTATCCTGACATCGATCGGTTTTTAGGAGGAATAGCACTTGAGCTTGTTTACACCACAAGAGATGAAAGACCTTAGTGGGCGGGTCTTCGTTGATTTTCTCCAAATGAAGACTTTTTCTGAAGATCCGCTGATTTTAGTAAAGGGCGATGGGATATATGTTACCGATCACCTTGGCAAGCGTTATATGGATGGTTTGGCTGGGGTGTTCACAAATATTCTTGGATACGGCTATCAACCGGTTATAGATGCCATTAATGAACAAATGCAGAAATTGCACTTTGGTATGCCAATGTACGCTACTAACGATAAATCCTTAGAGCTTGTTGAGATGCTGTCAAGTGTCACACCTTCGGAATTTAACAAGATGAAGTTTCTTAGCGGAGGTTCTGAAGCCACTGAGGCTGCCATGAAGATGGCGCGCCAATACCATCGACAAACTGGAAATCCAGGCAAATACAAAGTGATTTCTCGCTATGGCTCCTATCACGGGGGCACAATGGGCGCGTTGGCGGCCTCAGGGGGAGCAGCCAGAAAAAGTCATTACGAACCGTTTGCTACTGGCTATGTGCATGTTCCTCCACCGTTTTGTTACCGGTGTCCTTTCAACTTGGAATTCCCATCTTGCGACAGGTTGTGTGCGGGAATGATCGAAGACACAATTATTAATGAGAGCCCAGACACTGTTGCTGCTGTTATAGCTGAGCCTATTATCGTTTCGGGGGACGGATTTATACCTTCTCCACCGGGATATTTGAGTGAGCTGAGACGAATTTGCGACAAACACAACGTAGTTTTGATTTTCGACGAAATCATAACTGGGGTGGGAAGGCTAGGGCATATGTTTGGTGCGGCTCTTTACGATGTTTGGCCGGACATATTGGTTGTTGGTAAGGCAATTAGCGCCGGATACTATCCGTTATCAGCTGTGATACTGAACGATCAAGTGTCTGGAGCGTTTTGGGGTGATGAATCTGATATGGTTCAATTTCACGCGGGTCAGACCTACGGGGGAAATCCCACTGCTGCGGCAGCAGGGCTTGCGGTAATACGTCAGCTGATTGACCTGAACCTTCCTGCTCGAGTTGAAAAATTGGGTGAAAGACTGACAAACGGTCTTCGATCACTTCAAGCAACGCATCCGGAGATCGGACAGGTCAGCGGAGAAGGGCTTCTTATCGGGGTCGAATACGTACGGAATGCGACCACGCATGAGCCGTTTTCAGACGATATAGCGTTTGCCAAAAAGGTTGATGAAGAGTGCAGAAAACTTGGTTTAATTACCCGTCCTTCTACCAATGTTCAGATTTTTGGTCCGGCGTATATTATTTCTGAGTCTGAAGTTGATCAAATGATCAGTATTGTTGATCGAGCAATATCCAATGCGCGCAATTCCCTCGCAGCATGACAAAAAACCATTCTTATTCAGTGTGCAGGATTGACATTTGACTTACCAAGTGGGGATAGACACAGGGGGTACATTTACTGACATAGTTGTTCTTGATGTTAAGAACGGCACGTTCACGGTGACGAAGCGACCATCGCGAAAGGACGATCCAGGTGCAGTAATTCTCGAAGGATTAGGGCGTAGCGAAGTTGATGCTTCAGACATTTCATACCTGGTTCTTGGGACTACTGTTGGAATCAATGCCATTCATCAACGTGTTGGAGCCCATGTTTGCTATGTCACAACGCAAGGATTTGAAGACGTCCCATTCGCTCAACGCTCAAATCGGAAGTTTCATTATGATCTAGATTGGAAATCACCTGTACCACTTGTAAATCGTCGCGACTGTTATGGAGTCGATGGCCGTCTTAGCTATCAAGGTGATGAAGTTCAGGAAATGTCATTAGAGTCTCATCAGCGACTCGCCGAATCGATTAGGGCAAGCATCGCAGACAATCCTGAGCGAGAACATGCTATTGCAGTCAATCTTTTGTTCTCATATGTCAACGATGGACATGAAAATAAGATAGCTAGTTTTCTGAAGTCTGAATTTCCTCAAATACCGCTATCTATATCTTCTCAGGTGGCTCCCATTTGGCGAGAATACGATAGAGCTAGCACTACCCTTGCCGATGCGTACATTAGGCCGCTTATGACTAAATTCGTTTCCTCTTTGGAATCAGGTATGAAGTCTTACGGATATGATCTACCTTGGAGTGTGATGAAGTCCAACGGCGGCCAAATGAATTCATCAGCCGCGGGGGAAATGCCAGTCCAAACAATTCTTTCTGGAATTTCGGGCGGGATAATCGCTGCTCGGTATTTTGGGCAGTTATGTGATGAATCGAATGTTATTGGACTAGATATTGGAGGAACCAGCACGGATGTGGGGTTGGTTGTGGATGGTCTAATTAAATACACATTGAAATGGGAGATAGAGTGGGGTTTGCCGGTGGCCGCACCGTTTGTCGAGATAAATACGCTAGGGGCCGGCGGCGGGTCTATCGCCACAATAGATCCTGGTGGAAGATTAATGGTCGGGCCTCAAAGTGCTGGATCCGACCCGGGGCCTGCAAGCTATGGGAAAGGAGGGCAAGAGCCAACAGTGACCGATGCGAACCTGGTCCTGGGACGAATTAATCCTAAGTTCTTTCTTGGGGGGGAGATAGGCCTCAACGTGGGGCTAGCTCATGCTGCTGTTTCCAAATTGGCGGCAAAATTACACGCGGATGTATATGAGACGGCCTATGCAATCACGGAATTGGCGGCTGAAAACATAGCGGAATCTGTTCGTCAATTGACCGTGAGTCGTGGAATTGATCCAAGAAACTTCTCGGTAGTAGCTCTAGGAGGTGCTGGACCATTACACGCTTCAGCTGTGGCTTTAGCTGTTGGAGCAAAACGGGTAATTATCCCTCCACATCCCGGTCTTGGTTCAGCGCTTGGTACTCTTTTGGCTGACAAGCGGGTTGACAAAACATGGACTCATTTTGTCCGTTCCACTGAGATCGATGCTATCGATATCGACTCGCGTCTTCGGGAGCTTGCAGACTCAGCGATTACGGAAATTCGACAAGAGGGATTTATTGGCAAGCCTCACATCACTCGAACAGTCAGTATGCGATATATGGGTCAAAATTATGAAGAGGAAATTCTAATTCCAGATGGTCCTGTTGATGAGCCTGCTATTAAGCGTTTGCTTGATTCTTTCCACAAGCACTATAAGGACATATACGGATATAACATTGCAAATGAGATCATTGAGTTAGTGCAATTTAATGTGACGGCAATAGGCCCTGCAAATTTTCAAAAACTAAGACCTGTATTCCAAACAAATGCCCATTCATCCATTGAATACCGTTCGGTTTGGTTCAGCCCAGATGATCCTATTGATACACCGGTTTATCGCAGAGCCAATCTCCAGGCTGGTGTCGCTATAGTGGGTCCCGCCGTAATAGAGGAGTTGGATTCCACTATTCTACTTCATCCTAATCAAACCCTAACTATTACGGGTGACGGCATTGGGATTCTGGAACTAGGCGTTACCCATGACTGCTGAGTTGCACGGTGGATCTGATTTAGTGACGTTAAATGTAATTAACAACCGTTTGACTGGAGTTGTTAAGGATATGGGCACTACAATGATGCGAGCTGCATATTCTCCGATATTCAACGAAAGCCTGGATTTCTCATGTGTACTTTTCGACCGCCGTGGAAGAATGGTTTCTCAAACAGAATTCTCCCCTGCGCAGGTAGGTGCTATTCGATTTGTAGTTAAATGGCTTATAGCCGAAATTGGCGAGGACGCCATAGGAGAGGGTGACGTTCTTGTGCACAATGATCCTTATCGCGGCGGAGCACATATGCCTGAGCACGTTGTGGTGAAGCCAGTGTACTTTGATAAACAATTGTTTGGGTACGTAGCCAATATAGCCCATATGGTGGAGGTAGGCGGTATGGCCGTGGGAGGATTTGCCGCAACGGCTACAGAAGTCTATCAGGAAGGATTACGAGTGCCCCCTGTGTGGCTGATGCGTGGAGGGGAGTATGTGCATGACGTATGGCGGATAATTATGGCTAATCACCGTGCCGCCAGATATTCCTGGGGTGATCTTCATGCGATGCTGGCCTCCCTAAACGTGGCTGAAAGTCGTGTTTCCGAACTCTTGTCTGAATACGGCTACGAAGTTATGAATTCAGCTATTGAGCAACTTCTGGATTATGCAGAGAACTGGATGCGTTCGGAGATTCAAGCTATTCCTGACGGTGATTACTTTTTCGAAGATCACATGGAGGATGCCTCCAATCCACCGACGCGAAATATGATTCGATTGACTATGAGTATTCAGGGTGACTCTGTCACAGCCGATTTTACCGGTACTGACCCGCAGGGTCCCCATGTGCTCAATTGTACGTATGGAGTCAGTGCATCGGCTATCTACAACGGGATTTTCAACTTAGTCGATAACGATATTCCCCATAACGACGGAGCGTATCGTCCAATCACAGTGATTTCCCCACCAGGTTCAATGGTTAATGTTGTTGAGCCTGGTGCTTCGGTTGGAGGGAATACAGAAACCCACCCGAGATTGTGGGACATAGTAATGGGGGCTATGGCTCAGGCAATTCCGGAACGAGTGTCTGCTGCCACAGGCGGTACGTCATGTAATTTTTTGTTTGGAGGTAATCACCCAGACACTGGCCGAATGTTTGTTCATTATCATTTTGATGGGGTCGGATGGGGTGGGAAATCTGACCGTGATGGGAATGACAATTTATGTGTTCCTAACGGCAACTGTATTACTACGCCTGTAGAGGTATTTGAGACTCGTTACCCATACAGAGAATGGTCCTACTCTTTGCGTCAGGATAGTGGTGGTCCCGGCATGTTTAGGGGCGGTCTTGGTACTGAACGGTTGCTCGAAGTTTTGTCTGATGAAATTACAATTTCGGCCCTATATGATCGTATGGTCACCGGTCCATGGGGTTTGTTTGATGGTAAGCCCGGCGGTACTTCTGAACTGCTAATAAAGAAAGCCGGGACTGATGAATATGTCACATTTAGGAAGGCATTTGGAACCCTTAGCAACTCTCGTGTTGCTAACGTGATTGTGCGACGTGGAGATATGTTAATACTTCGGAGTTCTGGGGGAGGCGGATATGGCCACCCGTTTCACAGGGATCTTGAGGCTGTTATGCACGATGTGGTAGAGGGTTATGTGTCGCTTGAGCAGGCGGATGAAGCGTATGGAGTGATATTCGAAACGCATGGAGAATCGCTGACGTTAGACGTGGCAAAGACGGAAGACAGACGTTCTCATGTTCAGCCGTACAGTCGAGACCTTTATTTGCCTATTCCGGTTAGCAATGTCCAGTGTCAGTTTCCGAGTCGTCGCTTAGATCCCGATGGTTCATGGAGGCCATTGCAACGCGATTGGTGGGACACCAAAGTGGAACATTGTCATTTCTGTGGTCAGATGATCCCTAGAGATGTATGGGTCACTTCGGATAAACATAGATTTTGCTCGATAGAATGTGATTCAAGATTTATGCGGGAGTGAAGTATTATTCTTTCCGAATGTTACTTGTGTGAATAATGAGAGGTTACTGTTTATCGGAGGATAGGCCTCATAATGGCATATAAAACTAAGTATATATGAGGATCAAAGATTCTCATGCTACGAGCGCGAAAACATCTGTCCAACTAAGGGATATCAATAAGTCCTTGCCGCTTAGGGTCTTGTCGTCTGAAGACTGGGCGCACTGGCAAACCATGGGTTATGTAGTAGTGCGCAATGCAGTCCCCTGTGCAAATATAGAACGCCTTGTGGATTTATTGTGGAAATTTGAGGAAATGGATCCCCATGACGTGTCTACATGGGCTAGGCCACAACGACGGGATCATCGTATGGTCGAACTAAATGATACTGGTATGGTCGAAATATATAATCATCAGTTCCTCTGGGATAACCGCATGGAGCAGCGGGTTTATGACGCATATGTCGATGTATGGGATCGTGAAGATCTTTGGGTCGCGATCGATCGAGCTAATCTCAATCCGCCTAGAAAACGCAGCGATGTCGGTGAAGGATTCATCCATTGGGATGTGGATACCTCATTACGGCCGTTGCCTATAGGTGTTCAAGGTGTACTTAGTCTTAATCCGTATAATCCGGACGTCGGTGGTTTTCAATGTATTCCTGAATT
Source organism: uncultured Chloroflexota bacterium (assembly GCA_913043205.1). GTDB lineage: Bacteria > Chloroflexota > UBA11872 > UBA11872 > VXNJ01 > CAJWLF01. The sequence continues at coordinate 3,958 of CAJWLF010000023.1, read as the reverse complement.
GTTTGCAAATTTTTATGAATGGGAATCAAAACAACCGGCAAGTCGTGATTCGATGCACCCTGATATTTCAGGATTAGAAGTGGTTAATATTGACCTCCAAGCTGGGGATCTTTTGATATTTAATTCTCTCCTCGCCCACGGCATTCGACCAAATTTTTCTACGAATAAAGTGAGGATGGCTCAGTATGTTTCCATGTATCCGGCTAACCCGGAGGATTCTGTCGAAAGATCTGAACGAATAAGGATGTGGAAAGAGCTGGATAGTCCCAATCGTGAGGCGTTCCCTGGCGATCCACGTGAATGGGAGAAACATCACGCTTCTCCGGCCCGCCTAACAGATCTTGGCAAACGGTTGTTAGGTTTGGAGAATTGGAGTTAGCAATCGACTGTACGGTGTGCTGAACCTAGAGATTGATAACGATCACTCCAATAGCAGATAACAAAATACCGAGTACGGTCCAGTGACTAAACCATTGCTTCCAAACAAGTATGTCTACAAGCATAGTCAAAAGCGTAGATGTGCCAACGACTAGTGGGAATATTAGTGTCGCAGGCTGATTGGTTAATGCGTGCACTAGAGCGATTGCTTGTGTGAAGTTTGCAATACCGAGCAACGAGCCGAATACGAAGGGCTTAAATCGTCCGCTGGGATTGTAACTGATGGAGGATGGCAATATGGCTGCCTTTTCTCGCATTACAAGACGCCTCACCAACGGCAATGTAAATATTGTGCTTATGCTAGCGCCAACAAACAAGAATGTCGCATAGTCAGCAGGTCTCGATGTGGTTTGGTATTCAACAAATGCCTTTGATGCCACGTTACCAGATCCGTAGAGAGCAAATGTGGCCAGGATTAGCAGGGGTAAGGCAAGCTTATGTATGCTTCTCTTTTTACTGCGTTGATATGCATCCCAACTGGCAAATGGTACTGAAATAAGTACTATTGCTATGCCTGTGATCCTTATGGGTGATGGATCCTCACCCCATAGTAATATTGCCGCTAGGATAGGCAGTAATGAAGATACCCGGTTGGTTGCCGCTGTGAAAGCCATCCCACCTAATGAAATCAATCCAAAAAGAACTATGTACATAGGTTGGTAAACGAATCCTGTATACAACCCGAGAACAATGGCCGCCTGGTCAAAGACCAATCCGGTAGTCGTGGTTAAGACCCAGATTACTGCGCATATTGCTGCGGCAAAATAACTGACGCCTCCAGCTATAAAGAAGGATTTTGCATCCGCTCTGCAATACCTAGCGATGTTAGCGTATACAAGCATGGCTCCAACATGAATAATCGCGAATACCATGGATCCTCCAGATCGTCCTCGGTCTATTAACTAGGCCGTTTCATAGTTAATAGTGGGCTTCATAACCCGTTCTTAGGTGAAAATATGAGGCAAAGCTAAATATGTAAAAAAGACTCAATATTGGTCATGTCGTAATCGGGGTATGGACGTCTGCCTAAACCTTGATAAGCATCTGTGTCCGCTGTGACATTCTCATTTACCAGTGTGTTTGTTCCGGCTATATCTAATGCGTTTTGATCAAAACAGTTGATGTTGTTGTTGGAGATTATATTGTTTTTGCAACTCGCGTCTTCTACTATTCCATTCCGCATTGGAACCTGGTCTCCCCAATTGAATATTGTGTTGCCAACGACCTGCACACCCTGAGTATTTTGGCCCAGAACTATTCCATCGGTAAATGATCCATCACGCGAGCGGACGCCTTGATCGATAACCTCATTCGCATTAACTGCTCCCCACGATACATTTTTTAGTTCTATGCCACGGCCTCGATGCCAGCAAAAAATGTTGCTAGACAGATTAATTTCATGGGACGTATCTACAAGGACCGCGTTCCTTTCGCATTGAAATGTGCGAGATCCTGAAATCAATACGCTATTGCTAGTGGAATGAATGTGAAACCCATGGCTTGTCGGCTGAAAGACGGCGCAACCAACTATGTTAAGCACGATCGATTTATCGACTTCTATCCCTGTGCCACCCGCGTAAGTAATGCAGTTTGTGATCAAGTTTGGCACGAAGTCTCCGCCACGCCCGTTATCTAACAGGTTTGACGTTAAAATATTTGCTCTGAGATTGTCAGCTGATTTACAGTTGTCCAGTTGGCATAGGAATGAATTATCGCGTATTGTGATTCCGCTATCGATGAACCCCTGTGTTAATACGTTTCTCACTTGGCAATCCCCCGAGTTGGATATGACTATTCCATTGCTTGTAGCATGTCTTTTGGCAGAGCTGATTATCATGTCTGAAATGACGACCCCTTTTCCGTTTGTGCAGACAATGCCGGATTTGGCCGAGGAGGCTACTTCGATTTGAGTTCCTCTCCCACTTCCCTTAAGCCATACATTGTTTTGAATCTCGATTGAGTCATTTATGGAATAGTGGCCTGGTTGTAATGAAACTTGGCCCCCGCAGTCCTCTAACTTCGAAATACATTCTTGTAGCACTATCGACGCGTCAGCGTTAGAAATTAGTTCATTAGAATCTATATGACCTCTTGCTACGTAGGTGGATCCGCTTTTGAATACATCAATATTTTGGGTAAATTCACTCATCGATACTCCTGCTCAATAACGCTGGTGGTGTTTTAGATATACGTAGCATACTTTCAAAAGTGTTAAATAGGCCCAACTTGAATTTCACCAAAAACCTGATCAGAATAGGCAGAGAGGTGCTTTTAGAGATGGTTCTAGTCACAAGGCTCAGTGGTACGCCACTGAGCCTGTATATTACTTTAGCGAGGGAGTTTTTCTATGAGGGAAGAACGATGGCAGTGTTCAAAATGTGGCACATGGTGTAGAGGACGCTCCGGGAACTGTTCTAACTGTGGCTCTACACAAGGGCCGCGTCGTTGTGCTAATTGTAATTGTCAGCTAGAAATCCACTGGGTGAATTGTGAGAGTTGCGGTACTTCTACCGCACCTCAGACGTCGGCCTAAAGTATCCGTATTCAGTCCTGCGATGAACCGTAGTATGGGCAGTGACGACTTCTAGCTCACGTAGGCCTAGCTAATGTATTGTTTGACGATTAGCGATGTCTAAATGTGAGGTGTTTGAACAGTGCCTTCACAAGATGCGTTCCTATTCAGGTTCGTATATTTCGGGTCTTTTATGCCCCAAGCTTTTCTGCTCGAGACGCCAACATCTTTGTTAGGTCTGTGACTGGTACTATCTCAGCAGTTCCAGCAGGAATGATAGGCCATAATCCCATAGTGATTTGGGCCTGTTCAGACGCTTCTACCACCATAAATACGCGGTGTCCGGCTGGGTCGGTCCATACGCCTAATACCTTGTCGACGTTCTCTTCTAGTGACGCTATCAATGACCCAAATGTCGCTTCTCCTCGCTCTTTGTCGTGGAGCGGGCATATTGATTCGTCGTGTTTGTGAGTAATGTGAAAGAGCATTGTGTTTCCTTAGTACAATATGTTGGTTAAAAAGGGTTTACATCTGGACTTAATTATCTAGCATTATGTTCTCGACAGCAAAATATCATCACCTGAACATTGAAATAATATTGGGGATTTGCGGTGCGTGATAAACCCTCTGAAATATATCGGTCCCATGACCTGGATGGTCCGAGAGCGGCATTACGACGATCCAAGTGGTATCTGAGATTAAACCGAATATGGTCTATTGGTTCGTGGGTATGGATCCCCTTTGTAATCATTCCTCTAGGTTGGTTGGGGATTCCGTTAGTGTTGTTAGCGCTGATGACCGTGTTGTTGCTTATTGTTCCTCTCTCATTGAGATTAGCTGAGGAGATGGTGGTTTTTCGTGGACGATCTAGAAAGTGATATTGGAGTGATTTATTTGCATCCACTAATAGGGTTGTGTGTTATTGGACCCTAACTTTCTTGGCTTTGAAAACCTAATAACCGATGTCGTAACTTAGTAGACGGGCATTTAGCAGAGATACAATGCCTA
>CAJWLF010000022.1 GCA_913043205.1 uncultured Chloroflexota bacterium | reverse complement strand
ACTTACAAACTGACCCTGCAGAACAGCACAACGTTGCTAGCCAAAACCCTGATTTGGTAGCAAGTCTGCGTGATCAGTTTGGACCTATTTACTTCTTGCCAGGCCGACTCAAAGAAAACGATAACCATGGTCCGTTGCGGGGATAGATTAAATAAGGCTAGAACTCATGCAAAGTCGTCTCTTTAGATTCGAAAAGTATCTCCACCCTTGGGGCCTGCAATTGGTGCGTGTCTCCGGGGCACTAATCCTGGCCATGACCCTCTGTATGTGTGCCCAGGAAACGTCAAGCCTCACAACGGATGAAGTCCCTTCAAAATCAATAAGTAACTGGCAACCAAAAGGCTATGATCCGAAATGCTTGGACAATCTAATTGGCCCAGCGCGAACCGACGAGCTTTTATATCAAAAGACAGTCCAGCCTAACCAATCTGAATTGGACAAAATATCAGTCTGCCTAACCTCCCCACAAGACACGGATCTCATTAGGAAAGCTCCAAATAACAGCCCAAATACAACGCAACCACAATATAACCCTCAACCCGACGGAGGGGGGCTAAACGCGAATGAATTTGACATTGCCTGTTTAAACACAAAACTGGGGACAATGGTTGTCGATGAAATCTTTTACACACTACAAGGGAGGCAGCCGACAAATTCAGAAATGGCAATAATTATGTCCTGTTCGTCAAATGCTATAACCAATCCAAGGACAGGATCGGACCCCAAATTAGATCAAGGCACTAGTTCGCAATCAAAACAAGCACTATTGACCAAAGCTACACTCAAAACCACATCTTGGCCCGGATCCACACATTCTGTTCCGGACAATCCAAATTGCACTAAATCTATAGACAACATCTGCCAGGAAGTTGTTTGGTCAAAAATTGGCGAACTTATGGCAGGGGCCTTCACCTCCATTGAATTTTCCCCTGCTGACAGCAACGTCGTATACGCCGGCATCGACTCAAATGATATGTCTTTGTACAGAAGCACAGACGGGGGAAGATCTTGGAATTTGAACGACGTAACCGGCCACACATCTGGAATAGCCCTAAGCCATTCGGACCCCAACGTAGCTTTATATAGCATCTTAGAAGGACCAGTTCGTCGCACAAACAATCTGGGGGAAAAATGGACTAGCACTATTGGTGGGCCAAAGTCAGTAGCTCCAAACGAATCTATATTCACTGCAATTGCGTTTGCTCCAAGTGACGACAACATCGCATATACAGCAACTACCTCTGGAGACCAGAGATCCGGAAGTCAAAACGGACCCGTAAATGTTTATCGCAGCAATAACTCGGGTATTGATTGGAACTTGACTGGCTCTTGTTACGACTGCGGCGGAATTAAGACCATTGCTGTAGATCCTCTAAACCCCGAAGTAATATGGGTGGCTTCAAATAATGGCCCCCATGTAAGCAGGGATGGAGGACGTAATTGGAGCAAAAACCTGCTCTCTGGAGAGAGAAACCCATATTCCTTCGGCATAGCAATAAATCCAAACAACAGTCAAAACATTCTGCTAGCTTCGACAAATAACGGTGTGTACCGAACGGAAGATGGAGGCAAATCCTGGCAACAGTCCAACTCAGGCATTATCGACAAAAGGCTTCATAGCATAAAGTTTGCTTTAAGTGACGGCAATATCGCATATGTTGCCAGCCATTCAGGGGTATATCGCAGCGAAGACTCAGGCAAGACATGGCAGAATCGAAGCAACGGCCTTGATGAAGATTTCATAACACCTTTAGCTGTTCATCCCACAAACCCAAACATAGTATTGGCAGGGACCGCTTCAGAGGTGTACACCACCCACCCCGCTCATTTTAAGCCAGGCAGAAACGCACATGAGGGACTATACAGAACTGAAGATGGAGGAAAATCGTGGTCGAGGAGTGACGCAGGCATACATGAGCCAATGATCGCTCAAATGGCAACTCATCCTCACGTGCCATTCATGATTTGGGCCGATGGACAATCTGGCAGAGGAGCCTTTGTCAGTGAAAACGCCGGAGATACTTGGGAATTTAGCCCGTCATTAGCATCCCACTACCCTATGGTATTTGCACATTCCCAACAGAACCCTAGCTCACTTTACCTAACTAGTTGGCAGAATGACGGAGAGTTAATGGTCAGTGAGGATTGGGGTTCAACCTGGGTGGATTTAACGCATCGAATAGAAGCCGGAATTTCTGACGATACAAAGCGATTGGGATTATGGGATCCTTCTAAACGACGCTGGTTCCATCTCCATGCTGTGGCAGTCGCCCCTTCCGATGCAAATATCATTTACGTGGGCTCTGTCCATGACAATGTCGTATGGCCAAGTGTTGAATTCAATTTACGTGGATCTCATATATTCAAATCAGAGGATGGAGGAAAATCTTTCTCTGAAATGAGTACAGGCTTCCCTATTGAAACCCCGACAGCAATCAATTCCATTGTGATACACCCAACCAACCCAAACATAGCTTATGCGATGACATCATTGCACGAAGCAGAAGAAGCAATTGGCATATATAAAACCTCAAACGGCGGGCTGAACTGGATAGCAATCAATAATGGACTCGACCATCAAACAAATGACATACAAATGGATCCACTGGATCCAACAATCCTATACACCGCAACAGAAAGCGGAATATTCAAAACGGACAACGCAGGATTATCATGGCAAAAATCTTCCATTGGCATCCCAGATAAGACGCCAGTCATTGATCTAGCAATTGATCTGCAAAACCCTATGAATTTGTACGCCATTACTCCGAATTCCGTCTATCGAACTAAGAATGCTGGCGGCCATTGGTACTCAATCGACTACGGCATCCCCAAGGCACAAAGCGGACAAAATGGAAGATCAGCTCAAGACAGATTGTTAGGAGCCATGCAGTTGGACGTCACACGAACTGGACATTCCATGTACGGAGGAACTTTTGCCCAAGACCGCACCTTAGAAATCGACCATACTGGAAGCGTTTTGTATGTGGTGGCAAAAACAAAAACTTATGATGATTGGAGATCTATCCGATATTTATACAGGGCGATAATAAAAGACCACCCCATCGGCACTTACAAATACACCTTAAACACCGAAACTTTCTCAATATCCAGCAACTCCAATGTCAGAGAAGTCTGGTATGACCCTGTTAAGAATGAGTTGGCAATTTCATCACGGGGCCCAGTGGGACTAGTTTCGAATGTGACTTTGTCTGGTTTAGATAAGGTACTAGGAAAGCAACCCGACACAGTATTAAACAAAAACAGATCTGTTCCGCTTTCGGCGAATACTGCAGGCCAAATAACTCTGCAAATTGAGCACCAGGGAGAGGAAATTATCATTGTTAAGTAACATTTGACCCACCTTGGCATCAACAATCATCCCTAATCTAAATGGAACAAATTGGTTAATACATCCGGAGGGAATATACCCTCATGCGATACCCATAACCGCCACAATGCCATTACCTTTACAGTGGTACCTCATCGCATGTTCATTGGTAGTTGGAATCTCATATTTCATTGCATCCGCTGGGCCATTATCGAGTCGCCCAAGACAGACATTCATAACCATACGTGTAAGCTGGCCAGCTAAAAGGATCATAAGGTCAACCCGTAAAGTCATTCCTCTTTTTGCTGTATGTAGTTTTCTTGTAGGCATCATCGCCGGACTAATCGGATCTTCTGACCCACTCCACAATATCGCTCCTACCCTGTTTTGGACAGTTGCGTGGGTAGGTGTATCTATTATTGTTGCAATACTCGCTGATATATGGCTGGTTATAAATCCATGGATTACTTTGTACAACTGGATTCAACCGTTAGCCCCCAAAATAAGTTCCACCACTAAAACCATCCGTGTCAGGAATTGGATCAAGAAATTAGAAGCATGGCCAGCATTTGGATTATTTATTTGTTTTTCATGGTTCGAATTAATCTATCCGGCAGCTATTATCCCTCTTCATCTATCAGTAGTAATCACTATATATACGGTGATTACATTGATCGGAATCCATATCTGCGGTCGAGAAATATGGGTTCGCGGCGCTGAATTTTTTTCGGTAGCATTTCATCTGGTAGGGAAGGCCTCACCATTGAAATTATCGTCTCGCCTATCCAATCCCAATATTTCTGGCGATAGTAAAACAGTCCTTGTTTTGGCCAATCCCATTTCCAAGCTTAGCGCACAACCATATCCAGATTTGTCATCATCTTGCTTCGTTATATTGATGTTATCAACAATGACCATAGATGGCCTGATGACGACCTCGGAATGGATGATACTGCTGAGTCTTTTGCAGCCTACCGGACTACATAGTGTTGCAATAGAAACCTGCTTTTGGCTCTTGGGTATAGCGATGTTTCAAGGTGCCTATTGGATATGTATGAGCCTGGTAGCTAAATGTGCCAAAAACCGAGTCCTTACCCAAATTCTAGGGTGCTCATTCTCCTTGTCATTGATGCCCATAGTCGTAGGGTATCTAATTGCCCACTACCTGAGTTTGTTCGTTGTCCAAGGTCAATTGATCATTCCATTACTGTCCGATCCGTTCGGATTCGGATGGGATGTGCTAGGCACCAGAGATTATCGAATTGATCTAAACCTATTTGGCCCACAACTGTACTGGACAGTTGCAGTCAGTTCGGTGCTACTAGGCCACATACTTTCAGTGTTAGTAGCTCATGTTGTCTCTGTTGGATATTTCGGGCAAACAAGCAAACTATTTTCTAGCCTAGTGTGCACTCCCCTGATATTACTCATGATTGGATACACAGTACTCAGTCTCTGGATACTCGCACAACCAATCATGGGCTGAGACAACAGAAAAAATTGATCGCTATTGATAATATTTCAATACTTTCATGATAGCTTGGCTAATGCTCGGGTTTGTCTCTGTACTCAACTTGAAGTCGCTCCAATTCTTCCGTCAATTCTTTGACCGTCTGTCCATACTCTTCATTCGAATAAACATTGACCAATTCTTGCGGATCTTGGTCTAAATCAAATAGCTCCCATTCCTTATGGGCCACCGCATCGCCAGTTCCAGCCAAACCCAATCCATCTGCATAATAGTAAATTAGTTTCTTGGATTGCGTACGGACACCATAGTGTGCGTAAACGTTATGATTATTGTTCCCGCGATGCATCCAATACCTGTAATACAAACTATCTCTCCATCCGTTTGGATCACCCCCGGCAAACACATCGCGCGCACTAACCCCTTGCATTTCTGACGCAATAGACAACTGCGCGTAGTCGAGTATTGTAGGAGCGAAATCATTGTTTATAACGATTTTGTCAGACTCAGACCCAGCCTCTATTTCTCGAGGGTATCGGATCAAAAACGGCATACGTAAGGACTCTTCGTATATAAATCTTTTGTCATACCATCCGTGATCTCCCAGAAAAAACCCTTGGTCAGACGTGTAAATTACTATGGTGTTATCGAGGATGTTTTCATTGTCTAAATAGTCGATAAGCCTTCCAACACTATCGTCTACAGACTGCACACAACGCAGATAATCCTTTATGTAACGTTGGTATAACCATGCCGTGAGATAATCCCCTTCAAGATGCTTGGGCGGTTCCTGTTTCAAATCCGTAGAATTTAAGTCTCGGCTAACACGCATCTCTGCGGCGCTAGCCGCAGTCGCTCTATTGGAATAGTCATCATATAAAGTGGATGGTTCCGGTATATCCGATTCATCAAAAAGCCTCTCATAGCGTTTACTAGGCTCCCATGGCCTATGCGGTGCCTTGTGATGACACATCAACATAAACGGTTTGCTCGTATCACGCTGCTGCAACCAATCCATACTCAACTCAGTAATTATTTCAGTAACATAACCCTCATGCCTCTTGCTTGTTCCCATTTCAATCATTTCAGGGTTGTGATAATCACCCTGCCCGGGCAAAACGTTCCAGTAATCAAAACCAGAAGGGTCGTTGTTGTCTCCATGCCCCAAATGCCATTTACCTACAATGGCGGTCTGATACCCCGCATTTCCTAATAATTTTTGGATCTGTGGGTCGTGGCGACCATCCAGCTTATCAACAAGAGTGTGTACTCCATTAAGGTGTCCATACTGACCGGTCAATATAGTTGCCCTGCTGGGGGTGCAAATGGAATTGGTGCAAAAACAATTATTTAGACGCATCCCCTCTTTAGCCAAACGATCAATGTTCGGGGTTTGGTTTATTTGACTGCCGTACGCACCAATAGCGTGTGCAGCATGATCGTCGGACATGATAAAAAGAATATTAGGTCGGTCCATGGATTTTTACCCCTTACATGGATATGCCAAAATCTTGTTCGCCTCAATAAGCAGTTAGAATATAGCTAGGAGGACTCAGAATTGAGTATAGGGAAAGTCAAACAAAAGGCTAGAAGCGACTGGTTAAAACTTACCTTATGAGCACATATACTGTCGTCCCACTCAGCACGTTCTCAAATAGCAACCAGGTGCTAACCAGGGTCGCAACGGGATTAGTCTTAACCCTATGGCTTGGGTTGTCTGCGGCGTGCGGCGGAACCACCGATGTGGTGGAACAAGTGCCCGAAACAAAACCCCATCTAGGATCCAAGACCACGTCCAAGCCGGAAACAGCTGTAACAGAAAGTGTTTCCACCCCACCTAGCACATCAATTGCAACCGCTGATACAAAGAACTCCATCGACTCAGGAAAAATTATCCGTGCAGACTCTCCAAAACCCTCTTCAAACGAATCGGCCGCTCAGCCAGGCCAAGGTAACCCGCTGACACAAATTATTAATGGAAATGATCAGAATAAGAAGGATTGTGTACTACGGGCCCTTGGCCAGCAACGCTTCCAACAACTTCTCACACAAGCTCCCAATCCCAAGGATATGGAGACAGCTGGCCCCTGTATAGCAGGACAAGAGCCTCCCCAAGGAGCTCCATCAGACCAAGCCCGAAATCCAACCCAAGGTAACCCGCTGACACAAATTATTAATGGAAATGATCAGATTGCTAAAACATGTCTGCTTCAGGCTATAGGGAAAACTGGATATACAGCTATATCCTCTGGCAGCACTCCTACCCAGGCTCAAATGGACTTTGCCGGACCATGCCTGGCAGGCAAAAGAACCGTCCTGACCTGCGACCAACCGGAAGACGCAAGCAGCACTGCATGGGTGCTGGAAAACACATTGTTTTCCAGACATTATTGGGGAATTGAAACACCTTTCGAAGGAAGGCAAGGGCCTTTTGAAAGCACCGGTTCGGCCGATCCACGGGTAATCCGTCTACCAGACGGTAATTATCGCATGTATTTCGTTGGAGGCGACCTTCAAGATTCAACTTACGTTCGTACTGCAACATCAAAAGACGGTATCAATTTTTCCCTCGCCAAACCCTATATTCTAGATGTTCCAAAAGGATCTAACGGCGGAGGCGCACATCTTTCAGTGGTGCCATTGGATGACGGAACATGGCGCATTTATTCGAGTACCAGATCAACACAGGATCGTCATGTCCTTAGCTACTCCTCACCTGACGGGCTGCAATTAACTCAGGACCCTGGCAAACGTCTGACTTTGGATGCGGTGGGTGGCGGTGACCTCATGAGCCCTTATGTAATAACGGACCCTGCCGGAGGTTATAAGATGTTTTTGACCAAGGTCCCTGAAGGCGAAAAGATTGGCCAAGTTGGTGGTAACACAACCGCCTGGGTGGTAATCGCTAAATCACAAGATGGCCTAACCTGGTCAATAACTGATCAAGTTATCGATGGGTCTCAGAGGCCATCTGTCATTGTGAAAGACGATGATTCATTAGAATTATGGGTAAATCATGGGATGGCATCAGGTCTATTTCGTATCAATGGACAACAGGATTTATCAACCGCCCAACATGAGTACATGAATATTTGGGCTGTCGATGCAGATGTCCATCAATTGAGCAACGGGGAATATCGTGTCTACGGGGGATTTGGTTCTGTATATGAAGGCGGGTCGATTAGAGTGTTGCGTAGCGTCACAGTCCCGTGGAGCGTAGAAATAAAACATCTCGGAATGAACAATAGCCCTGAGGGAGACATACTGGGTGTGTGCTTGTATGGCAAATCATCGGGCACCTTAAAACTCGAAACTCATCACTCTCTTGCAGAACGAATACCCGTGAACACACACATCGTTCAGGCAAAAGCCAACCCTCCTTTTGACACAGCACTAATTCACGTCGGTGACGAGCCGCCACACCGAGACCTCTGGCTCACCGTTACCGATGGCCAACATATTCAGGAATACAGACTAACAGACTACATACCCCAAATTTACACAGGGTTAGGATTCTACGACCAGTCCCTGCTGCGCATACAACAACCCTCAAGCAATCCTTCGTCAGATTAACTTTCGACCCTTTCCGCAATCAGATCAATTACCAAAGTAACGTTGTCATCAACCCAGGACACCTTTGGTACATTGGGAATCCTTAACCCAAAATCCTCACGGGTTACGACCGTACTGGCTGTACCCTTAATTCGGCGGTCTGATTCAAGATTTATGGTGGCTTCGAAAATGACAGACTTCACTGAATCACGAATTTTCAAGTCGCCAAGTATTTCGAAGCTTAACTCATCGCCAAGCTGAACTTTATCAGGTAATTGTCTCACTTCAGATGGAGAAAATTCAATAAACTCCCATTTGTCCTTCCCTGAATCCAGCACAAAATTCCTCACTGCTCTATCACGTTTGCCAGAATCCGTTTTAAATGTACGAGCATTAACACGTACCACACCAACCTTAGACTGATGCGGATCAGCCAGATTAACAATCATCTGTCCAGCCACTTCACTGGTTGTGCCAACCACTCTTTTATCTTTCCCTAGTAAGACTTCATCGATTTCATAACGAGTAGTAGATTCGCCGGGAACAATTTGAAAAAGCAAAGCTTCCCGGCCGGAGGAAACATCTGATGCAGTAGGAACAGCACTCTCGCCATTTTTGGTATTAGCACCCATACCAACATCTTCATCTACAGAAGCCTCACTGTTCTCCGGCTTCACAGTAGCAACAATGGCAATAGTTGGTTCCGGCTTCAAAGTTGGGGCCACTATCGGAACACTCGCCTCACCATCGCCACCCACAATGAAACCGTACCCTACCCACGCAATTGCAGCAGCAAGACCGACCACACCAACTAAGACTATATTCTTCAAAGATTTGGCCAATTGCCACTCCATATTTGATTGTTGAGAGCGAGGAATCTCTCGACCTTAGGAAAGCATAACGACCAGAGACTTAACTGGCGCAATAATTCATCGTTAGGAACTAAGAGGCTAGACTAGTACCGGTTATTGAAATGGTACTTATTCTTCAGACCTTATATGGATCAATTTATGGCATGTAGTAACTGCGAGATTTGCTTGAGAGTTCAGTCCCGACCTTCATACTCGAGATTTAGACATTACCTCTATGTCTACGGCTTAAAATGGAACATAGGTTTATTGATCAAGAAATGCCCGGATTGTGGTCACCGACAAAACGCCCATACAATTTGATCGTTCCTGGTTTAGGTTCATAGTACCACTTGCTGCAATGATAGCTGCTTCGACTGTACTAGCTGGATGCGCAGCTGGGGGCAGAGCCGACTTCAATCGATTGAATAGTGTCACAGAAGCGTATGCAGACACGACAACCACTAAATCTTCTACTGACATGCAAGCTGTTTCAACACACCAATTATCTGACCCCTTCTCAGACACAACAAATCCAATATACCCTCCTTCCCAAACTAATCCATGGGAAATTATTCAAGCTTATGACAGCAACCTGCGCCGTATTGCCGGGAAAGTAAATAATGCTGGCTCTTTGCTCAGTAGCTCCGCATGTACCACAATCGCAACATCGTGTGAATTAGATGCCACAACGCGAACAATGGTACTCAAGAACCGCATGGCCATAAGCAGTTTTTTGCAAGGATCTAGGGCTTCCGCTTCCGGATTACCGCCGAATGTTCAAACATCAATGTTGAAAGACAAGCATCATCCAATGAGGCAACCCAACATGCTACCAAAGGACCTTTCTTCTATTCCGGATGAAGCACCATTCCAAGAAATACGTGCATTAAGCTTAGGGCTGACAGATGCCTATCAGCATTTCCGAGCAGAAATTGCCATTCCTGGCAGTGCCGGGACAACAGCACTGCCGGATGAAGACGAAAAAGCGAAGATGGAAATAGTGTTGAAGCTAGAAAAACAGTATTTCGATGCTTACAAACAACTCATGCTTGATCACGCCGACGGCTCGGTCCTCGAAGCAACAGGCGAGTTAAAATGGAAATGTATATCAGGTACCACAACTTGGTGGACCCAGGACGAGATAACTCGCAAATTTGGCTTGTTTAAAGTTGAGGTCAATTCTTCCGGAACGTGCTAAGTATCTTCATCAATTATCCGGCATAATACATGCCTCATCCTTAACAAGGAGCATTGTGACACTGCAATTCGGCGTATTCGACCATATCGAGCCTATTCCAAATCAGTCTCTAAGTACGGTTTATGAGGAGCGATTGGATCAAGTCGAAAAGTTCGATAAACATGGATTTTATGCCTATCACCTAGCCGAACATCACACCCCTGCCGTTCACAGTCTTGCACCTTCGCAAAACGTATTTCTAGCTGCAGCTGCTCAGAGGACCAGCCGCATTCATCTCTGCCCAACTGTATACGTCCTACCCCTACATCACCCGTTGCGTCTTATTGAAGAAATATGCATGCTCGATCATTTGAGCAATGGCCGGCTAGAAATTGGGGTCGGACGAGGTGGAGTTCTGGAGGCCTATTTCTGGGGCAGTGAACCAGACCCCGAAGGAAATTACGCCAAATACACGGAGACGCTAGAAATCATTAAATTGGGTCTGTCCGGAGCGAATCTCACTTACTCAGGGAAATACTACTCTTTTGATGACTTACCAATGCGGCTTGAGCCAAGCCAGAACCCTTATCCGCCTATGTGGTATATGCGCAATGTGGAAATAGCAGCACAACAAGGGATGAATAGCATAATTGTGGGCACGCTGGAGGGTTTCGAGCCCAATGTGCGTCGATATCGCCAATTATGGGAGCAACATCAAGGGCCAGGCTTTACAACCCGTAATGGGGATGAACCTAAGATAGGATTAGTCGCACATTTAGTGCTAGCAGACACTGATGCGGAAGCCGCAAAATTGGCTGCACCAGCGTGGGACAAATATCTCTGGAACCTAACTACCCCAAGAAGACTTGAAGCCGAAAAACGTGGGCTAACTCAATACACATTTGGGCCCGCCGGAGGTAATGACCGGCCTGACGGTCTACCTGATCGGGAAGCCGATGCAGCCTTCAGCCAAAGAAGGTCAAAATCCAAACTTATACATCAGCGATCCGTTGAATCCCAAGCACCAGGAATAAATAAACAATCCACCGGATTCCATGTAATAGCTGGAAGCCCCCAAACCATCAACCAATATCTGGACACATACGTTAAAACTGGTGCAAATTACTTTGTGTGCGCTTTTCATTTTGGAAACATGGAGGCTTATGTAGCTGAACAATCCATTGAGCTGTTTTCCAACGAAGTAATGCCTAGGTTTATCTAATTTAGCTATATCGTCTACAGTTCAGATATCAAGATTTACTGTTGCCAAGACATAATTGACCTATTACTGGAACAACCTCAAAAAGAATCCTGAGATGAATGAAATGATGAACGGTATCTATTCATGAAGCTCAATAAGCACCGCTACGCAGCCCCTATACCGTAGCATTAACCCAGCAGAACGTTAGATATTGCTCTGTTGTAATACTCATATATCTAGAAGCCTTCGCCTACTTGAAGATGGGTTACGCAGCAGCAATATCATTCTTGTTTTTCTTAGTGATTGGCATCATTACAATGCTAAACGCACGACTACTTCGCTATGACATCGGGTACTAACGCTCTCCTTATGGAAGATAGCAACGCCTAGCTAAACCATAAACCACATCTTGCTTGGTACTGCTTGCAAAATAACACTAATGCTGGTCCATACTTCATGACATCTATGTACCAGGCAGTACCACTTCAATATAGAGAGGGCCGGTCCTACTAGAAAGTGGTAACATATAAGACACATTCCATATCCATACTCGTAAAATTACAAATCTACTCCACTATCTATATGGTTACAGACGTCAACAGTGGAGGAGGAGCAAGGGAGGAGGAGCAAGGGAGGAGCAAGTAGTGCAAAAAGCGTTGTTAATAGTCGGCTTGGCCATAACGATAGTTGCTTGTGGCCCAAACAATAAACCGGTCAATTCCGACACAGGGTCTAGCAATACATCAGTATTTGGCACCGAGCTAACCGACTGCTCGGAAAAGCCCATAAGATTTGATGCCCCTCCCGTACCATTGAACAAAATTGAACATATTGAACCTATGGGCAAGATGGGAGGGCATAGCGGTCACATCACCCCCACAGACCACCTGTACATTCAAGTCAACTCAGATGCTCCCAAATCAGTACCTGTCCAAGCTACCGCAGATGGTCATCTAGTAAAAATCACCAAAATGCCTGACCGCGAAGGGTCATCAGATTGGCGAGCTATTATTGAGCATTCTTGCTCTGTTTTTAGTTGGTACATTCACTTGGATGGATTTAGCGATACCATTCTGGAGCAGATCACTCTTCCATCGTCGAACCGTCCTTGGTACGGTCGAATTCCAGTTGTGTCTGGTCAGGCAGTTGGTCATGTAGGCGAAGTTTTGTCGTATCAGAGAGGAAAAGACGAGTTTGATTGGGCTGTAACCGACACTTCAGTGGTGTTGTCCGGCTTTGTCATTCCTGACCACTATAGCGGTGAGCCATGGAAAATCCATACCGTGAGCCCTTATGATTATTACGATGACCCTTTAAAGACAGACCTGGAACGAAAATCGCTCAGAACCACCGCTCCTATTGGAGGGAAAATCGATTTCGATATTGATGGACGGCTGGCAGGCAATTGGTTCCTTGACGGTACTCGAGACTACATGGGTTCAGGGTTGGCCGAAGCCGGAGAGTCTTCATGGACTAAGATCCTCGGCATGGATCCCGGTGACTGTAAAGCCCCACTATGGGACAACAAATCGCAGCGTGATCTTGGTTACAGACCGTGCGCTTATTGGCTAGGTCACGCTGTATTTGCTTACGACCATCTTGCTCCTGATCGTATCCTTGTTTCTCTGGGCATCCATTATGACGAGTACGGAGGAATACATACCCCGTTGATGGTCCTCAACAACGGTCCCGATCCTGCTGAAGTTGATATCAACACAGGGCAGGTCAAGTACGAGGTTTTGAGAGGAAACGTCACTCGTGGAATGCTACACAGGGAAGAAACACTTCCCGAAAAGGATTCTGTAGAAGGAACTCTATTGATCGAAATGCTAGACACACGATCCATCAAAGTAGAACTATTCATCGGTACTACCGCAGACGGGGTAAGTGACTTTACAGAAAAAGCAAAAATTTATCGGCGGTAACCACTGTTAGGAAGGTATCTATATCGATGAGTACCAACAAACTCTACAGCTTGAGCTTTGCAAAGATTTATCCCCTTTATATCGCCAAAGCTGAGCGAAAAGGACGGACAATAGAGGAGGTTGACGAGATTATCCGATGGCTCACTGGATACGACCAAGCGGGACTTGAAGCTCGGCTAACAAATGGGTCGGACTTTGAAAGCTTCTTTGCCAAATCCCCTCGGTTGAACCCGCTAAGGACGCAGATCACTGGGATTGTCTGCGGCGTTCGTGTGGAAGACATCGAAGAGGATCTGATGAGGGAGATTCGTTATCTCGACAAACTGATTGACGAGCTGGCCAGAGGTAAATCAATGCCCAATATCCTCAGAGAGTGACAAGATTACATCTCTTCCGAAGCAAAGTAAGTGGAACTCAATAATTAGCTTTCAATTCGATCTCCCACGATTCTTAAAGCACCATACAGCATCAGGTAGTGCGTAAAGCCGACCAGGATCACACCGGGTTACAGTGACGTTACGATGATCTCGTCGTGACGCTCATGCTGAACTTATGAGACATGGGCAAGAAATAAATGACTTCCATTTTGACTACCCACCAACGCCCGGTATGCTCTTTGAGCTTGTAACCCCATGCGGAGGCAACTATGGAAAGATTGCACGGTATATACCCAGTCCTGATATCACCAGTAAAAGAAGACAATCAACTCGATAACGCTGGGCTTGAGACCCAAGTAGATTTTTGCGTCAGTTGCGGGGTCCATGGCCTGGTATATCCCGTCTTGGGAAGTGAATTTCAGTACCTATCAGAGTCGCAAAGACGGGAGGGTATCCGAACTGTAATCAAATCAAATGCCAATAGAGTCACAATGGTCGCCGGAGTAGCTGGTGCGACCAGCAATCTAGCACAAAAGTTCGCTACCGAAGCCGCGGAAGACGGAGCTAATGCTCTAATTGCACTGCCTCCTTACATTGCACCAGCAACAGAATCAGAAATATTCGATTATTACAGGGCAATAAGTGAAGCAGGCCTTCCAGTGTTTCTGCAAAATGCACCTATGCCAGGGATCAGCGCAGAGCTCATAGCAAGACTTATAGAAGAGATAGACCTCATCCAATACGTCAAAGAAGAACGTCCACCAAGTGCCCACAACCTGTCCCGAGTGATTTATTTGTTGAAAGACACACGAGTGGGAATATTTGGCGGGGCATTCGGACGCTGGATGTTATCGGAGCTCGATCGTGGGGCGTGCGGATTCATGCCCGCCTCTGACACCGCCGACGTCTATGTAGCCATATGGAACGCATGGCAAGCAAATAACAAAGAACAAGCTCGCGACATATTCGACGCAATATTGCCCCTCATTAATCTCTACATGTTACTTGGATTTAATTCAGTGAAACACGTACTTGTCCAGAGAGGGATTATTGACAGCGCAAAAGCCCTGGCCCCAGGCGCTCCAGAATTAGATAAATACGATATACGCGAAATAGACATCGTGCTGAAGCGACTTCAACCATACATGAGTAATTGAAACTGATAGACATCAATGAAGATTATTAGGAGCCTAAAAACAACATGAAAATAGTGGAAATAGAAAGCATTCCGTTTAACCTAAACCCAATAGGCGGTTGGTACGATCCAACACGATGGGGTTATGGAGACCGCAAAAACGCAAAGACTGAAAGACTTGAGTACCGCATACTCCGCATAACAACCGACGATGGGGCTGAGGGGTATCATGTCGGTGGGAACGGACATTACTGGTCAGCCCCTCCACAATCAGTAGTTGATAACCTTATTAAACCTTTGCTTATTGGCGAAG
>CAJWLF010000021.1 GCA_913043205.1 uncultured Chloroflexota bacterium | reverse complement strand
TGGCCCCTTCTCTAAGCCATTTTTGAGTCAATGAAACTGTTTGATGGTGAATTAGAACAGGTTTACCCGCGGCCTGACTTTTTGAAATGATTTCACGCAAAGCAGCCTCGTAATCGGGATGATCATATTGGTCTGGTATCCCCAAAGTTATTGTGAGATCGTTAGGGCCGACAAATATTGCATCAATCCCGTCTACCTTTAGTATATTTTCTAAATTTTCGATACCTGGAACGCTCTCAATCCCTATGATGCATACATTGTTCTTATTTCGATTCTCAAGATATGACTTTGTAGCTTCGCTTGGTAACTGGCCAGTCTCAACTGCTCTTTCCGCCAACGCTCCTTTCAAAGGCCTCCATCTTGCAGCAGCTACGACTTCTTTTACCTGATCGACTGTTTCGCAGTAAGGAGCGAGGATTCCCTGCGCCCCGGCATCAATGTACATAGTGACGTAGTGAGAAGCAGGAATCGGGATTCTTACAATCGGAACAACCCCACTGTAATTAAAGGCCGCTAAAAAATCTATTCAATCTGGTTTTAATACCGTTCGACTTGCAACGCGTATAGAAACAGAAAATCTGATAAATGCAAACACCACCGCAGACTCTCCTGATAAAGATCCGTATCGATCCCATTTATCCACCTCAAAATAGACACCTTCCGAAGTCTGATATGCATAATCACGATCAACAAGATCTGAAATACAAGATTGGATCTCTTCTATGTGATCGGTAACTCTAGGGAATACATGTGCATGACTGACGTTCAGTAGATCCATGACCGTAAAGTAGTGCTCACTGTTTTCTTTTGACAACTCAATTGGGTCTCTACTTTGCTGTCGGGCCCTCTCGATAATTTTGTCGTCAATGTCCGTAAAATTTTGTACATGGCGGACTGCCTGTCCTCTATGTTCGATATATCGGCGAAGGGTATCTGCCATGACAAAAACTCTCGCATGACCAATGTGCGGTTTGTCCTTGGGAGTCATGCCACATACGTAGATGGTTAACTCTGAGTTGGTGTTTTTTACCTCACGAGCTTTCCGAGTGGCAGTGTCATAAAGTTTCAGGGCCAGAGGGGTCAGTCCTTTCTGTTTAGAATGATTGTTTCGTTAGGTATATTAGCTCTATTTCGCTAGGTAACCGGGTCTCGACTCAAAAAGACGGCGCAATCACAGCCGATAGCGTTCCCTAGTCCTATTTCACCGATGCCTTCTCCAGTTTTTGCCTTGATGCTTATATGGTTGATATCTATCTTTGTAATGGTTGCCAATGATTCTCTTATTAAGTGGTTATAGGACTCTATTTTGGGTTGTTCAAGTTTTAATGTAGCGTCAATGTTAACTAAATTCCATCTAGCATTACTGATTAGTTTCATTGTCTCACCCAGCAAAGTGGCGCTCTCAACGTCTGAATATTTTGGATCACTATCTGGGAATAATCGACCTATATCGCCCAAGCATGCAGCTCCCAGTAACGCGTCGATTAGGGAATGTATCAGAACGTCTGCGTCGGAGTGACCTATAGCACTCTTGCTATGAGGAATAGAGACGCCTCCGACCATTAAGTGTGTGCCTGGCCCAAGCTTGTGCAAATCGCTGCCTATTCCAACCCGGAAATCTCTATCCATGTTTGCCACTATGCTGCGGTGTCACTAGTCCGCTATCGGCAAAATGCCTCGCCAGAACCAAATCGGCTTCAGTTGTGAGTTTGATGTTCCATGGTGATCCTTCGAAAATCTGTACTTTGGCCCCGTAACTGTGCAAGATGGCTGATTCATCTGTAAATTTGTCTAACTCGTTGGCGTGGAATTTATGTGCTTTTAACAACAAGCTAAAGCTCGCTATTTGTGGGGTTTGTGCCATCCATGTTCGATTTCTATCTAAATTCAGTTGTAACGTGCCATCCATGTGACATAGTTTGATGGAATCAGTAGTAGGCATCGCAGCTATAGATGCTCCTGTTAGTTTGGCTGATTCCAGACCAGCACTGATCATTTCATCATTTAAGAAAGGACGTGCTGCATCGTGAACCAAGGCCCATTCAAAACCAAGGTGTTCGGTAGCTTTGAGCGCATTAAAAGTAGAAGAGGATCTCGTTGAACCCCCATATACCGGTGGCAACAATTTGTCTGATTGCATAGTATCAAGGAGCATATTAAATATTTCGCTTATCGGTTTGGAGATTACTGGTTGAATGGCGGCAATGCTTTTGTTGGAGGATAATGCTTTCAAAGGCCAAGCCATTGTGGGAATCCCTCCTATATCAGTAAATAACTTGTTTTGGCCTTTCATGCGTGTGCTTGCGCCACCTGCTAGAAGTATAGCTACGCAACTAGTTTTACAGGAAGGCTTCATCTAATGCTTCCCGTATGCTTGAAATTTTAGAAGAACCAATCCAGTTGCTGTCTACTGATTTAGGAACAAGACAACTCTTGAACAGCATTCTATTTACCTCATCGATTCTGATATCTGGGACACTTACAGAGCGTATTTCTCCAGATAATCCTATTTCCCCAAATGCTGCAAGATCAGGATTGATTGGGGTGTCCCGGATGCTTGAAGCTATTGCTAATGCTACCGGTAGATCTGCAGCTGGTTCTGCTATGCGCAGACCACCTACAACATTGACGTAAATATCCAAGTCGGAAGTTGGCAGATTAGCTCGGCGATCAAGAACCGCAACTAGCATAGTTAATCGGTTGCTATCTATGCCATTTGATATGCGCTTTGGTAAAGAATAAACCGTTCTATTTACCAGGGCTTGAACTTCTACCATCAGTGCTCGTGTCCCTTCGATTGTAACGGCTATCGCAGATCCAGGGGCGGACTTTTGGCGTTCGCTTAAAAATGCTTCTGAGGGATTAGTTATCTCAATTAAGCCACTATGACGCATTTCTAATACAGCCACTTCAAAGGTTGCTCCGAAGCGATTCTTTACGCCCCTTAGTATCCTCCAGGCTCCGAATGCGTCACCTTCCAGATAGAGTACTACATCAACCAAGTGTTCTAGTGCCCTTGGGCCAGCGATATTACCTTCTTTTGTTACATGGCCTGCGATAACAATTGGTGTTTGCGTGTTTTTTGCGAATCGCAAAAAACGAGCGGCGGATTCTCTTATTTGGGTCACACTGCCTGGAGCTGATCCTACTTCTTCTACGTGGGCCGTCTGAATAGAGTCGATTATGAGCAATTTGGGCTTCATCGATTCTGCCACATTAAGAATGGACCCTACTGAAACCTCTGGTAAAACCGAGATACTGTTTCCATTAATACCTAGCCGAGTGGCTCTCATTTTGATTTGGTGAGGGGATTCTTCTCCTGACGCGTAGAGAGCAGTATTTTGATCTTTGCCAGTGTTATCACACATCTGCAGTAATAGTGTTGATTTACCTATTCCGGGCTCCCCTCCCAGAAGCGTCATAGAGCCTGCAACCAGACCACCTCCAAACACGCGATCGACTTCAGGCATACCTGCTGATAAACGAGGATAACCTGATGCTGACACTTCACTCAGGGTTTTCGGTTTCGCAAATCCAATCGAGCCCTCCTTGAGACTAGTTTTTTTGTGGGATGCGACTTCATTCAGACTATCCCATTCTCCACAATTTGGGCATCTGCCAGCCCACTTTGCTGTGCGGGACCCGCATTGATCGCAAACAAATTCACTGGCCCTGCGTGAGGGCAATTTAAACTAGGCCTCTACCGGTTCGCGTGATTCGGCATGCAACTCGTCACCATCACGTTTAATGTAGATCTTTGCGTTTGCTGGAAATTCACCAGCCAGCAATTTTTCAGCTAGAGGGTCTTCAATTAGGTCTTGTATGACTCGTCTGAGCGGACGAGCCCCAAAGTCAGGGTCATATCCTTTTTCCGCGACCAGACTAATGGCAGCATCAGAAACCTGTAATTCCAGCTGATGTTCAGAAAGTCGGGCTCGAAGATGATCAAGTTCAATATCCACTATCTGATCGATCTCTTTCTTTGTCAAAGCCCTGAACACGATTGAAGCGTCTATACGGTTCAGAAATTCAGGGCGAAAGGCTTTCTTTAGCTCACCTAAGACTTTGTTCTTCATATCAGAATAGCGGTCGTTTTCAGCAGAGTTGTCATCTTCAGTAGGTGCAAATCCTATGCTTGACTCTCTCTTAATGAGTTTGGCCCCAATATTCGATGTCATGATTAGGATGGTGTTGCGAAAATCTACGGTGCGCCCGTGGGCATCTGTAAGCCGACCATCCTCCATTAGCTGCAGCAACACATTGAAAACGTCAGGATGAGCTTTTTCGACTTCGTCCAGCAACACTACTGAATACGGTCTGCGACGTACAGCTTCGGTCAGCTGGCCGGCATCGTCGTAGCCTATGTATCCTGGAGGGGCGCCTACCAAGCGAGATACTGTATGGCGTTCCATGTATTCGGACATATCGATTCTTATCAGAGAATCCTGACTTCCGAACATAAATTCTGCTAGTGCTCTGGCCAGTAGAGTTTTGCCCACTCCAGTTGGCCCCATGAAAATAAAGCTTCCAATTGGCCGTCGCGGATCTTTAAGACCAGCTCTTGCCCTTCTGACAGCTTTAGCCAAAGTCTCTATGGCTTCACCTTGACTGATCACTGTCTTGTGCAATTCTTTTTCCATTTGCAGAAGTCGTTTACTCTCTTCTTCGGCAATGCGAGATACTGGTATTCCGGTCCATACTGACACCACTTGGGCTACGTCTTCTTCTATGACTTTCGGTTTATTGGACTTACGCTTTTGCGACCACTCAGCTTCTAACTCCTCAAAGTTAGCCCTCAATTCTCTTTCTAATGCTCTAAATTGATCTGCTCGCTCAAATTCACTTTCACTTATCGCAGAATCCTTTTGGCTCACCGCAGTTTCTATTTCTTGCATAATATCTCTCATATGCTTTGGGGTTGATCCTGATCTTATTTTTACCCTGGCAGAAGCTTCGTCTATCACATCAATTGCCTTATCTGGGAGGAATCTGTCGGTAACGTATCTACCTGCAAGCTCAGCTGCTGCACTTATCGCTTCATCGGTTATTTCGACCTGATGATGTTCCTCATAACGAGGACGGACTCCCATCAAAATTTCAGTGGATTCCTCGATCGTTGCCTCTTTGACCTTGATTGGCTGAAATCGTCTCTCAAGGGCCGCATCACGTTCAATGTGTTTGCGGTATTCATCTGATGTGGTAGCACCGATGCATTGCAATTCTCCTCGGGCCAGTGCCGGTTTAAGAATGTTAGCGGCGTCTACCGCTCCCTCAGCAGCACCAGCTCCCACGAGTGTGTGCAGTTCATCGATGAATAGCACACATTCTTTGGAATTCTTTATTTCTGAAATTACCTTTTTAAGTCGTTCCTCGAATTCACCTCTGTATTTCGTACCGGCCACGAGTGAGCCAATGTCTAGGGTGAGCAAGCGCTTGTTAGTCAGGCCTTCAGGAACATCTCCAGAGTGAATTCTTTGGGCTAGTCCTTCTACGATTGCGGTCTTTCCTACTCCAGGTTCCCCTACAAGAGCCGGATTATTCTTGGTTCGTCTGCTCAGTATTTGTATTAAACGCTCTATCTCCGCATCTCTCCCTACGACAGGGTCTAACTCTGAATTTTGAGCGGCTAGAGTCAAGTCTATGCCTAAGGAATCTACCAACGGGGTTTGGCCTGCCTTATTACGGGAAGTTGATTGCTTGTTGTCTTCGTGGCTCACCAACTGTACAACCTGAGCTCTGACCTTTTCGAGGTTAACTCCGAGACTTTCAAGTACTCCTGCCGCTATTCCTTCTCCTTCGCGTAGCAATCCTAACAAGAGATGTTCGGTGCCAATATAGTTGTGACCTAGTCGGCGAGCTTCTTCCACTGATAGTTCGATAACCCGTTTCGCTCGCGGCGTTAAATTAATATCACCGACTACCATCCGCTCTCCGCGCCCAATTATGAATTCGACAGCACTTCTGACCTTATTCAGCTCAACGTGTAAATTACCTAACACTTTGGCAGCTATGCCGTCACCTTCTCGCAGTAGTCCGAGAAGTAAATGTTCAGTGCCGATATAGTTGTGATTGAAGCGCGTGGCTTCATCTTGCGCATACACCAGAACTTTTTTTGCTCGCTCGGTGAATTTGTCTAATCTATCGTTCACCAATAGCTCCAGATTATTTGTGGCTCATGGTCGATCCCCGTACCCATTATTGCCTATTACCTAGGTGTATTTCTATCTAGGCTGAAATTTACTCTGTAACACCATCCGCTGTGGTGTCAGTTTGCGAATCCGATTGCTGACTTTTAGGTTCCGAGGAATCCTCTTCAGGGTTTCCATATTCGGCGGTTCCCACTATTGTGCCTTCACCGCTGCTTTGCTCCTCGTCTGTCTCAGTAAGATCGGCAACTTCTGCTCCGAGAGGAGCAAGCCTTATTCTTCGTCTGCCCAGCTCCAGATTTAGGATCTTGAATTCCAAGGTGTCTTCTTCCCGTAAGTCGGCCAGTGACTGCTCTCCCACATCTGCTGTATGGGCAAGTCCCTCTACTCCTTCTTCTAATCTGACAAAAACACCGAATGGAGCTAGCTTAGTAACTACCCCTTCTACAACTTGACCTTCTTGGTATCTCTCTTCGAGAGTAGCCCATGGATCTGGATGTGCTCTTCTCACACTTAGAGCGATTTTTTTCTCTTCGCGGTCTAATGACAAGATGTAGACGTCAATCTCATCACCTGGGTTTAGTATTTCTGCCGGATTGTTTACTCTACTCCAAGACAATTCTGATATGTGTGCCAAGCCATCTGCTCCGCCTAGGTCAATGAATGCCCCGAAGCTTGCCAAATTGCTAACTTTGCCTTTGCGAACCTGCCCTATCTGTAACTCGTCAAGTAATTGTTCGCGTCGCTCTGATCTGGCTTCCCTCTCAGCAGCACGTTCAGACAAAATGAGCCGATTGCGTCGTCTATCCATCTCTATAATTTTGACCTGGATGGGTTGTCCAACTAATTGAGCCAGTCTATCCATAACATCATCCCGTGATTCTCCTGACGGACCAGGTTCTAGGCTGACTAGTTGTGACATAGGTACAAACCCTCGCGGACCTACGTTGACTAAGACTCCACCCTTGTTGTATTCCGTAATTGAAGTCTCAATTACTTCACCGTCGTTGTACATACGTTCCGTCACTCGCCACTGCTGTTCTTGCTGAGCACGTCTGATAGAAAGCATCGCTGCAGCGTCACCCTCTGGTTGCAACACATACACGTCTATCACATCGCCGAGGGACAATTCAGGGCGTTGGGACATGGAGCGTGGATCATAAAACTCTCGTCCAACTACAACGCCTTCCGCTTTGAGTCCAACATCCACCATTACCTCGTCTCCAACAATCCTAACCACTTTCCCTTCAACCATATCCCCCCTTCGGAGGACCGTAACTTCATGAGCCCCCTCGTTAAGGAGTTCATCCATGGTTTCGAGATTGGAATAATCTGCCGGCCCGGTGGGCCGACCTTTTGCGTCGGTATAATCAGTGATGGTCAACTATATCGTGTCTTCCTAAATGCTTTTGAATGTCGCTTTATCTTAGCGAGTAGAGGTAAGACGAGTATTATAGGGAAGCTGTTCTTAGGACGTAAAGGCCTTTTATACGATCTAAGTGAAAAATAACCGCATAACAACTAGGCGTTACGTATCCGATCATCAACCGTTTTCCGTACCAGACGAGGCAGAAGAGATGCATCCTCTATGACTACCCCAGAGCAGGAATTTAGAGGTTTTCCATGCTGGGTAGGCTGATATGCCAATTGGAACTCTGACTTTACTACCCCTACTCCAAAAGCAATCACTTTGATGCGTTGTGCCTCCGAGCTGTTACGATTATTCCTGTCCAAATCCATCAATGTGCGTCGGAGATATGAAGGGTCGGAGCTAATACCATCTGTAATGATGAAAATGCTCTTTAGTCCTGCCTGAGATTTTGCGCGGTCAATGGCCAGTTTTAATGCTGCAGCGTCATCAGTGTCTTTGTGGTCTAGTTGGTATAGTTTGCGAAAGATCTCAGTGTGATCTCGCACAGCAGTATCGTATTCAGACTTGGTGTCTGTGGTGGTGTGTTTGGGCCACGTACAATCGTCAAAGCTCCACAAAGGGGTAACTTCGCTACTGAAGGCGATGACTTCGAATGGTATTCGCAGGCGTTCATGTATCTCGATGAATAGTGTTGCTGTTTCGACCAATCGATCAAATTTTTTGGTTGGGTAACCCTTTTGAACCATGCTGCCACTGATGTCGAGTAATATGAGTCCAGCGAAATCTCTTTGACGATCCTCCCTCGGCACTCTGATTCCCCGGAGGAATGCAGCCAAAGGATCTGTCAATATTCGTTCAGGATGATCTGTGTCTAGGTCCCCCATATCACCAGGCCTCTGCTTTCTAGGTCGCCGGTGAGCTTCGCTATATCCGTACCGCCTCTTATTCATAATGTGTGCAAGACCGGGCCGCTGGGCGTCTCCATTTACTGTCTCATTGATTTCTTTATGGAGTTTTCTTACTGAATCCGAATACTCAAATTTCGTGTAATCGATACGGTCTTCGTCTGACGCATTTTGTTTTAAGGCACCCACTAGAGATGACGACCATGGGTCGGAATGTTGTATTTCTATGCGGTTAGCATCTCCTGTTTGATTGATCTGTTGTTGGTCAGCAGTATTGAGTGCTGGCGTTGCCGATGTGCGCTCCGAGGAACGAATGGTTTGAGAATCACTTTCTGGGTTTTCCTGGGGTGTCGATTCAACATCATCTGCATCAATAAAATCTTGCGAATTCCCTGTGGATGTGCAGATTGCTTGATCATTTAGATCTCTAGTCAAAGTTGGCAATTTATGATCAGTAGTTTCATCAAGGATCGCGAGTTCGTTGTATTGTTCTACGATATATAGCTCCAATACATCCAGCATTTCTGTGATTTCACTAGCCGAAATTGCCTGTCTGATGTACTTGAATGAATTTAAAACCAATGCGTTGACTTGAGGATTTGAAGTGGCTGTTTCGATGGCAACTTTAGGCCAAATGTGATCTAGCCAAGCCCGTTCGATCGCTGCAAGATATTGCCTTTGCATTTCAGAAGCATCTGACTGGCTAAGGTCGACTCTTGAAATGATGTTGTTGTCCATATCATTTTTCCCATAAAGTTCTTTGAACAAAGTCGATGAACCTGGGTATTTGATCATGTAGCGCTGGTTAACTCGGAGATCATTGAACGTGGTTATCAATAAATTCAAATGACCAACATAGTCACCAGTATTGATCATACGTTTGAGCCAGAGATCCATAGTTGCATGCCCCGCCTTGCCAGTGAAAAGCATTTCGGCTATCTCATGGCAAATGCCACCAACCATTCTGTTTGACGCCCATTTGTTCAACAGTATTGCTGGGTAGAATATTTGATTGTCTTCTGGTGAATAGCTCCAGTAAGTACTAGGGCTTATAAGCGTTGATGAATGACCTAGTAACATCTGGCCCGTTAGTTCTAGTTCACCTGGCGACATGCAATTGTATTTGTGCGAGCTCTGTATTTTTGCGCCAGTTAGCCTAGCGATTGCTTCAGCTGAGTCCATAGTTTATTAACACAGGACCTAGTACCCTCTGTACTTCAGGAGGGGCGCCTTCTGTGATAGCCCGTCTGAACCACTGATTGAGCTCATCTGCAGATCTCGATCCACGTACCATCCTTATTAATTCGGCAGTGGTCAGAGCAGCGCGTTCGGAGACCGCGGTGGCCAAATCCGGCGGTATGTTGGTTCCGCTATTAATCGGCAATTCTTCTAGGGAGTCTGACAGAATTGCCCGTGCTGACGAAACAAAATGAACGATGTTGTCGATGGTATCGCGATTTACATGAGAAGGGGAGATGTGGTTTAGGATGGCTGTTTCTTCTTCTTTGTCCGGGTAATCCAGATTGATGACTGCACCGAAACGGTTTTCTACGGCTTCGTTGAGTGGTTTAACCCCCGGTCCGTCTTCAAAGCCCGTTGCGATGAGTCTGAAATTTGGGTGTGCACGGATTTCTTCCCCATTGGGTAGCGTTACGAGTCCCGCTTTATCAAATAAGCCATTAATGATGGAGTGGACATCAGGATAAGCCATATTGTATTCGTTGATTATTACGAAAAGTCCTTTTTGCACTGCCTCAAGAAAAGCCTGGGAACTCCAATAGGTTTCACCACCTCGAAGTTTTCTTACTGCTGTAAGGTCACTTTTTGTCGTCTCGCCGGTAAAAGAAAATTCGATGATGGGTAATCGCCACATGCCAGCAATAGTGCGAGCTAAAGTTGATTTGCCGCAGCCAGTTGGGCCTCGAAGGAATACTGGATAGCCCAGCAAAATGGCAGCTTGAGCAATTCGAGCCGCGTTCCAGCTGGACACTCCAAAACACGGCATTTGTTCTCTGGTTGATGGAATGTGTCCTATTGGGAGAGGTACGGCTATTCCGTGTTCAGCTCTAAGTTTGTGGCGATATTTCGCCAGTTCTGAAGCTTCGTCCACCCTGTTTCCACTAGGATCCCACATGCATATTTTTGGAGCGACTCCCTCTACGAATGACAATGACACCTTGGCGCCGTCAGCAAGAGTGAACGATTTGTCTTCTGATGGCAAACCGTCCGTCGCAGAAAATGATGAGCCTGGGCTTGCCAATTCTGGTATCTCTAAAACATTGTCTGCTTTTGGTCCAATATCGGAGAGCATGACGTCGGCGAGCTGTTTTGGGGCCGAAGTTGCGATTTTCAATCTTGAAAGCGATGACTCGGTTATCCGCTGTATTTGCTCCTTGACCTCAGAGGGACATATGGTGAGTATCGATTGACTCCCTACCTCGGTCAATGGCATGCCGGTCACTGCGCCTAGACCAAGCCAATGTACTAGGGAGCGGGTAGATAGGCGGTCTCGCATCTGGCCACCAACTTCTCTGTGAGTTCTGAGAGTTTCAGCAAGCGTGACGAGACGATTGATGATTGGCATATCAACCTTCAGGCCCAATTCCTGCACTAGAGGTTGTCTTTCCAGTTCTACTGAAACGGATGCGGCTTCTTGTTCGGCCGGCAAGAATTCTACCGGCACATTACCCAATCCCAGTCCAAATCGGCGTTCGAGAGATCTGCTTATTTCAGTAGTTCCTACGTAATTCGGATTTGCTGTGGCAATGATGCCAAATTCTTGATGTACTTCAATTTCGATGTTTCCAAACTCGGTACCTGAAAGGATCAATCTGCCGGTGTCCATGGCATTTGTAATAATGTTGATTAGGTCTGGTGGAAGCATGTTGATTTCATTTATGAGTAGCTTTGTGCCGTAGAACATTGCTTCTGCCGCTGGCCCCATAGAAGCGAATGTGGAAGGGTTACCGTAGATATCGGTGACCAATTCCGTGCGATGGAAAAAATCACCGAGGGTAGTATCGCCGCTGAAATTCAATTCAGTCATAGGCTCGCCGGCTATATGACAATAGGTTTTTGCCATGGTAGTTTTTCCGCACCCAGTCGGCCCAGTGAGCAATACAAAGGTGCCAACGTGCTTGTTATCGGCGATTTCAACTATTCTTTCTAATGTTGTTGTCATGCCTGATGTCAATTCAACAAAGATCTCTGAACGTGAAGGGATGTACGCCGACAGATCTTTGGTGGAGAGGTGGGAATGATCCAGTCGTCCAATTGTAATGTCCGCTTGGACCGGCGAATGAGACAAGTCGCGTTTTGGATGCGTGTTGCCGCGAATGGAATAAGAATCCTGGTTCATCTGAACTTCTGGCCCGAATTTGACATCACTGTCGGGCGCAGATCTTCTATGATGTATCGATGCTTTAGGATTGCCAGCATCCTTGCCTCGGTTGTCTTCAGTAGTGTTTTGAATGAACTGGCGTAGGCGATTAAACATAAATCATTTGTGCGTCGACGGCTCTACAATCTTTATACGCTTGTCAAGAAACTTACCGCAATGTCTATTATCACTCAACAGTATCTTGTAGGTTAGTCAACGGATGGCCCTACCTTTTTAGGGATAGAGTCGATGCGATATTCCGCCTTATGCGACCTTGGTCGTTCGGTAGTTGTACGGTATAATGATGACTGATTTGTCCTTTGCAACAATGGGTTTTGTGTTAGGTCGTCTGGAGTGTGAATCGGTGAACTCTGGCAACAGTATGGCGAGGCCTCTTACAAAGAGGCAGCGGGAGATATATACAAGTATCCGTGCCTTCATCGATCAGGAGGGGTATGCACCCAGTGTTAGGCAAATTGGCAGGATTTTTGATTTAAGGCCGGCTACAGTGCAACAGCACTTAGATGCACTGGAGAAAAAGGGATACTTATCTCGTACCGGTACGGCTAATGGCTTGATCCTTGCGGATAGCTTGACGCATCAAACGGAAGAAAAACGCAGAACCGCCGTAGTGATTGGCACAATTGCAGCTGGTGAGCCGATTCTTGCATTTGATGATCCGTCCGGCTTTGTGTATGTACCAGGAAATCTTCCCTCAGGTAAATATTTTGCGCTCAGAGTTGCTGGAAGTAGCATGATTGATGATCATATTTTGGATGGCGATCTTGTAATAATTCGCCAGCAGCCTACAGCCGACGATGGTGATGTAGTAGTAGCAATATTGGAGGATGAGACGGCAACGCTTAAGCGGCTATATCGTGATTCAGAGGGATTCAAATTACAGCCAGCAAACTCTGCAATGGATCCGATTTGGGTAAAAAAACTACGCGTCAGAGGGAAAGTTGTGGCTGTTTACAGGGTGCGGATCTAAGTTATTGTGGAACTTGAGTTCAATTGGGATATTGAATAATTGGCTATTTACCGATCTGATTGCCATTGATGTTAGGCCTGGATTAATAGCCTGATAATCGATGATTGTTATGGTTTGATTACCGAGTATATGGCTATGGAAACAGAAGCGCGATATCATGTGCAGCTGCGGGCCATTAGCTCAGATGGTTAGAGCGCGCCTCTGATAAGGGCGAGGTCCTTGGTTCGATTCCAAGATGGCCCACCGAGTCTCTCTGTGTGCAAGTTGTGTTACGCGGCGTAGGCGCGGGGATGTAGCTCAGCTGGAAGAGCGCCGCCTTTGCAAGGCGGAGGTCAGGGGTTCGAGCCCCCTCATCTCCACCAGCTCATTTGTTCGTCAAAGTGTTGTGGTATTGATTGATGATTGACACCATACGAATGGCGTTTTAGAATTTCTGGTTGCCAAGAGTTGGTTTTCCAACATCTCCTTAAATCTGTTCCCTGGGTGCGTGCACCCAAGGTAATGAGTGGAAGGTCTTGGCTTGAACTTTAAAAGCTGAATACGAGCAAAACTTCAGTTTTGCCGGTCCGAGGATACTCAAGCTACTAAGAGCGCTTGGTGGATGCCTTGGCGCCGGAAGTCGAAGAAGGGCGTGGCAGGCTACGAAATGCTGCGGTTAGCTGCGAGCAAGCGTTTGATCCGCGGATGCCCGAATGGGGAAACCCGGCAGGTGTTATGACCTGTCACTTCAGTCTGAAGGATCTATGATCTGTAGTAGGGCTGAAGAGATAACCAGGGGAACTGAATCATCTAAGTACCCTGAGGAAGATAAAGCAAAAGCGATTCCCTTAGTAGCGGCGAGCGAAAGGGGAATAGCCCAAACCGTACTCTCGTGATAGGCCCAGGCCGTTGTGAGTACGGGGTTGTAGGAACGGACTGTCCTTTTCTGGGAAAGGTCGAGTAGTTACAAAGTCAAATGTCAGTCGAAGGCGACTGGAAAGTCCCGCCAGAGACGGTGAAAGCCCGGTAGGCGAAGGCGTTTGGTCTACTGTCCGATTTCCTGAGTACCACGGGACACGTGAAACCCTGTGGGAAGCTGGGAGGACCATCTCCCAAGGCTAAATACTAACCGGCGACCGATAGTGCACAAGTATCGTGAGAGAAAGGTGAAAAGTACCCCGTGAGGGGAGTGAAATAGAACCTGAAACCATGCGCTTACAAGCAGTCAGAGCACTATGTCATTTAGGAAGGATGGGTTAAATCAAGAATATGGGGCTTGCGCAAGCAAGAAACATAGGACGGGCTTACCTCAAAATTCCATAACGGATGATATGTGTGATGGCGTGCCTTTTGAAGAATGAACCGGCGAGTTAATTGTCACGGCAAGGTTAAGGGCCTCTGGTCCGGAGCCGGAGCGAAAGCGAGTCTTAATAGGGCGAATAGTCGTAGCGATTAGACCCGAAACCAGGTGAGCTAACCATGGCCAGTGGGAAGCGGAAGTAACATTCCGTGGACGCGCGAACACACTAATGTTGCAAAATTAGGTGATGAGCTGTGGTTAGAGGTGAAACGCCAATCGAACCTGGATATAGCTGGTTCTCCCCGAAATAACTTTAGGGTTAGCGTCCGGGTTGAGTCTGTTGGAGGTAGAGCACTGAATGGGCTAGGGGGCTATTTGCTTACCGAACCTTATCAAACTCCGAATGCCATCAGATATACCGGGCAGTTAGACTGCGAAGGCTAATCTCCGTAGTCAAGAGGGAAACAACCCAGATCGCCAGCTAAGGCCCCTAAATATTGGCTAAGTGGAAAACGATGTGGGATTGCTGAGACAATCAGGATGTTGGCTTAGAAGCAGCCATCATTGAAAGAGTGCGTAACAGCTCACTGGTCAAGCGATCCTGCGCGGAAGATGTAACGGGGCTCAAGCCAATTGCCGAAGCTGCGAGAGCCGAGTTTGAATTATCAAATTTGGACGGTAGGGGAGCGTTCCATGGGCGCTGAAGGTCGAGCGAGAGCACGGCTGGAGCGTATGGAAGTGAGAATGCCGGTATGAGTAGCGTAATGCACGTGAGAAACGTGCACACCGTATGTCTAAGGTTTCCTGAGCAAGGTTAATCCGCTCAGGGTTAGTCGGGCCTAAGTCGAGGCCGACAGGCGTAGACGATGGACAACAGGTTTATATTCCTGTACCACCGTTTTCCGGTAAACAAAGGAGTGACCCGGCGGGGTAGGTTGAGCGTGTTGATGGCTATACACGTCTAAGCATGTAAGTTTGCTGCATAGGAAAATCCGTGTGGCTACAACTGAGATGTTATGGAGAGGCCAAGCGTAAGCGCGGTCGATTCGATTAAGCCTTGCCGGCTAGAAAAACTTCGTTGTTTGGAATCCGGTGTCCGTACCGCAAACCGACACTGGTAGACGGGGGTGAAAGCCCCAAGGTGATCGAGATACCCTCTGCTAAGGAACTCGGCAAATTAACCCCGTAACTTCGGGATAAGGGGTGCCCTTGTAGGGTGATTGGTCCTTGCGACCAGGAGCCTGAAAGGGCCGCAGTGCACAGGCTCAGGCGACTGTTTATCAAAAACACAGGTCTCTGCTAAACCGTAAGGTGATGTATAGGGGCTGACTCCTGCCCAGTGCCAGAAGGTTAAGGGGAAAGGTCTAACCGCTTTGAACCGAAGCCCTGGTGAACGGCGGCCGTAACTCTAACGGTCCTAAGGTAGCGAAATTCCTTGTCGGGTAAGTTCCGACCCGCACGAATGGAGCAACGATCTGAGCACTGTCTCGGCAGAGGACTCGGCGAAATTGAATTGTGCGTGAAGATGCGCACTACCCGCGATAGGACAAAAAGACCCCGGGAGCTTTACTACATCCTGGGACTGGTCCTGGGGTGTACCTGTGTAGCATAGGTGGGAGACTTTGAAGCTGGAGCGCTAGTTTCAGTGGAGTCGTCGGTGAAATACCACCCTGGTGCATTCTAAGACCTAACCCCTGACCGTAATCCGGCAGGAAGACCCTCTCAGGGGGGTAGTTTGACTGGGGCGGTCGCCTCCTAAATAGTAACGGAGGCGCCCAAAGGTTCCCTCAGGCTGGATGGAAATCAGCCGCAGAGTGCAAAAGCATAAGGGAGCTTGACTGCGAGACATACACGTCGAGCAGAGGCGAAAGCCGGGTTTAGCGACCCTGTGGTTCCGAATGGAAGGGCCACAGCTAACGGCTATAAGTTACCCCGGGGATAACAGGCTTATAGCGCCCAATAGTCCACATAGACGGCGCTGTTTGGCACCTCGATGTCGGCTCGTCGCATCCTGGGGCTGTAGCAGGTCCCAAGGGTTTGGCTGTTCGCCAATTAAAGCGGCACGCGAGCTGGGTTCAGAACGTCGTGAGACAGTTCGGTCCCTATCTTCTGTGGGCGTTGGAGAGTTGAGAGGAGTTGTCCTTAGTACGAGAGGACCGGGATGAACGCACCTCTGGTGTTCCTGTTGTCGCGCCAGCGGCACCGCAGGGTAGCTATGTTCGGAACGGATAACCGCTGAAAGCATCTAAGTGGGAAGCCT
>CAJWLF010000020.1 GCA_913043205.1 uncultured Chloroflexota bacterium | reverse complement strand
TTTTTCTCCAACAGTGCCTTGGTGGAAACAATAAACCCCGGTGTGCAAATTCCGCATTGAAGGGCAGCATTTTCTAGGAATGACTCTTGTATTGGATGCAAGTCGTCAGGGCTGCCCACTCCCTCGATTGTGGTTATTTCTGCGTTGTTAGCCTCTATGGCCAGCACACAACAAGAGTTCACTAGTCGGCCGTCCATAATCACGTTGCAAGCGCCACAATTGCCATTGTTGCAGCCTTCTTTGGCCCCAGTAAGCTGCAAGTTCTCTCTGAGTACGTCTAGCAAACTGTCCCGGGGCTCAGCTATAAAGTCTGCGTTCTGGCCGTTTATGACGGTTGAAATTATTGTTTTACCTTCAACGATTTTAGTGGGCATTGAGATCTCCTCCTCGAGCTCTGGTAAGTGCTCCACGAAGTGCTCGCATAGCCATAATTCCGCTCATATGCTTTCGGTATTCTACTGTTCCACGCATGTCAGTTATTGGAGTTGCCGCTTCTCGGCAGACTGACGCAGCTTCCTTAAAGGTGTCTTCAGTGGCTGGCTTTCCAATGATGGCGTCTCCTGCATCTTCGAGATATAGGGGCGTTGGGGCTACTGCTCCTAGAGCAATGCGGGCCTCGGAGACAGAGTCTCCGTCTAAGGTGATGTTGGCTCCGGCATCTACCACCGCAATATCCATCTCATTTCTTGGTATGAATCTCAAATAATGTGCCCCTGAAGATTTTGCGGGAGCAGGCAGGCTCAATGACACAAGGATTTCATTGTCTTCTAGACAGTTCCTGCCTGGCCCGGTGCAGAAATCCTCGACTTTGATCTGTCGAGTTCCATTTGGGCCAGCTACATTGCAGACAGCAGAATAAATAATCAGTGGAGGGATGCTATCCCCTGCAGGTCCGGAATTACACAAGTTGCCACCTACAGAGGCCCTTCCCTGGATGGCTGTTCCGCCGATCATTGATACGGCGTCGATGAGTCCTGGATAAGCTTTATTGACAGCATCATTGTTGTAAATTTGATGGCAAGGGACAGCTGCTCCTAAGGTAAGGCCTTTCGAACTATCCATCTCTAATGTCATCAACTCCGGAATGTCCTTAGCATCTACGAAGACGTCTACATCTCGTCCCCACTCTCGGACCTGCACTATTAGATCTGTCCCTCCAGCCAACACTCTTGCTTTGTCGTTATATTCAGCCAGAACGGCAACAGCATCTTCGACGCTAGTCGGCGCGGCGTACTTTATAGATTGCAATCACGCACTCCTCTATCCGCAAAATCATCCTTTTAGACCGCCGATTATATTACGATGCCAAATTTATCCTAAATTTCCAACTTTCCAACTGATGAACTGGCGACGATCCGTGCATCGACGGTGTACAAGCATGAACTAAAACCTCTTTGAGTTCCAGTATTACTGTATACGAAAATCTGTATTTGTACCCGCCTAGACTGGATTATTTTGGTTGAAGTGCCGTATCTTGGGTTACGCGTGCGAGTAATTGATCAATGACGTGGGGTGAAATCCAAACAATTAATATGAGTGACCAGCACCCTAATATAATCCTTATAATTACCGACCAACAAAGATACGACACTGTTCGGTCATTAGGTTATCCACACGCCCAGACTCCCGTACTTGACCAAATGATTAGCGAAGGAACTCATTTCACCCAATGCCAAATAACTGCGTCTTCTTGTGCGCCGGCAAGGGCGAGTCTTTTTACAGGATTGTATGCCCACAACCATAGAGTTCTGCGAAATGGATCAGCTTGGCCTAACACTTGGGTTTCTATGCTGTCAGGAGCTGGTTATCACTGTGTGAATATTGGCAAGATGCATACTGTCCCTTACGAGAAGTCGTTTGGTTATGACCATAGGTTTGTGGTTGAAAATAAGGAACGTTCTAGGCATCCAAGCTTAGTCAGTTCTAATCCACAAGGGCCTGAATACCTTGACGAGCTTGACAAGGCCTTTAAATCCAGGGGAATTGCTAAACCTGACAAGGAATACTACGGTGCGATTCCGGTGGATGGTTCCGCTTTAGGCGCATACGAATGGTCGGGGCCAAGTGAATTACATCCGGACAATTTTGTAGCTGATGCTGCTGAGGCCTGGATAGATCAATACCAAGGACGAGAGCCTTTGTTCTTGGAAATAGGCTTGCCTGGTCCGCATCCGCCGTATGATCCGCCTGCTGAATATATTGAAAGATATAAGGGGGTTGATATTCCCGTTCAAGAATTTAGTCAACAAGAATTAGAGTCTCAGCCTGAGGCCCTTAAGGAACTTCGTCGTTCTTTGTCTGAACGATTTGTTGATTCGTTTTCATTTGATGTTGATGCATCGTTGACTGCGCGAAAACGACAGAGGACGCACTACATGGCCAATGTTACGTTGATCGATGAGCGAGTTGGAACAATACTTGAAGCATTAAAGCGCACTGGCCGGCTGAAAAACACAGTTGTCATATTCACCTCTGATCACGGTGATTGCATGGGAGATCATGGTATGCCACAAAAATGGAGTATGTATGAGGCAGTAACCAGGGTGCCTCTCATAATATGGTCACCGGGAAGAATTCCCGCCGGTCATCAAGTCGACGATTTATTTCAGTGGTTCGACTTGGGGCCAACTATATTGGAGCTGGCCGGGATAAGCGTCCCTGATGAATTTGAAGCGATTTCTATGAATCAAGCTTTGGAGGGGCATGATGGCACTGGTCGTGATTATGTGTATTGTGAACATGCTCGTGATGCCATTATGACTGGGACAAATTGGGAGATTATGGTCCGCGATCCAAAGTTCAAACTAGTGGAATTTTTTGACACTGATGAAGGACAATTGTTTGATTTGGAGAATGATCCAAATGAGATTTGCGATTTATGGGATGATCCCACCCATTTGACCCGTAGAGAGAACATGCGAAAAAATTTGCGTGAATGGTTTGTTCAAAGCTCAATCAAGGGAGCAGAATGTCACCTATCTTGGCAGGATCCATCATATTGAACATTGAGTTTAGGTTAAATGACTTGCCAAGGGTTGGATGTCACTTTGGCGAGCTGTCTGAGTAATCAAAATTGGAATAGTAAAGTGTTGTTGCAATGGTGCACAAGGAGCAATCGATAATGAACAAAAAGAAACCCAATATTGTCTTCATAATCACTGACCAGCAGCGTTATGACACGATCAACGCTCTGGGGTTCCCTTTTATGCAGACGCCAGCTTTAGATCGGTTAGTTAACGAAGGGGTTTCGTTTGATAGGTGTTATGTGAATGCGCCATCCTGTGGCCCTTCTCGGGCAAGCCTTTTCACAGGATTCAGTCCGCATGTAAATGGAGCGCTGCGAAATCAGGAGAACTGGCCGAGGACTTGGGTTGCAGATTTAGCTGATGCTGGGTATCGATGTGTGAATTTAGGGAAGATGCACTCTTGGCCTCCGCAAGATATGCATGGGTTTCATGAGAGATACCCTGTCGAAAATAAGCAGCGACATTATGCTGAGAAGAAATGGACAGGCAATCCCTTCACATTCAAGGATGAATGGGACAAGCAGTTGGCTGCTAGGGGACACAGGCGACTTGAAAAAGGAGACTTTGAAGGGACGCCAGGAGTAGAAGAGAAACTTGGAGCCTACGAGTGGTGGTATGAAGATGATGAGCATCCTGACGTATTTGTCGGAGATATGGCAGTTCGCTGGATAGACGAGGCCCCGGATGAGGCTGAAGAACCTTGGTTTTTAGAGGTAGGGTTTCCAGGACC
The DNA here is from genome assembly GCA_913043205.1 of uncultured Chloroflexota bacterium. Lineage (GTDB taxonomy): Bacteria > Chloroflexota > UBA11872 > UBA11872 > VXNJ01 > CAJWLF01. The sequence goes on along the minus strand of CAJWLF010000020.1, from coordinate 13,537 downwards.
GCATCCTCCCTATGATCCAATAGAGCGATACACGGAGCACTATATGCAGGCAGATTTGCCGATCCAGCCCGTTACCCAAGAAGAAATGGATGGGCAGCCTAAAGCTCTTCAAGGGTTGCGTGAAAATTTTGAACGGATAATGGCAGACTCGATTCATTTTGTGCCTGACGCTCCGATGGAATGGCGTCATCGTCAGAGAGCCTACTATTTGGCCAATATAACGATGATTGATGAGAAGGTTGGAGAAATTATGGAGGCATTAGAGCGGCGTGGGCGATTGGATGACACGGTGATCATATTCACATCGGATCATGGCGATCTGATGGGTGATCATGGTCTCGCAGAAAAATGGGTGATGTATGAGAATTCTGTAAGAGTTCCACTTGTATTCTGGGCTCCTGATCGTTTTGCACAAAATATTCGTCAGGATGGGTTGTGCCAGTGGTTCGACATAGGTCCTACAATATTGGAACTGGCTGGCGCGACGGTATCTGAGCATATTGAAGCTCAGTCTTTATTATCAGGATTGACTGGCGACGGCTTTTCTGGGCGGCAATATGTTTTCTCGGAACATATGGATGATCCTGTTCTAAACACAGTGGAATGCGAACTTATGATTAGAGATAAGCGGTGGAAATTGGTCGAATACATTGGCCCTAATGAAGGGCAACTATTCGATCTTGAGAATGATCCTGACGAATTGAATGATCTCTGGTCTGATGAGCAACATGCTCAAAAACGGGAGGAGCTACATCGGAAGCTTCACGACTGGTATATAGCTGGGTCGAATGGAATCAAGCATGCTCGTAAAGTGGGGGGCTCTCCTGAACTTAGGAACATGTCCTTTAGTGCACGTAATTTGCAGCCTTGATAAATGAAGCTTTATCGCACTAGCAATATTAGAAGGAGACCATGACTGAAAACGAACGCCCTAATATCGTATTTATAAATACAGATCAACAGCGTTATGACACGATAGGCGCTCTTGGCTTTGATTATGCAGATACTCCGAATCTAGACACCTTGGTCGCTGAAGGGGTTAATTTTTCCGGCTGTTACGCAAACTCTCCTGTCTGCGGACCTACCCGGGCAGCTCTATTCAGTGGGATTAGTCCGCACGCGAGTGGTAAATTGCACAATGGTGCTCGCTGGGATGACTGTTGGATACGGGACTTAGCTCAGTCTGGATACCATTGTGTAAATGTGGGGAAGATGCACACCCAGCCGATGGACGAGAAATTTGGTTTCCACGAACGATATGTGGTTGAAAACAAAGACCGATCACAAATCCCGGCCAAGTTTTTGGATGAGCTTGATAAGGCAATATTAGCTCACAACTTGGAGAAACCAGGGGGAAACACCTACTCTCGTGATGTTCCTGACTATGAGCAGAATTTGGGCGCATATGAATGGCCTTTGCCAGCTCATTTGCATCCAGACAATTTTGTTGGCGATACAGCCTTACGATGGATAGATATGGCAAGTCACGAATATCGTGTCAAAAAGCCGATCTTTCTTGAAATTGGGTTTCCGGGGCCCCATCCACCGTATGACCCAACCGGTGATGACTTGGATGGTATGTACGGGCGCGAATATCCGCTTCTTCCTGTCACGGATGAAGAATTGGCATCCCAGCCTCAAGAATTAAGGGAATTTCGTTCCCATCAGGAATCATTCCCCTACGATAGTGTTTGGTTTGATGCCAAAGCTAGTGACGAGCGTCGTCAGCGTCTTTGGGCGTACTACAACGCAAACATGCGAATGATTGATCGAAAGATCGGCGAGATTATGAGCACTTTACGAAGTAATGGGTTTCTAGAGAATGCTGTAGTGATATTTTCGTCCGATCACGGTGATAATTTAGGCGATCACGGACTGAGTCAGAAATGGAACATGTATGAGCAATCCGTGCACGTTCCCTTGGTCGTGTGGTCATCAGGATTATTTCCGGGCGGTCGTGAAGTGTCAGATTTGTACTCTTGGTTTGATATAGGGGCAACTGTGCTGGAGTTAGCTGGTTTGTCAGTGCCCAAGCATTTCGAAGCCATCTCGCTACTACCTGCTCTAAGGGATGAGCTTGGAGCCAAAGGCCGGAAAGTCGTGTTTTCAGAAGTCGCCCGAGACCAAGTGATGCAGACTGTTGAATATTGCGTGATGGCTCGGGATCATGAATGGAAATACATTGAGTATCTTGGGGACGATCTGGGCCAGCTTTTTTCCATGATAGAAGATCCTAATGAACTAGTAAATCTATGGAACGATTCTAATTACGCGGATGTTAGAGATAAATATGCGAAAGCAGTCCACTCGTGGATTATCCGGAGCGATATACATGCGAGCTTGAGGTTTGCTGGGCCTGGGATTCGAAGTGATCTTTTTGATGACTGATGCGCCAAACATTATTTTGATAATCACCGATCAGCAGCGATACGATACAGTAAATGCTCTTGGCTTTCCGTACATGAATACGCCAAACATGGACAAGTTGGTGAATGAGGGGGTTGCGTTCTCTAACTGTTTTGTGAATGCTTCTGTATGTGCTCCGGCGCGAGCCAGTCTTTTTACGGGCTATTTCCCTCACAATACGGGAGTGATGCGTAACGGACATGTTTGGCCCCATACTTGGATCGAAGACTTGGCTAACCATGGTTACTACAATGTGAACATTGGGAAAATGCATACTAGTCCCTATGAGGGCGAATTTGGTTTCCATGAGCGGTATGTCATAGAGAATAAAGATCGTCTATCCACCGACGTTTTTAGGTACTACGATGAATTGGACAAAGCATTTTTGCAGCGAGGCATCGAAAAACCGGGGCGTGAAACCTACAAAAAGTTTTCGGACTACGATGAAGCACTTGGGGCTTATCGATGGTCAGCTCCAGATGAGCTGCACCCAGACGTGTTTGTAGGTGATACGGCTTTGTGGTGGTTGCAGAATTCTGACGTGCCTGAGCAGCCTCTGTTCTTGGAGATAGGATTCCCTGGGCCGCACCCCCCCTATGATCCAATTGCCAAATATGTGGATGAGTACGCAGATCGTGACATGAATATATTGCCGGTGACTGAAAATGAACTAAATGGTCAACCTGAAGGACTTAAGAGGCTTAGAGATGGCTTTGTGCAACGACAGCACGATGCCGTAGCGTTTGATCCTTATGCTTCCATGGAACGACGTCAGCGTCAGCGAGCCTATTACATGGCTAATGTAACGATGATTGATGAGAAAATCGGGCAAATAATGGAGGCTCTTGAAAGCAAAGGATATCTAGAAAATTCTGTTGTGATATTCACCTCTGATCATGGTGATTGCATGGGGGATCATGGCCTGATGCAAAAGTGGAGCATGTATGACGTTGTGACAAGGGTCCCGGCGGTAGTGTGGAGCCCTGGGCGATTTGAAGAGGGAAGGGTCGTAGATGATCTCTGCCAATGGTTTGATTTAGGGCCAACAATTTTGGACTTGGCAGGCATAGAAAACCAGCGAGCCATGGAGGCGGAAAGCTTGCTCCCTCGGCTCCGAGGAGAACCGGGAGCGGTAGGTCGCGAGTTTGTGTTTACAGAGCTTGGGCGCGACGGGGTTATGAGGGATGCTGAGTATGTAATTATGGCCCGTAATAAAGAATGGAAGATTGTAGAATATGTAGGAGAGGATATAGGGCAGCTTTTTGATCTTCGAGTAGATCCAAACGAAACAAATAATCTCTGGTGCGAACCTGAGTTTAGTGAAAAGCGAACAGAATTGATGGCTGTTATACACAACTGGTTTATTAGGAGTGTGCATACAGGTCATAACTGGCGGAATGATTTAAGGGCGCCGTTTATGGAAATTGATCATACGCGAGGCCAGTCTGGACTTCTTCCCGGAGACGTTACATATTGACCGATACCAGACCTAACATAATTTTTATCATCACTGATCAGCAGAGATTTGATACGGTTTCTGCCCTAGGCTATGAATTTGTCGACACCCCTAACTTGGATCGGCTAGTAAATGAAGGTGTATCTTTCACCCATGCGTACTGTTCATCACCATCGTGTGCACCTTCGAGAGCCAGCCTTTTTACCGGCTATTGGCCGCACACCACTGGCGTTTTGGAAAATATGGATACGTGGACGCATTCGTGGGTGGAGGACTTAAACGAGTCTGGGTATCGCTGTGTAAATGTTGGCAAGATGCATACTATGCCTTGGGAAACCCCACTAGGGTTCCATGAGCGCTATGTCGTAGAAAACAAAGATCGATATCGAAGTGACCGCTGGTTTGTTGACGAATGGGATAAAGCGCTACGTGTGCGTGGCTTAGAGAAGCCAAGTCGAGCGACTTATGCCGAACTTTCAGATTGGGAGGATCGTCTGGGAGCTTACGAATGGGGGCTTCCGGAGGAAATGCATCCCGATAATTTTGTTGGCGATTTTGCTTCATGGTGGCTTGATTATCAGCCGCAATCACAGCCACTATTTATGCAAGTTGGATTCCCTGGGCCGCATCCCCCGTATGATCCTGTTGAGCGTTATGTTGATCAGTACATGGATAGGGATCTTGCTATTCAAGAATTCGATCCTGCTGAACTTGAATCGCAGCCTTCTGTCTATCGTGCGACTCGGGAGAAGATGCTCGAATACAATCCAGATGCGGTCAGGCATCTGGCCAATCCAAGTCCTGAGCAACGCCACAGGCAACGTGCTTATTACCTCGCTAACGTAACTATGATCGATGAGAAAGTCGGGGAAATCATGCAGTCCCTGGAAAACAACGGGTATCTGGACAACAGCGTTGTCATCTTTACTTCGGACCATGGGGATGCTCTGACAGACCATGGCCACAGTCAAAAATTCACCTTCTATGAGCCCGTTGTGAGGGTGCCTTGCATAGTGTGGAGCCCATCGCGATTTTCTGGAGGGCGCAAGTGCGATGATCTGATCCAGATTATGGATCTTGCCCCTACAGTTTTGGAAATGGCTGGCTTGGAGCCGAATCAATCAATGGAAGCACAATCTCTTATGCCTCTTCTCAATGGGGTCGAAGGGGCTGTTGGCAGAGAATATGTATTTAGCGAGCATGGTAGAGATTTCTACGTAGTCAATACTGATTTTGCCACGATGGTACGGAATCGGGAATGGAAGCTGGTCAGATTCGCAGACCATGACGATGGAATCCTGGCCGATATGATCCAAGATCCAGGTGAGGTCGTTAATTTATGGCATGATTCTGAGCAGGCTGATGTAAAGCATCGTCTGTTGGCTGTGCTGGAAAACTGGCTTGTTAAATCGAATCGGGATTCTCGTGGTTGGCAGGAGCGTTGGCGTTAAGATTATTTTGTATACCGCTAACTATTTATAGAACGCTAGTTCTGAGTTACATAGTGTTGTCAGGTTAGGTAGGGTCATGCTTGTTCTGATGGTCCTGTATCCATTTATCGAAAGCTGACAAAAACGCTTGTATTTGTTCGGCTATAGCCGAATCTTCTAGGTCGCTGGATTCATTAAACGACGATTCAGCATTTGATAGGCCGATCTCAGGAACGGGCATAATTCTTATATCGTTGTGACTTGCTATCTGGCGGAAATGAAGTTGAGCTTTAAATGTACCGCCTCGTCCTCCTGCCCCCATGATGGCAGCAGGTTTCCCGTCCAACGGTGATGGTCCACGTGATGCCCAGTCAAAGGCATTCTTAATCGCTGCTGAGACAGACCAGTTGTTTTCTGGGATTGTGAATAATAGAGCGTCAGCGCTTGCTAGATGGTCCCGAAAAATTTGTACAACTTCTGGAAAGCGAGTCTGGCCAGAGTTCTCTAGATCCTGATTAAACATAGGTAGATCTATTATTGGGATGATTTCTATTGATAAACCTTTTGGGGCTAGTCTAGTAGCAGCTCTGAGCAGACCAGAATTCAACGACCTGTTACGGAGGCTTCCTGATATACCAGCGACCTTAATCATGTTCAATGTTGAAAACTTTCAAGTGTTTTGACGTGGACATTTTAGGACATGAAAGCCTTACGGTGGGCTTCTCGTTTAAAATACCAAAGTGCTGCAAATTTATCCCTTTCGCATTATGGTAATTCAATGTTGGATTTCATGTCGGGTGTTCAGGCCTCCTTACTTGCTTTTTTGGAAGCAAATCAATATACGGCTTTAGCGCTTTTAATCACGGTTGAAGAGGCGGGTGTGCCGCTGCCGTTGCCGGGGGACTTGGCTGTGGTTTTTATGGGGTTTCAGGTTTCGTCTGGGAGGGCGGCTGCCCTTCCAGTGGTGCTGGTGACCGTGGCGTCAGCCACTTTGGGGGCTAGCTTGCTCTACTGGTTATCCCGAATAATTGGCCTTACTTTGGTAGATCGTTATGGGTCTTATTTGCGTGTTACGCGTCCTAGGCTAGCTAAGTTTGAACAATGGATGAATTCCCATGGTGCGTTGGTGATAGTGTTCGGAAGATTGATACCGGGACTTCGGATAGCTGTAGCTGTTGGGTCGGGCATTGCCAAGGTTCCTTTTCGGCATTTTGTTTTTTACACCGGTATATCTTCTACCATTTGGGCGTCTATATATCTGAGTGTTGGGTGGATACTTGGTAGTGAGTGGCATCGTGTGGACCAGTTTACTGGTGAACTAATAAACAATCCTATATTGCTATTAGGAGTAGGCATTGCAATAGGTGTTGTTGTAGCTAGGTTGATTCGTTGGAAGCAACGTCCTACGGAACCAGCGAGTCAACTTGAAGAATCGGCGCAAGTTGACTCGCTGACTGATGAGGCAGACGTAATACAGACTGATAATAGGATAGATCGAGAAACGACAGATATTCAGGGAGGGTCTCAATATTCGATTAATCTTGACAAGGCAGACGATTGATCGAGATGTATCTCAGCTAAACTAGCAAACTGTATGGTGTTTGATGCCAATTATTCAAATGGAGCCGGAAAATGAGTGAACAATTTCCTGAAGGATTTCTTTGGGGGACATCGACTTCTGCCCATCAGGTTGAAGGTAGCAATTTCAATAGCGATCATTGGTTGTTAGAGCATGTAGAACCTACCGTGTTTGTCGAGCCGTCTGGTGATGCTTGCGATCAATACCATAGGTACGAATCTGACATAGCAATGTTGGCAGACCTAGGATTTAATACATACCGGTTTTCTGTAGAGTGGGCACGCATAGAGCCTGAGCCAGGGTTTTTCTCGCGGACTGAGCTGGATCACTACCGGCGCGTAGTAGAGGCTTGTCACAAGTATTCGATTAGCCCTGTGGTGACCCTGCATCATTTTACATCTCCGCGCTGGTTGGCGGGTTGTGGTGGTTGGGAATCTGATGCAACACCGGACCTGTTTGGTCAATATGCCTTGAAAGTTGCTGAGAGTTTAGGAAGCGATATAGATTACGTGTGCACAATAAATGAACTCAACATAGTCGCCCTTCTGAAGGCTTTTGGTGGAGCGTTCTTTGACGTGGATAAGGTCCGTGACATGTTAAGTGCTGGCGCCAAGGCAAGCGGTCTTGACAGCTATCCGACATTCTTCTACGGGGATGCGGATCGTATAGAACCCATTGTAATTGAAGCACACAATAAGGCAGTTCAGGCCGTGCATTCAGTACGTTCCGATTTACCAGTAGGTATGACGGTTGCGATACAGGATTTTCAGGCGGTGGAAGGGGGAGAGGATTTGATGCTAGAGCAGCGATATAAGGCTCAAGATGTATATCTTGAGGCAGCTAAGGATGGGGACTTCATTGGTGTGCAAACCTATACCCGAATGCTTTTTGGTCCAGATGGGTTACTTCCGCCGTCTTTGGATTCCGAATTGACTCAGATGGGGTATGAATTTTGTCCGGAAGCACTTGAAGCGACTATCCGTCATGCTGTCAAAATTACTGGCTCGCCTGCGCTAGTCACCGAGAATGGCATAGGGACTGACGACGATGCACGTCGTATTGTGTTCCTGCGGAAGGCACTAGAAGGGGTGTTGCGGTGTCTGGAAGATGGGATTGATGTACGTGGTTATTGCCAGTGGTCGCTGTTGGATAATTTTGAATGGATGCTGGGGTACAGGCCCACCTTTGGAATAGTTTCGGTAGACAGAAACACACAGGAGCGTATTCCTAAACCGAGTGCTACTTGGCTTGGACAGATGGCTAAAGGAAACGCTCTGCTGAGCGATTGATTTGCTATATGACCAGCGCAATCCGGGTCTGGCTGGACACGATTGACAGATCTATATAGTATCGCGCGTAGCAGATGTTGTGCATTGTTGAATAGAGGGATTCACCTGGTGTATCAAAGTGGTTCTGATGGATACGAAGGTGCTTTGTCTTCTGCTCAAAAGGAAAGCTTTTTTAAAAAAGGCTACCTGGTTGTTGATGAAGTGTTCAATCCAGAAGTAGATTTCGCTCTGTTGCTGGACGAATACGGTGCCCTCTTAGACGAACTTGCTGGCGAGATGTTGGTTCATGGTGATATCTCAGAATATGACAATGCAGCATCATTTCAGCAAAGAGTTGTGGATATTGTGAGACAGTCTGGCGGGTTTCCGATTCAAGCGTTTGACATATCATATCCGCAGTCTGGTATCCGTCCCGAAACCCCGATATTTTTAGGAGAGGGGGCCTTTCGATTGATAATGCACGATCGGTTGCTAGATGTGGTACAGAGTCTAATTGGTCCTGAAATTACCGTCGCCCCGATACAGCACATTCGCCTAAAAATACCATTGAAGATGGCTTCTGGTGAACAAATAAAAGGGGATGGTACACCTCAAGTAGGGGCAACTACTCCTAGACATCAGGATATCGGAGTTCAAGTTGCTGATGCCGACTCGGCACGAGTGCTGACCGTATGGGCTCCGGTTACAGACGCAACAGAAGAAATGGGATGCTTGGCCTTATGGCCCGGGAGTCATATGGAAGGGGTATTAAAACATTGCCCCTCTCCTGGTGGTTTGTATATACCAGGGACCGAGATAAACAATCGGGACTCTGTCTCTATACCTATGGAGGCCGGATCAATTCTGCTAATGGACAGGCATATGCCTCATAGGGCATTACCTAATCGTAGTGAGTTCGTTCGATGGAGTTTTGACCTGCGATATCAGCCAACTGGAGATCCAAATGGAAGACCGCAATTTCCTGAAATTGTTGCCCGTAGTGATATCAGCCCAGAAAAAGAAGTTCGAGACTACAAAGAATGGGCAAAAGCTTGGATAAATGCACGTGATGAACTGTGTGAAGGAAGCGGAGCCAACGAGCTTCAGTACAACAGGTGGCAACTGGATGCTCCATGGTGCGCATAGGATCAGGCTTGTTTAGCCATCTCAAGAAAGATCGTTAAATGAAGTGTATAGGATTGATCGGGCTTGGGGATATGGGGAGTGGGTTGGCTCGCAATTTGATTGATGCGGGATATCAGACTATAGGGAATGACATAAATCAGTCGCGATTACGAGACTTTGTGGTGCTAGGTGGGGAGGCCGCTTCTACTGTTGCAGAGGTAGGTAGCAGAGCTGAGGCGGTTTTTGTGATGGTTATGAGTTCTGATCAGGTTCAAGAAGTTATATTTGGGGAGGAGGGATTAGCCTCTACTATGAAGCGTGGTTCAGTAATCTTCATTACTGCCACGATTAGTCCGAAAGATGTGGTGGCGATAGGCGAAAGGTTAGTAGGGGCTGGTATCGATTTGATCGATTCTCCAGTTAGTGGAGGGTTCTCCGGGGCCCAAGATGGGACTTTGACTTTGATGACTGCTGCTCCCAAGCCTTTATTGGAACGGTGGCGGCCCGTCCTGATGGCTATTTCAACTAATATTGAGCATGTGGGGACTGTGGTTGGGCAAGGCCAGATCGTCAAGGCGTGTTTACAGTCCATGATTGGTTCGGTGATTGCTGCGACTTGCGAGGCTACTGTGATGGCGGCTAAGGCAGGCATTGCAGGGCAAGTGATTTACGATGTATTTAGCAAATCTAGCGGTGGATCTTCAGTAGGGAATGCTGCCTTGGAAAATATTATAGATCGTAATTTCACAGGCACAGGTAGCCACATAAATACCATGCACAAAGACCTGATGATTGCATTGGGATTAGCTAATGAGTTGGAAGTGCCGTTGTTTACGGCAGCAACAGCCATGCAATTGTTCAGGGCGGCTCGATCACAATATCCCGATGGTGACAACTGGGCAATTGCCCAAATGATGGAGAAGTTAGTTGGCGAAGAACTTCATAGGGCTGGCATGGATTCATGAGAATCGGAGTGATTGCAGATGGTGTCAGCAGGGAGGTGGAACATGCGTTCAAGGTAATTCGTGGCTATGGCATCAACAATGTGGAGCTCCAGTATGTGTGGGACAAAGAGATAGGGGATTTGAGCGACATTGAACTACAGCGATTGATAGGGCTTCTCGATAAATATCATATGAATACGGTATGTATATCTCGTCATAATTTTTCTGGGATTGAGGTTTCGAAGGCTATTCAATCTAATCCTGAATTTATTCGTCAAATGGATGCTTTTCGGCGTTGTATAGATACTGCTCGTCAACTTGATTGCCAATTGATTCGTATTATGGGAATGCGTAAAGAGATGGTTTTGTTTGGCTATGGTGGGGCGGAGGAGTGGAACGTCGCCAAAGGAGCTTGGGATATGTTTGTAGAAGTGACTAGATCAATTGTTAGTTTGGCGCAGAGTGCCGGAGTGACTCTAGTGATAGAGACTGGTAACGGCGGCATGGTTAATTCGGCTCATTTAGGTGCTCGTTTGTGCCGAGAAATAGATTCCTCCAGTCTCAAAGTTTTGTGGGATCCTGCCAACTGTCTTTTCTCGGGCGAATCTCCGATTCCTGAAGGATATGAGTCAATCAAAAATCACTTGGCGCATGTTCACATTAAAGACACTCGCGCATGGATCTCTCGTGCTACTCTGGAGCAAGTTCCTTATGGGGATGGACATTTAGGCCCCTATCTTGCGGATATTGCTAAGGCATTATCCCAAGACGGGTACGAAGGGGTTGTATCTTATGAGTCTGTTCATCGTCCAAAGGATGGTGCATTTGAGGATGGCTTCCATGGATCTGTGCAAGCATTTTTGCGTGATTTTTCGTGAAGGGCAATGTTATGTCTCGCTTGTGTTTGCTAGAGGAATTTTGTTTGTAGTCTTATTTTACGGAGCACTTTTTTGTGTGAGATAGATTTGGTGATACTGCAGAAACGGGTGAGATCGAATTTATGTCTTTGAGACAGGCACCTGCTAGCTTGCAAAAATGGCAAACCCCTTTGCTTATTCTTTTTGCTGGTTCGATCATGGCAATTATTGGATTTGGTACGAGGTCGGTTTTTGGCCTGTTCCTTCCTCCGATGACTGAAGCCCGGGAGTGGTCCCGGGGAGACTTTGCCTTTGCTATGGCGTTACAAAATCTGGTTTGGGGCTTGGTCCTTCCGTTTGCAGCGTCTTTGGGGGATCGATATGGGCCTGTGCGAGTTTTGTCGGTTGGCGCATTAATTTATGCGGTTGGCGTGTGGTTGATGACTATCGTTGAGGGCCCTTTGGCCTTGCATTTTGTGGGTGGTTTAGTGGTGGGTATAGGGGTAGCTTTTACGGCTTTTTCATTGGTTACCGCCGCTATGGTAAGGGTGGTCGGTCCTGACAGACGAGCGATGGTTATCGGTTTGGGTATGGCCATGGGGTCTGTTGGACAAGGACTGTTTTCACCTTTTGCTCAAGGTCTCATCAATTACTTTGGGTGGGCAACTGCACTGACGCTTATGGCCTTTATTACCTTATTGATCATTCCGTTGGCGATGGTATTGCCTAACGATCCCAGTCTCGGGGCTGAGAAATCTGCTAAAGGTAGTGTAATGTCCGCTATTCGTGAAGCGATGTTGCATCGGGGATATCTACTACTGACCCTTGGCTTTTACGTATGTGGATTTCACGTCACATTTATAACTGTGCATCTCCCTGCATATACGGATGACCTGGGGTTGCCTAGTCACGTTGCTGCAGTTGCTCTGTCAATTATTGGCTTGCTAAATATCGCCGGCACTTTGATTTCAGGTTGGTTTGGATCTAGATATACCCGTAAGTTGGGATTAAGTGCTATTTATGCGGGCCGGGCTTTGGCGATTGCAATATTTCTCATATCTCCGAAGACCGAGCTATCTGTATACCTGTTTGCGGGGGTGATGGGGTTATTGTGGCTGTCGACAGTTCCATTAACGACCGATATAGTTGCCCGCGTGTTTGGTGTTCGATATTTGGCCACACTATTTTCCTTTGTCTTTTTATCCCACCAACTAGGGAGTTTTGTTGGCGTTTGGATCGGAGGGCTTATCTACGTTAGTACCGGAAGTTATGACATTATGTGGATAGCCGGGATTTTTGCCGGGATTTTTGCGGCTTTGATTCATTTGCCCATAGACGAAAATCCTGTTCCTCGTCTCTCCGTTAGTCAGCTTTGATTTGGGTGTAGCGTTGTTCAATGCTACGTAGGTTCTCGACTGATCGGAAATTTAGATCAATCAAATCTGTGGCGATATGCTTCGGCTTATTTTATGCGCTACTACTGGCAGCTGGCATGGCCTTGTTTAACGATGTGGATTTTGGCCCTGGGATTGGGGATCTGGCCCCGCCTATTAATCTTTCTGATCATCGTGATGATGCATTTTCTCTAAATGATCTTCGAGGAAGCACTGTGATAGTGACCTTTCTCTATTCTCGATGTACCGACAGGTGTCCTTTAGACCTGGCCAACATCAAACGGGTGGTTGGTGAGCTTGACAATGAGTTGCCAATTACTGTGGCTGTAGTCACTGTGGATCCAGACAGAGACACGGTAGAAAATCTTTATCCGTATACGAAAAATTGGCCAGACAATTGGCATTATATCTCCGGTGACAAATCTTTGTTGAAGAGGGTCTGGTCCGATTATGGAATTGTTGTGCAAGGAGAAACACTGCCTGTTCCCGGAGGGGTGAGTATTTCGGCTCAATCTGTAGACGACGACTATAGGGTGTTTCACACAAATAGACTGTTTGTAATTAGTCAGAGCGGAAACATATCAGCGATTATGAGGGACCTGTGGCATGTTGATGAATTGCGTTTTGCCATAGATGGTGTCTTAGATGGGGTGCAAACCTACGATAGGGACAATATGTTTAGGGCATATGAACAGCTGATACAGCGATGTGGCGAGCTTTTTGCCGACAAGCCCGCAGTGTTTTTAATCCTTATTATCATGGCGATGATGCCAATCTTAGTTATTCCTTGGTTGATTATGAGAGCAACGTCGTTTCCAATCTCTGAAAATGACGGCGGTGTCTAGTCAATGGAAGCATGGATTAAGTGGGCGGGTTGGCGGTCCCGACCGGATTCGAACCGGCGATCTCCTCCTTGACAGGGAGGTATGCTTGGCCGCTGCACTACGGGACCAGCGAGTGATTGTCCACCTGCTTTGTTTAATACTACACGTGATCTTACAGGCTTAGCTGGTGGGCCGGGCAGGATTCGAACCTGCGTAGCCCTTCCGGGCGCCAGATTTACAGTCTGGTGGTATTA
>CAJWLF010000019.1 GCA_913043205.1 uncultured Chloroflexota bacterium | reverse complement strand
TCATGTTCGTCATGTTCGTCATGTTCGTCATGTTCGTCATGTTCGTCATGTTCGTGGGCGTCTAAGACAATCGCGTCATCAGGTATATCAGCGGTCTTGACGACAACAAGCCTTTCGTTCTCTGCAACATCTACGGCATCTGTTACCCATGACTCGAAAGCCGGGTGGTTGTAGACCAGAACATCAGCTTCAGTTATCCGTTTTATGTCCCCTGGAGTCGGCTCGAAATCATGAGCCTCGACTCCAGCCTTAATAAGCGATTCGACATTCACACGGTCCCCACCTACTCGTTGCGCAAAATAAGTCATTGGATAAAGTGTGGTGACGACATCCAACTTAGGATTGCTAGACGAGTCAGTTATTGGCTCTGTGGTGGCCGTTATTTGTGGATTAGTCGATTGCTCATTATTGGAGTTTGTATCGTCTGATGAACAGGCGATAGCGATTAGCAGTGCTGGCAGCATTAGCGCGAGCATGAACTGCCTGATGAAAATGCGATTCATTTACATATCTTTCCGTTTAAGTTTTTTTGTTTTTCCTAATTTTTGTTGCACTATCGATGCGATTTACGGGATGTCCCAAAACGCTAATCAATGCTTGCTGATTAGGAATGTTCATTTATGAAAAGAGTACCGTAAATATATTGAGACTGGGTCTCAAGAAATTACTAAGTTCTAGTAAGTTGATTTGTACAGAGCTTTCTGATTGGGATGAGGTTGGGAAATAAGGGAAAAATGTCAGCGATTAGTGTGTCGTTATTGAGATTCTATATCAGTAATGACACATTGGACTAGAGGTTACAGCAGTCTTGGCCATTCCATGCATTTCTTGCTTCTCTCAGCATCAATATGCTGATGACTATGCCGGCTAGCGGATCAGCCCACCACCAACCGAATGTTGCATTGAGTCCAAGTCCTATCAAAAGGGAAATTGACATCCACCAGCAAGCAAGAGTCTGGGTCGCATCTGCCTCTATAGCATGACTGTGTAGCTGTTTGCCTACTTGGCGTATGGACCGTGCAATCCACCACATAACGCAGATGGATAATACCGCTAGGATCATACCTATTTGGGAGACATCAGGTTGTTCCCGCGCTGCTAAGCTTGAAATTGATTCAAATAATAAAAACAATCCAAAAATTAATAACGAAATAGCAACTAATTTTTGTGCTTGTTTTTCTATGCTGAGGATTTTGTCAGGTTTCATCTTATTTCGATTCTCCGAAATAATTCGCCAGACGATTACAGATGCAGATGCGCTTTCTACAAAGCTGTCTACGCCGAAACCTATTAACGCCACACTGGCAGCTACTAATCCTGCTCCAATCGCTATTCCGCCTTCGACTAGGTTCCATCCTACGCTCAGATACTCAAGCCTAAGACCGCGGCGTAAAATAGCGGATCTATCTGGTGTCGTATTGCTGTCCGATTTAGTTGTATTAGTGATTAAATCTAGTTCTAGGCCGGGCACTTTATTTTGCCTTTATTTGGCAATTAATTCGTTCTCGTAATAGTTCTGTGACCTGTTGATCTTCCAATGCGTAGTACGCAGTTCTCCCCTTTTTACGGCGACTTACGACTCCAGCAGTTCTTAGATTACGGAGTTGGTGGCTAACTGCGGACTGTGACATCTCTACTAGGAACGATAAGTCACATACGCATAATTCACCTGAGAGGCTTAGGGCGTGGAGTATCCGGAGCCGAGTGGGGTCTGACAGTACATCGAACATTTCAGCGACGTGTTCTGACTCGGAAGTGTTTATGACTTTACCTATCAGAGGGTAGACAAGTTTTGGGCTTACGCACTCAATCTCGCATTGTTCGTAAGTTGGGTCATTAATATATGAATTACCGTTCATATTTTCATATTACGCTGCGGAAACCTTAATATCTATATGGCTTAGTTTCCCTACAGATTGAGATCGTAGCTTTATTTGGTTTTCTGACTGAAAATTAATTTTTCTTGTGAAACTTCAGTTGCTTTCATAAACGTTCAAGTAAATTTCTAAACATTCGCTAGATCTAATAATGCATTGTCAGAGATAGACTTTAACGGTGTGAAATCTCTATTGTTTTGATACCAAGGGCGTTCGTCGCTAGTGCATCCGTTGCTGGTTGCATTGAAGTTTAGATACGCAATAGCACGCCTCCAAGGAGATACATTGTTGGCTGATCCATGTACTACGTTGCAATGGACGAAGGCTACTGAGCCTGCATTGCCAATTATTGGTTCTATGCCGCCTTCATCGGCCAACTTGCTTAGCTCTTCTTGCCCGATGTGGTGTAATGCATATCCACGCCCTTTGGCATCTTCGTGCAACTTGGAGTCCAACAATCCATGTTTTTGAGATCCTGGTATTGCTAGTAGCGGCGATGTAACTGGTGTGCAGTCGTCTATGAATACAGACACCATTATGCATCGGGGTTCAGGCATGCCATCTATCGTGTGCCATGGTGGAAAATCTTGATGCCATTCCCATCCACCACCAGTGCCGAATCCTGGTTTTGGGTTAAGGCGGCTTTGATGAATATATACCTCATCACGTAACAATGTTCGTACAGGCTCAATTATTCTTGGTAGTTGAACAAGACGGGCGAAAGGTTCGGAGTAATAGTGAGGTCCAAAGGCAAGTCGAGCTGTATCCGGGTTGTCAGATTCCCTGACAATTTCAGGACCTGAGCGTGCCAAAATTTCTGGAATAGCTGATTGAATGATTTCAATTTCGGTTTGACTTAAGAGATCGCGAATCAGTATGTAACCACGTTCATCAAACTCTTCAACTTGTTCGTCTGTAATTTTCATAATTTTATTTCCGTGAAATTATTAGCAAACTAAAGGAGTCGGCATGCAATTTCGTGTGGTTTGGCATCACGGAAGCTCGGTTACATTTAGCCAAACTATTTGCTTGAAATGGTCACGCAATGTGCGCGTCGGGTATGGATGTGTATTTGGCTCCCGGGCCTGGATTCGAACCAGGATTGGAGGATTCAAAGTCCTCTGTCCTACCATTGAACGACCCGGGAACACGGCTATTTAGGATAAGCGATTATTTATATATAGGGCGTGCTTGCAAGGCATATATGATGTATTTATACACCCTAAATCGATCATGTCAGAAACTATAAATCGATCTTTTCCCTTGGAGTCGAAAGTTAGGTTAGTGTTGCGCTTTCAATCCTATTCGATTTTATGTTGGGAGTTTAGGCATCTTAACGGGGTAGGTTGTAGGATGTGCCGTGTAGGCTAATAAATTTCATGACGACCAGCTCACAAGACAGTTCGAACTCAGTTTTACAGGTGCGTAATTTGCGCACTTCATTCAATACATCTGTTGGCAGAATTGGCGCTGTTAATGATGTTTCTTTCGAAGTGAATTACGGTGAGACCGTTGGTTTAGTTGGTGAAAGTGGTTGCGGCAAGAGCGTGAGCGCTTTATCGATCATGAGGCTGGTACCTAATCCGCCAGGTCTGATCGAGAATGGCGAGATCATTTTCGAGGGTGTGGATCTACTTGATCTATCTGAAAAAGAAATGGAATCAGTTAGGGGCGCAGGGATCGGGATGATTTTTCAGGAGCCGATGTCTTCACTTAACCCTGTTTTGACAATCGGTCGTCAAATTACTGAACCGCTTGAGGTTCATATGGGTCTGACAGGTGCAGCGGCGGAAATTCGTGCAACTGAGCTACTAGATATGGTCGGAATACCGGATGCTCGAAAACGTTTGAATGATTACCCTCATCAGTTAAGTGGCGGGCAGCGTCAGAGGGTGATGATTGCCATTGCACTCAGTTGCGAACCAAAGTTACTTATCGCTGATGAAGCAACTACGGCGCTGGATGTGACGATCCAAGCTCAAATCCTAGAATTGATGAAAAACTTGACTGAACAGACTGGTACTGCTTTAGTCATAATTACTCATAATTTGGGCATTATTGCTAGATATGCCGACCGTTTGAACGTGATGTACGCCGGAAAGATTGTTGAGTCTGGTGGCGCAGAACAGGTCTATATGCGTCCCAGCCATCCCTACACCGTTGGTTTATTGAATTCGGTACCTCGTTTGGATCAACCTACCACAAACAGGCTGGATCCCATAGATGGTGAGATACCTGACCCAACGAATTTGCCTATTGGCTGTGCTTTTAGGACCCGATGTCGGTGGTCTAAATACGAGTGTGCTTTGTCTGAACCACCGTTTGTGAAGGTTCAAGATAGGCAAGGCGTTGCTTGTTTCGAGGCTAAGACTGTAACCGAATCAGTTGGCTTGGCTTGGCAATGACTAACACTTCTGGTCTATCAATTTCGAGCAGCCTTAAGGACACTAAAGAGCAGGTAGCTAAGCCACTTCTGAGCGTGCGTAACTTGAAGGTTCACTTTCCAATTAATCGTGGGTTTATATTTCAGCGAGAGGTAGCGCGCGTCAAAGCCGTTGATGGGATATCTTTTGACATCTTTCCTGGCGAGACGCTTGGTCTAGTTGGGGAGAGCGGAAGTGGAAAAACCACGGCTGCGAAAGCCATAATTCAGCTTCACGCATCTACGAATGGAAGTGTTAAGTTCGAGGGCTCAGAGCTTGTTGGAATGTCTAACAAAAATATGCGCAGCGTTCGCCGAAAGATGGGGATGGTTTTTCAGGACCCTTATGGGTCATTGAATCCGAGAATGCGTGCAGGTGACATAGTTGGTGAGCCACTAAAGGTTCATGGTCTCGCCTTAGATAAAGAGAACTATCGAAAAGAGGTAGCTTCTTTGTTGACCACTGTGGGGCTCAGCCCAGCGATGTCTGAACGTTTTCCTAATGAGTTCAGCGGTGGTCAACGTCAGAGGCTAGGAATTGCTAGAGCTATTGCCACAAAGCCTAAATTATTGATCATGGATGAGTCGGTTTCGGCACTGGATGTATCGATTCAAGCGCAGATATTGAATTTATTGCAAGATCTTCAGGATCAGTACAAGCTAGCGTATCTGTTTATTGCCCATGACTTATCTGTCGTTCGTCATATAAGCCATAAGATTGCAGTGATGTATCTTGGCAAAATAGTTGAGATAGCGAATTCTGAAGAACTGTATGAACGACCTTTACATCCGTATACTCAGGCTCTCTTATCTGCGATTCCTACCCCGAATCCGATACATGAGCGATCTCGCGAGCGTATTATTTTACGGGGTGATCTGCCAAGCCCAATTTCACCACCAGATGGTTGTTCGTTCAGCACTAGGTGTTTCATTGCCACTGAGCGTTGTACTGAAACCGCTCCCGAACTTCGCACCGTTGCCCTTGATCATCAGGTGGCATGTTTTCTTGCAGGCGATTAGTTTTCTTTCAGGTAATAATCATCTTAGAAATATCTGCGATATGATTTATGGTAATTTATGTTCATCTATCGTTTCACGTGTTAAGTTGCTCAGGGCAAATTAAATTTATTTAGATGCTGATCATTCTGGAGCGTATATGTTGTGAAAATTGTTGATATTAAAACTTTTTTGATGATGGCTGGTTCGCCGGACAAAAAAGAAGGTTCAAGTTGGAGTGCTAGGAATTGGTGTTTCGTCAAGGTTTACACAGACGAAGGTATTGTTGGTATTGGTGAGGGTTCGGGTTGGCCTCGGGTAGTCCAGACAGCTATTGAAGATTTGCGCCCGGTTATTGTCGGTGAGGACCCTACGAATATCGAGAAAATCTGGCAGAAGATGCTGGTTTCCACGATGGGTAATGGCATGACGGGAACCCCAGGTTCTGGGGCAATGAATGCTATTGATATGGCATTATGGGATATTAAAGGCAAAGCTCTGGGTACGCCTGTTTGGAACCTACTTGGAGGCAAGGTAAGAGACCGTATTAGGGCGTATGGTCATGCGAAAACACCAGAGCGTGCAATTGAACTTAAAGAGCAGGGACTTACCGCAATTAAGACGGGTGGAGTGCACAGGACAGCGGATCAGGTAGAGGCAATACGTAAGGCTGTTGGCGACGAGATTGATTTAATGGTCGATGCTCATGGACCACCGTGGTACAACGTCAAGGATGCAATTATCGTTGGTAAGTCCTTGGAGCAGTTCAATCTTTTGTTTTACGAAGATCCGGTTCCTCCTGACAATGTAGATGCACTTCGTAGAGTTCAAGACAATGTAGATATTCCTATCGCGGCTGGAGAGAGGCATTCACACATATGGGGTGTACGTCGGCTTATAGAGGAAGAGATCGTAGATGTGGTTCAACCAGATACAGGGCGCATCGGCGGTATCAGCCAGATGATGAAGATCGCTGCGATGGCAGAGGCTCATTACATCTCTGTAGCTCCTCACTCTGGCTCCCTTGGACCTATAGCTGAGTATGCTGCGATACACGTGTTGGCTGCTATTCCGAACGCACTCATCCTAGAGAGGGTACATGACGATGTAGCGGTTAGATATGAAGTAACTTTGCCTCACATAGATACAGTTGACGGTCATATAGAGGTTCCCGATAAGCCGGGGCTTGGCGTAGATATCGACGAGAATGTGGCACTTGCTCATCCATCACAAGGAAACACTACTACTCCTGGTAAAGAAGGTGACGGAAATTACGAACCTGGAACTTACAACGAGCATCTTTATGTGCAGACTAGATACCGGCGACAGGCCAATTTGCGACCACCAGCATCTAGTTGATGAATGCTTAGATCGGTGCTAGGCAATCTTTGGCATAATATTTGTCATAAATTTAAATTAAGGGATAAATCAAATGTACTTGGGTACACAGGGGCAACCTGTAGACGATGATGAACTTCGAGTATTGAGCCAGCTTGGAGTGAACCACATTTCATCAGATCCGGCGGGAGACTGGACAACTTGGGATCGACATGCTTTTTTCGCTCACCAAGAAAAATTGTCTGATTACGGCATTACTTTAGACATGTCTCTGATGCCCTTAGGCTCACGCTCAGCTTTCGATAATGACGTGAAAAATGTGTTTTTAGCACCAAGCAAAGAGCGTGAAGAAGAGATTGACCAGTTGTGTCATCTGATTGAGGAAGCTGGAGTAGCTGGTATACGAGCTCTTCGCTATAACATAACGATTCTTGGGCACATGAGGACTGAGCCGCGTTATGGACGAGGAGGTGCCCAACTTTCGTCATTCGATTACTCTAAACTTGACCAGACTCTTGGCGAGTTTGAAGGCGGTGCTGCTGACGCTGATGAGATGTGGGAGCGAATTGACTACTTCTTGAGCAAAGTCGTTCCGGTTGCGGAAGAGAATAAAGTTCAACTTGCATGCCATCCTCAGGACCCTGGAATTGGTGACCGACTTTACAGAGGTGTAGCACGCGTCATGGGAACGGTAGATGGTTTGAAGAAGTTCGTATCAATGCATGAAAGTCCGTATCACGGATTGAACTTTTGTCAGGGCACCGTTTCAGAGATGCTTGAGAATCCAGGGGAAGAGATTTTCGACATAATCCGGTATTTTGGTAAACGGAATAAGATTTTTAATGTTCACTTTCGTAACATTAAAGGTGGTTTTTTAGATTTTGTCGAAGTGTTTCCTGATGAAGGCGATATCGATATGTTGAAAGCGATTCAGGTCTATGATGAGATTGATTATCAGTATATGTTGATGCCGGATCATGTTCCAGGGTTAGCCGGAGAGAATGCTCGAAGAGTCGGATTCTCATATTGCTACGGTTATATTAATGCAGCACTTCAAACTGTTGGTCGTTGATGGAGCAACAAAAATTATTTGGTTATAAATACAAGTTAGATGGGGTGAATTCCTCTATAGGAATTCTCATAGTTCGGTTATTGGTTGGAACACCTATTTCGCTAGTAGCTGGATTTGTCGGAAATATTTTTAATGGGATTATCGTGCCATCCCCGACAGCAGGTGATGAGTTAGCTTTTCTAGCAAGAGTTGCCGTTCTTGGTTATGCGGCGTCGGCTGGTGGAATGATTGCCTGGTTCAATGCATTGGAATCTAAAACTGGAACGTTTTTCATTTGGTTCATTGCGGGCATAGGCGGCTTGACCGGAGCTACCATAGCCTACTTCATCGGATCGGTTTATATAGAACATGTTGATGTCTATATTCTCAATCAACAGCTTACGCAGGTTGTGATAATGGGTGCAGCAATAGGATCAAACGTTGTAGCCAGCATTGTCGCTGTCTTGTCTACTCGAGCAATTTTTCGAGACATGTAGTTTGCGACTTAGTGCGTTTTTCTTTTCAATAGCCAATCCTCGCTGGTCGGTATTTCAAGCTATCTATAATAAATCTGTATAAATATATTAAAAACACTTGTTTATCTTGTATATAAACGATCTTTCATAGATTAATTAAAGTTTTTATTTTGTGAATGCTTACCCGGTACCGCTAAATATTCGTTGACACATGACCATAATTTGCTATTGTTGGCACGTTCGTGAGAGACCGAAGATGGCAAACAGGTTATGTTTGGTATTTCTTTGGTTGTTATTCGCGTATGGAATTTTGAACTCTATATGGAGACAAATATGAGCCAAATCCGATTGATTCGCGCTGTTGGCCTGCTGGCACTTTCTGCCGTAGCAGCCGCAATAATCGCAGCGTGTAGTAGTAGCTCTGAGCCTGAGGTGGTGATCCAAACGGTCGTCGTCGAAAAAGAGGTTAAGGGCGACACAGTTACAGTCGTAGAGACTGTTATTGTGAAAGAAAAAGGCGAGACCATCATTGAGAAGGGTGAGACGGTAATCCAGACAGTTGTAGTGGAAGCTACGGCTGCACCGGTCGCTGTTGAAGAATCTTTCTATGGTCTGCCTATGCCTTCGGTTCCTGAGGATGTAGGTGCAGCACCTGCTCCACAGTCAGCAGCCGGAGAAATAGTCGTACGTGGTGGTCTTGAGCTTCGTGGTTCAGGAGTACCTGGCGATAGTTCAGGTGGAATGTTTACCAACGTGTCAGTTACTGAAAAATTGTTCATGACTGATGAAGGTGGTAACTCCGTTGGTCAGGTTGCCGAATCTTGGGAATTGGCAGACGATCTGTCTTCGCTATCCATCAAACTGAAGGAAGGCGTCCAGTTCCATGGCGGTTTCGGTGAGCTAACTGCTGCCGACGTTGCTTGGGCAACAAACATGGGTAACCCTGGTTACAACCCTGAGTCTGCTACAGACGGTGGTTCAAACTGGGTTAACTTCCTTGGTGATAACGAAGTAGTTGCATCGGACACCTACACAGTCAAATACACGATCGAAAGTTTCGACCCTCGCTGGGCGACATTCATCCTTGGTCAGTCAGGCCTTGGCTTGAGTATCACAAGCTCGGCAGCTTATAACGAAAAGGGTGAAGACTGGGTCCGTGACAATGTCATTGGAACCGGACCTTTCGAGATAGCTAAGTACTCGCGTGATGACGTGTTGGAACTCAATGCGGTTAAAGATCACCACCGAAAGACTCCTGCGATAGACAAGTACATCCTCCGGGCTATTCCGGATGATGCGGTTGCAGAAGCAGCATTGCAGACAGGATCTGTTGACATCTCCGATGTAGCGCTCCGAAACATGACTGCATTGCAGGAAGCTGGATTCACGGTAATCGGTGCAGGAGCTGGTAGCTTCCACTCGATTTCCTTCTCAGGTAACTACTGGGAGCGCACCAACTATAAGACTGGTGAGGACCTGGGTACGAACTTCACGGTTCGCCACTCTTTGCCGTGGGTTGGTGACCCAGAGCGAGATACTTTTGGTAACCCACCAGAAGGTATGACTAACATGGAGCGAGCTCGACACGTACGAACCGCTCTTTCACTCGCAATTGACCGAGATTTGATCTCGGAAGTATTGTTTGCTGGTGCTGCATGGCCTAACTACGTTTATGGTGCAGACATCAACAACCCGAACTGGCAAGACAAGTGGGCTACGCCTTATGACACTAAGCGTGCTGAGGCTATGCTTGACGAAGCCGGATACCACCGCGATGAGGATGGAATTCGCTTTGAAATGCCATTCTTCATTCGAATTGGTCGAGGTGACGAAGAAATCGGTACTGCCGTTGCTGGTATGTGGCGAGAGATCGGCATCGATGTTCAGGACTGGAAAGCTCAGTACCAGACATACAGGCCAAACTTAATCGGTCGAACCGCAACTGCTCCTTGGATTCACTCCGCTGGTGCAGAGAGCCCGCAGGCTCCGTGGGACTGGCCGGTTATGGGTAACTCAGAGTGCTCACGTGGACGAGGCGGTTTCAACATCGCTATTGAAATCCGAGAGCTCTGTGAGTTCTACGATGCGATGGTCGCCGAAGGTGACATCGACAAGCGTATCGAGTTGCGAAACGAAAACGTTGAGTTCCTTGCACACTGGATGCCGGTTATCGGTACAGTTGCACGACCTAACGTTGCGCTAGCTAACCCGAACAAACTTGCTTCGTGGGACATGCCGCTTTCCGTTCGTGAAGCAGCATTGCACCACCCAGAATTCATCGTTCTGAAGTAAGCAAACGGTTCGAAAAAACATATCGGTGGAGTGCCGAGGGTAGTACACTCTCGGTACTCCACCTTTTTTCTGAAATAATTTGGATCGCAGATTGAGTAATCGATGAAAAACTTCTTGGCTCGACGTCTGATATTTTCTCTTATATCCCTACTTGCAGCGTCGATGGTTGTGTTTGGGCTTGCACATGCTAAGGAAGACCCAATCAATCTTTTTATACAGCCCGGATACTACATCGCTCCTGAGACACTTGAAGCTCTTAAGGCGAAATGGGGGCTCGATAAGCCGCTTGCGATTCAGTATCTAACTTGGGCAGGGAATATGTTGCGTGGCGACCTAGGTGATAGTGTTCAGCAACAACGCCCCGTTACAAAAATTGTCGGAGAAAAATGGGGAGCTACGTTTAATTTAGCTATAGTCGCGTGGGTATTTGGAACCGTCACGGGAATACCAATAGGTATCATATCTGCACTTAAACGAGGATCTACCGCTGATTATGTAGTCAGAGCATTCGCGTTAATGGGTCAGTCTCTTCCAGCGTTCTGGATAGGTCTTGTAGGTATTTGGATATTTGCTGTTTACTTGGGTTGGCTTCCTGTATTTGGAAGAGGTGAGGATCTACCATTTTTCCAGCAGGCAAAGCACTACATTCTTCCAACTCTGGTTCTTGGTTGGGGGCCAATGGCCGGATATATGAGAATAACCCGTTCAGCGATGCTTGAAGTCCTGGATTCTGAATATGTGACCCTTGCGCGTGCAAAGGGTGTTTCTAACCGGGTCGTGATTTGGAAGCATGCCTTAAGGAATGCGTTGATTCAACCAATTACCATCATGACGTTACTGCTTGCTGGTTATCTGGATGGTGCTGTGTTGGTTGAAGTGATCTTCGCATGGCCTGGTGTAGGGAGAGTAGCGGTCGAGGCGGTGAATCAGAATGACTTTATGGTTATTACCGGGACAGTTTTCATATTTACGTTCCTGTTCCTTTTTATGAGTTTAGTCGCAGATCTTCTGTACACAATTGTTGACCCGAGGATTCGATACTCATGACCGAGAGATTAAGTCCTATAGATAACACGGAAAATAGCTCAGGATTTTCTCCATTGAGACCAGTTGCCGCAACTTGGCAGTTTATCCGACGCTGGCCGGTAATCCCGGGCGTAGTGATCGTGCTGCTTGTGATTATGGCGATATTTGCCCCTTGGATTGCGACACATGACCCAAATGATCAGGACTTGAGGAGCAATTTGGCCAGACCGTTCTGGTACAACGAGTATTACGAGACAGATCGGGTTGGTAAGACTATCGAGCAGCGTCACATACTTGGTGCTGACAAATTCGGTAGGGATGTATTTAGCAGGGTCGTTTATGGGACTCGAGTTTCTTTGAGTGTTGCGGTGGTGGCGATGATCAGTGGCACGATCTTAGGTGCGTGGGCTGGGATTATGACTGGCTTCTATGGTGGACTTTTTGATGAGTTAATGACTAGGTTCGTCGATATATGGAATGCTTTACCGTTCTTATTAATTGCTCTAGTTGTCGCTGTCACGGTTGGTCAGGGCATTATTGTCATGATGGTGCTGCTGATTATGTTGACATGGGTTGGATTTGTTCGGAATATTCGCGCTGAAGTTTTTAGTTTGAAAACCCGAGACTATGTGAATGCGGCTCGGGTGGCAGGCGCTTCTGATTTGCGGATTATGTACAGACATATTTTGCCTGGTGTAGCGAATCTTTTGATGGTGCTGGCGAGCCTACGTGTCGGTGGTTTGATTATGACCGCAGCTTCACTGGCCTTCCTTGGAGTCGGAATCCCTACTCGAGTACCATCATGGGGAGCAATGATCAGCGACGGTCGTGATACGCTCGATGAAGCTTGGTGGATTTCATTTTTCCCGGGTCTGGGTATTTTCCTGACCGTAATGTCTATGAATTTCCTTGGAGACTGGATTAGAGATCGCACAGATCCGCGTTTGCGCCAGTTGAGAGACTAACAAGATCTGAATCGTTTCTTCAGATTTACGAAATGTGAGGAATATCTCAAATGCCCAGTTACGATTTGTTGATTAAGAATGGTCATGTTATCGATGCAGCTAATGGTATCGATGCAGTGATGGACTTAGGGATCGCTGGACGGGTTGTTGCCGGTGTCGCTAAGGATATTCCAGAGTCTAACGGGCGTCGGATAATTGATGCATCTGGTATGTACGTAACACCTGGTCTTATAGACATGCACGCGCACTGCACAGGTTTTGCCGGAGCGATGTTTCCTGAAGAGATGTGCTTTCCGTATGGTGTGACAACGATGGTTGATTGCGGTGGCTCAGGATGGCGCACATTCGATCAGTTCAACAAGGATGTTGTGAACAAATCTCAGGTGCGAGTGTTTGCACTTTTGAATATTGTTGGACAGGGTATGCAAGGTGATGTTGAGCAGGACATCAACGATATGGATCCAGAATTGACCGCTGAAAAAATTCGCCAGCGTTCGGATGTTTTAGTTGGTGTTAAAGTGGCCCACTTTTCTGGTACGGGTTGGGAGTCGATAGACAGAGGTGTTGAGGCAGCGCGGCTTTCTGGGACATTCGTCCTTGTTGACCAAAACGCAAAGCCAACGCGTACGTTTGCGGATATGCTAGATCGGTTGCGCCCTGGCGATGGCACGACTCACTGCTTTGGCTATGGTAAGCCAATGATTGGGAATGATGGAAAGGTGAAGGAGTATTACATTGAAGCGCGTAAACGAGGCATAAAATTTGATGTAGGCCACGGTAACAACAGCTTTTCATTTTCGATGGCCCAACCGGCTCTCGATCAGGGATTCCCACCAGATACGATTTCTACAGACATGCACCGAATGAGTTTGCATACTTCACGAGCTACTATGACCGAGGTTATGAGTAAGTTTTTGGCGATGGGCATGCCAATGGCTGAAGTGGTTGCCCGGTCGACTTGGGAGGCTGCTAAATGGATTAATCACACCGAGATTGGAACACTCACTCCTGGTGCTTCTGCTGATGTGACGATTTTGGAGTATCAAGATCGACCTGCGGGTCTTTCTGATTCAGGTCCCACCGGGTATCGGATCATGCAGGCAGGCGGTCGTCTCGTCAATCAATTGACGATTAAGGACGGTGTGGTTCGTTTTGACTATGATGGTCTATCTAAGGATGACTGGTCAGAAACGCCTTCTACGGATTTAGATCTTCCGTAGTATTATTCATCTGATATCACGCCATTTATTCTTGTGAAAAATGATTGGGCTCTCGGGCTAACGCATGCCTGTTATGTGACCGACACCAGGGTATACGTCTGGGATGAGCGCTGTATCTCCAGTTTCGATCTGCCAGTTTCGTATTTTTTTGGCTAATTCCACTACCTTTACTGAGTGAGCCGGATCGTTATAAAGATTGGTATGTTCGTATGGGTCGTTTTTAAGATCGTAGAGTTCGCTTTGGTCGCCCACTGAGAGGTTTAACTTCCATCCATCTCCAGTAACGATGCATCGATGTGGGATTTCTCGCATACGTTCGAGTTCGCTAAGTGGGAATCGCTGGTCGACACTTCGCCCGTTCCAGTCCAAGAAGATATCGTTGTCTTCTAGTGTTTCACCTTTTTTAATTCGGCCTGCTTTGGACTCTCCTTGTAGATGTTTAGGTATGTCTATATTCATAAGGTCGAGCAATGTAGGGATTGTATCTATGTGCGAGTATCGGCCTGTTACGTCCCGGCTGCCGAGCCACGGTACACGTATTAGGCATGGAACTTTTACCGATTGTTCGTACATGACTATCTTGTGAAAAAAGTTGTGGTCTCCCATCTGATCTCCGTGTTCAGAGGTGAAAACCACTATAGTTTCTTCACTGATTCCCGCTTTTTCTATTGCATCCAATATTTGTCCAACTGCCTTGTCCATGAGGGTTACAAGACCGTAGTACTTTGCTTGAACTTTTCGAAATTCTTTCTCGGAATTAGTCTTTGGCCCGTTAAATTCATCATCGGCTTCAAGTATTGATGTCTCCTGATCCTGGTTAATAACTAATCTCTTTTTAGCTTGGTCATCCGCCATAAGGGTGGACATTCTCGAAGCGTTATCTGGAGGATCTACTCTGAAAACCGGAGTTTGAGGAATATCATCAGGTTCATAAAGATCGTCAAATGGTCCCGTGTATGGAGGATGTGGCTCAAAGAAATTGACACATATAGCGAACGGGTTTGCTTTATTGTGATCTATAAATTCGCTGACTTTGCGACCTAGATATGCGGCCTTGGTATGTTCCTCGGGTAACTGGGCGGCAAAGGATCTTGAGAAAACCATTTTACCGCTGGATTCCTTATCAGGCTTGTACCCTTGAGATATCAGATAGTGATGGTAATCACTCAGGATTTCATTATTATCTTCTTTGGTCGACCAGACCCTGTATTGATCCTCAATCGAATGCCATTCATCCCATCCTCTTCGTTTTATGACTTCGTCTCCCAGATGCCACTTGCCGTAATAAGCAGTGTGGTAATCATCCGAGAAAAACTCAGCAAAAGTTTTGATGTCGTCAGCCAAAGGGATATTGTTTTTTGTGCACCCATTTGTATGAGGCCATAGTCCTGTCATCTGGGTAGCTCTAGAGGGAGTGCAGATTGGAGCGCTAACATATGCGTTTTCAAACACGATGCTATCGTCAGAAAGACGATTCAAATTCGGAGTCTGGATCCAGTTGTTACCGTAGGCTGACATGGTGTCAGCTCGTTGCTGATCAGTGAAAATATAGACTAGATTCGGTTGGTTTTTTCGTGTCATTTAGTGTCCGTTGATTCAAACGATCTTGCTATTCCAAAAATGTACGGGATTATAATCTTCTGGCGACACGCATAACTCAAGTAATAAATAAAAATAATGGGATGAATCTTGATGCAATATAGGCACCTGGGCAATTCTGGTTTAGAAGTATCTGAAATAGGTCTTGGAGCAAACAGTTTCGGAGAACCGGGCCGACGTGACCGTGCTGAAGCAGCAGACATAATTCACGCCGCCATTGATCACGGAATAAACTTCATAGATACTTCGAATGTCTATGCGCAGGGTGTCTCTGAACAGTACATAGGAGATGCACTAAAGGGTCGACGCGGTGAAATGCTGATAGGAACTAAATTCGGTAGCATGCGTCGGCAGGGACCTAACAATTTCGGTGGATCGCGTAAATTCATCATGAGGTCGGTTGAAGAAAGTCTCCAGCGACTACAGACCGACTACATTGACGTATACATGATTCATCGACCTGACCCGCGCATGCCAATGGAAGAAACACTGCGGGCTCTCGACGATCTAGTCAAGCAGGGTAAGATTCTTTACACGGCCGGCTGTAATTTTGAGTCCTGGCGTTTCGTTGATGGATTCTGGACGTCAAAAGCTAACAATCTTGTGAGTTTTTCAGCTTCTCAATTCGCCTACTCGATGATGGCTCGCTCAGCAGAATCCGAAATGATTCCTGCATGCAGAGCGCTGGGAGTTGCAGTAATACCGTACTTACCGCTCGCTGCCGGCTTACTTTCGGGCAAAATAAGTGGTGATGGGTTACCTCCGGCCGGCACACGACTTGCTATCGAACAACAATCAAGTGAACGTTGGATTACTCCTCAGAATCTAAAAATCGTATCTTTACTGGATAACTGGGCAAATGAACGTGGGCATTCAGTTTTAGAACTGGCGTTTGCATGGCTTCTGGCCGAGCCGATTGTGTCCACTGTGATAGCAGGTGCAAGTTCTCCAGAGCAGATTCAACAAAATGCGTCTGCAGCTGAATGGAAAATCACTTCAGAGGAGCGTCAGGAAGTGACTGCAATACTGGATGCAAACCCACCTGAAAATGCAGGCCCTTACTACTCAACGGCAGGTTATTTTTACGAACCGACTGCCGACCCGCCTAAACCATAGCGGCAATAGACTGTTCTCTGATTATGTCTCAGTAAGAATGAATCCTGGTGGTGCGTCATGTTTATGGGACATCTCCACGGGATCGTAATGGCTACCGTCATAGACGTTACCCGAGTACACAATTGTTTCTGCAACGATTTTTTCACGCGAAGTCCGTGTTTCGTGCAGCACATCCATGTAGGTGTATTCGCCCTGATCGATCGAGCTGATTACCACGTCAGCCACTGTGCCGACAGCGAGTGAACCGAGTTCTCGCTCTTGGTCTAGCGCTCGGGCTGGGATGCGTGTTGACATGTCTATTATCTCGTTTAGCGATAGACCGACAGTGAACATCTTAGACATTGTTGTAGGCATGTCGAATACAGGGCCATCTATGTTCCCGACATGCACGTCAGTGCTGATCGTATCGGGTTTAAATCCTTGTGCGACAGCTTGCTCAAGAGTTCGGAAAGCGAAACCTCTGGCACCGTGTCCGATATCTAGGTATACACCCCGCTCTTTGGCGTCCCAGATTTTGGACCAGAGTTGCCCTCGGTGGTCGAAGATAGGGAAGCGGAATGCGGCATGAAAAGTGTGTGTGAGGATATCACCGGGGTTCATCCAATCAAGAAGCTGTGGAATCGGCGCACCGTATGCTTCACACATCAATATTCCTCCGCCGAAGTCCGCCGCTTCTCTAGCCAAAGGCAACGAAGAGAATTTCTGCGAATGGTGAAATTTCACTCCTAACAGCGTGTCGTAGCTGGTAATGAGATCTTGAACTTCTCCGACCGAAGACGGGGTTGGTCCATATGGATCTGGCATCCGCACGAGGGAGTACAGCCTAACTTTGGTGTTCTGGATGTCTGATTCCCAGTAGTGCGGGTACTCTCCCGGCGTAGCGGTTCCTGCATCAAGCGCAGTCGTCACTCCGAATGCGAGGTTAGTCGTGTCAGAATCAACGCTTGGTTGGTTCCCACGAGAAGTGTAATTGTGCACGTGAAGATCGATAAATCCAGGGGTAACAATTTTTCCTCGAGCATCTATATGGAGGTCTGCATTTTCCTTCGGAAGGTTCGTTCCGATTTCGTCAATTGTTTTTCCTGAGATAGCGACGTCCTTGACTTGGTCAATACCCGAGAAGGTATCGATCACTCGTCCACCTGTAATCAGGATGCTCCATTGCATATCGCTTTTAATTCCTCTCTAGAGCATGTGTGTCGTTTAAAGGGTTAGGAGATAACTTCCTTGATCCTTTGTATTACGGTTTCAACCTGTTCGTCGGTCAACATTTGAACCCCAATGCCAATCGATCCTTCCTCACCGCCAACACGGGTCCAAATTGGTGGATCTCCTTGTTCAAGACGTTTAATGACTTCATTTACATCTACCCCGGTGACCTCAGGATCGAACCGTATGAAAACGGTTGTATTCGGACCTAGCTGAGGTGTATTCGGTATTGTTACGTCTATTCCATTGACATCATTTAGACCGCGATGGAATGCCGTCCGTTTTGCCTCTTCAATTGCGAGGCGCTCTTCATGGTCGATTGAGAACCATCTGCGTAAGGCAGCAGCCACTCCTACAACTTCTCCTCGGTCCGTCTTGTAGGGTCGTCCGTAACCACGAGGCAGTCCCTTCATACCTGCCACTTCTACCCCAATAAAGTTCTGTTGAAACGCAGATTCAACCCATTCAGCTCGTCCGGTGCATATTCCGGTCGAATGCGGTGAACCAATGTATTTGGCTCCAAACGCCACTACATCTCCTGTTTGAGCAACTTTTGTGAATTGATCAAGCGGATAAATCTGTCCAGCCGCATCTACTATGAGACGGATATCATGTTTGTCTGCCAGCGCACGAGCCTCTTCTATCGAAACCCACTCGTCGCCCCAAAGTCCACTTTCGTAGAAAGCAATTCCTGCCGTTTTAGGGCCGATACCAGCTTCCATTTCTTCTACAGTACAACCTTCTTCACGCCCGACTTCTTTAAGTTTGGCTCCGGCCAATGTAAAGCAACGTTTATAGGTATAGTCTTGACCTTTTTGGAAAACAAGTTCATTTCTGTCGAAGGATGAAGTGTCGGGTAGCTTACCCATCTTATCTCGATCATTACCGGCCAGTGCGGCTGCACTTCCTAACGAAATGGCAGCGGCAGCACCAGATGTTACAAATGCAGATTCAGTCCCTAGTGTTTCAGCAATGAAGTCACCAGTTTTCCTTAATAAGTCCTCAAATACGACATATCCTGAATTCATAGCTTCATCCATCGCCTCCTGGATTTCTGGAGGAGGAGTAGAGCCGCCGAGTAGGGTTTGATTGCCACGCGCATTAATGCCTGGCGTGACGCCAAATTGTTCATATATTCCTGTCACCGTCGCCTCCATAGCGAACCTTTGTCGCTTGGTGTATGTCATTATGTCCATGAAATTGAGTTTTATTTCGTCGAAGCGTATTTCTATCACAAGTTGACCAAATAAAAATTGTTTATCTGACCATAATTGGGCTCTAAAACCTTCCTGAACGGTTAAAGGATTCGAACAATGTCCACCGACCCGCTTAATAACCCGGTATACGCCAGATTTGGTGTAACACCTTTGATAAATGCTGGAGGAACCCACACCACTCACGGTGGATCGATGATGAGCCCGGAGGTTCGCGAGGCGATGAGCCTGGCATCCGAGTCTTATGTCAACCTTGTTGAGTTGAAAAGAGCGACCGGAGATTTTGTCGCTGAAGTTACAGGAGCTGATAGTGGACTCATTTGCTCAGGAGCGGCAGGTGGTCTTGTGCTAGCAACCGCTGCGGTTATTACAGGAACGGATTCAAAAAAGATTGCTCAACTTCCAGATACAACGGGCCTCAAGAATGAAATCCTCACTCAGCACAATAACCCTGCTGGCTACATGAAATGTCACGAATATGCAGGTGCTGAAATTAAATTGTCCGGGGATGGAAACGGGGCGTCTGCTAACCAATTTACGAACTCAATAACAGAAAAAACAGCTGGGATTCTTTACACATTCGCATACGGCCCACCAAGAAATGGTTTGTCACTGGAAGAGGTCGTTGAAATCGCTAATGACAATGATGTTCCCGTCATTGTTGATGGAGCTGCAATGCTGCCACCTAAATCTAACTTAACTCGATACATCGATGAGGGTGCCGATCTAGTCACATTTTCAGGTGGAAAATACATCGGCGGTCCGCAATCGGCAGGTCTTCTCGCAGGCCGTAAAGACTTGATCGAAGCCGCATTACTAAATAGTGGTCCCGAAATGGCAGTTGGACGTCCTTCGAAAGTTGGACGGGAAGAAATGATTGGAATGGCTACAGCATTGCAGTTGTTTATAGAGTCAGACGATGATGCTCGTATGGCGGCGATGAGAGCGCAAGCCGAACATATTCATGATCGCTTGAAAGACAATACGAAAGTTACCGTTTCCGTCGAACACGATTACTTGCAGTTTCATGTCCCAAACTGCGTGATCAAGTTCAAGAATGGTTCAATTGAAGCCGATCGGGTTTGGCAAGAACTTCATGAAGGAAACCCCCGCATTTATATAGCGAGGATTGATGGAGGATTGGCAGCTAACATGGTCAATTTGTCAACAGGTCAAGAGCAAGTTGTGGCTGATCGTCTTGTCGAGTGCATTGGGCAATAGGCCACGCTGATAAAACATCAGGACTAATATATAAATATAACGCATTTCAATAAACGCCACTCCCCTGTTGGCTGATGGGCATGTGTTAACTTGACTATGTGGTTCAGTTGTGTCGCCATCGTTCAAAGCGACAACTATCCAACTGATCCACATGGCGAGAGCGAAACAATCTCGCTCAATATTGGCTCTGGTGCCTGATAACGACCTCTATCACCGCCAGAGCCAAATCATTTAAACCACATATCAAACAACGTGTTATTGTCTGGTTAACTTCCAGAATCAATTTTCGGGAATAGGCGGCACCGGCTAAATATTAGTTGTTTTGCAAAGTTTTCAGGCTATAAGTGTTTTGTCATCTGTAATATCGATGAGGTCTAAACTTAGTCCAGCGACTAAGTTTCACGTTGCTTGGCGAGTTAATCGGATGATGATAGCAATTTATAAACGAGAAAATAATGAAAATCACTGATGTTGAAATCATTGTCGTGGATATACCCGAGCCAGGGATGATGGATAAGTCTCCAGTGAAACCAGGTGCCTTACCCTTGAAATCATCGATCCGGCACCAATCTGTTGGATCCGAAATCTCCGAGGCACCTCATTGCACCCCCCCCCAAATAGTAGTACTTGTGGTGAAAACAGACTCAAAATTAGAAGGGTACGGCTTTGGCTGGGGGACAAAAGGTGGTATGCGATTGGCCCATACTATTGCTGAAGTTTTTCGCCCTAAATTGATTGGAAATGACCCTCTTGATCGCGAACGATTATGGCATGCGGCCCATCGGGCAAGGCTTTGAGATAATCTCGTAGCCCCGCCTCACTCGTGCTCCTCACCTCAAAGTACACCGGCTCGACGCGCTCAAAATAGCGTCTGAGACGTTCC
>CAJWLF010000018.1 GCA_913043205.1 uncultured Chloroflexota bacterium | reverse complement strand
GGTTGTAGAAGCTAACATGGTCTTGCCGGATGCTGTCTAGCATCAAAACTATAAGATTCAAGTCTTAGTCCCTCCCGTGATGTCAAGTGTCGTAGTTATTTTATTCTTAGATTACCCTAAAACTGAATTTCAAATACTGTGACCGAGTGTGGCGGAAACGTGTATTTAAATCCCTCTTCTGTAAGTTCGAGATCGAGTTCGTTGGTTTCTACCCATGTTTGCCCTTGATCGCCAAACTCGTTTCTAGCTAAGGCATCATTACCATTTAATTCATGGACGGTTGTTGTGGGTGTAGCAGGTTGTTTTCCAAGCTTGATTATGGCGGCCTTCGAGAGGCCTTTACTTCTGTTGACGACCGATAGAGTTATTGATCCTGAGCTGTCGTCTGTTGTGGCCTGGGCGCTTAAGAAGGGAACATCTTCCAACGGGGGTTCAGAGGCCAGACCGTTTGTATGGTAACTATCTGTTTCTGTAACAGTTTCTAATGCTACGGAGCCACTAGTTTGTGAAATTAGTTTGAACGCTTGATAGCATGCGGTTTCGTTAATAGCTTCGGTATTTGAGTCTATTAACCCGAGCCGATTTACAAATGAGAATTGGTGAGCCATGCTGACCCTATCTCCACGTCTTTGCAACTCCTGGAGCGTTCCTGCGATATTTAATCCGTCCCGGAGATGATAGGTTTCCTTCCATGGTTTTGTGGTTCGGAGATCGACACGGATTCCCCATTCGTCAAACGATATTTCTACTGGGAGCTCTCCTGTCCATGCCTCATCGATAATGGTTATCGAGTCATCTAATACACTAGCTGTAGATAGCGGTCCGGCGACTATTGCGTCCCATTTTTCATCTTCATCAGGTTCCTTTGCTAGAGTCGAAGGGTTTAAGTTGTAGTAGTGTACTGCCATAGCGTTGATCCGTCCTGACAGGATGCTAGTTACTAGCTCATTCCATCTACCGCCGGTGTTTCTGACATGCCCGACCGCGGTCAAATGTATTGTCGGATCTACCGCCTTCATTTGCTCAGCGAATTCAAGTGCCCGGTAGGCATAAGTTTCAGGGTCTACGTGTCCAACTTGGAAATTGCCCCAAATTTCGTTTCCTATAGACCAATACTTAACGGCATAAGGTTCAGGGTGCCCGTTTTGGGACCTAAGTTTTCCCCAATACGTGTCTGCAGAGCCATTGCAGTATTCTACCCACGCTGCAGCTTCCTCAGCAGTGCCGGATCCAGCGTTTACCGTGATGAATGGTTCTACTTGTAGTAGTTTGCAGTGCTGTAAGAACTCGTCTGTCCCTAAGTCATTAGGTTCAGTTTCTCCCCAGGCTCGATTTAGTCTTGTAGGGCGTTTGTCGATTGGGCCGACTCCATCTTGCCAGTGATAGTCCGATGCGAAATTCCCTCCAGGCCATCTAATCATAGTTATCCCACTCTCAACCAGCTTGTTAGCTATGTCAGGTCTCATTCCGCCAGCGCTAGCGTGTTCTGACTTCATTAGGGATATTGCGCCTATCCACAGTTGTCCGGACCCTGTTACTTGAATTTCAAAACTGCAGTTAGCGGATTGATTGGGTGTAAGTTTAGATAAATGTTCTGTCCACGCTGGAGTTAATTGCGGTTTTACGATAGCCCAGCTTGCTAGGACATTCTCACCCTCTCGAAGTGATAAAGTTACTTTGTCTATACCGTCAGATGCTTGCAAAACGACTCGGCAGTCATAAGTGCTGTCGGCAGATATGTCTATATTTTCGTGTTTGATACCGTGGGCATCATCGGTGTCTGGTATGTCTAACCGTTGTGATTGATTTGCTGAAAAGAAAGTAGTGTTGTCATGTATGCAGAGTAGGCCACTAGCAGGGTTGAGCACCTTCCACGGAGGTACTAAGCCTGTATTAGGGGCATCCTGCGTCTCTGCCTCCCAAGGAGTGGGCCCTGGGTCTGGCGCATAGTACGTTCCTGCGATTCTTGATCCCTCATCCGGTCCAAAAAACTTGCGGTTGTCGAGTAATTCCGCCCAATATCCTCCGTAGACCGAAAGTTCTAGGTGCTCAAGGTTGACTCCGTAAATAAACGGATTAATTTTTGCTATAGGCTTGTTTACATTTACTGAAATGCTGCTCATTTTCTGGCCTCTGTTAGATCTAGCATGGTTATCGAATGAGCCGGCAATTCGTATTCGAATCTGTTGTCTTTAACTTCTAGGACTGTCTCTCTTTCGACGATCCATGTTTCATAAGGGTAGGCCGAACTGTTAAAAGATCGTGGGTCCTTGCCGTTTATTTCTCGTACAAGAGTCGATTCCGATATGTGGTGAGGGTGATCCAGTGAAACTGACAGTCTCACGGTGTGGTGTTCTGATAAATTGACAGCTACCAAGACGATGGTTCCATCGCTTTTTCGGCGCGTTGCCATGCAATTTACTAGATTTAATCCGTTTCGTGGAGGGAACGTGGCGTAAGGCTCTACATTAAAGAGCGGTGATTGTACTTCGGTCTGAAGTGCCTCTTCGCCACAGTGCATAGCGCATAACTGAAATGCCTGATACATAGGGGTTTCGATGATTGCGCCTTGCTCAAGTTTCATTAGTCCTAGTCTGTTTACTGCCATTGCCTGATGTGCCATTGTTACACGATCAGACAGCCGATGTAGTTCATTAAATAGGGCGGCAGTATATAGCCCATCTTGCAAGCGAAAAGGTTCGTTAAGCCATGGTTCGACATTCTGTACTGATACCCACATGTTCCATTCGTCGAATGAAATTTCGGCCGGTTGTTTCCCTGCCCAGTATCGATCTATAACATTTATGGAATCCTTGATGACATTAGCGGATTCCTCTGCGCCTGCAGCCGCTACATTCCAAGGTGGTCCATCTGTTGGAGGGTCTCCGGCTACCCGAACGTTGAACGGGTAATAGTGGACGCTAAGGGCCTGTATGTTGGCTTTAGTCACTGCAACTTTTTCATTCCATTTCATTCCTGTGTTACGCACGTGACCAACCCCGGTCAGGTGAATGGAGCTGTCTTTGTCTAGCATTGCTTTCGCAAATGCTGCCATCCGTCTTTCGTAAGTTTCTGGGTCAACATGCCCTACCTGAA
Source organism: uncultured Chloroflexota bacterium (assembly GCA_913043205.1). Taxonomy (GTDB): domain Bacteria; phylum Chloroflexota; class UBA11872; order UBA11872; family VXNJ01; genus CAJWLF01. Next base: position 21,555 of record CAJWLF010000018.1, on the reverse strand, counting down.
AATTGCCCCACATCTCGTTCCCAATCGACCAATGATGTACTGCATAGGGATCAGCTTGTCCGTTCTGTTTGCGTAATTGGCCCATTGGGGAAGAGGCCTCTCCATTGCAGTATTCGATCCAATCCGAGGCTTCTGAGTCGCTGCCTGATCCGGCGTTTACTACTATGAACGGCACGAAATCATAGGCTTTGCACATGCGAAGAAATTCGTCAGTACCATAGTCGTTCGGGTCCCAATCACCCCAAGCTCTACTTTGGATAGAGGGTCGTTGGTCTGCATCTCCAATACCATTTTGCCAGTGGTAGTCAGAGGCGAAGTTACCTCCAGGCCATCTAAGCATGGTGATCCCGCAAGATTTCATTGAGTCTATTACTTCAATGTTCCATCCTCCAGCGTCATGATGTGTCTGGGTCATTAGGGATATAGCTCCTATCCATACCTTTCCTTCACCATGAGCTAGGATTTCCAGCGATCCGTTACCACCTGTGGTTTGTATGATATTGGAAAAAACCGACCAGTTATCACAGTGGCTGAGGTCAATGGGCCAACGTGTTGTCGATCCATCTTCTGCGACAAGGACAACATCTATTCTGTCCATGTTTCCTTGGGCCCGAACTACTATTCGGCAATTGAGATCCTGGTGAGGAGGCATCCACAGTTCCTGCATTACTCCGTGCCCGTTTCCGTCGTTATTTAATATGTCGATACGTTGTGATTGTGAGCCGGAATAGAATGTTGTGTTGTCGTGTACAAGGAAAATGTTGGATGCCGGATTTTTCACTTGCCAACCGTTAGCAACCCCGAAATCAGGCGGGTCATCAGTGTGTATTTCCCATCGCCCTTTTTGACTTCTAGGCCTTTGGAGCGGCGATCCCTTTCCTGATTCATCATGTCCGCAAAATTTTCGGTTCCAGATTAATTCCCCCCAGACTCCACGGTTAATGGTTTTGCCTAAGTGCTCGATGTTAGACCCGTAAATTAGAGGGCTAATTTCTGACAAGACTGTAGATGGGGATACTACGACTTCAGCGTTCAAATCAGAGCCATTTGACAATCGTTATATACCTCCCCATGCTGATGTCTAGCAGTTTGGATTCGTATCATACTCTACCTTAGCTTGCAGATCCCGGTGTCGAGTACTACGTGGTCAATGTTGTTTCATTTTCAAGCAACCCACCCGGCCTCAGGCTACTCGGGAGGAGTCTTGCAGTCTGAGGCCGGGTGGGGATGGTGACTTGCGCTTTTTATGCTGTTGATAACTAGTCTAGGCAGATTGGATATCTAATCTGTGAACCTTTTCCTCATTCTTTAGCGGGAATGTGATTCGTAGCTCACCGTCTTTTAGCAGGCTTGTTGCTGATTCTGCTTCTACTGCCTTGGGGAGCCGTATTGACCTGCGGAAGGATCCTGATACCCGCTCATTCATCAAGTAATTGCTCCCTTCGACGTCTTTGTCCCGATTTGCGATCCCTTCTATTGTTAGGGTTCGCTGATCCAGGGTCACTTCGATATTGTCTGCACTGATACCAGGAACGGACGCAGATACTTCAAATTGATTCTCATTTTGGATTACGTTGATTGGTATTTGCACTGTTGATCTGTACGGTGCGACAGAATTGTACGAATTTGAAAGGCTGCCGAATAAGTCATCTACAAGGCTTTGAGTGATCAACGGTGACCACGCTGCTAGTTTGTTCAAAACATAACTCCTATGTGTGTATCAGTGATAGAACCGTATAACGATAGTAGTATGAACCCTGAGTCCCTCACTGTCAACAAACTTATCCTCCGGCATATAACTAAGGGTTGGAGATTATGAATGTAGAGTAATGGTGTACGTTCTGCGGTATTGGACTATTCTCAATTATGGTCGTCCGTTTATCCACATTAAAGTTGGACTATATGTTGAGAATTTGGAGACGAGAGCCCTATTGAGAAATAGGAGTCACTTTTTCCCAGGATCCGCTTTCCCAACTGCGTTGCATTGCGGCAGCAACTTCGGCGACCCTCAATGCTTCAGGGAGGCCAGGTTCACTAGGTCGACCTTCTGCTACCGCTTCCAAGAACTGATGGGCTTCAATAATCTTGGTGTCGTCATAACTAATTTGTAGCCCTTCGGCAGGATTAAAATTCGAATGGAAAGGCATTTGTGGTCCTGAAAGTAGATGACGATATCCATCGTTGGAGGCATCCTTGTCATCCATTTCGTAGAATTCGAGTTCGTTCTGGCGTTCCAAGTGCCAGTGAAACGCTCCACTTCTACCGTTGATCTGAAACATCAGTGCAATTTTCTCACCTACAACTACTCTGCAAGCTTCCATGGTGCCTCTTGCCCCATTTTCAAAACGTAATAGTGCGCTAACGTAATCTTCATTTTCCACCTGCGCGCGCGGGCCGTCTTCCCTAATGTCAAAGTGTGTCCCTTCCCCCGCCACAGACTGAGGTCGATCGAGGATAAAGGTCTCTTTCTGTGCGACAACTTCGCTAATAGGTCCAATTAGCATGTGAGCCATGTCCAAAGAGTGTGACATCATATCTCCTAGAACCCCCATGCCTGCGATGTCCTTTAGAAATCGCCATGTCAACATTGCGTGAGGGTTGGCTGCATAACCTTCCAAGAAACCACCACGGTAGTGGGTAATAGCTCCAATTCGTCCATCATCAATGAGCTGTTTGGTATATTGAAGGACAGGAATCCATCTATAGTTGAACCCTACGTGGCTAATGATTCCAGCCTCTTCTACAGATCTGGCAATACGTGCCGTTTCCTGTGGGGATCTACCCACAGGTTTTTCGCAGAGAAGGTGTTTACCTGCCTGTGCAACTGCTTCGGCGATTTCTACGTGAAGATGATTTGGTGTTGTCAGATTTATTACGTCCACAGAAGGATCATCTACTACAGCTCGCCAGTCTGTGGTTCGTTTTTCAAACCCGTATAGGCGCTGAGCGTGTTCAGCACGATGCTCAAACTCGTCAGCGCAGACAACCAATTTTGGCTGTCCGACGGCTTCGTGAAAACGTATGGGTACCTGCGTATAGGAACGAGAATGTAATTCCCCCATCCATCCCATGCCGATAACACCTACTCCGATTGTTTTAGCCATTGTGCCAACCTATTAATAGTTCACTGTCTGGTTAATTGAAGCCCTTCGTAACGATTGATGCAAGTCAAAGTTAACGCTGAGGGCGCATTGGTCTATACAATCCTATGCACCTCAGTAACCATAGGGAAAGAATATAGTGACTGTAAAGATCGGCACTGGACCTGATTCTTGGGGAGTCTGGTTCGGTTCAGATGCACTTCAAACTCCATGGCAGCGATGTTTAGATGAGATGGCTGAGGCAGGTTACAAGTATGCCGAGACTGGTCCTCCAGGTTACATTCCTGGTAGTCCAACTGACATCAAAAAGGAATTTGACCGCCGCAATCTGTTGTGTGCCGGGGGGTTCATCATGAGGCACTATGAGGATGAGAATGAGATAGATGTAATCAATGCAGATGTTGAGTTGATGGGCAACCTATTAGCTACACTTGGCGCCGAATACATGATATTAATTGATGATACGTATACTGATCTAGCTTCTGGAAAACAATTGAGATCTCCGGAACTCAACGAATCTGATTTCGGGCGCTTTGTTGAAAGCATAGCGCGAATTGGTGAGAATATATCTAAGCGTTTTGGATTACGTGCCGTGTTTCATCCTCATGCCGATACTCGGATTGAACACGAGGAGCAGATTGAGCGTTTTGTCGAAGCAATGCCACCTGAATTTGTTGGTATTTGCTTGGACACTGGACATCACGCTTACTGTGGAGGCGATCCCGTGGCATTTATGCGGAAATTTTTCAAACGGGTTGAATATCTGCATCTTAAGAGTGTCAATAAAGACATTAGAGAGCGTGTTAAAAGGAACAACTTGCCTTTCGCTCGAGCGGTAGCGGAAGGAGTGTTCGTTGAGCCAGCATTGGGAATAGTGGATTTTGAAGCTTTTAGAGACGTGCTTAATGCGGTGCAATTTGATGGGTTTGCGGTTGTGGAACAGGATATGTATCCGTGCAAATTTGACAAGCCCCTACCTATAGCGCGTAGAACCTATGATTGGTTAATGGACAATGGTTTTTAAGAACAATCTAATGAAACGGCGATTTGGTGAGTAGCACCGAAGTTGATTCACCCATTAACAATAGACGACTTCAAATACTAGGTGTAGCTATTGCTGGAATGGCTGTACTAGCGTCAACATTCGAAGCCACTGCAACCAATGTAATTCTTCCGCAAATAGCTGATGAATATGGAATAGACATTCAACTTGTTCAATGGGTGGTGTTAACGTCCCTTGCCGTTAATTGCAGCTTGCTCTTAACCATGGGAAGGTTGGGGGATATCTTTGGTAGGGCCCTCATATTACGAATCGGGTTTGTAATATTGGCTTTTGGAAGTTTACTTTTGCTAATAAGCCCCAATTTCACGGTGATTATTATTGCCCGCGGGATCCAAGCAGTTGCTACAGCGATGATGCAGGGGGTAGGCCCTGGTCTGATAGTTAGTGTTTTTCCGGCGTCTCAAAGGGGGAGGGCATTGGGTATATTTGGGACAATAACCTCAATAGGTTTATCTGCCGGCCCCATAGCTGCAGGTCTTTTTGCTGGCGAATTTGGTTGGCGTTCTATATACGGAGTAATGATCCCTGTGGCTGTTATAGGCTTTGCATTTACGACGATGGGTTTTGCTTCGGTTCGCCTTCGAGATCAGAATCTTGATATTCGTGGGGCTATCTTATACATAATTTGGCTTGCTCCGCTGCTGTTTGTACTTAACCAAATTCGCCAGATGGGATTCGATTCACCGATTATCTTGACTGCTTTGTTTGTCGTGGCACTTTTTATGCCTATGTTCGTAGTTTCGCAATTGCGCGCTCAACAGCCATTGGTCAATCTGGCTGTTTTCAAAATTCGGTCTTTTAGCCTTGGTTTCGTGTCTGCATTTCTGGGGTTTGGTGCTCTATCTGCCGGTTTTTTGCTGATTCCTTTCTATTTGAACGAGGTTTTGAGATGGAGTCCTCCGCTTATAGGTGTCGGAATGGCTTTCATCACAGGAACTATGGTGTTCACCGCCTTGATAAGTGGAAGAGTAGCCGATCGTTACGGGGCTCGATATCCAGCGAGTATGGGCCTTGCTTTTATTGCTATAGGTTTTTGGCTTTTGTCTCAGCTTGGGATGCAAGCCTCAATCGCTGACGTATTAGTTCGGATTTTGATAGTGGGATTTGGGTTGGGTATATTCGAATGGCCTACGGCCAGCTCAATCATGGGATCATTGCCCCGGTCAATGCTTGGTGTTGGGGGTGCATATATGAGCACGGCCAGGGCTTTAGGATTTGCTGCCTGCTCGGCAGTATTTGGTACGATTTTTGCTGCGGTTGTTCTATCTAGTAGCGGAGGGGCGTCTGCTCTTGATGCTACTCCTCCTCATCTTGTGGAAGGATTCGAAGCATCGTTTCGTTTTGCTGCAATATTGGCAGTTGGAGGAGTCCTCGCAGCGTGGTTTCAAGGCGATGTTGCGATCGAAAATGAGAATTAGTTTGTAATAGGTCTCACCGACTTGCTAAACGGAAGGCGTTTTATCATGACTACATATGGAATGGATTTGTCTAGCCAATTCGCCGGAAAGGTAGTTGTCGTAACTGGTGCCACCCAGGGTATTGGCGAGGCGGCCGCTCGGCTTATGGCCCAACGAGGAGCTCAAGCAATTGTGCTATGTGGTCGCAATGGGGCAAATGGGGCAAAAATATGCTCTGAGCTCAATGGGAACACAGATAGCCAGGTTAAATATGTTCGTACTGACTTGTCTGTGGTATCGGATTGTAGGGCCTTACTTGAAATTACGGACGACAATTTCGGAACAGTAGATATCCTTTTGAACTGTGCAGGTGAAACTTCTAGGGGATCGATAATCGATACTTCGCCGGAATTATTCGACAAACTATTCGCGGTTAATGTACGGGCTCCGTTTTTCCTGATTCAAGATGTGGCCAAAATTATGATGCGTGACAATCATGGAGGAGCTATTGCGTCCATAACGAGTATGGCTGCTTGGGGAGGTCAGCCTAAAATAGCAGCCTATTCTGCTTCCAAGGCGGCCCTGATGACATTGACTCGTAATGTGGCTTTTGGCCTGTTAAGGCATGGCATTCGAGTGAATGCTCTTAATATAGGGTGGACAGAGACTCCGGGTGAGCATCGTGTGCAAACTAAGGTGGAAGGGCACTCAGATAACTGGCTTGAGCTGGCCCAATCCCACTTACCTGCCGGGCGTCTAATTCAAGTAGAGGAAGTAGCCCGAGCGCTTGCGTATTTGGTTTCGGAAGAATCTGGCCTTATGACTGGATCGTTGGTCGATTTCGATCAGTCAGTTGTAGGTAGTTACGAATCGCCTCCCGAACCATATCCGCTGGATTAAATTTGTCTGCAAGTTCGTTTTGGTTAGACTTTTATTGACTATTATGAAGTTGTTAAGGGAGATAATTTGAGTCGTGTAAACAGATGTCTGGAATTACTGGAGCAAGATCAACCAATATATTATGGCTCGCCAGCTCTCAGCCCGTTATCTGGTCACGGTATGTATGTGGTGGAGGACCTTACTTACGAAAATGGCATGGCAAATGCGATAACTAGTTTCGATTATCTTTCGATTGATTTTGAGCATGCCCCATTCGATATGGGAGCTTTGCAAGCGTTTATGAAAGGGTTGCGAGATGGTGGCCCAACTCGAAGCGGCCATGCTACTCCGACGGTAATCGCCACTTTGCCATCGTCCGGAAGATCCGCAGATATGGTTCTAATGAATCAATGGCAAATAACGCATTTACTCAATACAGGAGTACACGGACTGATACTGTGTCACGTTAGTGACCCGGCTGCTGTGCGTGCGTTTGTGGAATGTTGTCGGTTTGCCTATCGTGGTCTTGCAAATGGAGATCAATTAGGTCCGGGTAGGCGTGGATCTGGTGGCCAGAATTTCCCTGCTGAAATTTGGGGTTTAGAGCCCGAAGAATACATGCATAGAGCGGACCCTTGGCCACTTAGTTCTGATGGGGAGTTGTTGCTGGGATTAAAGATAGAAGATCGCGAATGTCTCGTATACGCTGATCAGTTGGTGAGCGTACCAGGAGTAGGATTCGCAGAATGGGGCCCGGGTGATATGGGCATGTCTTTCGGTAAAGCAGTGAGCCATGATCCGCCATACTCAGCAGAGATGATGGATGCTATGCAGATAGTTTGCAATGCAACACAATCTGCGGGAATTCCTTTTTTGTCAGGATGGAATGATCAAGCATTGAGTGCACAGGAAAGAGCTAAGTATGCTATTGAAGAAATTGGAGCCAAAATTATCCCGACCGGTGGAACTGACGCTGAGGAATTAATGATGGCGGGCAGACAATTGACTAACCGTGAGATGCCAGTTTAATTATAGATTGGAGACAAAGCATAGATACATTAGAAGCAATTGGTGACTTAGGGGTATCTTCAAACACTCTAAGTCCTCATGAAAAAAACTTACTGGATTCCGATGGCTATGTGGTCTTGAAGAACATACTCAAAGCAACTGACATCAAGTTAATTGTCTCCCTTCTAGATAGCCTTGTGGTTGAGGAGGGTATCGAGGCAGCAAGTGAGCTCCGTCGTGAAGCTGGAACTGACAGGCTTGCAAATTTAGTCAATAAGGGTGAAGAGCTGCGAGTGTGTTACACCCATCCAAGAGTCTTGGCGGCTATTTACCATGTCCTGAGGAGTGATATCCATCTTTCATCATTAAACAGCAGATTCGCATTGCCTGGAGAGGGTCATCAGGCTCTTCATGTCGACTGGCATGAGCCGGTTCAGCCAGGGGATTATCATGTCTGCAATTCCATATGGTTGTTGGATGACTTTACTAAGGACAATGGCGCTACACGCGTAGTTCCTGCTTCGCACAAATCATACTCAATCCCTAAGGAATCGATGCCAGATCCTGCTAAAACTCATTCTGAACAGAAATTACTGCTTGGGGAAGCGGGAACTGTGGTCGTCTTTAATTCGCATGTGTGGCATGGAGGGACCATAAACACCACAAATCGTCCGAGGAGGGCAATACATTCTTATTGGTCGCGCCGGGATGATCCGCAGCAGACTGATCAAAACAAATGGATTACAGATGATACATTGGCTAGATTGACTCCAGTCGAGAGGTATCTGATTGATGTGTAAGGTAATAATTGGCGGTTGCCATTCCAGTGGATCAGTTAAATAGATGATGCTTAGAAAGCTGGCAATAATCGCGATTGTTATATGTGTCCTAGTTGCCTGTGGTGATAGTTCGAACGTTGCCCCAACTAATTCAGAACCAAATGTTACGAATGAGGGATTGGAAGTTCCAAGTTCTGAACAAGTTTCTGTTGATAAAGAGTTTGCCGAGGCGGTCGATGGAGTTGAGGACAACATCAAATCTCTTACTGAAACGATGGATCGTTTGGCCGATGCCTTGCCGACAAAATCACTAGATCAAGCGGCTATGGATGACGATTCTGGTCCAGTCAAATCCCCTGTACGGGACTGGAAACCCAACAAGGATCGATTCGGTCATTTGAGTTCTGGGCGAGATGGCGGGCCAGGTGGCTGGCGAAGGCCTCATCCCGGGGTTTTTATATGGGGCGCGATTGAAGAGCAGCCAGGGCGATACGATTGGAAGCGACCTGATCGACTCATTCAAGCCATGCAAAAGGATAAAGTCGGGATATTGATTACGTTGTGGCCGTTTGCGGATTGGGACCAGCGAGAGTGTCATGATAAAAACAAAGCCCTGAACCCTATGTTTGCTGAAATGGGAAAATCAGTGTATCCACCGTGTGATTATTCCGCTTATTCAAACTGGGTGCGTGCTGTAGTGGAAAGGTATGACGGTGATGGTAGTAATGACATGCCGGGGTTGAGTTATCCCATTCGACATTGGGAAATAGGCAATGAACCGGAAATGCAAAGGCCCCCGATGGTGTTTTTTCAGGGTAATTCTGACGATTATCTGAAAATATTAGAGGTATCGTCTGCTGCTGTTCGAAGATCTGACCCGTCAGCGAATGTGTTACTCGGTGGTCAGGCGGGTATGCAGAAAGAAATGGCGGAATTCTGGGAATCGATACTTGTTCAAGCGTCTAACCAGAATCTTTTCGATATAGGAAACATTCATTCGATAACTAGTAGCGATACTTTCTTCTCCCAAAAGTACCGGGAATTTCTTAATAGTCACGGGTATGAGGCTAAGCCATTCTGGATAACTGAGGTCGAAATAAACAGTAGCCCCCGAAGACAGAGATCTGTCTTGGAATTGGAGGTATTGCCGTTTACAGGATCCGTGACGTCATTTCTGAACGGGGCGGAAAAAATTATTATTGCTGGGGCAGCTTATGGTGGGCCTCGTATTCCTGAGGAAGTTAGGAATAGTTGGGAGGTTGTGGTTCGAGCTATAGGCAATTTTGAGACCGTCGTTCGGATATCGGAAACGTCGGCATTGTTTTCTAATTCCGATGGCACCAAAGTTTACGCATTGTGGGGTGGGGCCACCTTACCGAAGGAAGTGTTTGGTAATGTAAAGGTCACTGCATATGACGGTGCGGAACAAGTGATGGATGCGAAACTAGTTACATCAGATACACCGGTATTCGTATATATAGACTAAGGCCATTGAGGAAAAGGTTATGGCAGATAATTCGAATGGAATAATTAATGCGCTCAAGCGTTTTGATACTCCAACTGTCTGTAACGCTGTGGAGCTGCTTGAACTACGTGATAGAACGGATGGTTTTATGGGGATGAATATCCGTTGCTGGTTTCCAGAAATGGACCCTATGGTGGGTTATTCAGTAACTGCTACTGTCAGAAGTACTGTTCCTGGACCACCTGCATCCAGACATGGCTTTTTGCCACTCTTTGATTTTATACGGAACTCCCCTAAACCCTCTGTGCTGGTCTTCAAGGATGTTGGGCCTAACGGAATTAGATCTTGCCACTTCGGTGACATGATGGCCACTATATGTAGTCGGCTCGGAGCAGTTGGACTTGTGACGGACGGTGGCATTAGAGATATAACTACTGTCAGGGAACTTGGTTTTCACTACTTTTCTCCAGGAGCCACCCCTGCTCATGGCAATTACGAAATTGTAGATAGCGGCATCGATGTTGATGTGGGCGGAGTAATCGTCAAGCCTGGGGATTTGATTCATGCTGATGAAAATGGAGTCGGCGTGTTCCCTGTCGACCGAATTCAAGATTTGGTTAATGCAGCACAAACCGTTCGGGATAGAGAAAATGCTAAATTAAAGGCACTAAATGATCCGAGACAGGATCCTATGGCAGTGTGGAGTTCAGAGTAGCTCGTTTCAGCGGTCAATCAAAGCAATAATTTGAGTTCATTCGATCCTGTGCTGCAAATCTCGGAAAGTAATCTAAACCCGGTTTTTGTCTGATGGCCAGTCGACGGTAGAATTCGGGCCTAGTGAGGAGTGCGGCAAATTTGATAAACAGAATGTTGCTCATGTCAATAATTGGTGCATTGTTAATTTGTTGTAGCACACCAGATGAGCCCCTAGTTCAGGCTCCTGCGCCAGAGACTCAAGCGGTTGATCAGGCCAACAACTCCGGACGATTAGTGGAGGCTACTGTGCTAGAGACTCAAGCGGTTGATAAGGCCAACAACTCTGGACGGTTAGTGCAGGCTCCTGAGTCAATCTCTTTTGATACTGAATTTCGGCCGACCCAATCTGATCAAAACCAACTGCCATTGCATATGGAACGTTGTATGAGGGAGAAATTAACGGATTCAGTGTTCGAAGAAATTTTCGTTTTTCAAACACGAGGTGAGACTCAGCGTGAACGTGTCAGTATGGAGAGTTGCTATACAGGTCACGGTTCAGGGGAGTTAGGTGATCAATCGGTAAGTAGGCCATCACCTAACAATCCAGCAAGGGCTCCTGTAGATGCTGGGCAATTTCAAGACATGGGAAGAGATCAAGAGAATGTTCCGGCGAATATCGGAGAACTTCAAAGGGAACAACGAACTCAAGAAAATCACGCTGGAGGTACAGGACAGCATGGGGCTTCCTGGTTTCAGCGTGAGGTGAAGCTATGTTATATAGCTGGGCTTGGATCTACTGTGTTTCAGGATCTAATTATTGACAAAAGGCGTGTGGCAAACAAAGAGGAAACTTCAATTATTGCAGCGTGCCAGTCCCAGTCTGGCTCTGGAAACGACATGCCGGTCTTTGATTTGAGCATGAATTACCAGGCGACCTTGTTTCCGCGTAATTACCCGGAAACAGTTGTTGGAAGTAGTGGGCAGGCCTGGTTCGAGCTGATGCATTTATTGGCAGACGATGACGAAGTAGATCGTCTGCGGGCGGCTGGTACTAATACGATAAGAACTACCGTTCTTTACGACATTGATAAAAATGGGGAACCTGTGATTCAAAAATCTAAGGAAGCTGCGAACTTGATCATCAGAGCTCGAGTTCGTGGACTTGCTGTCCATTTAACCATAGATACTTTTACGTATGATGTCCCCTGCGATGGAACCCACTCTGAAAATTTGACTAACTACAACTATATGCAAACTAAAGCTGGAATAGCTTTGGCTAAATTTGCTGAAGAGCTAAACGTGGAATATATAAGTCCGGCAAATGAGCATGAGGGTGGTTTCCAAGGTTCCTGCCTTGCTCCAGAGTTTTCAAAAACGTCTGGTCGGGAATCGTTCCAGCAAATGATCGATCCAAAAGGGGAGCCGGCGTTGTCTGCGCGAGCAAGGGAGTCTGCCTCATGGTACACCAAGGTTTTACCCCAAATACGCGAGGCATTCTCCGGTCAGGTTTTTGCTGATTTCGGAACTATTCATCCAGATGTAAAAGTACCTGGATATGATGGTCTGATATTTACTCTTGACCATGCGCATCTGCCGGAAAACAAGTTTAGGACTCACGTGGATGTGGATTATGACTCAGCAACCGAGGCGGCCCGTAGTAGTGGAGGGTTGAAATGGTATGTGTCGGCGTATCTTCCGTATAGTGGTGTCCAAGAATTTACTGATCCGAGCCATCCTGATTATGATCCTAATTATGTGGCTGACAAGGATGAAGACGCGCGGATGAGAAATATGCAAGAGCTATACGTTGAAATTTCTGTTGCCGAATTTAAACGGCGGCAATCTCGACTACAGCCTAGTGGTTCCACCCCTGGCGGCTATGTGCTGACTGGTTGGTTGGACAAAGGGGTGGAAATAAAAGGGTCTAAGTCTGAAAAGGTTCTAGTAAGCAATTTTGGTTAGGCAATTATTGTGGGTAAATCCGATTGATCACTGTGTTACATAATGGTTTGGAGCGATTATGAACTTCGATGATGTGAAAGCATTAACTTTCGATACAGGTGGGACGATCCTTGACTGGCGTACGGGCTTTATTGAGGCATTGAAAAATGCTGGGCAACGTCATGGAATAGACAGGGATTGGAACGCCTTGGCAAAAGAGATCCGAATAGATTCTCTCAACAGGGTAAGAGGCCAAGGTGAGACGTTTCCACCACAATATAATATGGATGAGGCGCATCGGGCAGTACTAGATGATGTTATTCAAAATCATGGCCTAGAGGCCTTTACTGAATGTGATAGGCATAATATTGCTTATGAGGCACCTCATAATTTTTCTTGCTGGCCAGACTTTCCGAGCGTATTGCCAAAATTGCGATCTCGGTACATATGTGTGTCATTCACTATTTTGAGTTATCGATTAATTATCGATACGGCACGTAGAAATGGATTGCAATGGGATGCAGTATTTTCTTGCGAAGGAATAGGTAAATACAAAGGGCTTCCTGAATCGTATTTAACTGTTGCTAGCCAGCTTCAATTGGATCCTGAACAGTGTTGTATGGTGGCTTGTCACAATAATGACCTTGACGCTGCTAAATCGCAGGGCTTTAGAACAATATACGTCCGACGGCCAATGGAGTATGACGATGACGGGGCAACGACCGACAACTCAGTGCCTCATGCCGATCACGACTTGGTGGTAGACGATTTTCCGGGGCTGGCTAAAGCTTTAAACGTTCCTGTTTAAGATGAGCATTCAGATAACTAATTGTGATGAGTTGTGATTAGTAATTAAGGCCCATTCGCTCAAACTGTTCAATAGGAGCGTCATTCTCTTTCAAGAGACATCGGATTTGCTCTGTTAATTCTGCTTGGACAGTATCATCATCAATCCTGTTGGAACCACCGGTAGCATGGTCAATTTCGAAAAGCATTGATTTTAAGGGTTTGCCGAAGTAGTCATATCTATTTTGGTTGCTAGCATGTGGGTGTTTACGAGATGGGATTAGTCGCATAACTTTGGCGCCCTTGGTAAAGGAAAATGGACCTGCAATTTCGATTTCCTGTAATTCTTTTGGATGGAACTGTCTGGTGCTATAAGACGGCATGAGCGTGTATATACGTAGTGGGTCGTTGTCAGGAGCACTCGGTCCCATCATTAGAATGTTGTGGCCATCGGTACAATTGATGTGTCCTCCAAAGCCACCGAACAAGATAGAGTTATGAACCGGGCTATCTTGAGCTAATGCCTGCGTCAAAGGAATGCCCAACATATCTGCTGGAAGGTCGATAGTGAAGAAATCTAACAGGGTAGCCGGCAAATCTATGGTCTGTACGAGTGAAGGACACTGGACTCCACGCCTACCAGAGCGTGGGTCCCATATAAATAGTGGTGTGTGCGCCACTTCTTGGTAATAGGGCTGCACAATTTTGCCCCACCAATTGTGTTCACCTAGCAAAAATCCGTGGTCAGTATTTACTATAAGCATCGTGTCTTTCCAGAGATCCAGTTCATCCATCAGGTCCAGGAGTTTTCCAAGGTAGGCATCACACATGCTGACTAAGGCAGCATATTCGAGTTTGACGTGCTCATCGCTTTTCTTTGGTCTGTCGGACAAACCATAAGGTGGCCAATCGAAATGTGGGCCAGCGTACTCATGACTGTACAGATCTTTGTACACTTGCTGGGTAAAGAAAGGCTCATGAGGGTCGAAGGTTTCGAGTTGCAAAAACCACTGATTTTCTTCGGCATTTCGCTCTATGAAATCCATCCCTCTCTCAAAAGTCTTTGTTTGAGGTTGATTAGATTCGTCAGTCATGAAAGATCTGTTCACCCAATCTTGACGCCACTTCGGAGTGGGAGTGTTGTCGGTGAGAGACCTTTTGACTCCGAGTACTGGGTTAGGGACTTCTGGTTCTCGGACTTGTCCCATCCAAGGATCTCCTTCTTGACCACGGCTAAATTCCCAGGAATTGAATTTAGTATGATATGTGGCTCCTCCATCTTCGAAATAGTGATAATGATCAGTACAGAGATGTGTGTAAATCCCGTTATTGCTTAGGATCTTTGGCATCGAGTCATCGTAAGGCTCCAATGGCCCCCAGCCTGTATGAAGAAAGTTGTATCGTCCTGTGTGAAGTTCTCGCCTAGCGGGCATGCACGGCAAACTTCCGGCGTAAGAGTTTTGAAATTGAACGGTTTGACTAGCTAGTCGCTCAAAATTAGGGGCATGGACCCAATCATTTCCATATGGTGGTAAATAATGTCTGTTTAAGGAGTCAAACATCAGCATGATGGCTTTCATGAATTCAGTCCTTACTCGTTGGGTTGATTTTCCGTGGTATATGAGTCAATTGAGGCGGCTTCGGGATTATGAGAGTCTCTATCGCTAGGGACTACATCGCTTGTCTCTACGAACCAACTAAGGAGTCGCTGCGAAAGCTCTTGTTGTATGCGGTGGTGTTTTGGCCTATCAATCAAGTTAGTCTGTTCTCCAGGGTCGGAAGAAAGGTGGTAAAGCTCGTCAGTGTCGTGGGTCCGGTGTATATATTTCCAATCGATTGTACGGATCATCGATGATTTGCAGACTGAATTCCTGTTTTCGGTCTGTATGCGGAATTTTTCGTAAGCGTAGTAGTCATCACTTGGGGCGGTTTGTTTCAGCTCGAAAGCCTGCACTTCGTGCCGATTGTGACCTCCTTCACAGTAAACAGCATCTCTCAGCGTATCAAGATCGCCTTTGATGAGTGGTAACAAGCTTTGGCCATACTGATCATGCTTTAGTTTGATGCCGGCGATGTCCAGAATTGTGGGGGTGAGGTCAATGGTTTGACATAGAGTGTTATTGGTAGGCTGTGCGTCTATCCCAGGTACTCTGATAGCTAACGGAGATCGTATCAGGCAATCTTCGAATCCACTGGGCCATTTTTCAACTAACCCATAGTCACCATCATACGCGCCATGGTCTGACAAATAGAATATGGCTGTGTTATCCCACAAGTGCTCTTCATGTAACGTGTTTATTAATTCCCCAAATTGATCATCAACTCGCGAACACATTCCATAATAGGTGGCTCGCAACTCCCGCAAATCATCTTCGCTAAGCTTGTCTATTCCATAAGATTGGTGAATGTCGCTGTAATATTTGGGCTTTCCTTCGTGATTCGCGGGCAATGGGGGTGGAACTGCCTTTCGGTTGTGAAGTGAAAAATAAGGTTCTTCAACCCAATACGGCGAATGAGGAAATAGCAGTGGGATATATAGGCAAAATGGCTCGGATGGAGTCGACCGCAGGAAATTCAATGCCCCTTCAATACGTAGGGTGTCCGCATCTGCGGTATTGGTGCTCATTTCTGCAGGACGCTCTCCGAAGTAAAAGGTGTTGTACCATTTGTCGTCTTTAGTCCACCGGTTAGTCGGAATACGAGTGCGATCAAATTCGATTGTGCCCCAATGGTCAACACTATCTGAAATTGATTCTTCGGATAGCAAATGATTTTTGCCCCATGCTTCTACGTGATAACCACCTTCCTTTAAATATCGGAATAAATTGGGTTCATCCGGGCGTAATAGGTTCCATAGCGTCCTGTGTCCACGCACATGCGGATACCATCCGGTGAACATTGCTATACGTGACGGCGTACAGACTGGATTATTCACGAAGAAATTTGAGAATCCGCTATGGTCGTTCGCAAATTTATCTAGCACGGGTGTCTGAATCACGTTATTGCCCATAAAGCCGGCGCAATCGGCCCTTTGTTCGTCAGGCATGAAAATTACGATGTTCGGAGGCCTGGTTCCCATAAACATTCCTAAGCAATATTGAATGGGCTGATTTTACTGAAATACTCTGCGCCCACCTATTTATGATGCAGGCGTATTGTTCTAGACTTCTATTCTAGAAATCTAGAACCTGTCGGCTCGCCACATGATGTTACCGGATTTTGGGAATAGCCGTAGGAGAGCATTAATTGCGGCTGGATCGCCTTCTAAGTCACTAGGCAATGGGCCAGAGTTTTGTTGTCCGAACAATATGTTAAGAAATGTTCCTGCGGACATTGTTGCTATAGGCGACGAGTTGGATTGAGTGGATATTTTGGGTCTATGTCCTGATGGATCAATGTGTACGGATTCATCAGCTACCTGGAGTGTAAAAGGGTTGATCAGAGATGGATTCTTAGATTGATGTGGGGTCTCCGGAAGGATTCGTTCAAACAGATGTCCTAAGTTATTGATACGGATCATTCTGTCTGGGTTAATGACAATCTTGTAATCGGTAGTAGAAGTCACAGTATTTGCAAAATGACTGTCGGGAATGGCAGCTATGTGCACGCTGGTACAGTCGTGGCTTGCTGCATGTTGAAGGATTGTGGCAAGGGCAAATTGGTCTGTGTCTATGGTGTTTGAGCACATGTCCAGTAAATGAAGGATATTACCTTCCATACGTGTTCTTACGTATCCAACAGGCCGTCCTCCAGAATTGATAACGTCCCACCTTACTGCCCCCTTAGCTTCCAGCCATTCAGATTGGCCATGCATGTAACCCTCTGACCGTATTTCTGGACCAACGAGACGAGCCGTTTGATGTTTGTATAGTTTGTACAGAACAGGGATATGATGTGGTTTGACTGCGGTAACTTCGAATCCCTCTGGATGGCTAGGCTGAATGCTAGGGACTTCGAGCTCAATGATATAGGTAGGGACACTCACCCATCCGTGATGTTCATAATGGGAAAGGTTTCTTGTAAAAAGTACTGACAATGGCAATGAAGCCTTGGTCATATAAAGCAATGATTTATCGAGTAGCTTTCTGGAAAGACCAAGGTTTCTATACTCTGGATCGGTGGCTACGTCCGCAATTCCGCCGTATGGAATGCTGCTTTTGAACCAACTCATTTCACGGTGGAATACTTGGACATGGCTAACTATCCGGTCTCCGTCCGAAAACACGTGTCCCTGCTCAAATTTATAGGACGGGTCACACCTGTGATGTTTTTCGAAATATTCACGACTAGCGTTAGGGAAGCATTTCTCTAACAGATCCAGGACTTTACGGTGATTGTGTTCAGTTATCTTGGTTGAGCGTATTCGCATAGTGTCTGAGTATGAGTGACCATGAGATTGGTCTTAATTGTGCAGTTCTCCCATCCGACGAGTGATGTGCTTGTTTGCATTGGCCATCAGCCGAATATTTTTGTCATCAGGTTGTTCGAATTCATCCAGAAGGCCGCGACGTCTAGCCTTGTTACGCTGATAAGAGCCACACAGATGAAAACCTATGCATCCAGGGTTGTCGAACAGGGCAGCCAGAACCTCCGCATACCACTTTCCATCGTTAGGAATGAAACCGTCTTCATTAGGAGGGTGATTTGTGTTTCCGGCTGCATCCGCTAGGAGCACGGGTTTGTTGGTTTTATGAAACCAATCACTTAAGTGATTAATTGGGTCTTGGAAGTCTTGGAATGATAAGACGTCTACGAATGGTAGTGCAGATTCAATCAGTTCTGGTGGTATTGGCGCATTGGCTTCATACCGATCACCTAAAATTAGATGATGGGGATCATAACGTCGAATTGCATCGTGGATAGTCCGATAGTAAGTATCGGCCAGTCCGGAAAGTTCTTTGCGGCCTGAGTCACTGTTAAGACGATTTGGTTCAAAAATTGGTCCTCGCCAAGCGTTATCCGCCTGATGATGAACCCATGTGGGGCAGTCACTGTAAAAGTATCCGATAAGGTTGTGATTCTGGCTCAGTTCAGCGCAATGTGACCGAGCGACATAATCCACCCATTCTTTCCACTGAGAGCTATTAAAGTCAAAGTGACGGGTGTGCTGCTCCCATTGGTGGGATTCTGTAAATGGAAGCAAATGACAGAATGGCATATTAAGAAGTCGATATTCGTCATTCGTGAATGGCCGGGAGTGTCGCCATCTTTTTACCGTGACGTCTTGTA
Source organism: uncultured Chloroflexota bacterium (assembly GCA_913043205.1). Taxonomy (GTDB): domain Bacteria; phylum Chloroflexota; class UBA11872; order UBA11872; family VXNJ01; genus CAJWLF01. Next base: position 3,211 of record CAJWLF010000018.1, on the reverse strand, counting down.
CCCATCCGACAGTATTAAAGCCCCATTTGTTCAAGTTAGGTGTTACCGATTCTTGTATCCATCGTGTAGTACTACCGCCGTATTTGTTTTGCCAAATGTGTATGTTTTCTGGATATCTCATACTTGCCGGATCAACATGGTTAAGTCCCAGCGAAAAGAAGGGGCTGCCGTTGGGTTCAATTAGCCACCAATGGCCGCCTAGAACATCTAGGGTGAAATATCCTGTGGGTTCTGGTTGTGTCGTTTTAATCAGGAAGCACCTTCTTCACGGTTGTCACATCAAATATTTCATATTGATTACTCAGTCTCTTGCAGTTTGAATCGGAGCTAATGGATAGAATTGTCAATTAGTCCATTTAAAATCGGATAGCTGTATATATATTAGGGCTATGAAAAACCTGACTGCAATTTTTCAGAACTATAGACCTATGTTGCTTCAAAGGTTATGTGTGTTAGTTGTTTCCGATGTGCCATCCACGGCAAAGAAAAAGTATGCCATAACAATTACTATCTATGGTTTTGATAGGTCCCACGTACTTTGATAGGATGGCATCGAAGGGCACAACAGTAATGTTTTGTGGGGATGGGGAGTAGCGTGTGATCAGCCAGGAGGGCTAAGAATGATCTTTGCCCCGAAATGTTATAGGTATGACTAGCGGAAGAACTCTTGATACTCAGACGGTATGGCAATGTCGTCATTGTGGTAAAGAAATGGATGACGTTCGCAAGTTTTGTACCCAGTGTGGTACCAATCGATTTATTTCTCCAGTGCGATTGACCGAATGTCCAAGTTGTAATGTGACTCTAGATCCAGAATGGGACTTCTGCGGTGACTGTGGAAAAGAAGTAGATCCAGCACCACCAGCTACGGGTGTAAGGGCGGAGCTGAACTATCTCCAATGGTGGTTGCGCGCTTGGAGAAACTGGAGTGGTAGTGGCAGGTCTCCTAGAGTAGAGTTTTGGAGTTTTCTATTCATTAACGCCATTATGATGATGGGCTTGGCTTGGATGAGTGGGATTACCTATCTGAGTTCCTCCGTCAACGTAAGCGATAACATGGGTGGCGCTTTCGCTTTGGAAATCGCGAACACCGTTTTAGGGGCAGCGATTTTTGTGCTCTATCTCGCAATGATCATCCCATCAGTAACGCTTTTTGTCAGGCGGATGCACGATACCAACCGGACTGGCTGGAACTATCTCTGGAATCTAGCCCCACTTGTAGGTTGGGTAATTCTCCTTGTATACCTTTTGGAAGGAACAAGAACTGGACCAAATAAGTACGAAGGGCCTATGTCGCTAAAGTAAGAAGACAAAGAGTGGATTTAGAATGAATCGACAGACAAACCGAAAGTAAAGAGACGCAATCAATTTCACCTAATGTACAAGGACCTCCATGTTCTGTGTAAAATCTTGTAATTGGTGGGTTTGATAGATCGATAATTTACTTGAAGGAAAGGGCCTTCCAATAGGAATGTGCAAATTGCTGATTGCTATATGTACCGCGTTTCTAATTTCTGGGTGCAGTGAATCCAATCTTGAGAATCAAGTATTAGCAAATCCTAAGCAAGTTCAGGCAATCTCGGAGCACGACGTACTCTTTCATCCAACGGTTATGCCTACTCATACAGCTTTGCCCGAGCCAACAAACACTCCTACGCCTCAGCCGACTGCTACACCTCTGCCTTTCTTTGTGGAATACAGACCTACTCCAAGCCCTGTGCCTATCGAAGAGGAATATTCTGGGCCTGAGGTGCCTGTAATAGATAGCGTTGTGATACTTGAGGAAGAGCAAACATGGAGCAAAGTCACCAAACCACAGTGCGAATTCTGGAACGGCAGCTATGTGACTGTGTCTACCAGATGGACATTGGCCCCAGCAGAATCAAAGATCGGTGCCAGGTGGTACGCAGGGGATGAGTTAGTTAGGGACGAAGAAATTGAGATCGAGGCTCGAGAGGTTAATTCAAGGCACACTTTTACGCTCGGCCTAGGAAGACAAAATACCTCCACGGATAAGTGGGGATGGTGGCATGTGGACATTGTTGGGGATGGTGAAGTGTTGACCACTGTGGAGTTTTTATTTGATAGCTTTAGTGGGCCTGCCCCATCTAATCCTTGGTGGCCCTACACAGTAAAGGAGGGCGACACTGTGTGGAGCATCGCTGCGGATCCGAGTCTTAACGAAGGGAGAGGCAGTCGGTTCACTGTGAAGGAATTGCTAGAGCTTAATAATTTCTCTAACGGGGACTCTCTCTACGTAGGCCAAGAGATACTTATTCCATGGACTAAAAGCTCAGTCCCCTGCAAAGCTTGGCCACTACCCTTCGATATTAAGGATCACCTCCCGAGCACCTGATGGTACGATAGGGTTAAAGTTGCTCTTAGATATCATCGAACCTGTGCCTGACTAGAGAAGTCCACTTTGCGTAGTACAAGGCCTTAATTCTAGCTTTGATTCCCTCAAGTATTTCGGCCTCCATGTCAGGATAATCTGCACCATAGTGACGCCCCATCTTACTGGAAAATCCCTGCACATTTTACGGATGACTAGGCTATCTAGTATCCGATGTCGTAGCTCAGCAGGCGTGCGTTTACTAATGTAATGATACCGATAACGATGAAGAGTAAGAATGACATTGCAGAAGCAAAGCCCATATTCAGGAAGGCGAAGGCTTCGAGATATATGAGTATTACAACTGTTACAGTTGCATCTACTGGTCCTCCACAACCTGATGTGTTAATGCTCGAGCACGACATAATGTATACCTGAACAAAGACCTGCAGGGCTCCGATGAAGTAGACGATTACGACGAAGAAGGTGGTAGGGGCGAGCAGGGGCAAAGTTATCCTGAACAACTGAGCGCGCCTACCTGCCCCATCAATTTCCGCAGCCTCATAGAGGTGTGGAGGGATACCTTGTAGCCCGGCAAGATAGATGACCATATTGAGACCCATGTTTTTCCATACGCTCATCAAGATGATTGCAAACAGAGCAGTTTCAGGTCCTTTCAGCCACTTGCTGCGCGGGAGCCCTAAAACATCGAATGTTGAGTTAATCAACCCGAAGTTTGGTTCGTACATCCATAACCAGATCAAAGTAACTGAAACGAAGGAACTTACTACTGGCATGTAGAACATGGCCCTGTAGAAATAAATCATCCGTATTTGACGGTTAATCAACACGGCTAAGAGGAGAGAAGTTATGACTCCG
>CAJWLF010000017.1 GCA_913043205.1 uncultured Chloroflexota bacterium | reverse complement strand
TACACCGAGGCCGACAAATCCAACTTTACTGTTATCCATATGAGAGCTCCCTGCTGTGGTTGAATATAGATGCGCAAATCAAATTCTATAATAAGAATAGTGTTTTTATGATGGACTACATAGGCTAGCGAGACGGGTGTTTTTCCAGTTTTTCAAGGAACTTGGCTAGTTCTTTTTCTTTCATGCGAACCTGCTCTTTTTCTGAAGGGTATGTACCGTCTTTTACGGATTTGTTATAAGCCGTTAGTGCTTTGCGACGCTCTGATCTTATCTCTTCTTGAAGCTTGAGGATATTGCCGAAGGCGCGTCCATGTCGGGGCCTTGTCGATGTTGAACCAACAATATCGCTTTGAAACAAGTGAATTATGTCTGAACCATTCCCTGATCCTAGGGAACTTGTAAGTAATACAGTACGTTTGGATATTTCACTCATAACCTCCGATACGATTAGTTCAGCTTCCACGGAAAATGCTCCTGCATTTTCCATGGTGCGAAAATCGTTTAGTAACTGCATGGCTTCTTCAGCATTTTTCCCTATGGCACGTAATCCGCCTCGCCAAGTTGACTTGCGTGGAACAAGCCCTAGGTGGCACATCACTGGAATTTCCTCTCGAGCCAACAGCTCAACTATGTGTGGAGGGCGCGCCGTGTAAACAGAATCTGCTCCATCTTTCATTGCGTTAAAGGCAGCTCGTAGAACATCGGTTTCCGCGGGGTAGTCGGGCAAAGCAAGCGCTGCTGTCAAAAACATGTTTGGTGCGCCTTCTCGGACAGCTGCAACGTTCGGTGGATCACCCATTATTAAGTCTATTCCGGCCTCTTGGGCAGCGGCTGCTTCTTCGGCACTACTAGCATTAGTTTGTGTGATTAGTCGTTGACCCTTCAGAGCCTTTAAATCGTCAACCGTGTAGTTTCGCTGTGTAAACTTGGCATCCCAGTCGTATATGCGTTTCATGTTGGTCTCCACTGTGTACCGGTATTGGACTGATATTAGATCAATTACAGTTGATGCTGGAAATGGAGGACGTACCCGCACCCGTGGTAGCTACCAATTAGTTACGGATCCGTCCTGGCGGCGTAGTTCTGGATTAGAAGCCATTTGAAATGGGTGCTTTGCTGCTGCTTCTTCGTTAACTTCTATGCCTAACCCGGGCGAAGTTGGGGCTATCAGATAGCCGTCTTTAAATTCAGGTTCACCTGAGAATACTTCCGGCATATCTCCCGGTGGACTTGGAAGTTCTTGAACACCTACCAGTGGGCTTGCGATGCATAGATGAACACAAGCTGCTGTTGAAACCGGTCCAAGTGGATTATGTGGTGCAATTGGTTGGTAGTGGGTTTCTGCCCACCCTGCGATCTTACGGGATTCACTGAATCCCCCAGCAATACACAAATCAATCCGCACATAGTCAATAAGATTTCGCTCAATCAGGGGTTTGAATTCCCATTTTGTTGATAATTCTTCGCCACCAGCAATTGGGATATTGGTGTGGGCCCGGATGTGTGCATAAGCATCGGGGTTTTCAGATCGAGCTGGGTCTTCTATAAAAAATATATCCAAGGGTTCTAGCAGGTTTGCTACACGTATTGCATCGTGTGGATCCAGTCTGGTGTGGAAATCTACACAAATTTCTATTTCATCTCCGATCGCTTCACGTACCGATTGGGTGCGATCAAATGTGTCCGATCCAGATCTTCTTGGTTCCAAAATTCCATCAATCGTGTGGGCTGCACCAAAACGAACAAACTTGTAACCTTGCTCAATAGCTCTGTGCGCATCATTAATCAGGTCTTGAGTAGTGTCCCCGTTTATGTGAGGGTAAGTGATGACTCTCTCTCGACACATGCCTCCAAGAAGCTGCCATATAGGGACACCAAGAGCCTTGCCTTTGATATCCCAAAGTGCGATATCAATTGATGATATAGCTGCCATCTGTATCTGACCGCTTTTGAAAAATCCTCCTCTGTGTAGTCGCTGCCATATATGTTCGATACGTAATGGATCTTCGCCAATTAGCAGAGGTTTCCAATGTTCTATACATCCGTTAACGGCTAATTCTTTGCCGGTTATTCCGGATTCCCCCCAACCATAAATACCTTCATCGGTTTCGATTTTGACAAAATTAAAATTGCGGCCACGGGCCTTGTTATAGACGGTTAGAGGTCTAATGTCCGTGATTTTCAAGCAGGGACTCCTAACCACATCTTTGCGGCAATTTGGAATGAACCATAGTATGTTTTGGGCAAGTAACCATGGTCAACTCAATGATCATGTGTGTGGTGATGAGGTGCATCGTCTACAAATAGTTGCCCGTTGGTTCCATGTACCAACGATGAACCGTATGCAGCCGCAAGGTTTTCATAAGTCAAAACATCTTGAGGCGTTCCTGATGCCACGACCCTTCCCGCCAATAGCAGCACGTGGTCTGATACCCGGGCTTCAGACAAATCATGAGTTGTGCTAATAACGGTGCAGCCGTGGTCACGTTCGTTGTGTATTACAGTATCTATATCTTTAGCGGTTGGCATATCTATACCGGCTAATGGCTCATCTAGGAGCAGTAAGTCATGTTCCTGTGCCAATCCTTGAGCGACGAAGACTCGCTGTCGCTGACCCACTGATAAGTTATGAATATGTCGATGCTTGATCTCTGTAATACTTGTTCTAGCCATGGCGTTGTAGACTGCCTGCCGATCTATATCTTGTAATCTTTGATGTGGGCGGAGCCCAGCGTAACGCCCCATGGTTACTACTTCTTCTACGGTTACTGGGAGGGCTTGATTGAGGTGGTGAGTTTGCAAAACGTAGGAGAGTTTAGGGGCCTTTTCTTTTGCAGAGTGAATTTGGATTGACCCCTTTAGGGGTTTGGCTAAGTTTGCTATTGCATTAAGAAGTGTGGATTTACCTGAACCGTTTGGGCCGATTACTGCTGTCAAGCTGCCTTGAGGGATAGTGAAAGAAGAATCTGTAAACACTATTGTCGAGTCATAACCAAGACTTATATTAGTAGCTGTAACTGCCGAATTATTCATGTGCAACGAAGGCAGATGCCTTCTATGTCCAGGATGTGATTCTTGGCTTGAAATGAAGACAATTTCCCAACTTCTTCAACTAAGGTGTGAATTTGGCTTTCATAAGATGAAGGTAGTGAGACGTCTTCTACAGTGCCGCAACTTGTACAGACAAGGTGGTGATGATGTCCTAGGAGCCACTCGGCGAGTTCATATCTGGTTACCCCGTTAGCCCCAAAGTGTCGTGTAATTATTTCGCTATCTTCTAGGATGGCAAGTGATCGATACAAAGAGGATAAAGGAATGGTACCTGTATGCAAATCAGCTAATTCTGCTGCTGATAATGGTCCATTAGATTTAGATAATGACTCAACGACCGCTTTTCGACCGAGTGTGTAACGAACTTTTCTACAACTTAATCGTGCTGTTATAGCTGTGTGAAAAGCATCTATATCAGGTTTATTCACGGGCACCTCCGTATCAACCGTCACATTTTAGTTGATATAATAATGATAATCATTATCATTATTATATCATTTATTCCTGATCTCATGGAGATGTGATCAGGTTCCTTTTGTCATATTAGTTTGTATTTGGAGCTTTAGGTAATCCCAATGAGTAGATATTCTCGTAGATCATTTGTAAAACTATCTGGTGCAATAATAACTACTGCTCTACTTGCAGCGTGTGGTGAAGGGACCGAACCACAGTCTGTTTTGGAGCCAACGTCAGCTTCTGGTACTACGCCGCCAGAGTCGAAACCTGTTTTGGATGACTCAGACCCTGCTAAAAATGGTCCGTTTATTATTGCTACTACTTCGATTATGGGTGATTTAGTTAAAGGGATTGTTGGGGACCGAGCCCGCCTCGAAGTGTTGATGCCCTCGAAGACTGATCCGCATCTATTTGAGATGTCTGCACGTCAAATAGCGATGCTGTCAGAGGCGGATCTTGTTGTGACAAACGGCCTGTTGTTGGAGGAGGGTATTGCCCCGACACTAAAACAAGCGAAACAGGATGGGGTAAATGTAGTTTCAGTGGGAGAATTTGTCGATCCATTAGTGGCTGCAGATGCCCACGACGATCATGACAAAGAGGAAAAACACGACGACCACGACGATCATGGCGAAGAGGAAAAACACGACGACCATGCGGGTCATGCTCATGGAGAGCACGATCCTCACTATTGGTTGGATCCCAGAAGAATGGCAAAAGCGGCTCATTATGTTGGGGAACAGCTCGTATTAGTGACAAAGGATAGTTCTTGGAAGGCAAGTGCTGAAGATTACGAAAAGGCTCTATTGTTGCTCGATAGCGAAATTAAGCAGGAACTATCAGTTATAGAACCAGCAAATCGAAAGATTGTTTCTAACCACGATTCCATGAGATATTTTGCTGATCGATATGAATTCGAAGTGTTAGGTACGGTTATCCCAGGCATATCGACTCATACTAGCCCAAGTTCTTCCAGTGTGGCCGGTTTGGTTTCCTTGATTAAAGCAAACTCAATTGAGGCAATATTTGCCGATATGACAGAAGATACGTCCATTGCTGAATCTGTTGTGCAAGAAGTTGGTGAACAGGTCAAAATCGTGAAATTGTATATCGGATCTCTTGGTGATCAAGCTTCAGATGCAGATACATTAGAGGGACTGTATCGTTCTAACGCTAAACTGATAGTTGCGGCGTTGCGCTAGAGCTCAGTGCAAGTTCTCAATCAGTGTGTTTTGAGCTTATGCGCTAAATATTGGTGATTTAGGAGGATCTGGTGATCGATTGGTTAACTGATCCTTTTGCGCTTCATTTTCAACAGCGGGCACTTTTGGGCGGTTCTTTTGTGGCAATAACCCTATCAGTGGTTGGCACCTGGGTTGTTATTCGCGGTATGAGCTTTCTAGGTGATGCTCTAGTGCATGGTATTATCCCAGGAATTGCGGCAGCCATATTGCTAGATTTTAATGTGTTACTGGGAGCTGTCGTGTCAGCATTCATCATGGTTGCTGGTATCGAACTTGTGCGAAAACAAACTGCTTTCTCGGAAGACACGAGTATAGGTCTACTATTCGTTGGTATGCTTGGTCTTGGTGTGATTATGATTTCTCGTACGTCCGGCTATACCGGGTCTATTACGCAGATTTTATTTGGTGATGTACTTGGTGTATCAAATAGCGATGTACTTGGCAGTGCTGCGACGGCGTTAATAGTGATAATTGCTTCTGTGTTTCTTTATCGGCCATTCCTAGTCATGGCATTTAGTGAGCAAAAATCTCGTTTGCTTGGGTTACAGCCGAAATTGGCTCATTTGGTGATGTTAGGTCTCATAACTCTGAGTATAATTGGATCGTTTCAGACAGTCGGAACTATTTTGGCACTAGGATTTATTGTAGGGCCTCCAGCTACAGCAACTTTGTTGGTTCGTCGTGTACCGATGATTATGGCGACGGCAGCGCTAATCGGGGTGATTTCTGTTTTTATTGGTCTGGTTGTTAGCTTTCACGCTGATACATCTGGGTCAGCAACCATGGCTGTTGTACCGATAGTAATGTTTTTTATTGTGCTAACAGTTCGGTCCATAATGGATAGCCGCCTTCATATACCCTAGGGCGTGTCTGACATTTTTCAAATAAGCTGACGGAATTGAAGCAGCTTTTTGTTAGAAGGAAGTTGGGGCAATATTTTGGCTATGGTAGGTGGAATCATTCATGGTTTTTAGGCATCGAAATTTTGCTCTGTTTTTCTTTGGCCTAATCATTTCTAATTCCGGCACCTGGATGGCGCAGACGGCACGTTCTTGGCTAGTGCACGAAATAACTGGATCAGGAGCAGCATTGGGTCTAGTTTTTGGTGCATTTGGAATACCTATGGTGCTTTTCCCTTACTTTGGTGGAGTTATAGGGGATAGATTTGACCGCAGGAAAGTGTTGTGGGTTACGCAAATCATAGCGGCTTTAAATGCCCTGGTACTTGGGTTTCTAATCGCGACTGATGTCCTAGAAATATGGCACATTGTAGTGGTTAGCTTTGCACAAGGGACAGTGCTCGCTTTCGATCAACCGCCTCGTCAAGCACTGCTTCCGGATTTAGTCCCAAGGGATGAATTGAGGAGTGCTATAGCGATGAACTCATCAGTTTTTACAGGGGCGGCATTTATTGGGCCGGCAATTTTCGGCTTACTGGTCGGACAGTGGGGAGTTCCCTTAGCTGCAATATTCTTTATAAATGCGGCATCCTTTGGATCAGTCATGATAGCTCTAAGCATTATGAGATTGCCCAAGCATGATTCACCTGGCATGAGTAGTGATGTGCATGAATCGATGGGTGAGGGTCTTCGTTTTGCTATTGGTAGCGAGTTGGTGATGACAGTTATGGTGCTAACTGTTGTGAGTAGTATGTTTGGGAGCTCCTACCAAACATTGCTCCCAATATTTGCTGATGTCATATTCAATTCTGGCGAGCAAGGTTTAGGTGTGATGACTTCTGCAGGTGGAGCAGGTGCTATTGTCGGTTCAGCCCTGTTAGGATTTGGCGCAAGATTGCCTCGTAATGGGATACTTATACCGATATCGAGCTTGGTTTTTGCAGCTCTAATGGTGGGTTTTGCGGCATCGCCAGATTTTATATTGAGTATCGCCTTACTTTTTGCACTTGGTTTCACCAGCACCCTAGTAATGGCTGGTTGCCGAACAGTAATGCAACTTGAGACACCGCGACACTTAATGGGTCGTGTAATGAGCTTGTACGCAATCGCTGTTATTGGCTTTGGTCCGATGGGTGGGTTTATTGCGGGGCCGTTGGCTGACTTAACTGGAGCCCAGAATGCGATCTATATCGCATCAGCCGTAGTAGGAGTAACCACAGTGTTTATTCTGAAGATCAAACCTGTCTTAAGGTCTGCAGACTAATAATGGGCTTGCCTTATTCTATTTGAGAAGTTTAGAGTTTTCGTTCAAAACATCTTCCTATAACATGCTTACCAGTACATCACTGTACCGAAGCGAGGGCAACTGTGAAGATTACCAATGTACAACCAATTCAAGCTGACGCTGCCTGGACCTGCTATACGTTTGTAAAAGTAGAAACTGATGTAGGCATAACAGGCTATGGTGAATGTACTGACTGGCGGGCCCCAAATGCTGTAGCTGGCGGTGTTCTCGACATGCGTCCGCTAATTATTGATCAAGATCCTATGGCAGTTACACTGCTAACTGCTGAAATGAATCGTCATAATCAACAAGCTCCTGGGGGCACCATGGGCCGAGCCATCGCTGGCATCGAGTGCGCGCTTTGGGACATTAAAGGGAAGGCCTATGGCGTGCCCGTTTATGAACTGTTCGGCGGCCCATTTCGCGATAGAGTCCGTTTGTACTGGTCTCACTGTAGTAGCTACCGTGCCCGATATCCAGAACTTCTAGGAACACCCCCACTTCGCACCTACGACGACATTACCAACCTTGGTCGCGAGGTTGTCCAACGTGGTTTCACTGCGCTAAAAACTAATATCACTATTCCCGGTGAACCAGCAGAGGTTTATGCAACCAGCGATGGTGTATTACAGGCGGGTGTGCTAGATAAAATCACAAATCTGCTTGATGCATTTCGTGCAGGTACTGGAAATGACTTCGACCTGGCATTAGATATCAACTATAACTTCAAGACACGTGGAGCTAGTCAGATTGCCAAAATTCTTGAGTCTTACAACATGATGTGGCTAGAACTTGATACTTGGGAGCCAACCGCCCTGAAGAGGATTACCCGTGCTACTTCCACTCCCATCTGCTCTTGCGAAAGCGTTAATACAATTGTCGATTATCGACCATTCCTAGACGCTAAAGCCATGGACATTGGAATGGTTGATATTCCTTGGACTGGTTTCGCACAATCCAAAGCAATCGTTGATCTGGCAGAGAGCCACGATATCGTGATGGCCCCCCATAATTACTACAGCCATCTTTCTACGTTTATGGCCGCCCATTTATGCGCATCCAGTCGTTGTATTCAAATCATGGAGACTGATGTGGATGCGGCTCCCTGGCGAGATGAATTTGTCACTGAATTGCCTCACATTGAGAATGGGCACATGATTATCCCAGATGCACCAGGCTGGGGTACAGATCTTAATGAGCAGGCTATTACCGACCGCCCTTGGCAAGGACAGATTCCAACTGGGTTGATAGGCAAAAAGTAATCTGATCACTTCAATGATTACTAGATTTCTATAACAAACTCTTGCTAGTCCAACTGAGTAAAAACTAGAGCTCAAACAAGTTTGGTTTGAAGGGATGTTGTTTACCGTTCAACAATTTACCTACAAAACTAGATCGTACAAAATATTTATACGTTACGAGACAAATGATTGAAGTCAGACTTGTGGCGATTAGGAACTTAATTTCTGCAGCCAGTCTGAATTCAAACATAGAAAAGGTTATGAAAGTTACTACGGGTAGATGTATCAAGTAGATCCAGTATGATCCGTCTGAAATATATCGAACAGCTGGCTTGTAGGAACCAAATCTTTCCTCCGCTAACCCTATGAAAGCCAGTGAAAAGAAAACAGCATTACTGATTTTGACTAACAAGAATGCTATCCACATCAGGCCGTCGTAGGATTCAAAGTCTAGTGAGGTGAAATTTTCTTCCAAGGCTGTATGTACTAGGAATAGCAGGATGCTTGCAACTAGATATTTTTCCCAATGGGATTTAATGAATGCAAACAATGTTTTGTTCCAGTAGAGACTATATCCGAATGCAAAATAAATCCCTGTTGAGATCGGGTTTTCGAACAATTCTGTACCGTTTGAGCTAAGACTCAATGAAGTGAGGATAAGGATCAATATCAAGGGTAATCTGGGTTTGAAAACGAGCTTATTTACACCAGATTTGATTTTACGACTTAGGGCGATCAATTGATGAAGGTTTACGGCACTGAGTAGCTTGCCTGTTATAAAACCAATTGTCTTATGTACACCTAGTGCCGCTCCAATTATCAGCAAATGCCATAGAAACCAGAGATGATAGGGCATGCCTTCATTGGAATAGTAGAAATGCAGTTCACGTGTGAAACCATAGCCAAAAATCCACGGCATTGTGAGGCCCATCAATGGCGAAAAGATCAATATGGGTATCCCTATGCGAATAGCCCGGTTCTTTCCCCAGTACGTCCATGAGTGTTTTTCGGCCAGTAGCCCTGCGAAGAATCCTGACAGAATGAAAAATAGGGGCATTCTCCATAAATGTATGAATTGAACAATGATGGCCAAAAGCAGAGAATCTTCTTTGTCTGAAGGCCAAATGCCGCCACCAACGTCCATGTAAGGCAGCGCTGCATGCAGAATGATGCCCAGCATCATTGCTACGGCCCGTACAGAATCCAATCCATGGTAGCGACTATTGGTTGAGTTATTGCTAGCCATCTGGACACGCATATAGATGATTGCTCCGGGCAGGACGAACTATCACCGTTTCTTCTGTTGCTTTGCAGAATTGTACGGTATGTGGTCTACTGCTGCATTGCCCCATGCGGAACGCTTTTGCGAGACTGAACGAAGCTGCGATCGTTAAGCCAGGCGGCAAGGTTCTTTTGTTGCAATGTCAGAAGAGCTCCGATTGCTATTCCGACGACTAGCGTAGTGACTAATTTCATAGGAGTTAGCACCTGAAATCCTGTCTGTAAGGTCACCGCACTAGCGTAAATCAAATAGTGATAAAGGGCCAGAATTATTAGAGGAATTGTTATGAGTTTCCACTGTGATTGAACCAGATGAATTCTAAATCCCGACCGGCGCGTATGACACATGGGCCCGTAGGTAGGAACTTGTTCAAGCTGACGCTTCCCATGATGGGCGGTATTTACAGCTTCATGCTATTCAATTTCGTGGACGCGATGTACATAGGACAGCTGGGGGCGTTACAACTTGCAGCTGTTAGTTTTACCTTTCCAGTTGCGCTAGTGGTTGCTAGTTTTGGTCAAGGGATAGGAGTGGGGGCGTCGGCAATCATATCAAGGGCTATTGGCGAACAAGACGAATCAAATGTTCGTCGCATAACTACAGATACACTGTTGTTTTCTCTTTTGGGTGCTCTAGTATTCATGGTTTTGGGATTACTTACCATAGAGCCATTATTTCGTGTTTTGGGTGCAACATCAGAAGTGATGCCATACATTCGAGAATACATGGTCTTGTGGTACTTAGGTGTACCGTTTGTGATTATTCCGCTAGTAGGCAACAACGCGATTCGAGCGACTGGGGACACTCGGACACCAGCTATCATTATGATGTCTTCTGCAGCGGCCAATGCGATATTAGACCCATTGTTAATTTTTGGGCCATGGTTTTTCCCGGAACTTGGTGTGACTGGTGCTGCTCTGGCATCTCTGTTGGCTAGGGCCGGGACTTTAGCAATCGGTGTATGGGTGCTTGGTTATCGTGAACGCCTCATCACATTTGTACGTCCTACAGTATCCGTCGTCCTAGATTCTTGGGGGCAGATACTGTTTATCGGTATTCCTGCTGCTGGCACTAATTTGCTTATGCCTGTATCCATGGCGATTATCACAGCCATGGTAGCGGTATTCGGCCCCGGAGCTGTGGCTGCCCTTGGAGCTGGCACTAGAATTACGGGATTGGCGGTTGGGGTTTTCATTGCCACAAGTTCAGTAGTAACTCCATTTATAGGTCAGAATATTGGGGCAGGGCATTTAGATAGAGCTAGGTTAGCTGTGGTGAGAGCACAGCAATTTGTTTCTATCTGGGGTCTCATAGTAGTTGTTGTGCTTGGATTATTTGCTACCCAGATAGCCCCGCTATTTAATGATGAAGCTTCTGTTGTTGATCCATTGGTGCATTATCTCCGTATAGTGCCTATCAGTGCAGCAGCTTTTGGAGTTATCCTGGTATCTGGTGCTGGCCTAAACGCATACAAGCGTCCGTTGCACGCAGCAGCACTAACTATTGGTCGACTTATTGTTTTGATAATATTGGCAGCATTGGGTTCATTACTTGTGGGACTTAACGGAATTTTTGTAGCGATAGTTCTGTCTGATGTTTTGGGTGCTCTGGCATCATTTGTGTGGCTTCGTCGTATTGCCAATCAAGAGTAGTGGCGTATCACTAGTGATTTTGGGTGTGTTTTTATCATTTTGGTCAGCTTGGACTAATGTATGGAATATCGTTGTATAGGCAGCTCTGATTTAGTGGTTTCTGCAGTGGGGGTTGGGGGTCTAGCGTTTGGGGGATGGCCGATGGGTGGCGAGCAATTTAGACCGGTCAGTGACGATGAAGGAATAGAGACCATTCATACGGCACTAGATATTGGCATTACTTGTTTTGATACTGCAGCCAGCTATGCACTAGGCCATGCTGAACAGATGCTGGGCAAGGCGCTTGGTACACATCGTGAAAATATTGTAGTTATTACAAAGTGTGGTACTAGTTGGAATGACGCTACAAACTCGATGGAACGTAATGGCACTTACCAGCATGTGATCGAATCGGCTGAAGCTAGTTTGTACAACTTACAGACAGACTATATAGACTTATTGCTGGTTCACTGGCCGGACTTAAGCACCCCCTTTGAAGAGACTATGTCAGCATTAGAATCGTTACAGAAATCTGGCAAGATTCGTTATGCCGGTGTTTCTAATTTTATGCCTGAAATGATGCAGGAGTGCCGGCAGTATGTTGACATAATAGCGAACGAGATTTGTTATAGTATTTTTGATAGGCGGATCGAGGCCGACATCATCCCTTTTTGCACGAGTAATGAGATGAGCGTGATTTCCTATGGGTCACTAGGGCATGGCTTGCTTTCTGGGCAAATGACAAATAAAGAGTCTTTTGTCAGTTCGAATTGGCGTGCGAGTGGGCATGCACTAGGGTTGCCACTGTTTGATCAGGGCAAACATTTCAAACAAAACATTTTGGTTCAAGACCAGCTACGTTCGATAGCTGAGAGCGCGGGGTACAGTCTTCCTGATGTAGCACTCGCGTGGGTTTTGCAACAAGATGTGGTGGCCTGTTCCTTGGTGGGGTTTGAGAATCCCGAACAACTTTCAACTGCTGTGGCTGCTACAGATTGTGGTTTGACCATGGATGTGATGAACGATATCGAATCTATATCGACAGAGGCATTTCAAAGGATGATTGTAGATGAGGATTTAAATCCCACAAGTGGCCACTGGAACCCATGGAACCGGAACCCAAGTGCGTTTTCATTTGGTGCGATTGATTAATTGGGATTTACCTTAATATTGGAATATCGACAAAGATGATTGACCGCTTGAGATCCAAGTTCGGTCTAGTGGGTTTGGCAGATACTTGCTTACCGAATCTTATTTCAGTCCTTTTGGGGCTATGTCACCAATGGAAGCTTCGAGTTCAGTTGGAGTATTCTGGTTAGATAATTTCGCTGTGGCAGGCAACGGTGTGTCGAACTGATATTCGGGGTCGATTTGTTGCCTGTTCCATGTATCCCACATTTCTCTCCATGCTCCAATCAGCGACCGTGGTTCAGGCATGTCGTCAGCGATTTCTTTGTACAACCTTTTGAGGTTGTAACAAGGAACTCCAGCATACATGTGATGTTCTGTGTGCCAGTTCATGCGCCAGTAGAGAAACGAATGGACCGGATTGATCTTTATTGAACGGACCGATTTGCGAAAATCAGGTACTTTGTCCATTAGGCCGGTATGCTGGGTCATCCCTACTGAATATGATGCCCAATTTGCGATAAATGGCGCTACTGAAACTATTATTGGGAGAACCCATTGCCCTGTCGCTATGGCAAATATCAATATGAAACCATGCCCTGTAACCAATATGCGTGACCAGTATATTGAACGGACATGTTGGTCAGGTTGATCTGAATGTAACGCCATCATCCATTCGTGGGGTTTATCGCTGCCAAGGGCTGATTTGATAGTCCAGTAAATGTTGGATAGAAGTCCACCTTTTCCGATTGTTCGACCACGTTTAGTGAGTAAATTTATAGTAAATAATTGAATCAAGAACGTTTTTCCTACAGTGGGTTTCATTGGCAGTAAAACTTCACGATCTCCCTCTGGATGAAGAGTGTAGCGATGGTGATAAGTGTGGCTTGTGTTGTAGTCGACATGGTCGTACCAGGAGATGAATGAAGTTAGATATAAGAAAACGGTGTTCAGCCACTTTGTTCGAAAAACAGTTCCGTGACCTAATTCATGAGGAGCCACGCCAGCGAAGAAACTGGTTATAGTTCCATGTGTAAACAATGTCAAAATGAATCCTAGCCAATTTTGTTGATACCAAAAAAGATAAGTAATAGCACCAGTTATCATCCATAACCCCACATGGCCTCCCGCCTGAAACCATCCCTGTAAATCACTTCTTTTTGACAATTCACGTAGCGTGGAATGCTTAATTCGCGAACGGTACCAATCGACTCTCAGGGTTTTGCGGACTTCTGAAAGTGGCAGAGGTTGGGCATTATTTGATCTGTTTGGTTCTTTTGGTTCTTCGGATACCAATTATCTAATCAATCTACAGAACAGGATTACTAAATAGTAGTTAAAACACTTATTACAAGTCCAATCCAAAATACGACAATCCAATATGAAGTTAGAACCAACTTAACTGCATGTTGTGCTAACTAATTGGCCACCGGATAGGTTTGTTTTAAAGGGGCTTTTAGTACGGGAAGACTTGTGTTATTCATTATTGTTTTCATCTCGACACTCATCAGGCTAACTAGCTTAGATTTATCTTTTGGAAAGCCTATACCGGACCATCCTGGTTCCATTCCGACATATAACGTATGCAACTGATGGAAAAATTCTACAGCGTCACAACTTATGTCTGTGCAACCATCCGGAGGGCCGTCGGTTTCACGGGGACTTCCTGGGCAGTCATTCTCAGGATGTTGCCACCATTGGCATTGGGCCCGCTTTGTTTCACGTGCTAGAACGGAAGAGTCCCAGTCTTCGAGACCGAACTCCTTTGGATAAACTTTTGATAGGCCAAACTGAGTCATGAAGTGATCTACTTCCTCCCAGATGACTCGTTTTGAATGCTCGTTTAGGCCTTCGGAGAAGTCTCCTTGTAATCCTGCCTCTCCCCACAGCCACCAAGAAGGGATCTCTATGTCGTATCCAAGGCTTTGCAAGGCCTCCCCTCCTGGCCCTTCCTTAAATCCATGTTTAGTTGGCATTGACAACCAAGCTCGATCTTGTCCGAATTTGTACTGTAGTGTGGTGGCAAGTTTGGGGTCGTCAGCTAAACCATCCATGTCCTTATCTATAAATTCAGCGGTAATTTTTGCGGCATGGCGAACTACGTCTTCAGGCATTTCTTTATCTGCTGCTAACAATATCCCAAACGGCATACTGCACTGACTAAACCCCACATTGGAGAGAGTCGTACGTACGGCGTCTGGAATGTCTATCCTCTTATCATCACAGTTCGAAACAATTAGTGGCGCGGCAGTTATGGCAACGTTTGATGAAATAGAAGCAACAGGGCGAGCCGCAATTTTACTTGCTGTTTTTTTGAGTGCGTCCTGAGAGAATTGGAATGTACCGTCTTTGTCTTCGATCATATGCCATGAATTCATAGCATCGGATACAAAGTCTTGATCTGATGAAAATTCTTCGTTTCTTACACAATTATGAAAAATGCTGCCGTCCATGATTTTTTCATGGGCAATGTGCCCGCGCTCTACCAGCAGTCGTAAGAGTGCTGCAGCTGCTGTCGAAGATCCTCGTATTGCTTTGCTACCCTCATCCCTGTAGGTGTTTGAGGCGCTTTCTAGCATGATGCTCAAACCCGGCGATCTATGTGGGAAAGATTTTGCGATTTCTAAGTAGGAGAAATAGTCAGCCCCAGCCTCAACCATCCACCTACCACCATCTTGTCTATCACATGGGATGTCTCCAATATCGTGTTGAAACGCATGGTACAGCTCATGTGTAAACGTGTGATATACGTCACTAGGATCTTTGTTTTCTTCTGCTGCGATAACTACTAGTCTAGATCCTTTAGACAGTGCTGTTTGCACAGCAACGTCTCCTCCCCCTTCCATGATCAAACGATACTGAGGAATTTCATTAGCAAGCCAACCATCTCTACGTGGTTGGGTCTTCGCCCAAGTCTCTATTTCTTTCAGCATGGAATCTATCTGATCCTGGGTGACCAGCCGTTCATGGGTTTCCAAAGGATGGTTGCCAAAGTTTCCGCCCATCTTTGCGAATTTGCCAAGTGGATACATAACCACCAATACATTGCTTTGTCGCTCCGCCATTCGCGATTCTACTTGCTTGGCCCAGGATTTTAAGTCACTGGTTTTATATTTTGTAAGTAGATTGATCATACTTAATGTTCCTTTACCCTTGGCCCGCAGAGCTGGGTTATTTGACGAGTCGTCCATGATCGGCTGATTAGGCCCAGGTCCCTGATCCTCTTCTTGGTGGTCGTCCTGCCCCTCCGTGTTACATGGATGATCTTTACCTATGTAAAACTCTGGTGGATGTTCACATTCGGGCTCATCATTATTCTTGCCGTGATCTGCGTGATCATGACTATCATGGTCCGCGTGATCGTGTTTGGCATCACTTGTATTTTGTTTATCAGGGCTATTGGATAATGCGGAGGATTCAAGGCTTGTGGTTTCTACGGGTGGCGCAGGGTCTGGTTTAGATTCCGTAGGCTCCAAGGCAGAATTAACTTCTGGGACAGTAATTGTGGTGATTTCCGTGCCACAAGCTATCAATGTTAGGCACAGCAAGACAGCTGTGATAGTGGATAGCTTTCTATGAAGAATAGCAAAGCTCAATTGGTTTCGATACTAGGGTTAAACTTGAATATACCATCATCACTGTTTCCCTTAACCAGCTCTCTACCATTGTTAGCGTTAGCGTCTTTTGCCCATTCGTTCCAGGTGTTAAGAGCGCTTGATACGGCAGGACTATCTAGAGCGTAGGTAGTGTTCCTAGCGCAGTCGTGAAACAGACTACCGTCCATGATAGTCTCATGTTTCAGCTCACCCCGTTCGATTAGCAATAGCAACAACCCGGCCGCCGCTGTAGCGCTTCCGCGTATAGAATCGGTACCTTCTTCTCTATAGGTTCTTTGTACGTCATGGAGTAGATTATTTTTTGCGCCTTTAATCGATGAAATTCCGCGCGTCGAAAAGTTCTTTGCTGTGAGGAAATAAGCGAAGTAATCTGCACCACCTTCAACCATATTGAATCCACCATGTGGTGATTCATCGATGGCACGTTCGACTTTTTCTTGGCAGTCTTCAGGTGGAAAAAGGTCTTGCTGAAACGCGTGGTATAGCTCATGGACTAGGAAGTAATGTGCATCCCAATCGGGCATGCGTTCGTCTTCGGAAGAGTTTCCTGTAAATCGCGGCATCGCCATTAATAGAAGACGAGCATTTTTGCATAGAGTGCGTTGCGTGGATGTATCTCCACCCTTCTCAAAGTACTTGCGGTATTCTGTCAATTCTTCCTGTCTTAGTTCTTTGTCTATGCAGGGGTATCGTTTCATCCAGTTTTCAATTTGACTTAGTAAAGATTCAACTTGGTCCTGCGTGATTATTCTTTCATGCACATTAAATGGCATGGTCCACTCATCATCCCTCGCCTCCCGCACAAACTTTCCGACAGGGTAAACTACTGTCAAAATGTCGCTCTGCCGGTCCACTATTAGAGATTCCGCCTGTGCTGTCCAGTCTTGGTAGTCTTCATCTTTACGATCGGTTAGGTTGATGAGTTCTGTTTTTGGTTTATATCCAGATGATGCAATTTTTCCGTGTTGGTTTTCTGCGTGATCATCACTCTCGTGGTCATGGTCTGCGTGGTCATGTCCCGCATCACCGGTGTTTTGATTGTTGGGCCTTGTGGACTCTTGGGGCGGTGCAGGTTCTGGGTTAGCTTCCGAAAGTTCCAATGCAGAATTAACCATTGGGGTAGGGGTTGTGGCAGTCTTCCCACCACAAGTTATCAACGTTAGACACAGTAAGACAGCTGTGACAGCAGATAGTTTGTTATTCAAAATAGTGAAGCTCAATTTAGTTACGGTTATGGGTGAAATTTGAATGCACCAGTTGCTGATATATTTTATCCACCGCACTACAACTTTACACCGTCAGTCGCGCTACAGTAGTTTCGTTGAGGTCGATACCTAACCCAGGCTTATCTGACAAATGTATTTTGCCTTTTATGGGTAGGACAGACTCGCCGTAGAGGTCGCCTATGTCATCCAAAGGTCCTGAAAACTCGGTGGAGAATTCGTGCGGTCGGGTTGCGTTTTCTACGGTGGCATATGTATGTAGGGATGCCATTGAATTTATACCGGCCTGTGGACTATGCGGCATAACAGGTTTGTTCCACGTAGTGGCTAGATCGCAGATCCTTTTGACCTCTGATGGTCCCCCGGCGCTGAGTATATCGGGTTGCAAAATGTCCGGGTTTCCTAGCAAAACCAACTGATGGAACCACCAGCGATAAGCATCTTGTTCACCAGCTGATACAGCTACGTCCAGGCTATCGGATATCTGTTTTAGACCAGGCAAATCCCAATTAGGGATTGGTTCTTCGAAATGGTTTATACCAAGCGCTTCAAACTTTCGTCCCTGCTGGACAGCGGTGGAAACTGAGTATCCATTGTTGGCATCAAAACCCAGATATTGATCATCAGACAGGAATTCTCTCACTAACTTAAACATCTCGTAGTCTTTGGAGGGATTGATATCCTGTCTCCACCCTTTCCAATCCATACGAATTTTGAATGCTTTAAATCCCATCTCGTGACCAACTTTTACCGTGTCTAGCATTTGCTCAGGAGACAATTTCCAACCGGAACCAGTGCTCCAGTAGAGAGGGATGATCGTTCGACTTGCTCCTCCCATGAGCGTATAGACAGGTTGTCCGGTCTCTTTGCCAAATAGATCCCATAGCGCTACGTCTATGGTCCCAACTACGTTGGCAGGAAGTTTGAACATCTGCTCCCCTTTTCCAGTAGCAAGAGTTTCCCAGTGACGATCGATTTGCAATGGGTTTTCTCCTACGAGTGTGGGCTTAATTATTGATTCAAGATAAGCATTAAAAACAGATCCTGTGCGCCCAGGGTTTCCTTTATGAGTTCCGGGTGCTTCAGCCCATCCCTCAACACCCGCATCTGTTTCGATTCTCAACAGAGATTTTCCAATGGATAAAGGTGTAGTAGTTATGTTAGTGATTTTCATTTGATTTCCATCGCAGTATATTTGTCGGATTGACAGCTTTAAAATTTTATAATTTGCAGTTTAGAGCCCGGGTACCCAGAAAAATAGTGGGTTCACCCTGTAGCGTATTTTTATCTGCTTTGATTTCGACTTCAAGCGGTATCTGGATGTACTATTTGCTCTAATTCATATCCAGACAATAACGCTATGTATACCCTTAAAGTATTGTATACAGAGATGAAGCAGTAGGACCTGATGTTGGAGGAGATTTGCATGACACCTACCTTGCCTGAGCCTACGACGGATATTGAAGTAGTTAAATCAGATCTGGCAGAGCATGGGTTTTGTTTTCTAGCCGATGCTCTTGATTCACAATATATCGAAGATCTCTCAAATGATTTGCGTGATATCTGTGCGTTCGAGCGTGAAACGGGAATAGCACAGCTTGATGGCGGCAAGGGATTACTTGCGCATGATGGTGTGAATCAACGTGTTTGGGGGCTATTTCACAAGGGTGCTAAATTTCGTGAATTACTGAAGCACGAAGCTGTGATGGGGATTGTGAGGTCTGTGATTGGCGACTCTATTTTGTTGTCGGCTCACGCTGCAAACATTGCTAAAGAAGGTGGCGCTGAAATGCAATTACATACAGACCAATGGTGGATGCCACAACCAGTTGCTGATTCTGCACCATCAATAATGGCCGGGGATATTAGTAGGAATCATGTGCCAGATGCTCCTTCATCAACTCCGATATCTATAGCACCGACAGCCGTAGTTAATGTTATATGGATGCTGGTGGACTTTACTCGTGAGAATGGTGCTACCCGGGTAGTCCCTGGCAGTCATCGGCTGGGAAAATATCCGAGAGAAGGAGGCTGGAAGGAAAGTGAAGTGCAACAGGCGTGTGCTCCTGCTGGTACTGCGTTGCTTATAGATGGCCGGATATGGCACGGGACAGGGGCCAATATTGGTGGGGAGGAAAGATTGGCTGTTCTCACAACTTTTTGTGGCCCTCAATTCCGGCAGCAAGAGAATTTCACTTTGAGTACCGATAGAAAACTAATAAAAGAACTAGATGCAGATACTCTTGAATTACTGGGATTTCGTGCCTGGAATGGGTACGGACGCAGTTCTCATCCGACGGATGAATGGGTAATGCCAGAATGATTGGCAGTCACAACTGGTAGCCGTCCGTGTTTGAATCATCTACAACCTTATAGACAGTCGGATTCTTTATGTTCAAATGGATTCTCATCCGCTGCCAGCATGACCCCTATGCAAGCATCCAATAATCTTCCTGTTTCATCTTTACCACCAATGTGCCCGAATAGAGAGTGAAACTCTTGCTTGACGGTGTCATCGAACAATGTTGGTGCAAGGATACGTTTGTTACTACTAGCGTGAAAGTGCAGGTGTGTTGAGCGCTCGGTCGCTCCAGGAGGAACATAAAAATATGCAATTGTTTCCCCCTTTAATACTCGTTGTCCTTCTTTTACCAAAATGAATCGTTTGTAGAACTCCGGTTCGGGCTCCATAACAAATGGTTCTATCCCATAGGAAACTCGTAGATGTTCCCCAGATGGCAACTCTGCTATTGACAAGCGGATCTCGTAACTTTGATGGTGTTTTTGGGGGTTGTGGACGTCTTTAAGAGGTTCTATTGCCTGCACTATTCCATCCGATATTGCGTAAATTGCTGGGTACCTCGTAGGATCATTTGAATTCGCTATCGTTGACCATCTACCGTCCTCATCGCTGTAATTTACATGCAGACCTGAATGTGCTTGTTCTATGCGCCTACCCCGATATGGTTGCGTTTGAGTTACATTCTCGTTCAAGTCCACTGGGAATCGATCAGAAGGATTTTCCTGAAAATAATTCAGTGGTGGTAGACCGGAATCTTCTTCGGTAACATTCCCAGAGCGAGCTATCTCAGTTTTGTTTACTGATTGATCTTTTTTGCCGGTAGACAACAAATCGATTTTCCAGGCTGCATCGGCATCTGCTTCAATTGACAGTTTGATGCTACCTGATTCGATGCGTGGTGTTGTATAGGTATTTCTGCCGGATGTGTTCCCGGGCCTTTTATAAACGCTTCGTTCGCCATCAGATTCGCTCAATATTGAAACCTGAATTGGGCCCTTGTCCGAGGTTACGGAGATAAAGTAGTCAGTTGTTAATGGCAAGGGACCTAGAACCTTGGTTCCGATACCACTGTATGAATTGATCAGGTTAGTATGGTTAATTGTTGACTGTAGTTCGTCCGAGCTTGTTGATGAAGACTGGATGCCAAGGGACTCTGTTTTGGGTTCTTTTTGAAGATGAACAAAATGTTCTGGGTCGGTCACGACGCCTCTTTCAACAAAGTCTTCCCCATCACAGACCAAGGGATTAGCAGTTCGGTAATCGTTAGAAATGATGAAATCTTTGCGTGAGACGTCTGCCACTGCCCGGTATTGCTCGAACACCTCATCAGTCATGTATTCAAAGATTGAATGGAGGCTGACTTTGGCCTGACATCCAGGTAGCAACTTCATTGGTAAATTTGCTCGCATAGATGATGAGTTACATGATGATGGAACTCCGGGCCCGTCCAGATGTTTTTTTATCACGATCTCACCGAGTCCGTAACCTATGAGGTCTCCGGATTTGACTTTATAACCCGGTGAAGCTGGCCGGGCAATTCCCATCATGCGACTTCTCCCATCGGACAGAGGGACAGATTGAGATATCTGTATTATCGGGTTTACATGCATGTGAGTGACCCATACATTGGGGGCCATGTCTGGCCGTATCATGATATTAGAATCGCGATAATCTGATGGAGGTTGTTTGCCCGTGACGCGTACATAATCTTCTTTCCAAGCATTTGCCTCACCACCGCTTTCCTCACTCACATAAAGTACTATGCCATCGACGGCTGAATAAATCGGCTGAGTGAAGCGGGTTTCGTAATAGTCTGTCGGCCGAAAGTAATGCTTCATTGAGCAGCAACTTTCAAATGAGTCGGAAAAATCGTGTCCTGCGGAGGATCTGAACTTTGATACAGTGGCAATCTTGCTCACGTCTATGTGAGATGCTGTAACAAACTGCGGCAATTGGACGTTGTTCCAGCCGTTTAAATCTGCAATCAGTCCGCCAGCTCCGAATTCCCAGGTTGTCTGTTTTGGCATGGCTCCACTGTTATCTGGCTCAGTGGTCAAGTTGTTGTCGATGTTTCTTTCTGGTTGGCCATTGACAGATCCTGTTTTGAGAATAGAAATGCGAGATGTTTCTTGGTTGATCTGTGATGCGGAATTGTCTGCACAGCTGACGCTGGACAACATAACAATCAAACCTAAAGCAATGGCAGCAGACTTCAATAGGAAATTGTTGGAGGTCATGAGAAATACGTCTAATATCCTATGTCGTAGCTAAGCAATCGTGCGTTGACTAGTGTCACCAATCCAATTACTGCAAACAGGACAAAAGACATAGCTGCTGCATATCCCATTTTTAGGTACGCAAATGCATTGTCGAAGATTAATACCACTACAGTAACCGTGCTGTCTAAGGGTCCTCCTCTGGTTTGTGGGTTACCGGGGTCTCCAGCGGTCATTATGAACACCTGTACAAACATCTGTAGTGCCCCAATAAAATATACGATCACCACAAAAAACGTAGTGGGAGCCAGTAGAGGTAAAGTGATCCGGAAAAATGTTGAGGTCCGTCCTGCGCCGTCTATTTCCGACGCTTCGTAAAGGTGGGGCGGTATACCTTGTAATCCAGCCAAATAAATGACCATATTCAGGCCCATATTTTTCCATACGCTAAGGATGATGATGGAAAGCATAGACGTGTCTGGGCTTCTCAACCATTTCATGCGGGGTAATCCTAAAGCCTCAAAAGCATCGTTGAGGAGGCCAAACTGCGGCTCGTAAAGCCACAACCAAATGAGAGAAACAGATACAAATGAACTCACTACTGGTAAATAAAACATAGCACGGTAGAAATAAATACCGCGCACACTACGGTTTATTAATACTGCCAGCAGGAGAGAAGTGATGACTCCTGCTGGAACTGTTCCTAATGCAAAATAGAGGGTGTTTGTTATCGAGCGAGGGAACCGATAATCGCCAATTAGGACTCGATAATTATCAAGGCCGATAAATTCTGGAGCCCTCAGTAAATCGTACTTGGTTAGGCTGAAATATGCTGTCGAAACTATTGGTGTTACCACAAAAATGACTAAGAATATTATGGATGGCAAAACGAACAAATACGCGGTGAATCCACCGCGGTTGGATAGCCCGAGTTGTTTTCTAAGTTGCATCATAAGGGCATCCATTTTTTAGTCGAACATTTGAAGTGTTTGAGTTGGGATCCACAGACTATCATGACTTAGTCCCAGTCATCATCAAGGTAGGTTTGAACGATTTTTGTAGTGTAATGTAGATTATTAGTACAGGTAAGGCTGTGATGGTCGTTGCTGCCATTAACCCTCCTGAAATTGAAGCGGCTGATCCTCTAATGACGGCTAATCCTACCTGTGCAGTCATGATATCCATGTCGTTAATTACGATAAGCGGCCACATGAAATCATTCCATGCGGCATTGAATATAAGTATTCCGAGTGTGGCTAGTGCGGGCCGGCAATTTGGGATGATGACTCGCCATAAAATTTGAAACCACCCACACCCATCTATCCGTGCAGCGTCTTCCAGTTCGACGGGCAGGTTCAGCATGAATTGACGTATAAGAAAAATACCGAAGAAATCAATGAGTAATAGAGAGGCTATGCCCTGATAAGTGTTCATCCATCCTAGATCAAGCACAATTAAGAAAGTAGGTATAAAACGAACTTGTAGAGGCACCATCATGGCGCCTAGGTATATGAAGAATAGAGAGTCTCTTCCCCAAAACCTTAATCTGGCGAATGAGTAACCAGCTGCTACGGTGAGGGTCATATTTGTAGCTAAAACTAACGTGCAAATTATGAAGCTATTGTAGATCCAGCGAATAATTGGGAAACCGTTGAGTATTTTTGTGTAATTATCTAACGTTGGGTCCGAGGGCAGGAAGTTGATTCCTATTTGAAATAATTCTGGTGGATGCTTGAGAGAGGTGGATAGCATCCACCAGTAAGGAAGCAACACGGTGGCCGCTCCGAAGGTGAGGTATACGTAAAGAAAAACTCGCTTGATGGTTGCTTCATCCCGAATGGTGCTTCTAATTGAGCAACAGATTGATCGATCGATATTCATTTAGTTTAGTACAGTTATGAGATACGGAATTAGCGACCAATATATATTTTGTAGGACTTCTGATTCGTTCTGGCTAATTTTGTTCTGCGAACTGCCTGTCTTCAGGATATAACGTCCATAGGTCGCGCCCAATAATCATTACTAGTAGAGCGATAAATATGGCCACGCTGCCAGAAACAAGCATTGCAGTTGGTGTTCCAATGTTTTCAGCCAGGGCGGAAATTGGCAGTAGACCAACTGGGGTGAGCCCCCAGCCTAGCATCCATATTGAAAGCACCCGTCCACGCATCCGAGTAGATGAAACAAGTTGCATAATGGTTTGGATCATTGCCATGTAGATAGCTTGGCAGAAGCCCATACCTACTAAAGTAATAGAGGCTGCTAAAACCGATGTTGTCATCGACAAACCTAGTACCATAACTCCGTCCATAAAGGCTGCGATCATTACCACCGCTCCTTTGTATTTAAATTCGGAGAAAGCCACTACTGACAGCGATCCGATGATTGCCCCTATACCAACAAACCCCATCAACATCCCTAGATCCTGTGCACTTCCTTGCAAATCTTGTTTCACGAATGCTGGCAACAACATTGTCGAGGACATGCTAAATAGCGCGGGGGATGTGGACAATACCATTAATGGCAAAAGGTAGCGTGATCCAATTACGTAGGAAAACCCTTCGCGCATAGCGTTGAACGCCGATCCTTCAAATCCGGGGGTAATAGGTGGAGCCTTGACACGCCACACATTTATATAGGCCAAAACGTACGCCAATACTTGGCTAAAATAAGTTCCTGCGATTCCGATGATTCCGATTAAGAAGCCTGCTAGTGTTGGGCCTAATATTCGGCTGCTGTTCATTGTGATACTGGTCAAAGCTACGGCATTACTAAGGTGTTTTCTCGGCACTACGTCAGACACTAGTGCTGTGCGTGCTGGGCTACTCAGGGCAAATTGTGTGCCAACCGAAATGCCGGCAAGAGCCAAATGCCATATTTGTATTATTCCTAACAAAACTAATATTCCAGTAATCAGGTCAGTGAATGCCATCATTGCTTGAGCTAGCAGCAAAAGTCGGGTGCGTTTGACTCGATCAGCAAGAATTCCGCCGAACGGGGAAAGCACGAGCATTGGAATGGAGCGAAAGAAAACTAGGAAGCCCAGCATGAATGGAGAGTCTGTTAATTCAACAACTAACCAACCTTGTGTTACAGAAGCCATCCAAAACCCCATAAAACTACTGAAATTGGCTAACCACAGTCGTCGGTATTCGACAGATGAAAATGCTGGTGCTAATCGCTGACCTGCGTTGGTAAGAATTTTTGTCATAATGGATGTTTGATTGGTAATTGTTGAATAATTATTAAATTGGAATAGTGCTTGGTAGAACGACAAGTATGACATGTGGAGATAATGTTCGTTAATAGATGTGGTATATGGTTTGTAAGCAACGATGTATAGATGCATCTAATTAGCTGGCTGGAAGGATATAAATGGCTACTGCAGATTTATTCTGTTACGTTCGATTGAAGGGTTATAGGCCTGAATGTCATCAACTGTATATGGCTGTTCGAAATACCATTGACTCCAAGATAGTGTGGGGGATATTTGAAGGAGTGTTTGGAATCGGTTCTCACGAATTGGTCGTTGTCCTTGTGGGGAGTGAAGATCGTTTGAAAAAGACGGTACAGACGATAGGCGAAATTGATGAGGTAGCAGATCTTAGATCAATGAATTTAATTCCCACTTCTCGACCTCAGAGCTCATCTCCCATGACACGAGCTGGTATATATGTTTTTCGGTTTCTAGAAGTTGACAATGTGAATATCGAAACGATTATAGATTTATCAACCAGGGGGTGGGAATTCTTTGAAAGGGCAGATTACTATGAGGCTAATTCGCTTGCTCTGTTTAAGCAGCACAAAGTTTCTTCCGACACTAGTGTAATGTTGATTGTGACGCGTTATGACAACCTGGCTTCTTGGGAGGCTTCAAGAGATTCTCCACCACGTGCAAAAGAACTGTTTGCGCGTAGACGTGAATTGACAAAAGGTCAGACACCTCTTGCAACTAGGATTTTGACAGATTGAGTTCTGTGACGCTTAGTTTATATTGAGTCCCATACGTTCGAACTGTTCTGTTGGTGCGTCGTTTTCAACCATCAATCTCTTTATTTCACTGGTTAGATGGTTTTGTATATCCGTATTGTTGATTTGCAATTGTTTATTAGATTCGGAAGAAACATCGAATAGCATCGTTGTTAATGGTTGGCCAAAATAATCGTATTGAGGTGCGTCGAACAAGGTTCGCTTTGCCGGCATTTTCATTAATTTGGCACCTTTGGTAAAGCTCAATGGATCACTGACTTCTATTTCAGTCAATTCCTCCGGCGTAAACGATTCCCACATGTGTGATGGCATTAATGTGTAATGGTTAAGGGGTTCGTTGTTTACCGATTCTGGAGCTAACATCAGAACATGTTGTCCGTCAGTACAATTGACGTGGCCACCAAAAACCCCAAACAAGATGGCTTCGTGGACCGGTGCGTCATTTGCCAAGGCGTTTTTCAGAGGGACTCCTTGCATATTGGCGGGTAAATCCACATTGAAAAAATCAAGTATCGTTGCTGGCAAATCGATTGTTTGCACTAGGGATTCACAGCGCACTCCTTGCCTCTGTGAGCGTGGGTCCCAGATAAATAATGGAGTGTGAACGATTTCCTGGTAGAACGGTTGAACCACCTTGCCCCACCAATTATGCTCGCCTAACAAAAACCCATGATCGGTATTTACTATGAGCATGGTGTCCTTCCAAAGGTCGAGGGAATCCATCGTATCCAACACCATTCCTAAATAGTGATCGCACATACTTATCAATGCTGCATATTCATATCTAACATGTGCGTCTTGCTCAGGAGTTCGATCTGACAGACCGTAGGGGGGCCAGTCGAAATGTGGACCATCATAGTCGTGCGGATGAAGATCCTTATATTTCTGTTGCGTAAAAAATGGCTCATGAGGGTCAAACGTCTCTATCTGTAAAAACCACTGATCGTCTTTTGCATTTCTTTGGATGAAATCTAGTCCTTTGGCAAATGTTTTTGGTTGTGGTTGCTGCTCTTCTTGTTGCATGAATCTGCGATTAACCCAGTCTTGGCGCCACAAGGGAGCGGGTTGGAGAGGTTTTCCGTCTTCACGCTTGTCAAGAGAGGATTGTTGTTTCACTTGTGCAGCACCGGCACGGTATTTGACCCCCAAAACTTCCTCAGGGATTTCAGGGTCTCTTACTTGACCTATCCAGGGATCTCCTTCTTGTCCTCTACTGAATTGCCAGGAGCTGTATTTTGTATGGAAAGTGGCCCCACCCTCTTCGAAGTAATGAGGGTGGTCTGTAGAGAGGTGTGCGTAAATGCCATTTTGCTTTAATAAAAGTGGCATTGAGTCATCAAAAGGTTCTAGCGGACCCCAGCTACGGTGCAGGAAGTTGTATCGTCCGGTGTGGAGTTCTCTGCGGGCAGGCATGCATGGAAGGCTGCCTGCATACGAATTATCAAATTGAACCGTGTGCGCAGCTAACCGGTCGAAATTAGGGGTATCTACCTCGCTGCCACCGTAACTAGTTAGCATGTGTCTGTTCAGCGAATCGAACATCAACATTATGGCTTTCATGCTGGACTCCTCACTACGCTCAATTAAGCAGGTGCATCCGTCTAATATTCTGTGAAGGCACTCAATATATCGGTTACAGCGATTCTATATTAGAAATATCGAACCCACACATAGAATGAGGCAATAATCAAGGTTATTATTGTTACTATGGCTCCGTGCTTAAAGAAGCGCATGAACTCAATTTTGTGTCCCTCGCGTTCTGCCAACGTAGCCAGGATAACGTTAGCGGAGGCTCCTATTATTGTTAGATTGCCTCCAAGGTCGGCTCCAAGAGCTAGTGACCACCATAGCGGTTCAATTTCCATGGTGACTCCGAGTTCCCTAACTACAGGAACCATAGCAGTCGCCATAGGAATGTTGTCCACGATCCCGCTAACTATTCCACCTGCCATTATGATGGATATTGATGTCAATAGTGGGTCGTTGTCGGTGGCATTAGCGAGTGCTTCTGCAATTGCTCCGATCACGCCGCCTTCTAGTAAGCCACTGACAATTACAAACAACCCGACGAAAAACATCAGGCCCGCCCATTCGACATCTTCCATTGCGTGATGGGGGTCCACTTTTGCCCACACCAGTAGTGCAGAAGCTCCAGCTAATGCAATTGAGGCAGGTTCCAAATGTAAAAGGCCGTGCAAAATGAAACCCAGTATCGTGACTGCCAGAACCACCACAGATTTTCGTGCGAGAACTTCGTCTACTATCGCTGCCCTTGCATCCATACTCATTATGGCTTCGCGATCTTGAGAAGCAACGACTAGTCGTTTGCGAAAAACAACCCATGTGTAGGCAATTACAAGCACCGTTGTCACTACAGATACAGGGGCCATATGCCACAAGAAATCCATAAAGCTTAGGCCGGCGGCACTTCCAACGATTAGGTTGGGAGGGTCACCTATGAGGGTTGCCATTCCACCAGTATTTGATGCCAGTATCTCTCCAATTAAGAGTGGTACCGGGCTAATGTTAAGTCTTGAGGCAAGAAATATGGTGAGTGGCCCGATGAGGACCACAGTGGTCACATTATCGAGAACTGCTGAAGCAATAGCGGTCAAAGACAATAACACCACGACCAGGCCGGCTGGATTTCCTTTAGTGAATTGGGCCGAACGTATAGCTAACCACTGAAAAACTCCTGATCGGCGCATTCCACCAGCTATTATCATCATTCCAAAAAGCAAGAAAATCACGTTCCAATCAACATGCTCGAATGCGAATTTTTGCGAAACGATGCCTGATATCAGTATGACGGCGGCCCCTGCGAGCGCGATGACGGTCTTATGCAGCTTTTCAGTGGCTATTACTGCAAACACCACGACAAAAACGGCGGCTGCTAAAAAGCCGGCATGCAGCTCAACAATTCGGTTAAGGCCGATTGCTTCTGTCGTTAAGTCTGTTGCTAGGTGCATTTTCTATTCATCGTTCGCATAGTCAGGGCTATCATTCATCCATCGCAATACCAACTCGATCAAGGTTAACTGTCCAATGATGCGATTTGAGTCGTCTACTATCGGTATTGCTCGCAAGTTGTTTCGGTGCAACTCAATCAAAGCGCCTTCAGCAGTTGTGTCATCAGTTACGGCAAATGCGTCACTTGTTATTTCTCCGATGGTTCGATGAACTGAAAGCAGAGGCGCGGAAGTCAACAATCCTTCTAGTGTGCTCGCATCGGAGAAATAACTCTCAGGTACTATGTCCGCGATTATGTCTCCAAGTAAGACATCCACTGTCAAAGTACCGACCAAAACGTCTTGCTCATCGGTCACAGCGATAAGATCTACTTCCGGACGATCTTTTAGCGATTGAGCGGCATCTGCCAATGAAGTATCTGCACGCAATACCAAAGATTCTCTAGCGTTCAACTCCTTTCGAAATTCACCTACCAGAGTGTCGCGTTGAAGTTTCATATAAGTTCGATCACGTCCAATTATCCTGTCGTACAAACAATTAGTAGTTAACTACTAAAAATTTAACATCTATTTGGTAAATAGGGTAAGACTAAATTATACTTGGCGGCTCACCTTCAGGTCAGATAACAGGTCTGGATG
The DNA here is from genome assembly GCA_913043205.1 of uncultured Chloroflexota bacterium. Classification (GTDB taxonomy): domain Bacteria; phylum Chloroflexota; class UBA11872; order UBA11872; family VXNJ01; genus CAJWLF01. Next base: position 12,915 of record CAJWLF010000017.1, on the reverse strand, counting down.
ACATCCTACGCAGTCTAAGAGAATTTAATACTACGGTAAGAGAACTGATTGTCATAGCTCCGGCAGCCAAGGTTGGATTTAGTGTGATCCCGAATCCCGGGTAAAGAATTCCTGCCGCTATTGGGATTAATAATAGATTATACGCAAATGCCCAAAACAAATTTTGCTTTATGATCGTCATCGTCCGTTGGCTTAAGCTTATGGCATCAATAATGCCGCGCAAGTTGCCATCTATTACAGTCAAATCGCTGGTTTCTAGTGCTATGTCCGTCCCATTTCCCATTGCGATGCTTAAATCTGCAAGTGCAAGTGCCGGAGCATCGTTAATTCCATCACCGGCCATGGCGACTTTTAGACCTTTCTCTTGGAATTCTTTGACTGTTGCAATCTTATCCTGTGGCGTGACTCCCGATTTCACAGCATTAACTGCAACTTTGTTGCCTACCATCTGTGCGGCTGTTGATTGATCTCCCGTTAGCAGTGTGACGTGCATACCGATTCTCTGAATTTCCCTCACGACGCTGGGTGCTTCTGATTTGATTCTGTCAGAGACTGTAAATATCCCTGCCAGTTTCTTGTCGATTGCGGCTAACACCACTGTATTTCCTGACTCGAGCATGGGATCATACCTGTCGGCAAACGCGTTGATGTTTATACCTTCTTCTTGCAATAGCGATTCGTTACCCACGATGATCTCTTTCCCTAAAACACTAGCTTTGATCCCTTTCCCTGCAATAGACCGGAAGTTTTGAGCCGGGTACAGTGATATTTTTCGACTATTGGCTTCTTCCACTATTGCCTTTCCGATTGGGTGCTCCGAGTCATTTTCGCAGGATGCTATGACTCGCAATAACTCGTCTTCAGTTCCTCCAGTTAATGTAACAACGTCTTTTAGTTTTGGCTTGCCGTAGGTGATTGTTCCGGTCTTATCCACCAATAGCACGTCTATCTTGCCGGAAGTTTCTAGTACTGAACTGTTCCGAATGAGAAGTCCCAAGTCAGCACCTTTTCCTATAGCAACTGCGACAGCAGTTGGCGTTGCCAGGCCCAAAGCACAAGGACAGGCAATCACGAGTACTGCGACAAAACTCATTATGCCGCTGCTTCCGGCTGGCTCAGGTCCAAACAAAGTCCATGTAATCAAAGTAACGAATGCGATGACCAGTACGAAAGGCACAAACCATGCCGCCAGTCTGTTTACTAATTGTTGGACATTAGTCTTCGAAGCCTGGGCTTGTTGAACGAGGGTAACTATCTTAGATATTGTGCCGCTAGTTCCTACGGTAGTTGCACTAATGCGAACACTGCCATCTGTATTAATGGTGCCTCCGATTAGTGAATCCCCGGGTCCTTTATCTACAGGGATGCTTTCGCCGGTCACCATGGATTCATCTATAGAGGATTGCCCTGATATTACAGTGCCATCGACTGGAATACGCTCTCCCGGTTTTATCACCACTATGTCCCCTTTTGACACCTCATCTGCTGGTACCTCGATCTCAACGTTGTTTTTAATCATGCGTGCAGTAGAGGGTTGCAAGCTCATAAGACGTCTTATAGCAGAAGAAGTTTGGTGCTTAGCACGGGACTCTAAGTAGCGGCCAACTAATACTAGAGCAATGATAATCATGGCTGTATCAAAATACTTAGTGTTAGAGCCATCGATTAATTTGGGAGCCAATGTTGTGACAAGACTGTAGAAATATGCAGCACTCGTACCTAATGCGATCAAAGTATTCATATCAGCTGTGAAGTGCTTAAGTCTTGCCCAAGATCTTTCGTAGAAGCTCCACCCGCACCAGAATTGCACTGGGGTGGCGAGGGCTAACAAAAATAAGCTGTTCTGTATTAGATTTGGTGATGGTATCCACGATAGGAGTTCCATAGATCCCCAAGCCGCTAATACAGCCAAGAGACATGCAACAACAGCTTTGTTGCGAAATTGTTGAGTTTCAGCCTCGCTGAAAATGCTTCCTGTAACACCGGCAGTCGTGTTCACCTCATTCCGACCTGTTTGGTAGCCTGCATTGACAACGGCTTCATGCAGTTCGGGGTTTATTGTGATCCCAGTAATGAAAGTCACCTGTGCTTGCTGGGTGCTCAAATTTACTGCTGTGCTTATGACTCCAACTACTTTGTTTAAAGCATTTTCTACCCGTTCGACGCATGATCCAGAATGCATACCTCCGATAGGCAGCAATACTTGACCGGTTGGTATTTCATATCCGGACTTCTGGACGGCATTTACGATGTTGTGAATCGGCAAGATGTCGGTAGCAAGTATCGCTGTCATGCTGGATGTAGCCAGATTGACTGATACATCACTAATTTCGGATAAGCTGGCTACTGATTTTTCGACCCGGTCCACACACGAGGCGCAATGCATCCCGGATACGGGCAAAGTGACTCGCTTACCAGGTTGATGATTTGTCATTTGCGCAACTCTATTGCCGTCGACTAGCTACGACGAACTGATTTGTGCCGTGAGGTCGGCAACTGATGATACCGCACATATTATCTGGGCTTCTGAGTTTGTATGTATAGTTGGATTGTTGATAGAGTTTTGGCCCTTACGACTGCTTTCTGAATCAAATCGGTGCCATAAAAGGAATCCTATGGATCTTGCTGGTTTTAGCTTGTTGAGCTTAGCTTTTGCTATGGGGGTTCGGCATGCTTTTGATGCTGATCATCTGGCGGCCATTATTGCGATGGTTAGTCACAATGATGTCGCAAGGAAGCCATGGTCTACAGGACTCATGTGGGGAGCAGGGCATGCAACTGCTTTATTAATAATAGGGCTTGTCTTTATCAATATAGATTCGGAAATTCCACAATGGACTTCTCACCTATTCGAATTCGGTGCTGCCACGGTTGTCATGTTTCTCGGTGTCCGATTATTTTCCCGGGCGTTCCGGGCCGATCAAATTCATTTGCATACTCATAGCCATGGTCAACAAGAGCATGCCCATCCTCACATGCATCGGACTGGCCATGATCAAATGGCGAACGAAGAGGGCCAGCACGCAGTTCATTTGCAGCCCTATGCGGTGGGCGTCTTGCATGGCTTAGCCGGAAGTGCTGCGATGCTATTGGTTCTTCTGTCTAAGGTGCCCGATTATCGAATAGCTATAGCCTACGTGATCGTTTTCTCGATAGGTGCTGCTGTGGCCATGGTAGGTATGAGCGTTGCACTGGCTATGCCCTTGCTATTAGATTTAGGCAATCGTCCTGCCTTTAGCAAGATATTTAGATTATTGGCAGGTTCTGCATCTACAGCTGTTGGGATTTCTCTAATGGGCCAAGTTTTGATTGATGCTGGAATTCAGTTCGGATAATTCTGTTTAAGATGGAAGCTCGCCAGGGGCCCACAGATTGACAAGTTTCCGTATGTAGTTACTTGATGCCCCACTCGTATATCTGCCTGAGGCGATTTCTACATAGGGAGAAACTTTGAATGGCTTAACTCCTAAAGTCGGTTTGTCGATGTCATCGGGAACTTGCAAGGCTTTCTTACCGTATTTACTTATTAAAATTGAGTCCTGTTCGCCCACCGCATGAACACCGCCACAACATACCTGACCTACAACCTCACCATTCAGGTTAAATATTCCGCTTCCACTGGCCCCTTTTTCCGTCGGGATCGAATACATGATATCGGGCTTGTAAAATTGTGAGTGTCCTATAAAAGATCCAGCTGTAACCACGTAGGGGCCTGAGCGACTCATGATGGCCGGGTGTCCCACGGAAAGGATAGGGTCGTATTGTTTGAGGTTGTCAGAATTTGCAAGTTTAACCGGCTCCAACTCCATAGGGTATTTAGTTCGAAACAACGCAACGTCCCCCAGATCTGATGTCCCGTCCGTTGATGTTATTGCTGACCGACCGTCCATGAGGAATTTATCACCGTCTATCGCTGATGTTCCGATTAGCGTAGCCTCTACGTCTTGGCCATAGTAGGTTCTAAAAGTAGCTTTGTCCCTAATCGACATTCCATCTACACAGTGATTATTTGTAATAATCAGATTTTTGGTTACTGCGAATCCTGTGCAAACACAACCGATGCTAAAATCTTCGCTTCTGATATCAGCGGCACATGTTGGGCATGCTGTTTTGCGAGCGAACATTACTGTAGCCTGTTTGGCGGTATCGAATGCTTGTGAATCTAGTTGTTTTACTGGGAAACCGGATTCGGTAAATTCTGATCCCCAATCAATAAATTCATATCGGACGTTACGTATAGTTAGTGCATTCTTGGGCCACTTAATTAAATCGGAAACAGAGGATGATTTAGCAAGTGTTTTATCTAGGCCTGATACCACGCTGTCTAATTGCGAATAAAAAGACTGAGTAGGAATGGCAAGCGAAATTTGGCCTGGGTCTGCTAGAAAACTACTTAAAACTCCAAGGTTATTCATACCCTCATAAATCGCCCCAGTACATTTGGCAGGATTTGTATTATTAGTAGCTGCAGCTATTCCTACCACAACCCCATCTTGACTCAGGACAGGGGCACCAAAGCTACCTGGGTCAATAAATATGTCCATCGCTAGTGCTCTAACTGGCGCTTCATTCAAGCTAAACGTCAGGTCCATGCTGTTATGGCACTCTGAAAGCTCGCGTCCTGTTGTGGTATGCCATCCACCGGATTCTCGTCCTGCAATAGGATGGTGTATGGTCAATAACTGGGACTGCTTTGTTACAGGGGACTGATCCATGCTTACTGGCAACACAGCGATTTTGCTTGTGCGTTGGGACCATGGTTTCCAGGTGTTGACGAGTGAATTGCCATGAGGTGAAAAACGCTCTACTTTGATGATTGAAAGATTATCTGTTACCGAAACAAGTTGTCCACTTGCCCATGTGCCGTCCATTAATTGAACAAAAGGCCCTGCGCCTGACTCAGCCGTAACATTCAAGCCCGGAGGCCTAAGAAACTCGTCATTACAACTGTACGGAGATATTTTGCCTTCTGGTGTGCCATACAGTCCTGAATTAGGATCTTTTTTATCTACGCTGGCGGTTGTATTACTTGTAGCGGTCAGTATTAGGTCCTCCTCAATAAAGAATCCTGTGCCTGGATCCGTGATTATCGACCAGCCATTGCCTGAGGGATATGCTCTATCATCTAAAGAATGATCACTAGGGTCCTTTGGCACGCCGATAAAACATCGGTCAGCAACTACTTGCACGACTCCTGATGCAGCCCATCTCGCTAGTTTTTCCGTTGCATTTAGTGATGAAAAGTCGAGATCATCCAGCTCTATGCGCTGCTCATACCCACGGTATTCGTTGTAGTTGTATCCCAGCTCGTTAGTTGGTCCGTATCTACTTACGGTTCCATCTGGCCACTGATCGGCAAGTGTTTGCACGTTAAAACAACCGTGCTCTGTACAAACCTCTTCGTATTTTCCGGAGTCTTTGTCAAACGGGACACATTCGTCTGTCTGGTCGTCGTAAACAGCTTTGCCTGCGTAAATGAAGAGGGATGACGACTTACTGGAATCGGTGGGAACGTTGCATTCTTTTACATCTGGTGCGTTAGGACCCATTGCGATGTTTGTTGGAAGAGGATTTTCTATGTCATCGATATATTGTTGAAGTGATGTTGTATCTATAGTTAGGTTTACGAATTCACATTCTTCAGGTCCGTTAAGTCCAGCAGAGCATATCTCCAGGATTATCGGGTAATTTGGGTCTCTTTGGACAGGTCCAAAAGTTACGATGTTGCCAAATAGATCGCCCACACCTACATCTGGTGCTCTCCACAGTAAAAGACGTCCCGCTTCATATCCAAAAGCTTCACAATACACTGACCCTGGCATTGCCGGGTCTAGTTTGCAGTTTGCAGTGACCGTTGATTGATTTGTTGGGTTTGGCGGTTGCTCTTTCTGTTCCTGAGGCGGAGGTGGAGGTAAGCGGTCACCTTTTGAAACTGGTGAACCTTCTTCGCTGGAGGGCGGTGGGAGCATTGCTTCGGGCGAAGAGGGAGAGAGACCGGCACTCATCTCGTTTGTTTGACCGCATGAGACAATTAAGGAAAGTGCAAGCACAGTGATGGCGAATATTTTGAAAGACAGAAACCAACTTAAGTTGGCTGTTAAGAGACCGTATTTATGGCCCATTTAACAGAATTCTTTTCCCGCAAAATGTCGTATCACATCCATGAAACGTTCTGGCTCTTCCCATTCAAGTAAGTGTCCGCAGTTTTCAAATTCAACCAACTTTGCGTTCGGCATTACCTCTACCATGCGATTTGCAACGTAGGCGGATAATATATTGCTCTTTCCACCGTGAGGAATTAATGTCGGCACATCTATTCTCGACACTTCATCCCACATGTCCCAACCTCCGGTGATAACTTTGGCGAATTCAGGATCCCAGCGCACCGACAGCCTTCCGTTTCTATCCCACTTCAGGTTGTTTGCAATAAACTCAGATACATCCCCAAGGCTTTGAGGCAAACGTACAAAGTGATCATAGGCAGCGTCATAAGATTCCCACGAAGTCGTCCTTTCGGGCCTATCTGGTCCTGACGGAGCCGATTGTGATATTTCTGCCCCTATGTCTTTGAGGACCAGTTTTTTGATGGGAATGTCGTAATTCCCAAATAATTTCATGGATACTGCTCCACCGAGACTGTGGCCCAGAACAAGAGGGTCTTTGATATTTAGCTTATCGATGAATAACGCTGTGTCTTTGGCAAAATCCTCCAAGGAATACGAGGAAGTGTGGGAACTGTGACCATGCCCACGATGATCTAATGCAAATACGTGACAATTAGGAAATAGATTTTCGATGAATGGGGCATGATTAATGGCCATCGAAGTGGCTCCGTGCAATACCAGTACATGAGGGCCACTATCACCCCATTCCAAATAATGCAGTCCTACCTTGTTAAGTGAGACATAACCTGGTCTGCATTGTGGCCTGGGTCTTGACATTTTCCCCTCCGTGACGCGGATTATTTTGTGTGTGAGTTTGTCAGCTAAAGCTGAAGCTTGTCTGCATCGCCGGTTGTGTCTGCACGTTCATAACGCAGTACCTGGGTTGGACCGGACACAAGGTTTTTGACTTTCTCTCGGAATTCCATCATGTGTGGTGCTTGCCCATGGGCTTTCAGGTGATCTTCAGATTCCCAGCTTTCGATATAGACTAAAGAATCGTCCCCGTCGATCGATCTGTGCAGTGAGTAATGCAGGCAACCATCTTCTTCATGAACTTGCGGTATCACCCAGTTTGCCTGTTCGATAAACATGTCTGTTTGTCCGGAATTTGGTGTCACCAAAGCTACTACTGTTACCTTACTCATTGATTACCTACCTTTACACTCTTACACATTTACTAAAACAGTATTTAACACGACCAGCGTTATTATCGGCCAATGCGGTGAGATACGCTATTTCTTGCAGGCGATACTGAGCCCGTCTCCTATAGGGACTATCACAATCTCCATGCTTTCATCTGTGGCTAACATGCGGTTAAATTCACGCATTTTAACTACTCCTTCATTGGATTCTGATTCCGAGGCTACTGACCCACCAAGAAGGGTGTTGTCTGCTAGTAATAATGCGTTGGGTTTTAGTCTCGGAATAACCTCTCTTACATAGTCTGGGTAACGGTTTTTGTCTGCGTCAATGAAGGCTAGATCGTAAGTTTCCTTCATAGGCATAGCTCTCAATGTAGTCAAGGCGTCACCAATTCGAACATCTATTTTGTGGTCTATTTTTGCCTTTCCCCAATGGGGTTTTGCGATTTCAATCCACTCGTCATTTATTTCGCAACAAGTGAGACGGGCATTATCATCTAACCCTCGGGCAATACATAGTGCTGAGTAACCTGTGAAAGTGCCTATTTCCAACGCATTACGGGCCTTGATAGCCTTGGTCAATATGGTGAGTAAGGCACCTTGTTCGGGAGATATTTGCATCATGGGCATGTCGGTCTTTTCGCGAGTGTCTTTTATAAGAGCTAATTGAATGGAATCCAAATTTGGGCCGCTACTTACCAGATAGTTCTGTAACTTATCGGACAAGAAGGCAGACTTATTTGGTAACGTTTGGAAATTGATTGAGTTATTCATGAGTGTCATTCCCGACGGGATTACGTTATGGGATTTGAATCTCCCGGGTTGTATGGAGCAATTTGTACAAGTTGTCTCCTAATATCTTTGCCATGTCTGTCTCGTTAATGAAACTGCAATGTGATCTCAAGGCTTCCAAAGACTGACGATGTGTCATATGGAAATTGACTACCGGGAAATCTGATCCCCAAACCATCCTAGGTCCGTAATGCTCGTAGGCAGATCGGTATAACCAGAGCGTGTCTGAATAAGGGTATTCCCACTTTCGATCTGTTGTGTAATAAAAACCAGAAAGCTTTAGATAGATATTAGGCAACGCAGCAGAGTCTAATATTTCACGTAATTTTGGATGTGGGGCTGGCTCGCTTGCACTAGGGTGACCCAGATGGTGGATTAGTATGGGCAAAGATGAGAATTCAGCTGCGACTTCTCGAATCACTTTTTGATGGTGTGGACGACAGTGGATACTTGCGATCAGTTTTGTGTCTTGAGCTAATTGGAAGAACTCTCTTCCTTCGTCGGAGTAAAGCCATGAACCATCATCTTCATCGGCAAGATAGTGGGTGAATCCCTTCATGGGATATGTTTTTACTGCCGATTCTAGACGTTTGGTTGCTCCTCTAGAGTGATATGTTTTGCTCCAATGTGAATCGATATCGGCGAATTGTGAAAGCCTTGTCGGGTGTTCTCTGACAGCCGCTGCAACGTATTCATTGTTTTGAGGGTTGTTTCTAACATTGGCACTCACTATGCATGCGTGATTAACACCGTTGACATCCATTTGGTGCAACAATTGAGTTGTGATTCCTCTGGATTCAGGGTCCGGTACAGGAGGTTCATAAGGCCAGTATTGCCAAGCGTGACAATGAGCGTCGATGATTGTTGGAGTTCTAGCTTGAACCATTTTCTTTGTCCGTTCTATCTCGTTTAGGATTGTTGGATTGATATGTGTTTTCTTCTCGAGTGTAATCAAGTGATCAAAATAGCAAAACATTTTCAGTTATTAGCGAATTAACTTTGCCCAAAGCACGTGATTCAATAAAGCATAGTTACTTAAGAACGGGCCGTGAATTTCCTCCCAAATGGCGGGGCGTCGGATTTGGGTGCCTGATCATCCCTGTGTGTATATGCCTAGTGTTGATCCATGGGCTCCTTGTTAATTTGTGATCCGTCCATAATTCTGGTTTGAGACTTGGGATATATGCGTATAGTCTCTTGTGCACCGCATGAATGGGAAGACATCAGCTATAGGAGAATTCATTGACAGAACGCAAAAAAGTCCTGATCACGGGATCGACCGGAGAAATCGGGAGGACCCTACTGGAAGATTTGGGGGACCGTTATGAATTAACTGGTACGTCGCGATCGGAACGAGATGACCCTCGTATAGTGAAGGTCGATTTTTCTGATCTAAACCATGCTGTAGAGGTATTCCAAGGGAACGATGTTGTTGTCCATTTGCATGGTAAAGCTAACCATGACACCCCAGAATTTGAGCCTTATCTTCAGTCAAACATCATTGATTTATACACGGCATTTGAAGCAACTCGTTTAGCTGACGTAAAGCGATTCGTTTTTGCGAGCTCCAATCATGCAGGTGGCTGGTGGGAATTAGCTGGCAAGGCTGCCGGACCGTGGTCTGATTTTCGGCCTGACGGGTTTTATGGGGCAGCCAAGATATATGGAGAAGCCTTAGGCTACTTCTACTCCGACCGCTATGGAATGGAAGTTATCTGCCTTCGTATTGGTAGCTATAAATATCGAGCTAAGCCGACTGTTTGGGAAGGGCGTCGTATCTTGTCTACATGGTTGAGCGATCGCGACTTATCGCAGTTGATGAGGCGTTCTATCGATGTCCCGGGGATTCAGTTCGGTATTTATTATGGAGTATCAAACAATTCTCGGAGCTACTGGGATGTCACGAGCACGGTTGCAGACTTGGGTTATATACCTAAAGACAACGCGGAAGATTACGCAGCTGAAGTTATTGCGAAAGGTGGCACATCTTCTTTGTGGGGGGTAGAAATTCCCGGAATACTGGAAGAAGATTAATGATCATGTAAGGATTCAGTTTTTCGGTTAGGCTGTAATAGTGCTGAGAATAAATGCTTGCCTAGTTGTTCTTAGCTCTAATTCATGTATAGTTTCGGCCGGTAGTACTTTTCGGTCACATATCAATTAGCTTATTGATGGTGGTAGTAATGAAAAAATCACAGATGGAATCGATCTTACTCGAACGTTATGCCCAGCTATTGGATACTGACAATTCCAGTTTGCGTGGCCTACATTTTCAGGCGAAGCGTTTATGTGGTGAAGATCCTGATTTATTGGTCAATATTGTTCGATCTGAGGACCGATGGGAAGGATCACTTAAAAGCCAGGACGGCCATGAACGTATGGCCCGTGGGGTGTTGGAAAGGTATGCGATCGCTCGAGCTGAAATTCTCAATGATTTTGAGGAATCTGCCCGCCAAGAATTCATCTCTATGAATGTAGCAAGTAGATTGATGGATTCAAATCCTGATTCGATAATTGCCGCTATTGAGGAGGGAGCTTTGGACGGAGGCTTGTTAGATGGCAGGTACCAAACCACTCTGTCAGCGATAGCCGACTTTATGCTCACATATGGGTCTTATGGAGCTAGATCATTACGGCTAGAGGCAACTACAGACTGGATTTGATTAGCTTACCCTAGCGGACCAGACCAAATCCTTTTTCATTTGGCCTTGCTTTATCGACAGATTTGAATTTCCATCGCCTAGGTCCGTTTCTATCAGAGGTATCCGACCTAGTCAGTGTGGATCCAGCTTTAAATGACCCTCCTCCAGGCAAAGGTAGAGATGTCACACGCTCTCGGAATGATCCTCTGCCTTTTGTTAGTTCGTGTATATCCCATCCTTGTTCAGCAAGCTGCTTTGTGACTTGCTCAAGTTTGACTATATGTCCGCAATCACTAGGGAATTCGTCGGTCCATCTAACCCGGGATTTAAGTATTTCAATCTGGTCACCACATTCCACGCATCGGACGAAGAATCGTTTTTCTAGCGATCTGGCGCGAAGGTCTGCCGAGCGATTAGCCATCTTACTGTTGTCTCCGTAATTTGAGTGTATATGCGATGTTGATATTCGCCAATGGTGCATTCTATACCGAAGCTGTAAGTAGCAGAAGCTTATAGGTCAATATCGACATACGAATACAGAACTATCTTCGGTGGATTCTGGTTGCCGATAGTTTTCGATTACTTCCTCGATTACAAATCCCGAATTTTGGATGCAGAGCTCTAGTTGCGCCTGAGTGTATAAATAAAGCCGGTATTCGTAAGAACGGGTAAAAGCAGGACCGTCTTTGGGGTGCAGAGTGTACGTGATAAGACTGTTGCCCGATCTAGTCACTGGATCGTAAGTGTAAATGCGTTCTCGCTCTATTTTCGCTCCGGATTTTTGATGACGATCTACATATTTGATTGTTTCGTTGTCAGGCAGTGTGTCAGTGTGATTCATGGCAAATACATCTATGAGTAACCGTCCGTTTTTTCGTAAATGTATTTGGCAGGATTCAAGACATTGGGAAGCGGATTTACCGTGAGGTAGTAACAAGAACGCGTTAAATGGCGCGTAAATCACACCATATTGCCGATTCAGTAAAAACGATTCCATATTTGCCTTGTACAGATTTATGCGTCCTTGCTGGGCATTACTAACTTTTTTCAGCTTCTCTTTTGCAATATTTAGCATAGATTGTGAAGAATCTATGCCATCTATTTGATGACCACGCTGGGATAGCTCTAATGCAATTCTGCCACTACCAACAGCGAGTTCGAGAGCGGGCCCACCGAATCTTTCGATCATATGTGCCCAGAAAGTGGTTTCTACTGGTAGGGCGTGTGGATACTCAAAATCATAGAGATCAGAAATTGCATCGTATGCTTTGGAATTTTCTATCAACTGTGTATTGATGGCTCCGTTTGGCAGTAGTGGGATTTTACAAGAGCTAGTCTGACACAAAAGTGATGTGAGGTACCCAAACTATGTTGCAATGTCTGCGTGTGGGTTCGGATAGGATAGAGCTGAGTTCCAATTTTGCGGATTCCATATCGCTATACCTCTGTTGCCTTACTTGCGGTCTGGTAGATGTTGTTAATGTGATATGAAGTTGTTGTCGACCTGTGACTCCGCCAAGCACCGTCGGCCACCGCCCCTCTGTAGGGAGTGGTACCTATGTCCGATAATCACCGCCGTATACCTTATAAGACCGCCCCCATGACTCACAAATGGACTCACAGTAAGTTGTAGCAGGCAGGGTTTAACGGGATTTGTCTCGTGTACCTATATCTAGGGTTTCGCTCGAAATTGTAAAACAAAAAACACCCCCCCTATCCCCTAAACAAAATAAGCCTAAAATAGCTTTAACGATATAGGCCATGGAGTGCGCTATGGATGAAGCCAGGAATGTGCGATGAAGCGAATTGTTTTGATCGTTGCCTTAGCGATAGCCCTAGTGGGTTGCGAGTCTCCTGAAACAACTTCTAAATTAAAAAGCCAAGCTACCCAGTTAGAGAACCAAGCTACCCAGTTAGAGAACCAAGCTGCCCAGTTAAAAAGCCAAGCTGAAGATATAGCAGGACTAGAAGATTACGCTGCAGGAGGTTCATTTGTGCCAATTCCTTTAAAGCTTGATGACTTTAAACCCTTTACTGAATCTGGAAACTGTTTAAGTGATGATGTAAAAATAATTGAGCCAGAAGAATTTATAACTCTACTTGTAGAAGCTTATTGGGGAACAAGGGAAGATATGACATATGGCTATGTTTCTGAGAATGGGAATGTAACTCGTA
>CAJWLF010000016.1 GCA_913043205.1 uncultured Chloroflexota bacterium | reverse complement strand
GGAAGGTGCGGCTGGATCACCTCCTTTCTAGGGATCCTGCATGATGCGAGTCATGCCATCCTTAAGTCGATATACCGGCGTCTATTAATCGGAGTAATCCGAGCAAGGTCGATTCTCGCCTATCAGAGCGTAGAATCATTGGCGCATCTATTTTTCCGGCCACTCCTTCGGTTGTTGAGGGATATTTTCCCTTGGCGCTGAGAAATCGAGCAGGTTAGGCTGTCGCGCTTAGTGTGAGGAAAGTCCGCACTCCATAGGGCACAGGTAGTGGGTAACACCCATCCGCCGTGAGGCGAGGACTAGTAACACAGAGACTAATGTCGACTGTAGGTCGGAGTGAAAAGAGTTAAACTCTGCCTGGAGCAAGCTCAAGCAGGGACGATATTGAGGCTGCCCGCCCAGTCCCAGGTAGGGCGCGAAGATATACGAGGCAACTTGTGTACAAGATAGATGACAGCTCTTGACAGAATGCGGCTTATAGACTTGCTCGATAGGTTATCGCGGGGTGGAGCAGTGGCAGCTCGTCGGGCTCATAACCCGGAGGTCGTCGGTTCGAATCCGACCCCCGCAACCAAGACAAGGCGTCCGACATAACGCTCGGACGTCTTTTGCGTTTAGGTGCTGGAGGGATAATTTCGATAAATGAGATGAAGTTGCATCTGCGGATAAAGGCGTTTTTGGTGACCCTCTTGGGGTTTGTGTTAGGGGTGTTTATGTGGGCTGGAGTGATCACAGCGGGAACGCTGTTCGTGTTAGGGCTAATTGCCGATGTGAAAGATGTTATGCATAGGATGCTATTGGCGATAGTGATATCAGTTGTCTGTGGCATCAACATTTGGAGCAGATATAATTTTGTCGGCAGATATCATGGCCGCTTACAAGGGCACGATGTGGAGTGGGGTTTGTCAGAGCATAACCAAACTAAAGAATGTGCTGGTGAGCAGAAATAGTATGAAAGTAAAGAGAAATTAATAGTTGCTCGATTGTTTTTGTTGGAGCAAGATGAGGGTTAGATATATGGAGAGAACAGAATGCTAAAAAAGCTAGACCCGCTGCTCAATGCAGATCTACTGTATGTTTTGGCTGCTATGGGGCACGGTGATGACATAGCAATTGTTGATGCCAACTTTCCAGCTAACTCCAAGGCGCAGAGGCTAGTTCGGATGGATGGTAACACGGCTACTGAAGTGATGGCTGCAATCTTAACTGTAATGCCCCTAGACACGTTTGTTGAGAAATCCTGCTCGACGATGGCTCCCGTAGACAATTCCCCTGAGCCCGAAGTAGTAAAAGAATTTAAGAAAATTGCAAATGTGGCAGAAGGGAGAACAGTGGAATTTGCTGAAACTGAACGATTTGAGTTCTACAGGCAAACTGAGGAGGCTTTTGCAGTAATTTCGACAGGGGAGCGTCGTTTGTACGGCAACATTTTAATGAAAAAAGGAATTGTTCCCCCTGAGTGAATCGGGCTTAATGAGCTATCTATATAAGTCTAACCAATTGACCATAGGAAGTTATTGCAAGTGACATTGTTTATTTCGGAGCAAGATGTAAATAGTCTATTAGATATGTCTGCAGCTATTGATGCGGTTGAAGATGTAATACGGTGGCAAGGGCAAGGCAAGGCTGGCGTTTTGCCCCGTAGCAGGTTGGAACAGGCTGGAGTTGTTATGAATGTGATGGCCGGAGCTGTAGAACCCCTAGGGCGCGCAGGACTAAAGGCCTATACGTCTGGTTCACGTATGATAGTTAATCTATTCGATATGGAGACCGGTGAGTTATTGGCTGTGATAGAAGCGGGGAGACTCGGTCAAATTAGAACTGGGGCGGCTACAGGGGTGAGTGTACGGTATTTAAGTCGTCCCGATGCAAATACATTGGGCCTGATCGGTACGGGGTACCAAGCAGAAACGCAACTGGAAGCGGTAGCAGAGGTTGCGAATCTGAGCACGGTTAAAGTCTATAGTCGCCAGCCTGAGAACAGGGCCAACTTTATAGCAAAAATGTCATCTAGACTTGATTGTAGGATTGTCGAGGCAAAATCAGCTCGAGATGCCGGGGAAGGATCTGATATTGTGGTGACGGCAACAAATGCACTTGAGCCAGTGCTGTCTGCACAATGTTTGAGACCTGGGGTTCACGTTGTCGCGATGGGAGGCAATCGGCTTACTGTTCAGGAAATAGAGACGGACGCCCTAGGTATGTTCGATTTGATTGCGGTGGATGATTTGAAGCAAGGAAAAATTGAATCGGCAGATTTGATAGCTGGTGTACACAACGGCTATTTTGATTGGGCTGATATGGTGATGTTGGGGGAGGTTGTAGCTGGGTTGTGTGCAGGGCGTACCGATCAGTGCGAGAGGACACTTTTTAAATCTTTGGGTATCGGAACATGGGATGTTGCTGTGGCTGATTTGGTGTTCAAACGGGCTACTAGTGAAGGTTTTGGACGGCGTATAGCTGATTAGAATAGTGGCTGAAATTTAATTGATCTGCTGCTGAGCTGTTGCGGTGCTAAAATTGGTGCTGGTTGTAGTAACTCAGAGTAACGCAGCCCCCATCGTCTAGAGGCCTAGGACAGCACCCTTTCAAGGTGCAGACAGGGGTTCGAAACCCCTTGGGGGCGCCATTGAGGTGCTGCCCTAGTCAGCATTTGACCTATACTGGATGTTTACGTGCTGCCTTGCATTAGCCATACGCCGAACAGACCAGCTAGTACACCAAAGGCGACGAAAATAGCTATTACAAGCACAATCGTGCCGAGGCAGCTCTTTAGGGAAAACTTTTCTGTTCTGTGGTCATTCAAAGTTTCAACTCTTTCTGCTTTCCTTGCGCGTTATTTCTGATGTTGGATATGTGAAATTTAGCTCGTTCCAAGAGATTGCAAGAGGCTTTGTATATCTACAGGAACACCGTCTTGGGCAGCGGACCTATATGCGGCATCTAGCAGTTCCACACTGGCTACTGCAGGGGGTGGAGGTGAACCATTTGGCGCAAGACCCAGGCAAACATCTACGAGGTTAGCGGCTGTGGCGAACCGAGGGTTGGCGACTTCAAATTCTTGTGCAGGCATTGTCTCTTCCTTCCCACTGAAGTGCCGAATGATTAAGGATCCTTTTAGGGCGTCAAGCAAAAGATAACCATCTTTGCAGTAAACGTTCAGTTCCATCTGCCCATGTTCCGTTAGGTTGCCTGTGCTGGTAAATGTTCCTACTGCCCCTCCTTTGAATCTTGCAGTGATTGCATCCACAAGATCCAATCCGATTTGGAGATCAAAGTTGTTCATAAAGGCAGCAACCCTAGCTGGTTGTAGGTTGGTGACAAAAAACGTTAGTGCCGACGAATGAGTTAATTGCAAATGTCCTTGACCTCCCCCGGATGCAATCGGATCGGAATAGATCTTCCCGGGGCCCATTACTGGGTGCACACTGGTGTTGTGAGTAGGGGTGCCTTTGTATAGCTCGATACACGCAGATGTAAACAGTGATTTTATGCATTGAACAGCTCCGAGTTCGCCACTTGTGATTACTTCGCGCGCCCTCAGTACTGCGGGGGCAAAATGGTATGGGTGTCCTACGATTATCTCCAGGCCGGAGCTGTTGGCTGTTTCTACAAGGTCGTAGGCGTCGATAGCTGATAGGACCATTGGTTTTTCTAGCATCACGTGGGTTTCTGCTAACAGGCAATCCTTTGTTATCTCGTGATGGGAAGCATGTGAAGTTGCGACTACTATGCCGTCCAAAATTTCTACTTCGAGCATCTCTTGATAATCTTGATAGCCCTTTGGCCCTGGGTATGCTTCCAAGCAGCGACTTAGGGTTTCTGGGTTGGTATCGGCCACAGCGACCAGGTTTGCTCGTGGGTTGTCGAGAAGCCCTGGCACGTGAGTGAAATTAGACCACCATCCAGTTCCTATTACGGCAATGCGCGCTTGTGTCATGAGCTATCCTCCAATTACCAGATTGTTCTATGTTCTGCGTTCTGCGAATAATGAATATGGAATTATAGTAGCCTGTCGTCCCAACAAAGCCTCTCGAAGGCGGTTGTGATGGGATATAGGCTGCCCAGTCCAACGTCACTTAGGAACCTGTTGTGCATTTGCATTCTCTCGATGGTTGCAGGAGGATTTTGGATAGCTCCCAGATTGAATAGGGCAATTTCTGCGTCGCTACGTTTGGCCATGTGTCTCCTAATCCAATCACATATGCTTTCGTCTGACTGGTCTATACGTAATGCTTCGAATAATCCTTCGGGCGATAGTTCAAGGAACTCGAGCAGCACTAGTGATTGCCCTGTTCGCCATTGGTAGGCGCCAATTGTTCCGGCCAGCTCCGCGCGAGCCTTGTCTAACAGGCGAGGTAGGTTTACAAGGCCAAGAAACTTTTGGTAAGGATCTCGTGGAGGGGTGACAGATAGATCAATAGGGGCGGACAAATATTCTGCCTGCCGGTTTTCATCGAGGTCTTGCCATTCGCAGTAGGTGAGGATGTCTGCAATTTCTGTTTTCCCAATGGAGCGACAAAACTTCCTAATCTTGTCACTGTTCTCTGGCTTGGGCCGAAGTTCGATTATGTAGCGATTGAACCGGGCAATTTCCTCATAGTTGCGGGGCTGCATATTCTCTTGGATCCATTTCCAAATGGAATCGTCGTTCGGGTGTTTGGCTACTGCATCACGAATAGAATCTTGCTCTAGGCCGAGAAACTCTAGTAACCACTCACTGAATCCATGCCTCCAATAATATTCACCTAGTGTGCCAGCGAGATCTGCTCTAATCTTGTCTACCGTTCGCGGTATGGTGACGATATTTCCGAATCTACGATAGGGGCTCCGCGGAACCCCATTTATTAGATCCATTTAGCAACTCCGTTTTTTGTTGGTTCTGTTTGTGCAGGATCAAACTACAATGCCCCTTCGGTCGGACATAGGGCAGCGGGGTCGATAATGTCGCACTACCCAATTGTACCTAGATTATAGTACTGGGAATTTAGAATTGATGCGGGCGGAGCCCCGAGGGACTCTTTGCGATTAGAAGTATTGCGCGGCAAGTTGGCGTTTATACCTATATTAGACCATTGGGTATTGGTGGTAGGGTTAATCGGTACGCAGCGTTCCGTCAAATTTCAAAGCCAATTTTGCTGCGGTGTCCTTGTCTTCTTGAGATAACTCACCATCTAGAACTAATCCGAGCAAATAGTCTTTGATGGCCTTTATCCATGGCCCAGCTGGTCTGTCGAACAGAACCTTTAATTCGTTACCGTCTAGCGGGCTATCTATTGATTGCACCTCAGTTTCACCTGCTAATCGGTTACATCGGGCCTCCAGCTCTGCAACCCTAATGAGCCCAGCCTCGATTTTTTGTGCCCGATAGCTTGTGATGTCAGATCTGGACAATTCAAGAAGTCGATCTCGGTAAACTCCGACTTCGCGCATAAACCTGCGGATTGCCCCATCACTCCAGTCGTTGTCATAGAGATTAGAACGCATATGAAGGGAAACAATATTGCAGACATCTCGGAGAGTATTCTTGTCGAATCTTAGTCGTGTGAGAATGTCACGGGTCATTCTTGCCCCAACGTGTTCATGGCCGAAAAAATGCACTTTTCCTTTGGAAGTGGAACGTGTAGCCGGTTTGCCAATGTCGTGAAAAAGAGCACTTAGTCGCAGTAATTTATCTGGCCGGACCCCTCCAAGTACTCGTAAAGTGTGACTCAAAACGTCTTTAGATCGCTGATTAGTGTCCTCTTGAATAGTGGATCTGAGATCGTATAGCTCTGGAACTGCAAATCGGGCAACCCCTAGGTCCATCATGGTGGCGATGCCTGCAGCAGGGTGATCAGAAAGCAGTATTCTCAAGAATTCGTCACGTATACGCTCGGAGCTGACAAATTGCATAGATCCGACCTCATCGCGTATGGCGCTTAGCGTGTCGGCATGTATCTCGAAAGAGAGTTCTGTAGATAGTCTTATGGCCCTCAACATTCGCAGTGGGTCTTCAGTGAATCGGTCTCTGGCAGATCCTACGGCTCGCAACTGCTTTCTTGCTATATCCCGTGCTCCCTTGTAAGGGTCAACTATACGGCCTGTAGTGATGTCTTGGGCAATTGCGTTGATGGTAAAGTCTCGGCGAGCAAGGTCTTCTTCCAAATTGTCCCCAAATTTAACTTCCGGATGTCTAGAATTTCTATCTGGATACCACTCAGTTCTGTAGGTTGTGATTTCCACGGCCAATTGGTCGAAGCCAGCCCCAATTGTTCCGAAGCGTGCCCCTATGTCAAAAACATGATCAGGATTGGTTTGTGATAGAAGTCGCTTTATGTCTTTGGGGCGGGCGTTGGTGGTTAGATCTAGGTCTTTTGAGTTGCGACCAAGGAGTCTATCTCGAACTGAGCCACCAACAAGGTAGATTTGGAAATTGGCGCGCATGAATACAGCGGCCAGTATTCCGAGTACGTCCATCGGCTTAACACCGTCCGGTTGATTATGGGCCGGAAGACGTGCAATCAAGCACAGAGATCCGGAAAGATATAGAAACAGGCTAACAGTCTAAGGCATAAACAATGATTCTGGAGGGATTATGTGGGGGTATAAGTAGTTTTGCGGAGTGTCGCGGCACGCCGCTTGAGTTTTTTTGCGGCGCTTAATTCGTCGCCCTTTCCTTCCATTTTTGCGAGCTCATGTAGCGACTGGTCCCGATCTAGCAACCTAAGGTCGGTTATCGTGCGACCGTCTTCTTCATGTTTATGTACGAAAAAATGGTTGTTAGCAAATGCGGCTATCGGGGCAAGATGGGTGACACATATTACCTGGTGTGAATCGGCCAAGGTTCCCAGCTTCTGTCCCACAGCAAGTGCGCTTCGAGCTCCTATACCACTATCTATTTCATCAAAAATTAAGGTCGGGGTTTTATCCTTTTCATTAATGGCGGTTTTTATAGCTAGCATTATCCGAGAAGTCTCTCCACCCGACGCTATTTGCCTCAGAGGTTTCAATGGCTCTCCAATGTTAGGGCTTATCTTGAAATTTACGAAGTCTATCCCTGTAAGGGTTAACTCAGCACGAGATGATTTACCTTCAATGGGCAGGCCGTGGTCGTTGTCACGAGTGGAGAGGGAGATGTGGAACTGTACGTTTGGCATACCTAGATCGTCCAGATGTTGAGAAACCACTTGCTCTAGAGATGCGGCTGCTACTGCCCTTGCATCGGAAAGTTCCTGGGCGATAGAGACGCAGGTAGCCTTCAGCTTGTCTAATTGTGTTTCGAGCGTGGAAGTGCTTTTCTCGACGTCTCCTATGTCATCAATTCGTATAGCCGCTTCGGCTGCGAATTGAAGAATTTCAGACTCATGAGTGCCATATTTTCGCTTCAAGTCAGAAATGGTTTCTATCCTTGCTTGAACTTCAGCCAGTCTGTGAGGATCGACTTCCGTCTTTTCTGAATAATCTTGTATGTCACTAGCAATGGCCAGGAGAAGCTCAAGAGCTTGTTCCAATTCTTGAGCCACATCGCCAACCTTAGGATCGTAACTATGCATCCTTGCTAATAAACTACTTGCTTGTCCTGCCAAGTCAGCGGCCCCGGGAGAGGTAGGGTCTTCGGCGGACAAGTAGGAAAGGGTTTCACTTGCCAAGCTGACAAGTTGTTGTGCATTAGTGAGAACTTGTCGTTCGGCAAATAATTTTTCCTCTTCTCCGACTTCTATGTTGGCGGCATTTATCTCATTTAGCTGGAACCGCAGAAGATCCATTTCGCGAAGTAATTCCTCCTCATTCTTAGTTTTCGACAACAGTTTGTCAGTGCATAAGCGTAAGGCCCTAGTTGATTCTGCCATTCGGCTACGGAGCTCTATGAGATCGCCGTAGGAATCAAGGAGTAATAATTGCCGGTCTGAAGTCTCCAGTGAGACCTGGTCGCTCTGGCTATGCAGATCGATTAGAAGAGGGCCGATCACTTGAAGTGTTCGCAAGGGGACTGCTCGTCCATTGAGGCGAACTACAGAACGTGACCGTGATAATTCTCGGCTTACTATCAGCTCTTTGGTGGATGTGATACCGAATTCTGCTAACAACGCATGCACTTCAGAATCTTGGTGTAAATCAAAAATTCCTTCTATGAAAGCGTAATCATGTCCGGTCCGTATGTTCAGGCTTGCAGCTCGTGCCCCCGTTAATAGCGACAAGGCGTCGACGACAATAGACTTACCGGCTCCGGTTTCTCCGGTTATAACGTTCAGCCCTAGGTCGAAATCAACTTTGGCCTTATCGACAAGAGCAAAATTGTCTATCGTGATGGTGCGGAGCACTGCTCAATCCGTGTCCTTGTCAGAATGCAAAATGTCACTAGGTATAGACCAGCGTAATTTTCTAGCCAAGACAGGAAAGAAATAATTCTTGGGGCCGAACCTCAGGAGTTTTGCAGGATAAGGTGAAGCGGTACACTTAACAACGTCACCGTCTTGGATTGAATGGTGAGTCTGCCCGTCTATGGTAAGACCGCTTTCGTGTTGGGTGTTTATGGAGAGCTCTATTTCAGAGTTGCTGCTTGTAACCAACGAGTTTGAAGCTGTTAAGAATGGGCATATTGGCGTGATGGCAAAAGTATTTGCCTGAGGATCCATGATTGGTCCCTGTACAGCCATTGTGTATCCAGTGGAGCCTGTGGGGGTGGAAACAATTGTCCCATCCGCCGTGTAAGTGACAACGTCGGCACCGTCTATTCTCACGCCGATGTCGACAACTCGACTGATTTCGCCCCTTGCCACCACAATTTCGTTGACGGCAACCCCAGTGTTTTGATTGTTTCCTTGTCGCCAATGCTCCCACTCAATAAGCACTCTTTGCTCGATCCATCCTGTGTCGGGTGACAGGTTTGTCAAGTTACGTTCAATCTCGTGTGATTCGAGTTCGGTAAGAAAGCCCAAGTTACCGAAATTTATACCTAAACAATATATTCCCAAAGGTGCTCCTACACGTATGGCGCGTAGTAAGGTACCGTCTCCTCCTAGCGATAACAATAAATCAGTGTCGTGAAGCTCTTTGTCCTTACTATCTATGTCCCAGGAAGAGGTTTCCCATAACGTATGGCCTCCATTTCCCAGTAGCGCAACCACGAAATCGATAGCCTCGACGGCCGGACCGTTCTTCGGTTGATATAGAATTCCTATCTTCATTTAATCCTCTGTGTTTTTAGACAACGTACCTTTGGTAGATGGCACTTGCCCTGTTCGTTGAGGGTCAAGGCTAACAGCAGTATTTAAGGACCTCGCTAGGGCTTTGAAAGTAGCTTCTGCCCGATGGTGATCACTGCGGCCGGCTAGGATACGGATAAATATATTGGCTCGCGCGTGAGATGCTAATGCTTCGAAAAAATGAGGTATCAATTCAGTGTCCAAATCGCCAATGGTGTTTGTTGCGAACGATCCATCAAAAACAGAGTATCCGCGCCCGCTTAGGTCTATTGCTACTTGCGCAAGGGCTTCGTCCATAGGGACGGTAGCGTCTCCCATACGCCTAATGCCGATGCGTTCCCCTAAGGCGCGGTCTATAGCTTGCCCGAGAACGATCCCAGTATCTTCGACTGTATGATGAGCATCTATCTCGAGATCGCCTATAGCGTCTAGGGTTATATCGAAGGATCCGTGCCTGGCCAGCTGCGCAATCATGTGATCCAGGAAGCCAACCCCAGTCCTGACTTCAGCAGTGCCCTCGCCATCCAGATCAATCTTGGCGGTAATTTTGGTCTCCAGCGTTTTGCGTTGAACCTCGCCCACTCTCACCTGTGTTTCTCCTTCAATGTGGCCATATTCGTCGGCATTGATATTTAGGGTACTCCCCTTGTCTTCGAATGGCAGAAAGATTGATTAAATCAGATTATATGTGTGAAAGGGTAAAAAAAGCAGAATGGCTTGGGGTATGATTCTGAATCATGCCTAGTAATTGCCTTTAGAAGGGAGTCGGTATTCTGCTGCCCGAGCATGTCCTTCCAGGCCTTCTGCCCGTGCAATTTTGGCTGCTGTTTGTGATAGATGTGCGATTTGATCATCAGGAATAGCGAAGATGCTTGAGCGCTTCATGAAATCCGTAACACTGACTGGTGAAGAGTGCCGTGCGGTGCCTCCTACTGGCATTACATGACTAGGGCCGGCTACGTAATCACCGAGCACTTCTGAACATCGACTCCCGACAAAAATGCCTCCAGCATTGTGAATATTATTCAGCAGTTTATCTGCGTCTTTTGTTAATAAGCAGAGGTGCTCTGGCGCGTATTCGTTCGCTAGTTCTATTGCTTCCGGGATAGATTCAACTAACCCTATTCCTCCGCACTTAGTTAGAGCTGTCGATGCAATGCTGGAACGAGGAAGAGAATCTATTTGCTTGTCTATTTCTACCATTACAGATTCAGCTAATTCTCCAGATGGAGTCAACAGTATGGGGGAGGCCATTGGGTCATGTTCGGCTTGGGCTAGTAAATCAGCGGCTACTTCCGCAGCATTGGCGGAAGAGTCGCCTATTAGAAGTGTTTCTGTTGGACCAGGCAGAGATGGAATGCCTACCATGCCGAACGAAAATTGCATCGCCATCACTACAAAGATGTTGCCCGGTCCTGAGATTACATCTACCTTTGGGACGGAATTGGTCCCCAGAGATAATGCGGCTACAGCTTGTGCCCCTCCCATGGAGATTACCTTGTCGGCACCGGCTATTTCGGCAGCGGCCAATGTTTCTAGAGGGATATTTCCGTCAGGGCCTGGGGGGGTAGCGATTATTACTTCACTAACTCCGGCCGTGATGGCTGGTATCGCTGTCATCAACAGAGAAGATGGATATGAGGCTCTCCCTCCAGGGGCATAAATTCCTGCGCGTTCTACAGGTCGGAAGATTTGCCCGCAGCCTGTACTTGAATCCATCCAGTCGGTAGGCATGGCTTTTTGGTGAAAATCCTGTATACGGCCCGCTGATAATTCCAATGCTGCCTGTAGATCGGCGGATACTAGAGAACGGGCGCGCAGTAATTCATCTCGGCTAATCTCGTGAGGACGAGGGGCCTGGTCTCCCAAGGCAGATGCGATTCGTTCTACGGCGTCGTCCCCGTCGCGATCCACCTCAGCAAATATTCTTTGTATAAACTGTGATAGTGGTAAAGATTCGTTGAATACTTGTGCCAGAAGTTCTTTTTGTGCATCGCTGAGCTTGGTCTTGAAAATAGGAGTGCGAGACAAAAGTACGCGCCGAATTTGGTTTCGACCATTGATTAGGCGAAGACCTTTCATTCTTCGACTCCCAAGGTTGAAAGTAACGCTTGGTATATGCAGGAAGTTTCATCGAACACGTAGTCTGCTCCACGCGCTACGATAGAGGTAGCTCCAACAGATCTCAGGTGGTCAACAGCAGTTAGTAACAAGTTTCCAGGAACTGTTACTGACACCGAGAACCAGCGATCTGAGTTATCTGACTGTGGTGATGCTACCCATGAAATTGTTGGTCCTAGAATACCGGCAACTGAGGTGTTCGCTAACACTTTCTTTGCGACAGTGGTATCCGAGCTGCCCCTAACATTTGCGGTTACGGTGTGTAAGTCGCAGCCATTTAAGTGTGCTTCGATGAATTCCAGAACTGGTCTTAAAAGTGATCGTTTTTGTGGCGCCTTGCCCAGCTTCGCGGAATTACCTATAAGGCAAGCAGAGCTCTGTATGACGACTCCATCGGGCAAGGCGACTAGCCGGTTTTCTCTTAAAGATGTCCCGGTTTCGCTTATGTCGACTATCACGTCAGCGGCTCCCATCCCTGGGGCAGCTTCAACAGCGCCCGCTGTCTCAACAAGGGTAAAATTGTGAATTCGGTGGTTGCTCAGAAAGTCTCTTGTTAGTTTTGGGTAAGAGGTAGCTACTCGGAGGTTTCGGGATGAATCTCCAAACTCCAGAGCGATTTCGGCAAGGTCATTCATGTTGGACACATCTACCCATTCCTCCGGTACTGCTAGGACCAGGCGTGCACGACTAAAGCCTAAGTCATCGAGTATAAGTATGACGTCATCGCCTTCCCTCTGGCGTTCCCTAAGGTCATCGAGCCCTGTTATTCCTATATCGGCGTTTCCGGCAGAAACCTGCCCTACGATGTCTGCTGATCTGAGCATGTGCACAGTTATGCCTGGGATTGTAGGTATCGTAGCTGCGTATTGCTTTGGATTAGGTCGGGATATTGATAAGCCACATGCACTGAGAAAAGAGTTGGTTTGTTCACCTATGCGACCTCGGCTAGGTACTGAAAAATTCAATTGATTCGACACATTAACCTCCGAGCAGTGCAGAAATGAGTGAAGATAGTTGATCTAAAGGAACAGTGTCAGGGGGTTTGGAGTTAGTTAGTTGAACAAGGGAGGTCTGCTCGGATTCTTCTTTTGAACTGACGGAAATTAGTACAGGAATACAGTCTGAGGAGGGAGGTGGTTGGTTTAGTGGGTTTACTACGCGAATTCCAGATGCACGGAGACTGTTTGCAATTTCCATCAGGTATTTTGTGCTGGCCCCCTTGTTGACTAAAAGGACGTCGGGTGTGTTTATACGGCTTGTATCCAATAAACCTGTCAGTTTTATTCTTAATCTCTCGAGACCGAAAGTCAGCCCCGCGGCAGGAGTGCTGCTCGACCCGGAAACTTTTTCTATAAGGTCATCATATCGGCCACCGCCACATAACTGTAAGCGGTTGCTGGTTTCGTCAGTGCTAAAGACCTCGAATACAAAACCAGTGTAATACTGTAGCCCTCGACCCATAGCTGGATTAAATGTGAATTTACTTAGATCAATCCCTGCCTGGTTCAAAGTGTCAAAGATGGACTCGACTTCGTCTATAGAGGAGGTGCTTAACCCAAATTGCTTTATGATAGAAAGTGCCTTTGTTATGGAGGCTGGGGGTGTCCCAGCGGCCGCAAAAAGCTCTTGCAAAAAGGCATACGCTTTCTCGAGAAGCAAAGATTCATCCCCTCGTGTGAGACGTTCAATTAGGCGCTGCTCGATTGCTGCGCGTGGTCGACCGCTACCGTAATCTATTTCCAGTCTATCTAGAGTTGATGCGACTGCTGCCTTGATTGCTTCATCGGTAACCTTTTCTGTGTTTTGGTTTAGTGTCTGTAGAACCTGCTGAGTAATTCCCATACTGGGATTATCAACGCTTCCTCTGCATGTTGAAATGGCAGCGCGCAGGTCAGAAATGCTGTCACTGGGTTGTCGCAAGTCTTCTAAGCTTTCGCGAAGTAGTGATTCGACTCTTCTAGAAAGGCCTAAATCTCTGAAGAATTCCGAGAGTATTCCAAGGTGGCCTACTACAACTTGGTAATCTTGGAAACCAAGCTCAGTCATGCATGAGCATGCGAGCTGCAGAATCTCCGCGTCGGCCGTATACCCCGCGCATCCAATTAGTTCTGCCCCAGACTCAGTGTATTGCCTATAAGTGGCGTGAGTGGGTTCTTCATAACGGAAAGCTGGGCCACTGTAATACAGGCGAGCTGGAGTGGGCAGCGACGATTTTGAGTTGACGGTGTAGAACCTAGCTATGGATGCAGTGAATTCGGGTCGCAGACATACGTCAGTGCCGCCCCTGTCAGTAAAGGAATATGTTTGTGCCGTGATTCCCGTCCCTGCATTCCTTTGAAATAACTCGGTCCGTTCGAGCACAGGGACATCGATCGCTTGATAGCCGTACTGTTGGAACACCAAGGCAATTTTGGAACGAATAGACTCCAGTTCAGCCCAATCAGATGGAGAAAGATCTGACGCTCCACGTACAGGTTCAATGGTGTCCATTTCCTGAGTCATTAGTTTTGCCCCTTGCTTACGAAGCGGTCATTACTATCAAGTATTATTGTGACTGGTCCTTGGTTTACTGCTTCGACTTCCATGTACGCGCCAAACTGGCCTGTTTCCACAGGAACAGCTAGGCCCGTCAGCTGATCTGCGAGTGTTTGTATTAGAAGTCTAGCTTCCTTGGGTCGGGCAGCGCCCGAAAAGCTGGGTCGATTGCCTTTGCGTGTATTCGCATACAGGGTAAATTGAGAAATTAGGAGGACTTTGCCTTTTTCATCAACGATTGATTTTGACATTCGGCCGCCGGAATCAAAAACGCGTAGTTTTGCAATTTTCCTAGCTAAATATTCGGAATCTTCAGCGGTATCATTGTTAGCTACAGCGACAAATGCAAGCAGACCCGTATCTATGGTGCCTACTATGACGTGGCCAACACTAACAGACGCTCTAGCGACTCTTTGAACTACGGCGCGCATGAGCAGGTTGCCAATCTTCTGGGTTGGGGCTCTGGTTTTTCATGAACAGCGTCAATCTTTCTTGGTGGTTGACTTAGAAGTAGCAGGTTCTGAGGTAGCCGGGGACTTTTCAGAGCTCCATCCTCCTTCAGGCCCAGATTCCGGTTTGGAAGTGCTGTCGCTGGAGGTCTCTGTGTCAGAATCTTTACTACTCTCGCTTTTTGAGGGCCCTGAGCGAGAATCTGTCTTGTACCAGCCTCCACCTTTGAAAATGACTCCCGTTGCAGAGATTACTCTCCTAAGAGTCGCTTGCGAGCATTGTTGGCAATCAGTAAGAGCATCTTCGCTGAAACTTTGAATAATTTCCAATTCGGTTTGGCAGTTGTCGCATATGTATTGGTATGTAGGCATTGAAAAGTTGCTTTCGATACGGTAATCAGAAACAGGATCCTCAATATTTATGTGGAAAACGAGTCCCAATTATAAGAGGGTATTGCGCCGAATCCAGAAGATTGCATATAACCTAAAAGGCTTTTCGTAAATGTAGCAGTAAAAAAGAGCAGTTCAGAAACGTCGTTCAGGCTGGGAACATGGCAAAGGGTAATGGATTTTTCCGGGCCTACTTTTGTGCCGATATCTGTGGTCTGGAGTACCGAAATATCAGTAGTGAGTTGCTTTAAAGCCTGGGGGGGGGCTTAGGATCAAAGCTGCTGCTCCGATAGCGCCTGCCATTGCTCCTAGTGCTGAAGGCTGTAGTAGTTGGGAGGCAGACTGAGAATTGGATATTGAATCCGAGGAGAGGCGTGCGAAATCAGTTCTGAGAGGGCTTATAAGCACGTCTCCCGCTTCTGCTACTCCTCCGCCTACGACTATTATGTCTGGGGAGAGCAAGCGCCTTGCCGATACAAGAGCAAGGGCAATGTGGTACACAGCATCAGCCCAAATTTTTAAGGCCCATTGTTCTCCACCTGCATACGCTTGTGCTACGGTATTTGCTGTTATTGAGTCCGGATCTATTCCATCAGGGTTAGAATTGCGACCATTTCGTTCTATGGCAGTTCCAGAAGCAACAGCTTCCAGACAGCCTCGACTGCCGCATTTACATGTTGGGCCTGAGGGGGCCACTAGCGTGTGTCCTATTTCGCCGGCATACCCATTGTGGCCGATAACCAGGCGTCCGTTGTCAATGATCCCTCCTCCTATGCCGGTCCCTATCGTTATGAAAAGCGAGCTGGTGCTAGTCTTTGATGCACCGAATTGATATTCCCCCCAAGCTGCTGCGTTGCAGTCGTTTTCCAGTATGCACGGCACCTGAAATCGGTTGGTTAGGGAAGTTACGATAGGCATGTTTTCCCAACCTACGTTGACACCGCGTATAGCTGTGCCAGATCCCCTGTCAATAAGGCCTGCGGCTGCTATTCCTATGCCGCTGAGAGAAGTGGGGTCTTCACAAACAGAGGTAACGGCTTTGGAGATGGCTTCAGTGATCGCTGAGGTTCCATGTTTTGGGGTGCTGAATAGACGATATTTGATGGTTTGTCCGTCTGTACGAAGTAGCACGGCAGAAATTTTTGTGCCCCCTATGTCTATGCCTACTGCATGCTTCACTTAATACCGGCTCCTATGTCGCCAACTAATCGGTAAACAGTTACCATTTAGACTGTAGCTCAGATTGCAAATAAGAGCTAAGCACCAAATTGAAGGATTTTTATTTAATGTCGGAAAAAATACGAGTGGGAGTAATTGGAGCTGGATGGATCTCCGAAATGGCTCACTTGCCGGCTTGGAGCAAATTAGCTGATATAGTCGAAATAGTGGCGGTTTCTGATTTAAATGTAGAACGAGCTGAGTCAGCAGCGGCCAAATTTGGTGTCCCTATGGCTGTGAGCGATTTTCGCCAATTACTTGAAATAGATCAAATTGATGCGGTATCGGTTTGCACCCCACCAGTGGCCCATAGCGACGTGACAATAGCGGCCCTAGAGGCCGGTAAGCATGTGGTTTGTGAAAAGCCTATGGCGATCGATCTGCCATCAGCCGAAGCTATGGTGGCAGCTAGTGAGAAGACAGGCAAAAAATTAGCGATTCAGTTCCAATCTAGATTCCATCCTGCCGCTCAGGCTTTGAAGAAGATGATTGAGGATGGTGATCTTGGAGATATTTACTATGCAAATGCTGTATACCACCGTCGGCGAGGGATCCCTGGTTGGGGGACGTTTCAATCTAGGGCCCATAATGGGGGTGGTGCTTTGATTGATGTTGGAGTACATGCTTTAGATATGGCATTGTGGCTGTCTGGTCATCCTAAGCCGGTGGCCGTTTTTGGCAGCGCATACAGTAAATTTGGCAAAAGAACGGACATCTATGGAGCACTACCGGCAGAAAAAAGTCAAGAGTTTGACGTCGATGATTCTGCATTTGCGATGATTAAATTTGCTAACGGAGCCACCTTTAATCTCGAGTGTAGCTGGGCATTAAACATTGATAATGAGAGACAGAAAGTTATCCTAGCGGGAGAGCGAGGCGGAGCTGAATTGCACCCTCTTAGAGTTTTTAAAGATTCTCCCGAAATGTTGATTGATATAGTTCCTAGCAAACTGAAAGATGTTGATTTCCCTACAATGCATGCGATGGCTATAGAAGATTTTGTGCGAGCAATTAAGGAAGATTGTGACCCTTTGGTTACAGCCAAGCAGGCACTTATGGTTTCGCAGATTGTTGATGCAGTCTACCGATCTCAGGAAGATGGTGGAATGGTCGCTCTTACCGAGTGAAGATAGTCGAGGTGAACGCCTATGAAATTAGATGAGGCAGGATCATCGACAGGCTCTAGCACGGCAGCTGCTTTTACAGGAACAGAGTTTCGGTCTATTGTTCGTAGTGGCAAGTGGATAGCCCCTACTGTTGGTGCTGCTAGTAGATATTTACAATCTCATTTAGTAGTGCTGCCGGCTAGTGACGCCAATGAATTTGCTGAGTTTTGCGAGCTTAATAGTGCAGCATTCCCCATCTTAGAAAGTGGCGAGGCAGGATCCTACATATTTCAGAAACTTGCCGCTGCAATAGACATCAGGACGGATGTTCCATCGTACTCTGTATATAGATGTGGGGAGTTGGTTGATCAACCTACCGACATCATTGAACTTTGGCGTGATGACCTAGTGGCTTTCTGTATTGGCAGCAATTTATCTGTAGGGCGACGACTGGTAAGTTCGGGAATTTCAGCTCGGCAGATCAAAATCGGTGGAAATGTTCCAATGTATAAAACTAATATCAACTGTGAAGCTACAGAAAGGCTTTCTGGCCCATTAGTAGTTAATATGCGTCCGGTGCCCATGGATGCGATTGCAGAAGTTGTGAGGGTTACAGGAGGCATTCCACAGGCGAACGGCTCGCCTATCCATACAGGGGCTCCTGAGGCTATCGGGATTTTTGATTTAAGTTGCCCAGATTTTGGTGCGTCTGTCGAGGTTTTGCCTGGGGAGGTACCTGTTTTCTGGGCATGTGGGGTTACAGCACAGGTGATTGCTATGGAGTCAAAATTGGATCTTATGATTACCGAGTCACCGGGACATATGCTGGTCAGTGATGTGCTTGAGGCATATGTGGACAGAGCCTTCCCTGCAACTTAGATTGTGTGAATAGGAATGTAATATGTGGCGTAAACTTGCATGGTTAAACACTAAAAATGAGAGAGAATGGCATTGGCTCTACCCTTTATATCTAGCGCAGTAATACGTATGGTCAGTGAGCGGGTATTGTCAAACGTCGTTGAACAATTGCCACGTATGATGGGCGAGGCTCAAAATAAAAAGGCCCCGTCAGGGGCCGATGGAGGTAATCCTAATAGGCTCGACGCTGTCGAAACCGAGAATCGCAAGATACTTGCGAAACTTGAGCGGCTTGAACGACGAACGGCGGAGCTCGAACAAAAACCTCAAGTATCGCGAACGTTTGTTTGCGTTGTTGCAGCCGGTGCCTCGGCATTGTCGGCGATTTTTGTACTGCTCTTTACTAGGGTTTTTTGATGATGTAACACGTTGTGGGATATGGGTTTTAGTGATACTAGCGAGGTGCTGTTAAATGGATAAGCAACAGAATTAGAAGGAGGATGCTCTAGTGGCAATTGATGAGAATGGCGTAAATCTTGATCTGTTAGCTAAGGTCACTACTGCGACTTTGTCGAATCAGATGTTGGTGCGAGGGGCCAGACGGTCATTCATGGAAGGGATTGTCCCGCTTGATCCAGAAATGAAAATTGTAGGACGTGCGAGAACTATTCGTTATCTGCCACTACGTGGCCCGGCGGCTGAAGTTAGGCCTGGGGGCGAGGGCAACATTCAGAGGATTTCTTTGGAATCTATTCAAACAGGAGAAATCCTGGTTGCTGATGCGGGAGGGGATATTGATGGGGGGGGTATGTACGGGGATATTCTGGCGGCCAGGTTACAGTATTTAGGATGCGCTGGCTTAGTAGCGGATGGAGCTGTCCGGGATACCGGCCAGATATTGGATGTAGGGTTACCAGTTTGGACGAAGGGCGTCCATGGTGGGGCAATGAACAGGGGGCTGTTCCCGGCTGATTATGATTTGCCGATTCGTTGTGGTGGGGTAACCGTGATACCTGGCGACTATGTAGTTGGGGATGCAGATGGAGTGTGCGTAATCCCTCCGGAAATTGCTGCTGATATAGCTATAGAGGGGGCGGCAATTGAGCACAAAGAGGCCTTTATTCGGGCAAAAGTCATGGGTGAAGGCTACGCTAGCACCGAAGCCTATCCTCCAAATGATAAGGTTCTCGCTGAGTATGAGGAGTACAAAAAAAGCAACCCTGTGTGATTGTGAGGGAAGTTTATGGGAGTGTTTGGGTGCATGGGCATGTTCAAACGCAGTTCAGTTAGGCTTCGGCTAACCTGTGGCCGAAAGTTTCTAACCACACCAAGTAAGATCCATTCTATTCGACAGCTAATTGATACTTAACTGAGGATGGCTATGTGTGCCGGAAAACTGCCCGGGATAGGCTAGGCCTGCTTCTGGCACTGTTGCGCCAGACCGATCTATTAAACCGTTGGAGGGACATGTGCTACAACTGCCTCCTCCGCAAGCCCCTTGCTGAGTATTGCGCCGGGCACCCAAATTCCTAAGAATTAACTTTAACCCTGGGTACGTTTTCTCTAGATCGCGTCTGAGAATTGTTGACGCGTTGGGGTCATCGCAACGGAATCGAAAAGTAAGACGAGTGCCGTTGTAATTGAAATCGGCATGTACAGCGCTGGCTTCTAGCCCTTGAGTTGCTGCTATACGGAAGAATTTCATTCGGGCGGCAACTTCTTGATCAACTTGCCTGTGAAGGCTTTTAATGTCTATTTGTGTGCCGCGACGGACAACTGTCCTCCCTTGAGTGCCGGCCTTGCTCCCCTCCGTCGCACTCATCACTACCTTGGCTAATTCCGGCCCAGTACTGGTCTGGATTACAGCATAGTCGCCGATTGAAAGCTCGGCCGAACTCGCTTCAGCTAAATACATCTTGCGGCTGCGGCGGAATCTAATTCCGACAATAGTATGTGTTTCTTGTTGTATTTGGATGGCCATGGTGATCAATTCTATCCTTTATCTTCCTCAATGCGGTACTAGAAGATATCTCCATTAGAGTGGTGGCTATGATACGATCCTGAATCCTGTTGGATTACAAACAGGTTGTTTCTTATGGCTGTATAACAGTCGGGCCCATAGCTCAGTGGTTAGAGCGGCCGGCTCATAACCGGTTGGTCCCTGGTTCGAATCCAGGTGGGCCCACCTGGATTGCTTGCTTTGGCGGGGTAGCTCAGAGGCAGAGCAGGAGACTCATAAGCTCTTGGCCGGCGGTTCGATTCCGCCCCCCGCTACCAATTATTTTTGGGCTCTAGCTTTATATAGTTAGAAGGATAGCCCGAGCCGAAGTGGCGGAACTGGCAGACGCGCGGCGTTCAGAGCGCCGTGCACTTATGTGCGTGTGGGTTCGAATCCCACCTTCGGCACCAGATATGTATCAATTAATGGTTAGTGAAAAAGACTTCGTATTAGCGTCACGAGACAGATAAAATGATCGTATACTGTGTGCTCCGCACGTGGTTTTAGTAAGACTCATCTATCGAATATCGAGAGGATCTCCATATGGCCTACTACCTGACTCAAGCGTCCTATTCACCAGAAGCATGGAAGGCTCAGACGCAAAATCCTCAAGATCGATCCCAACAAATAAGTGGTCTTCTAGAGGCGGCTGGTGGCAGGCTTATAGGGTTGTATTTTGCTTTTGGGGAATATGACTTAGTTTTGATTTCTGAAGCTCCTGACAATGCTACGGTGGCATCGGTGCTAATTGCTGCTACGGCATCTGGTGCCGTAAGTAATATAAAAACCACTCCACTAATGAGCTATGAAGAGGGCCTTAGTGCGATAAAGACAGCCGGCTCGATAAACTACAAGCCACCGCAATAAGTCCGTATACGCAATTCAAGAAATAAAATGAATTCGGGGGCCAATTCTATTCTGTGTGATGAAGGTTAAATGAGCAACACACAAGAAAAGTTCCGTCGCCCTAGAGGGGAATAGGTCGTAAATGTCTGGATATAAATCAGCTGTTCCCAAGTATAAATTCCCAGCAGATTTGAATGGACAGCAAAAAGCTCTAGCTACAAACAGTCTGATTAAACGCTTCCAGAAGTCACGTGAGGCACTCAGTACGGATAGATATCGACCGAATTACCATTATGTAAGTCCAGAATCTACTTTAAATGATCCGAATGGGTTATGTTTTTGGAGAGGGAACTGGCATCTGTTTTATCAAGGGTATCCACCGGAGGATCCGAGGCAGCACTGGGGCCACGCAATCTCCGAGGATCTGGTGCACTGGCGAGATTTGCCATACGCGATCTATCCGGATCCGGAGCGCTGTTGTTTTTCGGGCACAACCTTGGTGGAGGCTGACCGGGTGATCGCGATGTATCACGGGACTGAGGCAGGCAACATGGTCGCCACCTCGGCGGATCCACTGCTGCTGAACTGGTCGAAGGTGACCGGACAGCCGGTGATTCCCGTGGGGAGGTCCGGCCAGAAGGCGGACCCCTATCTGCCCTACACGGTGTTCGATCCGTGCATTTGGAAGAAGGGCGAGTCGTACTACGCACTGTCGGCAGGCACGAAACCGGAGGGTCCAGCGGGCAAGCCGGTGCGGGCAAACTACCTATTTCGCTCACCGGACCTCGAACACTGGGAATATCTGCACCCGTTTGTGGAGGATGACCGATTCACCCATGTTGGGGATGACGGTGCGTGCCCCTATTTTTGGCCGATTGGGGATCGACATATCTTGTTGTTCTTTAGCCATATGAGTGGTGGACAGTATCTGCTGGGAGACTACGACACGGAGCGCGATAAGTTCGTGGTGACCCAAGGTGGGAAGTTTAATCATGGAGCTTCGCTACCATCGGGCCTCCATGCCCCCTCCGCAACACCGGATGGAAACGGTGGATTAATGGTGATCTTCAACATGAACCCGGGCAAGCCGACGTCCGGATGGAACCAAATTATGAGCCTGCCGTTTCGCTTGAGCGTTGAAGGTGATGCACTTGGGATGGAACCGGTTGCTGAGCTGGAGACCATCCGTAGGGGATACCAGGATTTAGGGGGAGTCGAACTGCCTGCTAACCAGGACGTTGTGATACCAGAAATTCAGGGGGACTCTATTGAACTAGAAATAGAGATAGACCCTAATGAAGCTCCGATGGTTGAAATGAAAGTTCTTAGGTCACCGGGATGTGAAGAATTTACTAGAATTGCTTTCTATAGGGGTCGAGGGTTTCATGAAACCAGATGGAACAAGGAAGCTGGATACTGTGGTGATGGTCGAAGTGTGCTTGTATTGGATAATAGCCATTCTTCGATAGCAGCGGATGTAATGTCCCGTCCTCCCGAGGTTGCAGAGTTGAACTTGCGATCAGACGAGACTTTGAAGCTGAGTATTTTTGTGGACAAAAGCATTGTGGAAGTTTTTGCTAATGGGAGGCAATACTTGGCTCTTCGCGTATATCCTGATAGGAGCGATAGCCTAGGGGTGTCTCTTCGTTCTCAAGGAATTTCTAGCTATGTGCGGTCTCTAAATGCTTGGTCTATGAATTCAATTTGGTAATGATTGAAGCTTAGGCGAGCTTGGGTGGTTGCTGGTTATTTGGGGTAGAGAGGGTCGTTATCTTGTAGCCATATTTTAAATGGAGCTGCTCCAGGGCTAGCAAGTATTTTGTCCCATGGCTCTACGTTTGATCGATTAGCCCAGTCGGAGTGCAGCCCTGAAAGTTGGTTCACCCGGTCTGGTGATTGCTCAGCAAGGTTGTTTAGCTCAGTTCTGTCCACTGATAGATCGTATAGTTCCCAGTCTCCAGGCCATTTACTTACAAGCTTCCAATTGTCGAGCCGTACGGCGCAGTTGCCTTCATGCTCCCAATATATGGGGTCATTACGGTGCCAATTATTTCCGGTGAGAGCGGGCAAAAAACTTTCCCCGTCGACAGAGTGGATGTCATTCCCGTTATAAGTGGTTGGATAGGTTGTGCCGGCAGCATCGATAATTGTGGGAAGAAAGTCGATCACAGCTGCCGGGGAATGCTCTATGCGACCGGGAGCAATCTTGCCTGGCCAATGTGCAATGAACGGGGTAGATATGCCTCCTTCATGAACATAGTGTTTGAAATATCTGAAGGGGGTGTCGCTAGCGTTAGCCCATGGGAGATCGTAGCTCATAAAGGTGGTGTCAGTACCAGGCGTTAGATCAGGGATATTGCCGTATCTAATAGGCTCTCCGTTCTTTGTCTCCGCGGCATGAAAAGCTTTTACCCCATCTTCTCCTAGCAGTTCTGCGCACCCGCCATTGTCGGAGAGGAACATCACCAGGGTATCTCTCTCGATATTGTGCTTGCGAAGACTGGCCATAATTCGGCCAATGCCTTGATCCATACGATCGATCTGCGCTGCATAAACGGCCATACGGGCATCTTCCCAATCTTGCTTTGTTACGGAACCCCATGGACGAGAGTCTGCATCTCGTGGGGACAACGCCCATCTAGAATCTAGTAATTTGCTGCCGATTAATTCCTCATAACGATTTTCCCGAAGTTGGTCCCACCCACAAATGTACTTATTGCGGTACTTGTCTATGTCTTCCTCAAGCGCGTGCAAGGGCCAATGAGGGGCTGTGTAACAAACATGCATAAAAAATGGCTTATTGTCCGGTCCATATTCGTCAATGAATCCGGAGGCGGCGTCACTTATCTTGTCTGTATAGTAAAAATCATCACCTTCAGGCTCTATAGCTTCGTTATCGTCGTATAAAGCATGTGTTGAGAAATAGCTCCCGCCTCCCGATAGAGTGCCCCAAAACCGGTCGTACCCTCGATCTAGTGGGCGGGGATAGCATTCTTCTCCAGCTCGAGCGGATTCAAGCTCTGAAAAGCGAAAGCTTCCTCCTATGTGCCATTTACCGACCATCAAGGTTTTATATCCGGCAGGTTTTAATGCTTCGGCGATAGTTACACAGTTTCGGTTAAGAAAACCTCGGTATCCGGGCAAGTTGTAGTCACCGACCATGTGCCCAATTCCGGCTCTATGCGGGTATAATCCTGTTTGTAGAGAAGCTCGGGTGGGGCAGCATCTCGCATAGTTGTAGAATTGGGAGAAGCGCACTCCGTTGGCCCCTAGTCGATCAAGATTGGGTGTTTCAATTTCTGACCCGTAACACCCTATGTCGGAGAATCCCATGTCGTCGGCCATGATCAAGATTACATTCGGTTGAGAGCTAAGTTCGGCCTCCATGAATAATCTACATCCTATCCGTGAATTGTTTTGTATAGTGTCAAGGCGACGCTTTGTAATGCTAAGTGATAAATGTTGGTGTGATCAAATACCCGTAAGTTTGGAGAGCAACGATTGCGGTTCTTGCGGTACAGTTTTGGGGTGGCCAGCTGATGTTAATCGGTGAATGAACGTGAAAATCGAATTCTTTTGGTACGAGCACTGTCCGTCGCATACAAAGGCCAGAAGCCTATTGAACCAGGTGATTGATGAAACTGGGGTCCATGCTGAAGTTACAGAGATCAAAGTGAAAACTCAAGAACACGCAGAAGCTTTAGCCTTTCCAGGATCTCCTACAATCCGTATAAGTGGTGCGGATATTGATCCTATAGGAGCTACTGCTCGTCCTGCCCTTACGTGTCGCACTTATGTGTGGGATGATGGGAGGTATCAACCGTTGCCGGAGAAATCGAAATTGGTGTCAGCAATACTAAATGCTGCGGATCTATAAAAGTTAAATGAGTAAGGAGTTTGTTTATGTCTGTTGTGCATGGAGCTGATGCTCCCTCGTTTGAATTACCTGCGACTGATGGATCTATTTGCTCTCTAGATGGTTTGTTGGAGGGAGGTATAGCCGTAGTGGTGTTTACCTGTAACCACTGTCCTTATGCTAAGGCCTGGGAAGAACGTATGCTTGCTGTAGGACGAGATTATTTTGGTAACGGGGTAGGAGTTGCAGCTATTAATTCCAATGATGCGATTGCCTATCCGGAAGATAGTTTTGAGGAAATGTGTAAGCGAGCTGTGGAGCGGGATTATCCGATTCAATACGCCTATGATGAATCACAAGAAGTGGCGAGAGCTTTTGGTGCAACAAAAACTCCAGAAGTATTTGTAATCGATTCCAATCGGAGTATTCGATATAGTGGTCTCATTGATGATAATGAGGACGAATCACAGGTTAGCAAACAACATTTGCGGGATACATTGGATGCACTCCTTGCAGGAGATGATATTGATATAGTGGCCACTGAGGCTGCTGGGTGCACGATAAAATGGAAATGACTTGGTTAGCTCGGGGCTGACATTCATTAGTGTTGGTGCACTAAATTAAGGATTTGAAATGGGACGATTGGAAGGTCGCGTGGCTCTGGTCACTGGGGGTGGGCGCGGGATTGGGAAAGGCATATCTTTGCGGTATGCAGAAGAGGGAGCCAAGGTGGCCGTTGCTCAGCGCGACAAGCAAAGTCGCGATGGTACCGTTTCGGAAATTGAAGCTGCTGGTGGAACAGCAATTTCCATTCCAATGGATGTGACAAACAGAGAATCTGTTCAGAAGGCTGTTGATGAGATAGTTGGTCAACTTGGACGAATAGATACGCTAGTAAATAATGCTGGCATGGGATGGAAGCATGGTGCTTTTCTTGATTTGACTGACGAGATTTGGGACGAATACATGGCTATCAACCTGAAAGGAATTTTCATAGTTAGCCAAATTGTTGCGCGAAAGATGGTGAGCCAGGGACAGGGGGGGCGTGTGGTAAACATAGGGTCTGTTCAATCGTATATGTACCAGCCCGAGTTCACAGCGTATTCAACCAGTAAGGGGGGAGTGTTGATGTTTACTAAAGCTCTTGCGAAGGAATTGGCTCCATATGATATTGCTGTGAATATGATCGCCCCAGGGCCTATTAAGATAGAGCGCAATGTTGATATGCACGCATCGGATGAATTCCAATCCATCATAGATACAAATATACCTGCTGGCAGGTCTGGTTTACCTGTGGACTGCGCTAATGCCGCCGTCTACCTAGGTAGTGAAGAGTGCTCTTTTGTAACCGGGACTAGCATACTAGTCGATGGCGGTATTTTGGCTTCGCTCCCGTTCTAAGGCCTGTCCTAATTTATCTCCAGATATTCTCTGTTTGCCAGCTTTGGGAAAGGGCTGGTTGGTAGGGATTGATACCAGATTGCGACAGAGGAAATATCGTCTTGTAAAGGCAAGTAGCGACGAATCTGTTCAGCCTTTTTATTATCACCTTGGCTGGTTGCAGCGCGGAAAGCTTCCCAGTTACGCCACCCGAGAGCTTGGATGGTTACCTTTAGGTCTTCTTCGAATCTAATGGGGTCCATGACGTGCCATCGGTACATTGAGAAGCGTTGCATTGCATTGTAGGTTTCTCCCCCATAGATGACCTGGTGCATGCCTAGATACGGGGTGGAATATGGGGTATAGCGGCCGTCAACATCCCAATCGTAGGCTCCTCCAAAATAGTCTTCTGTGCCCGTTCCTACTATTGTTGCAAATTCACCATCACCATCTAAGTAAAATTTAATTTCTCCTTCTCCCCACCAGCCATTGTTATGCACTCCCCATCCCATTGCGGTACCTACGTAATGCCCCTTTCCTGATACTCCATCTAGCAATGTGTGGACTTCCTTGTAAGGAAGAGGATTTGAGCGCCTAAATTGGGCATGGAAATATCCAGCGTCATTAGGCACATCTGTAAGGGCATAGTTAACTTGGTAATAACATGCGACTTTTTCGTCGGTCCGATTTTCTATTGTTATGCGTGCAGATTTTTGGAAGGGCATCTCCCAGTAGCAGTTAACTCCATTATTGGGATTGACAGATACAGGCAAGGAATTCACCTGGCAGAATTTTTCCCATGGGATTGCGAAAAAGTCAGACACAGGACATTCTACAGATGGCTGTTCTTGGTCATCCCAGTACATGCGTAGAATACACTCACGTCGTACTGGGCGACCGGCGAGCCATATGCTTTGTATCGCCCCAGGCCCTTCGATTTCTGCGACTGTAAATGTGGATTTAGGTTCGATCCAGACTGCTGGAGATACTTTCCAGCCTTGCCCTAAATCGGCAGCCGCTTGAGCGCCAAACCCTTCAGTGGCCATTCCACCTTTCCCTTTCTCACCTGTGGGGTTTTCGGCACTGATTGATCGTGTTATTGCGTCGGATAAACGAGGCAAGTTTCCTAGGTGCAGTCCCAATCCATTAAATTTTCCCACAGAGATACTCCTATCTGTTGCTGCAAAACTAGATTAATCCTAGCTCACTCATAAACTTTTTGGTTTCTATAGCTATCGGAAGCGGTTTGTCGGATGGTGCTGGATACATATCCTGCTCCATAACTATGAACCCATCGTATTTGCTGACTTCTAACAGTCTGACTATTTCCTGAAGGTCTAGGGACCCAGCCTGTGGATTCGTAAAAATCCCTTGAGCAACTGCTTCCACGTAGGGAATTCGGTTGGATAGCACTCGCTCGCGAAAACTGAGGTCTATGTTTTTCAGATGCACGTGTGAAATTTGATGTATATATCGTTTTGTGAATTCAATTGGATCTATACCGCAATATGCTAAATGACCGGTGTCCAAACAGATTCCTAAAAGAGTATTGTCCATTTCTTCTAGGAATCTGTAGGTGTTCTCTGGAGTTTCAATATGGGTGTCAGTGTGCGGATGAAAGGCAGCCTGTAGGCCATATTCATGTACTGCTATTTGAGCCATGTCGTGCGCTGTTTGCATAATTCTCAACCAGCTCTCTTCGTTTACTATAGGTTGCGAAAGCGGGTCGGTCGAAAGGCGATCACTGTATCGTCCGTCGATGATGACCAGGGTGCTTCCTCCTAGCGACGCTAATGCATCACATGCATGAGTGGTGGCAAGAATGATATCCCGATTGTTTTTGGGGTCTGCCAGGGAGCCTTGTACTGATGCTGCGCAAAGCCTAAGCTGCCTGATTTGCAGCTCGATACCTATCTCCTCGCTGGATCCTGGGATGAATCCGGGTGGGCCAAGTTCAGTCCAGACAAATCCGGCAGCGGCCATTTCGTCCAGGCAATTGCGCCATGACATTTGTTGTTGATCGGTTGGGTAACGGATTCCCCAAGAAACAGGGGCTGTAGCTAATTGCAAATGGTGCTACCTTTATGGTGAGATGAACTATAAACAGTCTGGGTGAATCGCACGGAGCCAATTTCTCCAAGAGCGGGAATTCGCAGAGATATGATGGCTACGTTAGGATTTTTGATCAATAAGAATCCTTTGACCAATGTCCTTTCGGTGAGGATCTCGGCAAATTATTGGGAAATAAAATATGGAGAACTTGCGGATCGGTTTGTTGGGCGCAGGAGTGATTGCTCATCGCCATGCCCAGACGATTGTCCGCCGGGTTGGTTTGTCTGTAGAGGCGATTGCTGATCCTTCTCTAAAGGCACGTCAAGATCTCAAGGCGGCTGTGCCGGCAATTGGAAGGATTGTTGAGTATGACAGCCTCGATTTGATGCTAAACGATATTTCATTGGATGCTGTAATAATCTCGACGCCTCATTTTTTGCATTGTGAACATGCGTGTAAATCATTGGAGGCCGGGCTGCATGTAATGCTTGAAAAGCCGCTCGCAATGACCTCGTCAGAAGCTCGCGATATTGTTTCTGCCCGTGATTCCGCTAAAAAAATTCTATTGGTAGCCTATCAGCGTAGGTACAATCCTATGTATAGGTGGGTGCGAGATGCGATAGGTCAAGGGGCAATAGGGGAACTGCAGTTTGTGCATGCTCTGTTATGTGATAACACGATTTCCACGGCGGACGATTGGCGTATGAAGCCAGAGCTTGCAGGCGGGGGGCATCCATTTGATTCCGGCGGTCATTTGTTTGACTTTATCCTTTTTGCCTCTGGACTTAAACCCTATAAAGTCAATTATTTTGAAGCAAATCTTGGGCAGAAGATTGATGTAAATGCTACGTTGGCGATGGAGTTTGCAGGTGGGGCGCTTGCGTCGGTTGGGCTAGTTGGCAATGCTCCAGGCAGGTGGATAGAAGAAATTGACTTTTTTGGGTCAGAGGGGCATATCTCGATGAAAGTGAGCAACTATACGGGGCCGTTGTACCCTGCCGTCACGCTCACCGACTTCGATTCGCGAGTACACCGGATTGATAACATCCCTGGCCAGTCTGAGCCTGACAAGAATTTTCGTGACGCAATAGTTGGAGCAGATTCAATTTGGTCGCCAGCGGAGGCTGGATTGAATGTTTTGCTGCTAACTGAGGCCGCTCGGGAATCGGCTCGGCAAGGTAAAAGCTGTTTGGTGGAATACCAAGAAGAACCCTGCGGTAGCGATGAGAAATGAATGTTATTTGGTCGAGCGACCATGTATGGCAATGATTCTAATAGGGCTGCAATTTGGGACGAATGTGAGAGGTTCGGTTGATCGTGAGTCACGATAAATTTCGTTTAGATGGACGTACTGTTGTCATTAGTGGCGCAGCACGAGGTTTAGGTGCTGCAACAGCAGCGGCTTGTGTGGAAAGTGGGGCTAAGGTGGCGGTATTTGATGTCGAACGAGAGCAATTGGATGCAACAACCCAATTGTTGCGAGAACGAGGGGGCGAGGTTGAAAGTGTAGAGGTCGATGTAACTGACCGAGATCAGGTCCAAAGGGCCATTAACCATATAGTTGCAACCCTCGGTGATATTTGGGGCGTTTTCTGTGCAGCAGGAGTGAACCAGCGTGGTGCGAATGAGGACTATGCTGAGGCATTCTATGAAAGGGTGGTTGGGATCAATCTTAAAGGTACTTACAATGTTATGGGAGAGGTATTGCCATTGATGCGTGAATCAGGGGGAGGGTCGATTGTGACGATATCATCTGTTGCTGCTAACAGACCTGGCGAGTCATCGCACGAGGTTTATGCTGCTAGCAAGGGAGGGGTCCTCTCCTTGAGCCGAGCTGCTGCGGTTCGGTGGGGAAAGCACGGAATTCGGATTAACACTTTGAGTCCCGGCTATATAGCCACTGATATGACCGGAATAGCCAGCTTTCCCACAGAATTACGCAGCGCTTTGGATGAGGTGATCCCTCTGGGTCGTCCTGGTGAGCCTGAGGAAGTCGCATGGCCAGCCGTCTTTTTGATGACAGATGCTGCGCAATATCTCAGTGGCATGGTGTTCCCAGTAGATGGAGGGGCGGATGCACGAGGAGGAGTGAAATTTCCTGACTAAAGCTGACGGTTTGGATACACTTAGTTGGGCCCATAGCTCAGCTGGAAGAGCGCCTCAATGGCATTGAGGAGGTCGTCGGTTCGAGTCCGATTGGGTCCACCACTAGCGACTAGCTAACGATTCGTATAATTCAGATCCAATTTTGAGGCTATAAATTATTCGAGGGCTGCTATACCAGGTAAAGAGTTGCCTTCAAGTAGCTCCAAGGCGGCCCCCCCTCCCGTAGAAACGTGGTCAATCCCTGCGGTCAATGACATCTGCCTTACAGCAGCTACAGATTCTCCTCCGCCCACTACGCAGTACGCCGAGGACTCAGCGAGCGCTGTAGCAATTGCACGGGTACCTTCTGCGTATTGTGGTTGTTCAAACATGCCCATAGGGCCATTCCAAATTACTGTTCCAGCGTTGTTGATGACGTCTGAGAAGAGTCCGCATGTAGTAGGACCGATGTCGAGCATTCTCCAGCCCTGAGGAATTTCCGTGACTTGAGCGACTTCTGCTATTGAATTTCCGGAAATATCAGGAGCCATTATTCCGTCTACAGGCAACATAACTATGACATTGGAGGAAGCTGCGGTTTCAAGAATTTGTTGCGCTTCTTCCACCATGTCGTGCTCTACCAAGGACTCTCCCATGTCTATCCCTTGTGCGGCAAGGAAAGTGTTAGCCATCCCTCCCCCAATAAGTATGGCGTTGACTCGATCAATCTTCCCCAGAACCCCTAGC
The DNA here is from genome assembly GCA_913043205.1 of uncultured Chloroflexota bacterium. Lineage (GTDB taxonomy): Bacteria > Chloroflexota > UBA11872 > UBA11872 > VXNJ01 > CAJWLF01. The sequence continues at coordinate 17,590 of CAJWLF010000016.1, read as the reverse complement.
TTTGTGGACACCTTGGCTCCGCCAATTACGGTGACAAGAGGTAGCGTGGGAGAAGTGAGCACTTTGTCAAAGGAGTCGATCTCTCGTGTTAGCGATAATCCAGGGAAAGAGGGTAGATGTTTTGTAATTCCGACAACAGAGGCATGTACCCTGTGGGACGCAGAGAACGCGTCGTTTACATAGAGATCTGCATGCTCTGCCAGAGCAGCGGAAAATTCATAGTCATTAGCCAATTCTCCACTGTGAAAGCGAACATTTTCGGCGAGTACGACTGTGCCAGGATTGGCAGTGGCTAACGCGTCTTTAACCGGGTCCCCAATGCAGTCTGTAGCGAACGACACTTGTTTCTGCAGTGTCTTTGCCAAAGGCTTTACCAACCGTTCAGTGGACATGGTAGGGTCAGCCCCATCTTTTGGTCTTCCAAAATGAGAATAAATGACTACTTTTGCATTGTGGTCTGTGATAAATCGCAGGGTTGGAACTATTGTCTCAATACGTAGGTTGTCGATTATTGATCCATCTTGGCTTATCGGTACGTTTAAGTCTGCTCTCAGGGCTATTACCTTGCCCTCTAATTGGACGTCACTTAAATCCCTCATTTGGAGGCTAAGTGACCTGACAGGCAATCCATGTTTTGATTAGGTGCTAGAGCCAACATAGTGCGTTATATCTGCTAGTCGCGAAGCGTATCCCCATTCGTTGTCGTACCACGCTGATACCTTGGCTAAATTTCCATCTACGACCATAGTGCTTGCTGAGTCAACAATTGAAGAATGTTCGTTACCTCGCAAATCGCTTGACACTAGTGGTTCGTCCGAAACAGACAGGATACCTTTCAGGTTGGTAGATGCAGCTTCCCTTAATGCATTATTGATGGCTTCGGCAGAAGTCTCTTGTGTAAGAAGTACTACAAATTCAACTATCGATACAGTTGAAGTAGGAACTCTATATGCTGCTCCATCCAGTTTACCGTTTAGGGTAGGGATTACTTGTCCTATGGCCCTTGCTGCTCCCGTGGCCGCTGGCACAATGTTCAGTGCGGCTGCACGAGCGTCCCGGAGGTCGTTTTGGGCCGTGTCTACGACGGATTGTGTTCCGGTGTATGCGTGCACGGTAGTCATCTGTCCCTTGACTATTCCGAATGTGTCATGCACTACTTTTACCGCTGGAGCTAGTCCGTTTGTAGTGCATGAAGCATTTGAAATTATAGCGTGGTTTGCTGGATCGTAAGCATCTTCGTTGACTCCCAGTACCACCATTATGTCTGCATCATTGGAAGGAGCAGATATTATGACTTTGTTCGATCCAGCTTCTAGGTGTTTTGCTGCCAACTCGCGCTTTGCGCCGAATCCCGTAGACTCGATTGTGACGTCTATATCTAGGCGATGCCAGGGAAGCTTTTCCCATTCTCGTTGTGCAAAAATTGAAATGTGCTGTCCATCTACAGAAATAAAGTCTTCCCCGCTTTCTATTGTTGCGTCCAGCTGTCCGTAGTTGCTGTCATATTTCAACAAATGTGCATTTGTACCAGGGTCGGTCAAATCATTGATTGCAACAACTTCGATTTCTGGACGACGGTGGCGCAGCGTTCTGTAAACTAATCGGCCAATACGTCCAAAGCCATTTATTGCGACGCGCACTTTGTAGTCCTTCCCAATAAATTCAGAATAAGCATGTTCGGATTTGGGACGCCAAGCGGACCTGGCTGACCTGTCCGAAGAAGACGAAATACCAGTTTAACAGGCATATTCAACTTATTGGACTGTTTATGGGTTAAAAATTATCTGTCGATGCCTGATTGATTGCGGGTTTGGTCGAGCCTAGAGAAAGCTAATATTTGAGACGATCCAGATGCACTAGCATGGATTTCCATTATTGCGTTAGCCAACCGTGTGGGGTCGTGATGTTCTGGTTCTGCATGATTCAGAACGTCAGTGGTTATCACTTCAAGCCCCTGTGACCCGAGTGTTGCTTGGTCCTTTGCTGAAGCTTGTACGAACGTTGCTGCGCGTCTATGATTTGGCATCTCTGCACCTGTGTAACTATTCGCTAAAACAAATTGGAACAGCCCTGGGGCGACATGGTTATGAAGCACACGCACGTGGTCTTCAGTGCTGAATCGGTCCGTCTCTCCTGGCTCAGTGGCAACATTGCAGACGTATATTTTGACTGCCTGTGAGGCGCGTATCGCACGGGATAACTCACCTACCAGTAGGTTAGGAAGTATACTTGTGTACACACTACCAGGCCCTATAACTATTATGTCGGCGGCCAGAAGGGCCGACACAGCTTCATCGTTAGCAATGACATTTCTTGGTTGCAAAAACACTCTTTTGATGGACCCTCGACCTCCAATTCGGGATTCACCTATTACAGTTGTTCCATCTTCTAATTCAGCAGCTAGGTGGACGTCTTCCATAGTCGAAGGGGCAATCTTCCCGTGTATACGAAGAACCTCGCTCAGGCTCTCAATTCCTTTGTCCATGCTACCTTCGATGTCCCTCATTGCTGCCAGCAGCAAATTCCCTAGGCTGTGCCCTTCTAGTCCTTCCCCTCCTGAGAAACGATAATCGACTAATCGTGTCATCAATGATTCGGAGTCGGCTAAGGATGTAAGGCAGTTTCGGAGGTCTCCTGGGGCAACAAGCTGAAAATCTTTTCGTAATCTTCCTGAGCTCCCGCCATCGTCTGCCACGGTAACGATTGCTGTCAGGTTTGCCGACTGCTCTTTTAAGCCACGGAGTAATATTCCCTGGCCAGTACCTCCTCCGATACTAACGATGCGTGGGCCACGCTGTAGCTTGCGCCCCCGATAAACGATTTCGGCCAAATCTTCTCCGGGCCGGATAACGACGCTCAGGAGTGATCTGAATAGCAACAAACCGCCTCCTATCATCACAGCCAGACCGAATAGTCCTATGCCGATTTCTCGCCATGGGTGTGATATCCACTGTAGCGTAAGGACATAGACTATCCATCCGGCGGAGTCCGGGACGTCAAAAGTTCTATATACATAGGCGAGGAACATGGCCCCTGCAAGCGCCACCAATGATGTGCCTAGGAATATGATCAGTACGTAGCGCTTAACCCCCATGCCAAGTGATAGCCATCGTCGTGAGCGAATTCTCAAGGAAAAGTCCTGCCGGGTGATTGCAAGGTACAGCCACACCATACCTGTTTGTTTGGCATATTCAGGGAATGCCCCTATTCCCACACGTATAGACTTATACACCATATGTCCCCTTTTTGGCCACATATAGACTTACAAAATCTTGATTGTATGGATTAAGAGTATGTTTGGTGGTGTCTGGCAGTCTTAGTAGAATTTGTTCATGATTTTGGCAGTAATGAAGGTTGAGATAGTTTTCTTTGGCAGTAATTCGCTTAAGGAAAAGCGACGTATGGTCAAATCTATGCTAAGCCGTGTGCGTCAAAAATATTCTGTGGCTATAGCAGAGGTGGGATGTCTGGAAATACGTAATGCGGCGCTTATAGGAGTGGTGTGTGTTACTACTGAGGGTAGGCATGGACACGCAGTTCTTGATAATACGTTGAATTATTTGGAGAGTATTGCGCCTGAGGCAGAGTTAACATCGAAGTCTAGAGAAATATTTGGGGTATAACTCAACAATTTGTCATTGTTAGCTGGCCATGTCAGTGCTATATTGCGGTACTTGAATGTGGCCGGGTAATTTAGGGACACATGTTTACACCGGCTCTAAAGCGCGATCTTATTTGAAATTATTGGACAGTGAAACGTACCTACCAGCCAAAAGTTAGGCGTCGTAAGCGACGACACGGATTTCGACTGCGTATGAGAACACGCAGCGGACGAGCTGTGCTCAGTCGGCGTAGGCAACGCCGCCGGAGACGACTTACAGTTTAGTCTGAATGTATCACGGTGGGGACATCCTGAGGGACCCGGAGTAAATGTTGAACAAGGGAAGTGCAGTTCTGGAAACGCTGCGGACCGGGAGCGAGTACCGTCGTGTTAGATCGGCGGGCAATGTGATGCGATTGGGACCAATGAAGGTGTTTAGGGATCGTGGAGCTCAATCTGGCTTAAGAGTGGGGATTGTGACTCCTCGAAGCTTGGGGAATGCAGTGATCAGAAATCGAATCAAACGCCGTCTGAAGGCAGCGTATCAGCTGGAGGCATGTGGAAATAGTGTCCGGTTAGACATCGTGGTGCATCCGGCTTTCGAGGCAGCTACATGCAATTTTGGCGAATTGCGACAATATGTTCGCAAAAGTCTCACCTACCTGGCGAGTTGATCTCGATGAAACATGTTTTGCTACTGCTTATTCGAGCCTATCAGTGTTCTATATCGCCGATGCTTGGTAGCCAGTGCCGATTCGTTCCTACCTGCTCAAACTATGCTCGAGAAGCCATTCTGATCCATGGTGTGAGAAAAGGGATGGTGATGGCGGCAGCACGGATTGTGAGATGTCATCCGTTTCATGATGGCGGATATGACCCGGTCCCCAAGAATCCGTCATTACCAGATCACTCAGAGGAGAGGTTAGCCTAATGCCCGGATGGCAAGACTATGTGGTAGATCCTATGACGCAGTTATTGACACTAATTGCGGATGGAGTAGGCGGATATGGACTAGCAATATTGGTTTTCACCTTACTTCTGAGGTTGGCGATTTTCCCATTAACCGTGAAGGGCATTCGGTCTCAAAAGAAACTTCAAGATTTACAACCCGTTATTGCCGACATCAAGAAGAGGGCTAAAGGGGACCGGCAACGAGAGTCCCAAATGACCATGGAGCTATATAAAAAAGAGGGAGTGAATCCAGCGGCTGGGTGCCTCCCTATTTTGCTGCAGATGCCCATACTCCTCGCAATGTATGGTGCCTTGCTGACAGTAGGCGGATGTCTTGGCCCTGAGGGAGAGACTCTGCAAGTAGTTGGGGGGGGCATAGGAGCAGATGCTTACAATTCCTGCAAGAATGCTGGTGGATACATGCTACTGGATCAAAACTTTTTGTGGTTTAACTTGGCCGATATAGACCGCACTATCAACTTTGGGTCAGCGTTGCCTTCAAATTGGCCGGACCCTGCAACGTACATTTCCTTTCTAGCTATTTTGGGCGGGCTAACCTTTTGGATACAGACATATATGACTGTGACCCCCAGTCAAGAACCTACTGGGGCCCAGGCGACGATGCAGAGAGTTATGCAGTGGTATCCATTGTTTTTTGTCTTCATAGGTTGGGTTTTCTTCTCAGGCATCCTTTTATACTGGGTTTTTGCGGCAGTAATACAAATAGTCCAGCAATACTTTTTGAGCGGATTAGGCAAATTTGAACGACATATGAGCCCTGAAGCTATTGAATTTGCTAGGAGTATGGGTGCTGGCAAATATGCTCCACAGAGTTCTGGGACGAGTGTTGTGTCGGCAAAAGGTTCTCAAGCAATATCCGAATCCAATTCGGAAATAGATGACGATTCTCAGGATAAAGTACCAACTCGCAAAAGGCGTCGCAGGCGCAGACGGAGGCGAAGACGTGGCTAAAAAAGTAGAAAGTAATGCTCGTACTGTAGAAGAGGCTGTGAAGGTGGCTTTGGTGAAATTAAACGCTACCTTAGACCAAGTAGATATAAAGATTTTGGATGCGGGATCGCCGGGCAAGGTTTTGGGTTTGGGGTCTCGTGAAGCTCGAGTATCGGTTAGTTTACGTGAACAGCCATATGACCATGATGACCGGGAAGTTGTGGGGTATGACGATGTTTCGTCAGTATCTTCCCAAGATGAGTCTGCGGCTGGGGACGATCCACTAAAAAATGTCCCTGACGATAATTCTAGCCGCGATTTTGAAGCGAGTAGTGCGGGAAGTAAGGCTGAAGGATGGGCTGATGTAGAAGACGGAGAAGACTTGATCTCGGACGAAGAAATAGCCCAAATTGCTACCGAACTGATTGAGGGCATTGTGGCGCGTATGGGGTTTGAAGTTGAAGCTTCAGTTGAGTATGTGAAAGGGGAGACTCCGGTTTTTAATGTAACAAGTTCTGATCCTGAGGAGTTGCGGCCACTGATTGGCCGTGGTGGTGAGACCTTGCGATCCTTTGGCTTTCTTCTAAATACAATGATAAGTCGCACAGCCCAGCGGAGCGTTCGTGTGACTTTTGATGTCAACGGTCATAGAAGTGAACGGGAAAAAGAAATCCGCAGACTGGCCGAGGACGTCGCAACTGATGTGCGCAGTTCACAAGAGCCATCTTCTATGGAGCCAATGTCGCCATACGAGCGCCGTTTAGTTCATGTTGCTTTAGCAGATGACCCAGATGTTCGAACTTATAGTATAGGTGAGGGGCGAGATAGGCATGTTGTGGTGGGCCCTAAAGTGTGATGGTGGAGGGCTAGATGATGGATGTTGAATATTTGATGTTGGGCCATGTGGTGAAGGATGTAGCAGATCACGGCTATCGATTCGGTGGCACTGTGTCTTTTGCCGGAGTTACGGCACTACGACTTGGTGCTAAGTTGGGAGTTGTTACTGCTGTATCGGCAGAAGATCGACCTTCGGTGCAAGCGATATTTCCTGGAGCGCTTATGCACTGGGTGGAATCTCCGGTAACAACTGTTTATGAGAATATTTATCAATCGGAGGGCCGAACACAGTATTGCCGTGCACTGGGGACTTCTATCACTGTAGACAAAATTCCTTCAGAATGGCTTAAGTCACCCATTGTTCATTTGGGCCCACTGACGGGGGAGGTGCCTGCAGAGATGACGCAAGCTGTCGATCCTGGATCATTAATTGGGGTTACACCGCAGGGTTGGCTGCGCGAACGAGGGGAGAATGGGCTTATTAGTCAACGAAAATGGGAGCAATGTGAGGATGTGCTAGATCGGGCGGATGTCCTGGTTTTTAGCGAACATGATCCCGTATCGCCAGAAGAGATGGATAAGTATGTTCGAAACGCGCGACTATCCGTGGTGACGCGAGCCGAATTAGGTGCAGATATTTATGAAGGGACTAGACAATATCATGTCCCGGCATATCGGACAGTGGAAACTGATCAAACCGGAGCAGGAGACGGGTTTGCAGCTGCTTTTTTGCTTGAATATCGGCGTACAGGATCCCCAGTGGAGGCTTGTCGCTTTGCTTCGGCATCTGCCTCTTTACTGATAGAGGGTGTAGGGTTGGAAGGGATAGGTGACGAAGAAAGTGTTCGCCTACGTATGCGCGGGCGTACGATTTAAGTTTTGTATTTAACTGGATAAAGACGTCTGATTTGGCCAGTGATTTGCCTGTGTATGGGAACAAAATATCATTTTGCTTGGCATTTAGGGCAGTAATGGCTAGATCTTCCCCCTACAACAACCTTGCAAATATTCGTTCGGCATCTAAGGCACGATTTGTCGGTTCTGCGGAAGACATTCAGATGTTGTTGGTTGTTTCCGGTTTGCCCAACTGCGTTGGCATATATTCCAAAAGTGGTTCCCCCATGTTCCAACCCTTCCTTGAGCGCTCTGCGAATTCCTCGATGTAGCCTTTTGAGGTTGTTAGGAGTGGCTGATCCGGCTGGAGTCTCCGGGTGCACTCGTGCGTGCCACAGAGCTTCGTCTGCGTATATGTTTCCTATGCCGGCAATTATAGTCTGGTCTAAAAGTGCTGATTTTATGGCTATTTTTCGGTTTGCTAAACGTTTGGCAAGTAAGCGAGTGGTGAATTCGCGTGATAGTGGTTCTGGGCCAAGACGATGTTGAAATAATATATATTCATGGTTTGACAGGACGGACACCAATCCAAACCGCCGTGGATCTGAAAGCCGTATTTGGAATCCGTCGGTGAGTGTTATAAGAAAACGTGTCCATGGATCCTCAGGGCTTTTGGGGTGCCGAAGGAATAATCGCCCCGACATCATTAAGTGAATTTGAAGAACCCTGCGGTCGTCGAGTAAAAAGTTGATGAATTTCCCTCTGCGATCTATGGATACGATTGTTTTGCCGATAAGATCAGTCATTTGTGCTATATGAGCTAGCTTCTCATCCGAAGCGTGAATATGGGTAATTTGCAGATTGATGGCATGCTTGCGAAGGCCCGATACAACAGTTTCCACTTCTGGCAATTCAGGCAAGGTTTCTACTCTTTAGCTGGTAATATATATGTTTAATTAAATCTGTGAACATCGGTTATTGAAGACTGATCCCTCAATACAATTTGGCCCTTCGCCTGTACAATCCAGGCGAAGGAGACTTGGTGTTGGCATGGACATGATGGCATGAAGCGAATAATCAAAGAAATTCTGCGGCGAAATTCTCTTGGTCAGGATGTGGCCATGGCGACCATAGTAGGAGCTCGAGGGTCTACACCGCAAAAGACTGGCGCTCGGATGTTGGTTTTTGAGGATGGATCGGGGTTGGGTACTGTTGGTGGTGGGTGTGTTGAGGCGGATGTCTGGAAAGAGGCAGCCTATGCGTTAAGGGATGGTGGGAACAGGCTGATAGCTATTGATTTGGTCGATGATTTAAAAGGTGAAGGTGATGTTTGTGGAGGGACGGTGGACGTTCATATCGAGGTTTGGCCTGCTTCTAAGGTAGTAGATCGCTGAGCCGAGAAATACTTGTCGAAATACGGCGAATTCTTAAGAATAGGGATTCTGCAGTTCTTGCCACAGTGCTCAGGGCGGGCTGCGATGTTGAGCTATTGTCTGGCGGAAGGCTGCTTGTTCAACCTGGAAAGCAGGCTTTAGGAGATATAGGAAATGGCTCTCTGGCACACAACATCGAACAAGAAGCTCTCTCGGTGTTAGCTGATGGCAAGGCTCAGTACAGAGCATACGGTGATGATGGCTCTATAGTGTCCCGGCGGCGCGAGTCAGCGTTTGAAGTGTTCTTTGACGTTTTGTTGCCTTCGGAGCATCTGATAATTGTTGGCGCAGGTCATATAGCGGTTCCCCTCGCGAGGATGGGGAAACTGATGGGGCTAGAGGTAACAGTGATCGATGATCGAGTGGATTATGCAAACGAGCAACGCTTTCCTGAGGTAGATCGGGTAGTTTCGGCGGAGATTGATGACGCGTTATCCAACCAGATTCTGGACTCACAAACCTATGTGGTATTGGTTACCCGTGCACACGCTTTTGATGAACAGGCTTTGAGGCAGATTGTCACGAAAAGAGCTAGATATATCGGTATGATAGGCAGCCGTAGGCGGGTGCTGATGGTATATAAAAATCTGATTGCAGACCGGGTGTCTCCGGTGTACTTCGATAGGGTGTTTGCTCCGATAGGGATAGATATAGGTAGCCAAACGCCTGAAGAAATTGCGGTGGCTATTATTGCGGAAATAGTAAACGTGCGTAGAGGTGGCTCGGCGTCCTCGCTTCGCTTGGCTGAGTGGGCAGAGTTAGCAGGGGTTGATTTGACTGATTACGATTGAGAGACATGAAACGAAAATCGGCTACGTATAGACCACAGTTACTTGTAATTGATGCAATGTCTCAGATTTTCAGGGCGTTTTTTGCTTTGCAACCGCCTTCTCGATTTTCTGTGCAGCATGCTGACGGTGAAGTTGAATATACAAATGCTGTGTACGGATTTATGACCATTATTTTGAAGGTGATTGAATTGTACGAGCCTGAGTATGTAGTGGCCGCCTTCGATACTCCGGGCCCCAATTTCCGTGATGATAAATTTGATAGTTATAAAGCAAATCGTGCGTCGCCACCAGATGAGTTGATTCCTCAATTTGACAGGGTAAGACAAATGGTGGATGCACTAGGGATACCATCGTTTGCTCTTCCTGGATTTGAGGCTGATGACATATTGGGAAGGATGGCAGTACAAGGGGTTGATCAGGGGATGGATGTATTGTTGATGACTAGTGACAGAGATGCTTATCAGCTAATTGGTGAACATGTAAATGTTGTGACGACCAATCCTCGGAATGGCAATCCTGTTATCTATGACGTGGAAAAGGTGGCTGATAGGTGGGGAGGGCTGAGACCGGAGCAGATAGTAGGGTTAAAGGCTCTTCAAGGAGACGCATCAGACAATATACCTGGAGTACAGGGCATAGGAGAGAAGACTGCAATCGTTTTGCTGAACGAATTTGGAGATCTCGAATCCATAATCGCCAACATTACTAGTCTCTCCCCTAGAGCACGTAAAGCTCTTGAAGCTCCTGGAGCTATAGACATGGCTAGGCTTAGTTTTGAACTGGCGACCATAGTTACGGATCTGCCCTTAGACCTAGACTTATCTCGTGCCAAAATATGGCAACCTGATCACAATAAGCTTGGGGAATTGCTATCTGAGCTTAGGTTCAACAATCTGGGCAAGCGGTTGCCTTTTGAAGTAAATGGCCCGTCAGATTCCAATCAACAGCTCGAGCTGTTTCCTGAAAGACCAACAGCCCTTTTGGAACCTCAAGAAATAGAATCTATAGCAAGGGCTAACAGTGTTCTGAGCAGCATCTATTCGGTAGATAGGGTAGGGGTCTTTGGAGTGATAGACCCTACAGATCAATTACAGAGGCTTGTGGGATTAGGTATTGCTGCATCTGATGACGATATTTGGTACCTTCCGATTCAGGGTGAATTTGCAGGTCAGACAGATCCTATATTCAAACTGTTTAAGGGTTGGCTAGAGGAGAGGGATAGCAAGAAAGAGTCTCACAATGCTAAGGATTTGATTAGAGCATTGGCACGTTTAGGCGTCGATGCCAGAGGATTTGAATTTGATTCGGCGATAGCAGGGCATTTACTTTCCATGACTGGCCGAGCAGACACTTTGGATGACCTTGTCCTTCGCAAGCTAGGTGTTAACCTGCCCCTGAGCAAAGAGGATTGGGGTAAAGGGGTAATCAGTGGCCTTGATGCTGCCGGTATGGCAGCTGCAGCCGGATCCAGAGCAGCGGCTTGTTTGGCCGTGGGATCTGTGCTTCGTGACGAATTAACAGATCGAGGAATGCTTGACTTGTATGAGCGTGTGGAAATGCCGCTCGTGACATTATTGGCCAAATTAGAGACCACAGGGGTTGCGATAGACGTTGATTTACTAGAATCGATGTCTATTAGATTGGCAGATGAGATTGGTGGACTTGAGGATGAAATACATAAGTTGGCAGGCCGTGAATTTACTATTGGATCGCCAAAGCAATTAGGCATCGTCCTATTTGATGAATTGGGGCTGCCGAACTCTCGACGTACGAAGAGCGGTCAATATTCAACTGCGAAGCAAGTCCTTGATGATCTTCGTGATGTACACCCGATTGTGGGCAAAGTCCTTGAATATCGAGAACTGAGTAAACTTAAAAGTACTTATGTGGAAGCCCTCCCGCAGCTGATTAATCCCGATACTGGCAGGGTACATACAACTTTGAGCCAGACGATTACTTCTACTGGGCGTCTCTCCTCTAATAGTCCGAATTTGCAGAATATCCCTATACGGACAAAACGAGGCCAGGAAATTCGCAGGGCATTCAAGGCGGACAAGCAAGGCTATGTGCTAATGGCGGCTGACTATTCTCAAATCGAATTGAGGGTACTGGCCCATATGGCACGTGATGGTTCGATGATAGAGGCGTTTATGAATGATGAGGACATACATAGTGCTACAGCTGCACAGATGTATAACGTTGAGGTTGGGGATGTTGACCCCCAAATGCGCCGTATAGCCAAAACGACAAATTTTGGCATCATCTATGGGATTACTGGTCATGGACTTGCCGCTCGGACAAACTTGGATGTAGCTCAAGCAACTGAACTAATAGATGCTTATTTTGGAAAGTACCCAGCAATTAAGACGTATATGGAAAATACGGTCTCTGCAGCGTATGAAGATGGCTACGTAACAACACTTTTAAATCGGCGTCGTTACTTTCCTGATATTAGGGCAAGAGGTCCGCTTCGCCAACGTGCTGAACGGGAGTCTATAAATATGCCTATCCAAGGAACAGCTGCAGATATCATGAAGATAGCAATGCTTGATGTTGATGAGAAGATGTCGCAAAGTGGGTGTTTGGCACGAATGATTATGCAGGTCCATGATGAGTTACTATTCGAGCTTCCAGAAGAAGAGCTAAATAATGTTGCGGCAATGGTGGATGAGGCTATGAGAAATGCGTATGAGTTGATAGTTCCCTTAAAAGTTGACATATCGTGGGGCCGGAATTGGGCAGACCAAATTTCGCTCGAATATGAACATTAGACTTAATTGTGAGGGTTGTGTCACGGTTTGAGGTTAGAATGTTTGGGTTGGGTGGATTGGGGCACTGTGCATTGAGTATCGGGCTGTTATTTTGATAGCCACCAAATACGAAATCGTGTGCAAGTATTATTGATTGTGAGAATCACCAAAATTTTGTTTGAAATCAGTGCATCTGGTCCATACATACTTGCGGACAAAGGGAAAATGGGCCGACAACCGCAAATCGGCCACAGGGAATATGGAGAGGCTGTTGCCGCCGAGAACTACTAGGCCACGTGGTGGCCGTACCCATCGCACGCGAGCTTCATCCCGACGAAGTTCTGTGGACGCTGCAGGTCCTGTAGGGCATGAAGAGCACCACAAATTGATAGGTGAAGCAATAAATTCGCTTGTTGAGAATGTGAATGAGTTGAACAAGCAAGTTGAGACAAAAATCGAGGCTCTCACAAAGCGTATAGAGGAAGTTGCGGGTGATATTGGTGCTGCCGCTACAGCAGCCTATGACAACAAGGAAGAATTGACGGAGATTCGTAGCCATATAGAGGAGCTTTGGCCTGCAGTTGGGGACGCCGCAGGGCGAAAGAAAGCAGGGGTGGAGAAGCGGCGAACTGAGCTAGAGAATCGATTGGAGGACAGAAATGAAGAGATGAAGAGGCGGCTTAGCGTATTGGCTGAAGGTCCGTCTAACACAGAAGAAATGAAGGAGAAATTTGAATAAAATCAATCCTGTGCCGACGGAAATTATTGCTACTAAGGCAGACTCGGCTAGGGAAATACATCGGAGCGACTCGCAGCCACAGGGCTATAAGGAGCTTAGGCATATTGTTAATGACTTGACCGGGAAGCTGGTGTCTAATCAGGCTTTGCGATTGGGAATTTTTGTTGACAGTGCAAACATATCGGATCGTGCCAACAAGAACCCTACGATTATTGATTATGGGGCTTTAAGAGAGACCATTGTTGGTGATCGTCGACTTGTTCACGCGAGAGCCTATTGTGCGATATACGACGACTATGGGGTGCCTATAGAGAAGCAGCGGACGGTTGAGCCAGTATGGGGGAAGGGTTTCGACATTGTGACCAAGCCCGTCAAGGTTTTTGCAGATGGATCTCGCAAGGCAGATCTGGACTTAACGCTTACCGTAGATGTAATAAGACGGATGGATAGCATCGATGTATTGGCTCTAGTATCGGGGGATGGTGATTTTGTTCCTCTTGTTGACTATGTGCGGGAGAAGGGTATCAGGGTTGAGGTGTACAGTTTCATTGAATCTATGGCTATGGAGCTGCAGAGGGCTGCTGACGTTGACCATGATCTACATAAGATGACAAAGGTTCACTCGAAATCACCAGCTAACCAAAACGGTCGCTAGTTATGCAATGGTAAAAGGCGTAGTTTTTGACTTAGGGGATACTCTGGTCACACAAGAGCCTTTGGTCGGAGGGGATGCTTCTTATATTGGGGCACGCAATATAGAACCGCTATTGGCAGAGCATGCTCTGACTGCTCTTGATAGTGATCAAGTTGCTGATTACATAGGAGAAGCTCTTCTCGATGCAATGGTGCGATCTTATGATGGGTCTTTGGCGCAGCCTGATGTCCACGAAGTATTTTGTGAGGTTTTAGCTGGATTCGACTGTCAGTTACCTGAAGGCGTAATGTACAGAGTAATGGATGCATATTTTGCTCCGTATTATGAAAGGATGGAGAACATAGGGGAGGTCGTCGCGACGCTGACTTTTGCACGCGCCTTGGGGTTGAAGTTGGGACTATTGGCAAATGTGCTCTGGGGAGAAGAAATGCTATATAAACGATTAACTTCTCTTGGGATAGTTCAATTCATGAATGCTACTTCTTTCAGTTCTCAATTGGGGTGGCTTAAGCCATACCCTTCTACGTTTACTGGGATTCTATCCCGTATGGGACTTGAACCGAATGAGGTAGTAATGGTGGGTGATGACTTGGTAACGGATATACAAGGTGCTCACAATATTGGTATGGGTTGTGTTTGGATGAATAGAGGAGAAGTTTCAGGTGGTGTTCATAGTGAGCTTGCTGCATTCGAGATTCACGATATCAGGCAGCTTTTGCCTGCGGTTGCGGAGATGATGCAATGAGTGTGTGGAAAGCAATTTTGCGCGGGATGTATAAAGTTCCAGGGCCGACACTGAATATTAAATCTGGGCAGAATTTGCGAAGGTTTAGTACGGAACTTGTGGCGCAGAATACGCGTCCAGTTATATTGAGCATTGGGTGTGGTAATAGGCCGCTTCCTGACAGCTCTGAATTTCTTCGATGCAGTGTGGTGTATGTGGATATTTCTGTTGAGCCGATCGTAGATGTTCAGGCGGACGCTCATGTGTTGCCATTTGGCGATGACTCATTTGATGGAGTGGTTTCGCTAGCAATGCTGGAGCATGTACGAAAAAGTGAATGGGTAGTGTCAGAGATTCATAGGGTGCTTCGTCCCGGAGGACTCGTATACGCAGAGGTTCCATTTATGCAAGGATTCCACGCTAGACCGCATGACTTTAGGCGGTTTACGGTACCTGGAGTGAGAGTGCTTTTTGACAAGTTTGAGGAGATTGACTTGGGGGCTTGTGTTGGTCCGGGATCTGCAGTGGCATGGATGCTACGACAATATTTGGCTGGTATGGTGACGGGATTTGGATTGGGGAGGAAGCGCCGCCTGGTGGCAGAGTTTGTAGCTGGATGGATGACATTCTACTTTAAATATTTCGATTATTTGACTCTTGATAAACCTGCTGCTTGGGAAATTGCTTCTGCCTTTTATTACTATGGTCACAAATGAATGATTTGGCTGGCTAATCAATGAATATCTTTTGTCCGGTAATTGAGGACTCTTGCGATGCGAGAAGAACCTCTAGCATGTGGGAGGCTAGTTCAGCGGTCCCTTTTACGTTATCCACTCCCAGTATTGAATCGATGAAATTTTGCTGAGGAGTGACTTCGGGAGGAAGATTTATTTCCTGGCTAGTGCCGTCTATATTGTCGTGCATGAGCTTTGACTGTATGGGATTCGTATCAGTGGTTCTGAGTAGCAAACGGCCTTTGCTGCCATAAAAACTTACGTCTTCCCACATAGCGTGAGGGGCGTTACCGATAACTGAAATAGATCCTAGAGCTCCGTTGTCAAATTCTAAGGCTATCGAAGAATTAATGTTTACTGGGGATCCTAGATCTGATTGGACGGCTTGGACACTTTTAACCCGGAGCCCTGATCCATGAATGATGAATTCGATTAGGTGGCCTCCAGAATCTGCCAATTGTCCTCCTCCAGAAAAGGTTGGGTCTTGGCGCCAAGTGCCAACAGTATGTTTTAGCCAACCTTGGCTTTGCAGCCCGGCTATGAATTCTATAGATCCTAATTTGCCACTGCGTATGGAGTCAGTGATGTACCGATACTCGGGAACTACGTGTCTTTGATAGGCCACCAATAATGTCTTGCCGGTCTGATCACGGGACTCTATGACCATAGCGGATTCTTCAATAGTAGATACAAATGGTTTTTCGACCATGACGTGACATCCTGCTTCGAATGAGTCAAGTATGTGTTGTCCGTGCAATGTGTGGGGAGTAGCAATCAATACGGCGTCCGGGGTAATGGTGCCAAGCATGTCCATATGAGAACTAAATTCACGAACTGGCTTTAGGGCAGGGAACTTAGATTTCATTCTTGCAATAGACTCGGCTGATGGATCAACCAATGCTACGATGTCGACCGACCCGATGTTAGAAAAGTTTTTTATATGGCCCATCCCTGCCCATTTCCCACATCCAATGATTCCCAACCGTATGTTTTTCATAGAGCCCTCCGGAATTGTGATAGTGTATTTTTCTGGCAAGCCATTTTACTGGCTAGATAACAATAGAGGCGATTTCCCAATGCGGTCTATTAGGCATCTAATCATCATTGGCCCCTACGGCCCACACGTTATTAGCCATCTGAAGCAAACGATGTCCATAACCGAACGTTAATGGTTCGCATGGATCTCCAAAAACGGTCATGATCGGGGTTAGCAATAAAGCCCTTAATAGTAGTTCAGACTGCCCATAGTTCTAACGAGCAATCAAATAATATAGTAGTGTGAGAAAACTTTTAATCACCATAACAATTACAATGGTAATTGGCTATCGATAGGGGAACCTGCTCGTGACAGAGGCTGTAGCGATGTCAGAGAAGCGCCTTCAAGATGCTATTGTCCGGATGGCAGGTGAAACGGATTGGTACGTTTACCATACCCATATTGCTAAACGTGGGGCTGAAGGATATCCGGACTTAACTATGGCAAATGGCCGTCTTGTGCGCCATCTCTGGGTGGAACTAAAACGGGAAATGAAGGATCGTCGGCGCTCTACGATCACTACGATGCAAGTAGATGTATTGAATATTCTAGCTGGCGTCCATCAGGAGGTTTATCTATGGTTGCCTCGTGACTGGATGAGTGGGGCCATCACTACTGCGTTAACAGTAGCTAGGCCGCTTGAAGACAGAGCTGTACGCAATACTCTATGGTCGTATCGGCGGGACCGTCTTGAAGAGCTAGATTTACGGGTTACTCAGTAAATTATAGAGGTGCTAAGGAATTTGTATTATCAAAAATGGTTTTGAATGTTGTACTGATTGGCCCAATGGCTGAGGGAGTGATTAGTTGAACTGCATGATATGTAGTAGTGAAATCGCTGGGACAGAAGAAATTTGTGCCAGATGTGGGTTCAAAAATACGGAATCAAGTAAGTCTCAATTCGGGCATAGACACAGTGTGGTGAACTATTTTGTTGCTCTTTGGATCTTGTTCATTGTGGGGCTAATATCGTACCGATTTTTTTAATTGGTTACGATCATGCGATAGTTACCTGTTCCATTTTTCTCTGTCTATCACCTCTCTGTGACGCCTGGCGAAGCAATGTGTTGGCTGATTATGAGGTACAAAAGTGACGATTGCTGTGGGCAGAGACTATTTGTACTACTGGTGTATTTCTACTGAGGTGCGGGCTCCGGCTCTTCTGCGGGTTCGGTGGAAGATGTTGCGGAAGGGCTCTCTTCTTCATTGATGTTAGATTCTGCATCAAATTGATTTTCAATAGGTGCGATTATCGATACAGCTTCAAGAATGTTGCCGGAGGTAATCCGTCCTTCTACTTTCACAATTACGCCAGGTGTGACAACTCCTGTGATTGAAGTCGGAGAAGATTCTGTGTCTAGCACTATTCGAATGGTGATTCCATTCAAGGTGATACTCTTAGTGTCTAATAGTTCTACTGGTCCAGTAACACTAAATAGACCCTCTGGTATGACTTGGGGACTTGTTGTTTGGGAGTCTTCGGTAGTGGGAGTGGGCATATCATCTTGTTGAGGGGCAATGGGGTCAGTCAATTCGTCAGGTGGAGTAGTGGTT
>CAJWLF010000015.1 GCA_913043205.1 uncultured Chloroflexota bacterium | reverse complement strand
TACACCGAGGCCGACAAATCCAACTTTACTGTTATCCATATGAGAGCTCCCTGCTTCTATCGAAAAATTGTCGAAACGTCTTATGTGCCAGAGATAATAATGGAAAGATCGTATTTTGATTAAACGAAGATTGAACGTGAAAAGGGCCAGTTATTTGTATGCATGCTGCCAAGAATGGAGTTTGTAGCGTTAAGGGTTAAGTGACAGAATCTAACGATTCTATAGAAGAATCCTTGCCTACAAGTACTAGAACGTCTCCATCTTCTAGTACTTCTTTTAGGTCGGGCATGATGATTATTTTGGTGCCTCGCTTTATAACAAGTACGGATATGTCTAATTTGCCTCGCAGGTTTAGCGAAGCCAGGCTTTTCCCAGAAAATGAGGTGGGAGCATTCACTTGGCCAACTCCATACCCTGAAATCAATTCGAAATATTCAACCAAATCCGGGGCTGCTATGTTGTGAGCGACCCTAACAGCCATTTCGCGCTCAGGGAATACAACGTGGTCACACCCAATACGGTCTAGGATTTGCCCGTGAAGCGAATTGCGGGCTTTTGCGTGTATCCGAGCTACACCGAGCTGTTTTAGCAGCATAGTGGTCATAATACTTACTTGGATATCTGCCATTGCTACGAAAGCCACCTCGCAATCGGCGAGCCCCAATTCACGCAGGGTAGCTTCATCAGTTGCGTCTGCTTGGATTACGTGAGGTATTTCGTCAGCTAGTTCTTGAATGGCTTTTTCAGAGATATCTATTCCTAGGACATCATGTCCCAGCGAGCTAAGGGTGGTAGCTAAGTTTCTTCCGAAGCGCCCTAAGCCGATCACTACAACATTCAAATTATTGCTCCTCCAGACGAGCACAAGACGTTCTCAGTCATTTTTGCGATGATTTCGAATGATTCAGTTGTTGAAAGCATCACATTACTATCCTCGTGTTCCTCTAAGTTATTCAAATCCGAAATTTGCGCTGACAAGCGCCGTTACAGAGATGTTCCCCGCCTCGATAGGGATTTGTGCGGATCCTCCAGCCAATTCTGCAGACATTCTCTGGAACGAAAGAGGGGTTGGAGAGGTCACTTCAGTAATTGAGATTAGCCCACTTATTTTCCCACCCAGTGAAGACGCTACTGTTTCGGCTTTGTGAGCTGCGTCTCGGGTTGCTGCTTCGAGTGCCTGCCTCTTCAATGACTTGGTCTTAGACGATGTAAATTGAATCGATTGGACAGTATTGGCTCCGGCTTGGAGAGCCGTATCTAAGACCTGTGATGCAAGCTTGATATCACGTACGGTGACGAGAATCGAGTTTGCCGCCTTGTATCCTACGATCGCCGGAGGTTTGTCTGAAGCTCTAAGATCGCTGTTGTTGTAAACAGGATTGATGCTTAAGGAGCCGGTTTGAACGTCAGGTGCGACAATGCCTGACGTGGCTAATGCCTGAATGAGGGTGTTTGATTGTGTTGCAAGGGAAGTGGTTGCCTCTAGAGCAGAATCAGAAGAAGTTTGCACTGCTAGCGACAGTATTACTGTGTCTGCGAGCGCCTTTGCTTCCCCGGCCCCTTCAACCGTAATTCCGATAACAGTCTGCTGTTGTAGTTCTTTCTGCTGTAATTTTCCTACTTGGACAGAGGGTGGTTCGTTGAGGGAAGTGTCTTCGCGGTTAAGGAAGTAGACTATTGCCCCACCTATTGCTAGAAACAATACCAGGATGATAACGACTCTGAAGATTGGGCTAATGTTCATCTGTAACTAAATTCTCAATATTACTCTTGTGCTTGATATGGTAAAGCACAGACGATGGTCCGGTTAAGTTTACTACTTTGGACATATGTTAAGAATATACTTCGGTTAAAGGCTTACTGAGATTAAAATGTCTTTCTCTCACCGGGGGTGAGGGAGGCGATAAGAAACGATAGATATTTAAACTGGAGATAGAGATGGGATACGAGTTACCTGAACTGGGATATGGATTTGATGCGGTTGAACCTCATATAGACAGTGCGACAATGGAAATTCATCACGATAGGCACCACGCAACTTATGTGGCAAATTTGAATGCGGCGTTGGAAGGGAATGGGAATTTGGAAGGGTTAAGTATTGGTGAGTTGGTGTCGAAATTGGAAGCCTTACCAGATGGTGTAAAGACTGCAGTTCGTAACAATGGGGGAGGACATTACAACCATAGTCTTTTTTGGACCATTATTGCCCCTGGTGGCTCTGGGTATGAGGCTAACGCTAGTAGTTCCTTGAAGGCGGCCGTAACAGAGGCCTTTGGGGGATACGATGAGTTTGTGAATGAAATTGCTGCGGCTGCAGCGGGTCAATTTGGCTCAGGATGGGCTTGGCTGACCAAAGAAGGGAGTGGGGCTTTGAAGGTTGAGGCTACTGCGAATCAGGACAACCCTCTTATGACAGGGTCTGGAACTCCGATACTTGGTGTTGATGTGTGGGAGCATGCTTACTATCTCCGATACCAGAACAAACGACCTGACTATGTACAGGCGTGGTTGCAGGCCGTGAACTGGACGGAGGTCTCCCGGCGATTTGCTGAATAGTCTATGCCCAGCTAAATCTGCAGCAGGAGAACACACAATACTCTTGACCCGTTTTGATGGAGCTGAATAAGATTGGTCCAATTGAGGCTCCATCAATCGGAAGGCTTGGTGTCGAAGTAAACTGGTTTGCCTAGGGGAAGTGTCGGAATTGGCAGACGAGCATGATTTAGGATCATGTGGGTTTACACCCGTGAGAGTTCGAGTCTCTCCTTCCCCACCGGAAGTCGTGCTGGCCTCCTAGGGTAGGGGGTGTAACTGCGGAAGTGGCTCAGTGGTAGAGCATCTCCTTGCCAAGGAGAGGGTCACGGGTTCGAATCCCGTCTTCCGCTCCATGCTATGCGGGTTTGGATGAGCAAACGCCGGTAGTTCCGGAAGATACTTTAAATTTTGTTTAGGGCTGGTCTTGCAGGTTGGCAGGAAGGCTGGCTTACGAAGGGCTGTTCATTGAATACTACTGTTGAGAAGCCGGGAGATGGCACTGCTAAAGTGCGTGTCGAAATATCGATTGATGAATTGAACAAGCAATACGATGGCGCGGCACGAAGGATATCTGGGCGGGCTAATATTCCTGGGTTTCGTCGAGGGAAAGCTCCAAAGGCGATTGTAGAGCGAATGTATGGCCGAGAGATGATTGTCGGAGAGGCTGTAGAAAAAATGGTTCCGGCCTACTACGAGCAGGCTCTTAAGAAAGAAGAATTGTTTGCTATAGACCAGCCAGAATTCGACATCGACGGTGCGGATTCTGACGAACCATTAACTTTTGACAAGCCATTTGTGTTTACAGCAACGGTTCCTCTAAGGCCAACGGCTGAGTTGGGTGAATATTCCGCTATAGAGTTAACTCGGAATAAACCTGAGGTGAAGGATGAGGATGTAGAGGCAGTGATCGAACAACTTCGAGAGGCCAGGGCTGAGACTGTGGATGTGGAAGACGGGGCGCAAGGGCTAAAAGCGGGAGATATAGCGGAGCTGAACCTGAAAATGCTAGTTGATGGCGAGAACCAGTTTGGTGAGAACAGTGTGACGCTATCGATAGGGCAAAATGGCCTTCCTGAAGGTTTTGATATGCAAGTTGAGGGGATGACAGTGAAAGAGGAACGGGTCTTCAGCTTAGAATTTTCTGGCGAACATACTGACAGTGCTGTAGCTGGGAAAACTGCTGAGTTTGAAGTTGAGCTGCTACGCATTCGAGAACGAATTTTACCGGAGGCAAATGATGAATTTGCAAAGTTAGTTTCGGATCGGAGCACGTTGAGGGAGCTGCGCGACCAGGTTAGGGAGCAGCTGCTGGATGAACGTGAGACTATGGAACAACGTAGGTTGGAGTCAGACGCGTTAGACGCGCTCGTTGACAAGAGCGATTTTGAGATACCTGAATCTTTGGTGCATCGTGAGGCCCATGCGATGATGGAACAGCAAGTTCAGCAGATGACGCGGAGCGGCATAGCCCTTGATACTTACTTGAGGTCCCAAGGGCTGGATCAAGACTCCTTTCATGATCAGGCAATGGAGCAAGCTGTGTTGAGGTTGCGACGAGCTGTGGCCTTGGACGCGCTGGCTTCTAAGTTGGCAATAGATGTGAAAGAAGAGGACTTAGACGCCGAATTGGAAAGGATGGCTGAGGGCTATCCGGAAGGGGAGCGCGACGCGATAAAACAGTCATTTGTAGAGCGAGAGGGGCAGGAAAGGTTGTCGGCGAGCTTGCGGGAGCGCTTCGCACTAGAGGCATTACTTGAAGCGATCAATATCGATGATCCTGAGGCAACAGATGTGGTGAAAACGGATCAGGGTGAACAGCCATCCGATGGAGATGAGCACGAGCATTCAGTATCGAAGGACAATGACACTTAAATAGTATAGTAATAGTTTCTGAAAGGGCTTTATGATGAGTCTAATTCCGTATGTTATTGAGACGACTGATCGAGGAGAGCGGGGAATGGATATATATTCCCGGCTTCTGAGAGACCGAATAATTTTTGTGGGGGCTCCCGTAGATGATGGGATGGCCAACACGATTGTGGCTCAACTATTGCTTCTTCAGAGCGAAGATCCCGACAGGGACATAAGTATGTACATTAACTCGCCTGGGGGAAGTGTCACAGCGGGCATGGCTATCTATGATACGATGCAGTACGTGCGGCCTCAGATACAGACTTTTTGTATAGGGATTGCCGCAAGTATAGCCTGCGTTCTTCTGGCGGGTGGGGAAAACGGCAAACGATACATGTTGCCTCACAGTAGCGTTTTGATTCACCAGCCTTCTCAGAGCGTTCCGGGGTACATGACATCTGCAGATCTGGAAATTGCAGCTCGTGAGATTATCCGTGTAAGAAATCGTATCGAGGATGTGTTAGTTCTTCATACAGGGCAATCAGGTGACAAGATTCGTACTGACACAGAGCGTGACTACTGGATGAACGCCGAAGAGGCCTTGGGGTATGGGATCGTTGATGAAATTGTCGAACGACAGCAAGAGGACTAGGTTTCATTTATGGACAAGCGTGGAGGCTTCTTGCTCGCAGATGGCTGGGGCAAAGTTCTAGTTAGAAGTGTGTTGTAATGGCCAATAGTGGTGATGGGTCCAAACTTACCTATAGCTGTTCGTTTTGCGGCAAGCCGCAGGATCAAGTGAAGAGACTGATAGCTGGGTCTGGAGGGGTGTATATATGTGATGAGTGTGTCGATCTGTGTAGGGATATTATTCTAGAAGAACAGGTGGAAAAGGCTTCTGATTATACTGGCCCACTTTCTACTCCGACCCCTGAACAAATCTACGAATATTTATCCCATTATGTAATAGGGCAAGACGAAGCCAAGCGGACTGTAGCAGTTGCAGTCTACAACCATTACAAACGAGTCACTGCTGAAGTGAGTGAGAGCGATATTGAGATCCAGAAAACAAACATTTTGCTTATTGGGCCAACTGGCAGTGGAAAGACTGAAATTGCGCGCACACTGGCGCGATTTCTAGATGTGCCGTTCAGCATTGCTGATGCGACGGCATTAACCGAGGCAGGATATGTAGGGGAGGATGTTGAAAATATATTGCTAAGCCTGATCCAAGCTGCGGATTACGATATCGGTAGAGCCCAGCTTGGCATTATTTATATAGACGAAATTGACAAAATAGCGCGTAAGGCCGAAAACCCATCAATAACGCGAGATGTTTCAGGGGAAGGAGTGCAACAAGCCTTGCTGAAAATAGTAGAAGGAGCGGTTGTGAATGTCCCTCCTCAAGGGGGAAGAAAGCACCCACACCAAGAATTTCTCCAAATTGACACGCGAAACATATTATTTATCTGTGGGGGTGCGTTTGAAGGCCTGGCGAAAGTCGTGCAAAGAAGAGCTGGGTCTGGCGTTGGGATAGGGTTTTCGACAAAAGATGAAGAGGCAGCTGCTGCCGTAGAAGACCCGCTTAGGTTTGTAGTTGCAGACGATCTTCTTAAGTATGGCCTTATCCCAGAATTTGTGGGACGGCTGCCGGCGATAGCCGCACTGGAAGAGCTAGATGTTAATTCGTTGAAGCGAATACTTGTTGAACCTCGCAATGCGTTGCTTGCGCAATATCAGAAATTGCTTGAGATGGATGGTGTCGAACTAGAAATCTCTGAAGCCGCTCTGGAAGCTATTGCAGAACGGGCGCTAGAAACACACACTGGTGCTAGAGGCCTTAGAACGGTCATGGAAGATGTATTGCAGAGAACGATGTACGAAGTGCCTTCTCGAAAATATGTGAAAAAGGTCCTTGTAAATCCGGAGGCTGTTTCGAAATCTTCCGCTCCAGTGCAAATAGAAGATTTGTCTGAGAATAATGAGCCGACAGCCGAAAGTGCTTAAGTTTTCGGCCAAGCTACTTGGGTCTGTAGAGCCTGCTGTGCGGGCTTTCCCCAGCCGTATGTTGTTATCGATTCTACCAAAAGGGCGATCGTCATCGATAATGCGCCGATTACCACCCCTGATAGTGGTGTCCAATTTGACAAGGAGTACAAACTGAAAGCAAGAACTGCGAGCCGAATCAGATTTATGTAGATAAATGGAAGTGACCGGTGCAGCCTGAGGAGGGCTGACGAATAGATTTGCTCTATGGCTAAAAATGGTGGCAAAACTACCATAATCTTCAGTGCGATAATGGCGGTGGCGTATATGGATCCTTTGGCTCCCATTAGGTTGCCTAGAATTAAATGTGTGGCTTGTGATATGTGTGCTACCGCTAGGCAAGGAGCCAAGCAAAGGAATCCTATGCAAATAGCGTAAGACGCCAATTTCCTGGGGGATTCTTTGGATCCCAACAGGGACAAAATTGTTGGTTGAAGCCCCCACAGAGGAAAGATAAGAAATTCAAAAAGGCTGCGAGATAGTGCGAGGGCTGCGAGGTTTGTTTCTGCGTTAGCGGCCCGTGCTACAGATGCGTTCACCAGAGGAATGGTAACTGTGGGGAGAAAGGCTGCGACTAGCAAAGGGCCAAAGAAGTACAGCATGGCCCGGTATGTGGGGGTAGCTGATGTTGGCCTGGGGAACACGGGTGGTTTGTTTACGCTGACTATAAAGAGAAGTACACACTCTATACAGGCCCCTGTCGTCACTGCAATGGCGCTAATAGTGGCGCCGGTTGTGCCCGAGCCAAATAATTGTGGCATAGTCCAAGTAATAGATGCGACTGTGGCAAGCCCAGCCAAAGTGATGTAGAAAATCGCTCGACCGTTACTAGAGCGAATTGTTAGTCCGTAAAGATGTGAACGTATTATCAGTAGAGCCGGCAATGGTGTTAACAAAGCGAGTGCTGTAGAGGCCTCAGCTGCTAATTTGCCTTTGGCTGCGAAAAGGTTGTCTACCAATAATTGCGATATTGGTGTCAGTCCAGCTAAAGCGCTCAATAGACCTGCTGCGCAAGCTAACATTAGGACCAAGCCTTTTACTCGGGCAAGAGATAGTGGAGTGTCGGAATAAACGAGGGTTAGTTGAGCTATGCGCAAGCTTGGCAAGCCAATCAAGGTCGCTATGCCAGCTGCTATGGCATACCCTCCGATGGCGGCAGCTGGATCATGGCTGCGAGCCATGGTGGCATTTAGAATTGGAGCGATGAGGTTGACCATGCCAAAATTTAGGGAAGCTGGAATCAATAGCGAGCTAGCCCTTAAATGAAAACTTTTGCGGGCCATATTTTGAAGCTCTAGGGCGCGATAAAAATTCAAACTTCTATTTCCATCCCAAGTACAAACAGACTTTTGAGCTTTGTTATAGTCCACATTGAGCTATTTTGCCGTTATAAGGCAGTGGTGGAGATGGGGGCGAGTCGAACGCCCCGTCCAAAATCCGTCATCTCGCTTCATCTACAGGCTTAGTCCGATTTAATTGTGTCCCTAGAGGATGTCCATCGGACGGGAAGCCTCTAGGCTAGCCCGAAGCTCTCAGCCAGCCTTTACGGGCGTCGGGGCTGGAGCCCCCTGGCTGAATGTCGCCCATTCCCAGTCACCAGGGAAAACCGGGAAGGACGTCACCGACTAATTATGCGGCGAGTGCCATCTCTTTGTTGGCAATTATATTTTGTCGTCAGTTTAGCGAGATTGGCGACATTCTCGGCCTGCAAAAACGAGCTTCGGAATTCTGTCGAAACCCAGCATCCCCGTTTTTAGCACAGAAAGGGTTAGCGACCCTTAAGGTACCTTAGCATATCTCGCTCAGCATCCCGCTTAGCGATTAATGCACGCTTATCATAACGTTTACGGCCTTTTCCGATACCAATTTCCAGTTTTGCGAATCGACCGGACAGAAAAAGTTGAAGTGGGACAGCTGTAAAGCCTTGTATGTTTGTCTTGCTCATTAGGTGATCTATCTCTCCGCGATGCAAAAGGAGAGTCCTGATTCGCTTGGGGTCGTGGTTCTGTGCCCCAGCTGGGCCGTATGGGGCAATATAGACTCCATGTAAATAAGCTTGCCCTGAATTCACTTGGATGTAACCTTCCGCCAAACTTAAGTTGCGGTTTCGAAGGGATTTGATTTCTGTGCCAGTGAGTTGAAGCCCGGCAACAAGTGTTTCGGAAATGGCGTAATCATAGCGGGCTCTGCGGTTTACGGAGAGTACCTGCTTAGCGGATGCTGTGGATTGCGCGAAATGTTTTCGCTTTTTGAGAGAGGGCATTTTGATCTACTGTTTCCGAGCCGACAATTGTTGATATGGTTCCTATAGCTGTCGGCAAGAAGAATATAGGGGTTTGACCAGGATAATCACAAAAATCAATATAGGTCGACAATATTGTCGCCAATTGCTCAAATTTATGCTTTTTGTCCAATTGCTTTTACCATCGGGCCGAGAAGTTTCTCTAGGGCCATGCTATGAGAGCAATAGCTCCGAGCCTTAGAAAAATCGCATGTGCATGACCATCCGTCGACGCTGTATGAAAGTTCATGGTCTCCGTTGTCGCCTTGAAAACTAGCGTGAAAATCTGTAATCGTTACACGATCAGGCTCTTCAGCATAAGTATGGGCTTTCAGAATTTTTCTTATTGGACTGGATAGCATGGGGCTTGACCTCCTATAAGAAAAGCACCTTCATTTGAAGGTGCTTTTATCGACAACAACGAAGTGTAAGAGGCACTGACTCCACACTCCATTTCAGATCATCATAACGAAGAGTGTACGTACAGCATTGGCAGTGGTCAAACCGGGTTATGCCTACCAACCGTATTTCAGGCGCTCAGATAGCGATTTGGGTAGGCCTGCCTGTTCAATGGCTGCTACGGTTTTCGATATGTCGTATGGTGTTCTGAAGAGGGTGACCGAATATGTTTCGGTGTCGAAAACCATATAAGACGCCGCAGAAATTCCATCACGGGGCTGTCCTACGCTTCCAGGGTTGACTATTGTTTTTTCTTTGGGCAAGGGATAGGGAGTCTCCGATGTCAACGTGGCTATGGGGGATTTGTTGGTCTGTGTAGTATCTTGAGCGTGAAAAATTGTAGGTATATGAGTGTGGCCGACAAAGCATAAGGGTGTTCCAAAAAAATCGAAATTGGATTGGGCAAGAGACTCATTGCTTAAATACTCGCTTATCGGATGGCGTGGGCTTCCGTGCACCAGAAGGGCTTTCGGGACAATTACGCTGGGGGCCAAGTGTTCTAGGAAAGACTGGCTGCTTGAACTGAGTTGCTCAGCGGTCCAAGAACAAGCTTTGTTGGCATCTGGGTTGAAATCGGTCAGCGGGATCTTGCCTATCGCGCCCCAGTCATGATTGCCCGGTACTGCAACTAAGCGATGTCGGTTGGCCAGTAGATCTATGCACTCGTTAGGCTGAGGCCCGTAGCCGACTAGATCTCCCAAGAACCATGTCTCCTCGCATGCTGGTGCGTGAGCTAAAACACTTTCTAGGGCAGCCAGGTTGGAATGAATGTCTGCAATGATTAGGACTAGCAGTTTGCACCATCTATATGTTGTGACTGATCATGCAGAAAGGGCAGGCTAGATGTTGTTGACTGCTTTATTGAACTGTTCTCCTCGATGAAACTCATTGTTGTAGCTGTTGAAGGATGCGCATGCTGGTGACAACAAAATTGTATCTTTGGGCGAAGACAAACAATTTGCTAATGATACAGCTTCCTGCATTGTCTGTACCGTATGAGTCTTGTCGCGAGGAAGCAATGGCTGTAACGCATCAGTTCCTTGCCCTGGAAGCAGTATTATTGCCTTTATAGCATCTTTCAGTCTATGAACAGCAGCAGCCAAGTTACTGAAGCTCAAGCCTTTATCGGCCCCACCGGCAATCCACACTAATGGTGGGGGGCATGTGTTCAGGGCTGCTATTGCAGCATCTGGGCTTGTGGATGTTGTGTCATTAATGTAAAGGATGCCATCTGCTTCGCGGACAACTTGTTGGCGGTATGGTAATCCTCTAAAGGATTCAACTGATTGTCGTATTTCGGCACGGCTCAGGCCAAAATTAGCGAGTACTGGCATGGCGGCGGCCAGGTTGCCCCTATTGTGCGTTCCGCGTATTCGAGCATTGTCCCAGGATGGAACAATGTCGTCCTCGGAAAAAAATTCAACTCGAGCCTTTGTGTGGGAAGCAAAAGACATGGTAAAGGCGTTTCTCTTGTTAAGTATGGCTAGATCGTTTTGTTCTTGG
Organism: uncultured Chloroflexota bacterium; assembly: GCA_913043205.1. Classification (GTDB taxonomy): domain Bacteria; phylum Chloroflexota; class UBA11872; order UBA11872; family VXNJ01; genus CAJWLF01. Next base: position 40,269 of record CAJWLF010000015.1, on the reverse strand, counting down.
TACTGAACGATTATCCTTTTCGCGGAAGCATAGTCGTGGATGTCTCTGTAACGATCCAAATGGTCTGGCAGTAAATTTGTGACAACCGCTACAGAGGGGGAAATCTCGTGTTGTCTAAGGCCTTCCAGTTGCCAGCTGGACAACTCTAGCACCACTAGATCGCTATCAGAGATTGTGTCAAGCAATGCGACCGCTGACACCCGCATGTTCCCTGCCAGGTGTGCTTGAGCACCCGATGAAGATAGTGCATGCTGAATGAATGCCGCCGTAGTGCTCTTGCCCCTCGTTCCTGTGACCCCAATAATTTGTGACCGAGGAAACTCGTTGAAGAACAAGCCTGTTTCCATTTCTATGGGTATTCCAGCCATTCTAGCTTCTTGAAGGTATGGGGAATCGAGCGGAACAGCAGGGTTTCGGACGACCAGATCCGCGTTGCTAAAGTCTTCTTCTCTATGGTGACCTAGGATGTAATTTATATCTAAGCCGTGCAATGTGCTGAGGCTTGGGCGCAAAATATTTTCGTCGCGCAGATCGGTTACTGTCACGTGGGCTCCGCGGGTGGCTAGAAATTTTGCCACTCCTGCTCCTCCACCGTTTAGGCCTAGCCCCATAACGAGGGCCCGCATTCCGTTATATTCACGGCGATTCATAAAACCAGGCGCCTCCAATATTAGATTCTGCTTAGGCTAGCACTTTTGTGTTGTCGGCGGCGAGTGGGTAGGGTAACGAGGGGGTTACAATCGGAACGAATCTACCATTGAAGTGTAGGTCGTCACAATGTTGGGGCGTGGTGCACCTGAACAATAATCCTGTGTGAAACGTACAGATATCCGGCAGTAAAATCATTGACAGGTTGCTAAGTGAGTCGTAGACTCGTTTATTATTAGGATCCAAGTTAGTTATGGTTCCACACTGTATTAAGGAGCTCGCAACATGCCCGCCCGAGCAACTCAGTATGGAATCCTTGGTGACTGTTTGACAATGCCCCTCGCCAATGGCGAGGGTTTTTCTTTATGTGGTTTTAGTCTGGCGGGTAGAAATCAGAGTTTCGTTACGCCAGTAACCAATTAAATTACAAAGGGGCTGCTGCCATTGTCGGTGGTTGTCGCCCGAACTGCAGCAAAAGGGGAGGTTCTGCAGATGTCGTTGAGAATAACAATGGCCAGTGATTGGTATAAAGCTTATTTGGTTGAAAACAAGGTGGTAAGTGGAGCTGAGTTGGTTGAGCGAGTTTCTTGGATAGGGGAGTTCTGTTCATACGTGTCTAGGCGTAATGACATAGAATTTGTGACGGTTAGGGATGTGGTCTGCTATTTTGCCGATCATACGGATAGTTTTGGTAATGCTTATGAATGGTATGCCAGGTACAAGACCATAGAAGCCTTTTGTGATGCCTTGGTTGCCAGTGGGAGATTGCCCTCTAATCATTTAAGGGGGGTTTACGATGACTCTGATGTTGAGCCGTTTAGTGTTGGTCAAGAAGATTTAGCAGTACCGGCGGTGCCCGTTAATTGGTCCCGTGTCGAAACTGTTTATTGAGTCGTTATAGTGTCAAAGTGGCGACGATTGTGTAGTGGGGCCCTCCTGTGCTGCTTTGGTACTAGAGTGGCCTTAAGGTGGGATGTGCACAGACCAAGCCCGTAGAGGGCATTGTTCTGCAATTGTGAGCTAGCCTTTGTCTAACTGTTTTCCGAAGCGTCCACTACCAGTGTTTCTGTTGTGGTTATCATGACCGCGGCACTGACTGCGTTTTCGACGGCCAATCTGACAACCTTGGTGGGGTCCACGATTCCTGCCTTTACCAGATCTTCGTATTCTCCAGTGGCTGCATTGAAGCCGAAGGCCCCGTCACCATTAGATACCTTTGATGCTACAACAGCCCCCTCCTCTCCTGCATTATCCGCGATGCGCATTAATGGTTGGGAGAGTGCCTTTTGGATGATTCCAGCTCCGATAAGCTCATCGCCGGATAAATCGAGATCATTAATTGCTGAGGCAGCTCGTATGAGGGCTGTGCCTCCGCCAGGAACAACTCCATCTTCTAAAGCTGCGCGAGATGCGTGTACAGCATCTTCCACTCGGGCCTTGCGCTCTTTCTGTTCAACCTCAGTAGGGGCACCTACGTTAATTACGGCAACGGTGCCGCTTAGAGTGTTAGCTCGCTCGGATAGTTTTTCTCGGTCAAAGTCGTTTTTAGCAGCTTCATGCTGGCCCCACAGGAAATCGATACGCTTTTTTACGTCTTTTTCTGTACCAGATCCCTTTATTAGAACGGTTTCATCTTTGCGAATCGTGGCGCTTTCGACGCTACCGAGGTAATCCAATCCGACATCATCCCAACCGACACCGGTTTCTTTTGCGTAAAGTTCCCCACCGCTAAATATAGCGTAATCTTCTAGCATGCCTCGTCGTCGGTCTCCGAAGGCTGGGGCCTTTACGGCCACTACATCTAACACACCTCGTAGCTTGTTCAATACCAGAGTGCCTAGGGCTTCACCTTCAATATCCTCAGCGATAATTAGTAAACTTTTCTGACCAGTAGCCAAGAATTTTTCCAGAAACGGGAGTATATCGGAAGCAGCGCTTATTTTTTGATCAGTTACAAAGACGGATGGATTGTCCAATGTCGTTTGGGTCTCCTGATCAGCTCCTGCAAAGTATGGAGATACGAACCCGCGGTCAAATGTGACTCCACTAACATATTCGACATCAACGTCTGCTGTGCGACCATCCTCTATGTTAACGCCACCGTCCTTGCCTACTTCGTACAATACACCAGCAATAAGTTTGCCCATTTCCGGATCGTTGGCAGATATGCTGGCTACCCACTCCAGCTCTTCTAGCCCAGCCACTTGCCGTGATGAGGCGACGATAGCTTCTGCCACCGCCGCGGCGGCCTTTTCCATTCCTTTTCTAAGGACCATAGCGTTTACGCCAGAAGCGATAATTTTGTGTGCTTCTGCATATATATGTTGAGTTAGGATGGTCGCCGTACTGGTGCCGTCTCCCGCTGTACTATTTGTTTTTTTGGCTGCTTGGTAAGCCAGCAGAACTCCAGCGTTGACAAACGGGTCGGACAAATCATCAATGTTGTTTGCGACGGTGTAGCCGTCGTTGGTGATAGTAGGGCTTCCGTACTTGCGTTCGATCACCACATTCTTACCCCTCGGCCCGATAGTTGTCCCTACAGCATCGCCAACTATATCGACTCCTTGTTTTAAGCGAGCTCGAGCTTCCTCTCCCAGAAGGACTTCTTTTGGCGAATTCATCATCGTTATGCATCTCCTAAGTTTTTCGTCTGTCTATTTGGTGCGTCACAGTTATAGGCCTATGCCGTTTGAACACCACAGCAATCGAATGATTTGTCAAATCGGGTGATTTGCAAAAGACCCGAGCAATGATTCTCCTAGCTTTAGCGAGTCTTGGCAAGAGGCTTCTTATAAGAATCTTGGTTAAGGGTCTATTTGGACTTCTTTTGTAGAACCCGTGCAGCCTTTGGTTCTGCTTCTAAAAGCCAATCTAATTCGTCCTGTGAAAGAGCTAGATCCTGCAGCATTTCTGGGCGAGTAACAAGCGTGCGGCGTAGGGATTCTCTTCGTTCCCATAACTTGACATTCGCATGGTTTCCTGACAACAAAACTTCTGGAACGGACAATCCTTTAAATTGTCGAGGCCTCGTATAATGAGGGTGTTCGAGTAGGCCAGATGAGTGGGAGTCTGCTTTAACTGACTCTTCTTTGCCCACCACACCAGGGACCAGACGTGCTATCGAATCTACCAAGACCATGGCAGGTATTTCTCCTCCTGTTAAGACATAGTCTCCAATGGACAATTCTTCATCTACGTAAAGCGACCTTATCCGTTCATCGATCCCTTCGTATCTTCCGCATAATAAGGTTAGGTTGTTCAATGCAGATAATCTTTCGGAGTGATGTTGGGTAAAAGGGGTTCCCTGTGGGGTCAGGTAAATGACATGGCGATCATTACCCGTGGATTCGATGGCAGCGGCTATCGGCTCCGGGCGCAGCACCATTCCTGGCCCTCCTCCAAATCTCATGCTGTCTACCCGCTGGTGGGGATCGGAGCTAAAGTTGCGGATATCTAACATATGTAATTCGATGAGTCCCTTAGCGATAGCTCTGGCTATCACCCCGTGTTTAAATGGTGAATCAAACATAGCTGGGAAAAGGGTTAGGATATGTATTCGAAGTTGAGAATTCACTGTTGGTCCCCTAGTAGTCCAGGGATGATGTTCACGAGTACGAATCCATCTTCGAAGTTGACTGAAGTGATAACTTCTGAAATGACTGGCAATAGTATCTCCTCGCTGCCGGTTTTAACAACCCACACATCATTTGCCCCGGTCTCGATTACTTCACAGATCGTACCGAGTATTTCCCCGGACTTGGTTTTTGCTTCTAGGCCAATGATGTCAGAGATAAAGTAGCGGTCGCCTAGCAGAGGGAGCGCTTCTTCGTACAGCCGATAAAGCGTTTTACCTGTGAGCGATTTAGCTTGGGCTCTGCTGGTTACGTCCAGCAATGTAAGCGATGTTTTTGGGGCTGAAGTAAAACTTTTGATCTGGTACGGACTTGGATTCGTGCCAGCGTATAGATTGCATCCTGGTTTGAGCAATGCAGGTATGTCACAGAGCAACAATATTCTAAACCCGCCATTTAGCCCTACAGGCCTTCCTACCGTGGCCACAGGCACAAGCTTAGGTGCTTTGTGCCCTAGTTGATCTCTACGATCTCCAGGACGCATTTGCGACCTTCGCTTATCGGGGCGGCACGAATCAGTTGCCGCATGGCAGCCGCCATTCGGCCTTGCCGTCCGATTACACGGCCCATGTCTTCCTGGGCGACACTAAGTTCGTAGACGGTTACTCGCCCTCTATTCACTCGATTGACCTGGACTTCGTCAGGGCGAGAGACGAGGTGCCGGGCCATAAACTCTATCAAATCTCCCATAATGTTTGGCTTATACGCTTTCTTGCACAGACGGAGAACTGGGTGCCTTTAAATTGTTTTTGAATCCAGGAGATGCAAGCTCCAGCACCTTCCATACACGGTCTGAAGGTTGAGCCCCATTTGCTATCCACGACGAGGCCTTTTCTAGGTTCACCTTAAATTCTGGAGGGTCGGGAAGAGGGTTATAATAGCCGAGGTCGTCTACATAGCGTCCATCTCGTGAGGAACGAGAAGGAATGACGACAATCCTGTATGAGGGACGCCGCTTAGTGCCGCGTCGTGCGAGGCGTATCCTTAGCAAACATGACTCCGATAGTTGTATATAGTTGACGCATCCAATCCCCAAGCTATTGGTTAAGTAATTCAATTGCGCTGGGACTGGCAGTATAACAAGCTTAAGCTGTATTGTGAGATGATTTTGATTTTTGTTATTCAGCTTGAACTCAATTGGCGAGCCTAAGTTAAAGGAGTGAAACACTGGACGGTAAGGACGGTGACCACCAAGAGCGAGACAATCTGGCATCTGACTCTGGAGACGCTTTAGACAGGTTGCTAGCTCGCGACAAAGAGGTTGAGGAAATGAGCACAACAAAAATGGATTCCCATGCTGGCCCTAAGTTGGCGGCTGGCAAATCTGGTGGCCTCCAGAATCGTTTGGAACAGGAGCGAGGTGCGATGACTAGTGGTTATCGGCCAATACGGTTGCAATGGGCCCTGATTATCGGCGGAATTATTGTGAGCGTACTACTGGTAAGGGTGGTGGCTGCAACTTTCCAGGGAGATTTTATTGGAGACATGCTGGCACTGCAGGCTCCTTTTAGTGCATCTCCTTCTCCGGCCTCAGCCAGCATATCCGGAAAAACAGATCTTGTTTCGGCAATGTGGGTAGGGGCCCCAACTGTAATTGCGAGTTTGTGGCTTGCAGGTGCTATCCATATTGATCGGGCTGCGCGACGTGCATTTGGACGGCCAAGTCTGGCAGGAAGCTCGTCTAGAGCCTATTATTTTGTTGCTGCGGGATGTGCCTTCCCATTGATGCTTTTGTCTGTTATTGGGGCAGGTTGGGGGTTGGTAAACCTAGTGTCTTGGGCTATGGAAGCTGGAAGTTGGGTAGCTGTAACCCAGTTAATCCTAGTGGAGGCGGCCTTTGTTTTATTAGTCAAGCTGGGGAATGACTGGATGGATAATGCTGGGTAATTGTATAGACACGTAGTTGTGGAAGGTTAAGTCGATTCTAGCTGGGCTTGGGTGGGTCGGCATGAATCAGTAATGTTTTGCAGTGAGAAATGAGATACGAACAAAAGAACGTCCTGTTATGGCTTCGAACACTATGTAGCTAGCTACAAGAATCAATAATGGATTCCAAGTTGTTGACACGATCCAAAGCAAGGAACCAGTTGCGACCATCAAGTGAAAAGCTCGTTGCCTGAAGGAGATTTGTTTGAGGGTTGACGGCTTCAGATACGATGACCCTGTATGAATTATCCATCCAGTAAGTAAGGCCGCCATCATTAAGATGGCAAGGTATAGAGCACCGATGGGTGATAGCGCAAAATCTATAACTGGCTCGTCAAAGAAATCGTGTTTAAGCGTTGGGATAACCTGGACTGCGTCAAATAAGTCCGTCAGGGTGAACTTCTCTATTTCACCTACTGCTAGCGAATATTTGGTGGACGCTTCCAAGCTCGATACTTTTATTTCATACAAACCTGGAGGAACCCTCTTTCTAAATTCTGGGCCTTTGCGATAATTACTTCGGCCGAATGGCTCCCAAAATGAAGGCCAATCCTGTTTTGGAGCGTAGAGCGAAGCTAGTGTGAGGTCGGTCTGTTTATTTGCGATATCTACCCTAATATTTTTTGTTTGATTTATAGCATTAGGAATTAGAAGGTTCACGTATAGCCCGAAAGGCTTGTCTGACACTATTTGATATACGTGAGGAGCATTTGACAATGTGCCGTAATAAGCCTTGGAAATCTCTGGGTTTTGAACCTTTGTTATTGTGGCAACAGTGAGCTTGGGTTGATGGGCGCTTGCAACTTCAAAAGGCAAGAGCACCCCTAAGAGCAGTGTTCCGACTATAAATGATGTGCGCCAACTAGTGAGGCGATGAACGATGGTGCTCAAGATCACATATGGTGTAAGGGCGTTGTCATATTTGCGACATCGATAAGAAGTTTGGTGGCGAGCCGGAGGTTTTGGGGCAATCAAAATTAGGTAGAGAGAACTTAGACAAGGAAATCTTTTACTGAAACGCTGGTGTGTTGCTGGCCTGCTTCTATGGCCGCAAACATCATTGCGGTGCTTTGCAAATTATCTTCCAGGGTGCATTCAGGTGGCTCTCCTCCTTCAAGCCAATCTAAAAACTGTCCTATTATGGCAACGTGTCCAGGGGGACTGTTGTTGGGTACTGGGACAATCTCGTCTTGTTCACCTACCCGGCAAAGTCTAATGGTCCCCTCGGAGCTGACGCTCACTGATCCGTGCTCACACTCCGTACGATAGTGTTCTTCGTGCCATTTGTCTTGATTCCCTGTTGCGTTTAAGTTGGCCTCGTAACAAGCTCGTGTATCGTTGTCCATTTCAGCTATGTATAGACCTGCAGATAATCCCGCGAAACTACTCCAGCTAGGGTTGTACCCAATGCCGGAAATAGTGCGACAATTGCCCCCCGTAAGGTTACGGATCATGTCGAGGTGGTGGATCGACCCATCGGCAACCATGGGGTTCTGCATCTTGTGCCTGAAATCGCTGCCTTGGTTGCCTCCCCCCCAAGATCCATACACCCGGTAATCCTGTCTAAATCTCGACACGACATATTGAATCTGGCCCAGAACTTTGGATCTAAGTATGTCCCTATAGGTAAGCATCCTTGCGTTATAACGGTAGTTTTGGACCACTTGAAATTTGACGCCCGTGCTACGTATTGTGTCGGCGATTACAGCGACTTCGTCAAAATTATTTGATAGAGGTTTCTCGGTTAGAATTGGGAGATTGCGCTGGCTAGCGTTGACGATGGCTCGGCAATGATGTTCTTGCGGTATGACGATGATGCAGAAATCTACTTCTGCGGTAGCGATGGCCTCTTCTAACGACCCAAATCGCATTCCAGGAGGGATATTTAGACGATTGCCTTCGGCCTCAAGCAGAGACGGGTTGATGTCACAAATGGCAGAAACTTTTAGGCGAGATTTGTAGGCAGGTAAAAACTTATGGAGCCATGCTTGCCCCATGCCGCCGATGCCTATTATCAGGCATGTATGAGGGCGAGTATGTGAAGTCAAGTTGATTCTCCGTGTCCGATTACCGTAGATCGAAGCAGGTGAGCGGCTGTGCTAAATGAAGGGTAGTATCGAGCCTTGATGTCATTCCGCTATGCTTCCGAGTCCGATATTGCCTGTTTCTTCGTCGTCTACCAACTCAAACACGACTTTTCGGTTCTCGGTAACGTGCACGATTAGCTGACTACCTATGCGTTCACAGCCCATTGCCTGTTCTGTTGCAAGGTCCAATTGTTTGCAGGCTTCGGTAAAGAGATTGCTTAATGAAATTGATTTTCTAGGGGGCAAGCGATTATAACTCCATTCTTTATTGCGTATTTTGATGAACAAGTTTACAGCGGATCTTGTCGGAAGTTGATTCTAAAATTTCATTGGGCGAACAATTGTTCAGACGAACATGTCAGAATCACTAACTACGACAAAACTGGTTGACCCTGACAGTTGGCGCAAATACACTCTCCTAGCCGTGGTCTTTAGTGGTGGCTGTTGACATGCTTTCATAGGGGCTGGTTTGGGCCTGTTGCGGCAACAATGATGATAGTTATCTAATATAGCGGATTAAGTGTATGTACAAGATCTGGTGGGTTTATGAGTGATCGACCAAGCCTTGCGGCTGAAACACGTTCAGTTTTTGGACGGAAAGTAGCGCAATTGCGTAAACAAGGGCTAGTGCCGGCTAATCTGGTTGTGCCGGGTGGCGATTCGCGCGCGCTACAGATTAATGAGCATGACATTGCAACTATCATTCGTCGAGAGGGCCGTTCAGGACTTGTCGAATTGCGTTTTTCTGATGGGAAAGAGGCTGCGTTGTTAGATGAAGTTTCTGTTCACCCTGTCAATAGGAGATTGCAACATGTGGTGTTTAGACATGTAGATCTGGATACTAATGTTCAAGTGGGAGTACAGCTTGAATTGGTGGGTGATGCACCTGCAGATCAGACTAGTGGGCGATTTGTGGTGCGGGAAATGGATGAGATATCGATCGAGTGTCTTCCTGAAGACATACCTAATGTTGTCGAGGTTGATGTCAGTGGATTGTCTGAAATAGGTGACCATATCCGAGCTAAGGACCTAACCCTTCCTGAATATTTAGTGCTGTTGGGTGATCCGGATGCCATGGTGGTTCATGTCCAAGCAGAAAGAATAGAAAGTGAACCAATCGAAGCGATTGGCGATGAAGACGGCGATGGGGCAGAGGGTATGGTGGCAGGAGACGAGGCTACCGACGATGATGGCGATGAATCGGGAGAGTCTTAATAAGCGAAAAGCAGGATGTAATCCTGTAAACAAGAAGCCGGCCGGATTGAATTAAGACTTTCCAAAAAGTTCGTCGGCCAGATCTGGTCTATTGTCGCGAGCAGCACCGGAAAACAGAACATCTTGTTTGTCACGGGCGGTCTTTCTGCTGGGATCAAAGTATCTCGTCCATTCGGTCGTTGCTGATGTTCCCTCGCCACCATGTGGTGTGTGGCGAGACCTCACCCTGCAGAGAATGGTGGTGTTCACCCCGGCGCCTGTCACAACGGCTTGTCCCTTGGATAGAGAAGGTAGTTCATCCAGAAGATCTCTGCTAACGCTTTCTATCGAGGCGGCGACGGACTGTTGATCTAAGGGATTTACAATTCTCATTATGCATTGAGTCATACATTGAGATAGAACATCTTGGTCAAGTTTGCCTGGACGTTGACTGACGAGGCCAACTCCTACGCCAAATTTGCGACCTTCGGCCAGAATCTCTTTGAGTATATTGGTACTTATTACTTCGGCTCCTGCCGGGGCGAAACGATGAGATTCTTCAATTAGTACAAATATCGGAAATGGCAAATACTGCTCACTAGCACCGTCAGCCTCTCCACGAACAGTAGCTTGTCTCCCTCGGTAGGCACGCCTTAGCAGAGTTGCGACTATGGTCTGTTGGTCCCGAGGGCCTAGGCCCCCTAATTCAACTACGCTACAACGACCGGGACTAAGAAGGTCGTTCAAACTGGTGTGATCATAGTCATGAAACACATTATTGCGTCCAAGGTTGCCCGAAATCCTCATCTCGAGGGCTTGCTTAGAGCTAGCGTAGTTGTCATCGGAATCATCGTTAGGCATTTTGCGATTTGATGTATCTACAGCATCTATTGCGTGCAGGAGGTCGCTAAGCGTCCAGTTTCGTCTATTCCTAATGAGTTCTCGGATTGCTGCCCGTATTATCACTTGTTGAGGGACGGGAAGACTATCGCCGAGCAGGTGCAAAATGTCTTCTTCGGTAAGTTCGTTGCGTCGAATCCGCAGTTGGTTTGCCTCAACGACTTTGACTGTAGGCCTATAGCTTATATTGTTGTCTTCCTGATGGAATTGAGGATTGTTAGGTATTTCGGAAAGTGTTCCGTATTCGCCATGAGGATCAATGACCAGGACTGCTGCCGCATTATGAGGCTTAAGTAGTTCTTCGATAATGACAGCGGCCAAGTAACTTTTTCCGGCCCCTGTCCCGGCAATGATGGCTAGATGGGTGGAGGTAATATCATCGACGTTAACTACGATAGGTACTTCTTCTTCTGGTCGCGTGAGGAGAGAACCTAGATGTGCTGAACCGATTTGATGTTTAGTACGTGTAGATAGCATGCCTGCTAGTGACCCTGGGTCTGCAAGAAAAACTGGCAATCCTGGCCCTGGAGCCACTCTGGGGTTGATAAACCCTAATCCTTCTTGGTAATAGCCTAGGGTGGAAACTAATAATTCATAAAGTAGAGGCTCTTCTTCTGTGAACCCTATGGAAGAGGCAACTTCTGCAGGGCTCACTGCTGGATTAGACATGAAAGTGTCTGGAAAATTTCTGACCGGAGAACGTTTGGAAATGCGTCCGATGATGTGGCGAGGGACATCTTCCACCAGACTTTCATAGTAGACAAACTCTCCTACCTTTAGAGCTTGAGTCCGATCAGGCGTGATGATTGTGAAATCTGCTGCTGATGGCCCGGGGCCTTTGGTTGTCCCTACTGCTTGATTCATTGAGTTCTCTGCACTTGTATCTGCCATGCTAGGTTGCTTCGGATTACCTCAAGGCTGTCAGCGTCGTTTGGGAACAATGATGCTACTTGGTCAGCTAGGTTAAGAAGGACTTCTCTCACCAGAGGGCTGCTATGAGCAAGCAACTGAGGGGTGTATTTCATGGCTGGCCGAGAATTTTCATCATGAAAGTCTCGGATTTGGGATAGCTCAAGTGACCAGACCTCAGCGCCAATTTTTGGGGTGGTTGGAATTACTCCTTGCCGAGAGTTTGCCCCTCCGATCGTTCCTAATGTCAGAATGCCCATAAGTATTGCGGTTTCCGATAATCTGTCAGGCGCCAGCAAAGGAGAGTTTGCGACTGTCATCATTCGAGGCCCTGCATTACCGAATTCAGGGTTATGGAGGATAGTATCAAAGATGACTCCCACTGCTGTATAAGCATCACCTTTGTCTAGATCGATCCCAACAAGGGTACCGAAAGCATAATCATCAGCTGTTGGGGGTGAGTGGAGGTCTCCTTCCTGCCAAGCTTGGCATATGTATTCCACGTGGGAGGTTGATTTAACAATGGATCCAATGCGTACGTTCAAGAGCTAGATCCTGGTTCCTAATGTGCGGGTTGAACGATGAGGAAAGGTACAAGAGTCTTGATGGTCTGCCATCATAAGAACTATCATCTCCGCCTGCGTTTGCTGTGATCTTTTGTACGTAACGATACATGGAAACCATGTTTGTTGGCGAAGTCACTCATAATAGCTTCGAATCGTCGTCTATCGTCTGCGTTAAGTACGGCAGCCACATCGGCTGCTTCAATTGCGTACGGATATCCGCTGCCTTGTGCAATTATTTCTGCTCTGACTTGATCCACAACATCTTCTAATAGACCATCTTCGACTATCCACATGGGGAACTCGAGGCGTGCTGGAAGTCCTGCCCGCGATGATCTCAAGTATAAGAAACCGATTTTTCGAGCCCAGGTCCCGTAGCCGTCTAAGCCTTGGTTTCTAGCGCATATGTATACAGGTGTTCGGCTTCCCCAGTCCGAATTCTTCAGTAGGGTGGAGTCTGGAATTCGTGGTGTGGGAATTCCGGCCAAATGTCCGTGCATAGTGCTCAAATCTCTAGCCCGACTACCGTCAATATATGCAACGAGCGGTATTTTGCTTGTAGCGGAAGCCTCCAACAAGCGGGTCATAGATTTTACGTATGAGGGCCGGTCCGGGCCAGATGCAAAGGAGGTGATTAATGTTCCATCGAATATTGCTAGACTGGATGATTTTTCGGAGGATTGAGCCTTTATCCAGTTAGCTAAAGTTGCAGTTTCAGCTCGGTGGCGACGCTCCGAAATTACTTGCCGAAAAGAGGAATCGTCGTCAGATGAAAAGTCTTTGGGAGGAACGATTTCGAAACGTGTGTTTTTTGAATAAGTGCCGTCGTGATGGTTTTCAAAAGTTGCAATTTGCACGGCTCCGAACGGTACAGCCCAGTGCCCGGCTGGAAATATCTGGCTTCCATCTACAGCACAGGTGGTCACATTGGACAGGATTTTATGGGCCCAATCTTTCCAATCCTCCATAGCACTGTTATCAGAGGGCAGGTGGGTACAAGAGAGCCAATCCTGGTCGCTCAGGCTTTGTTCACCGGTCGGGTATGCTCCAGGGCTTTGTTCTGGCCATCCCAATCGGCTTCGGATCGTATTTGTGGGCAACGACTTATGCGATTTCATCTTTTGTTGTAAATGGGCTACCTGTAGGGAGAACTCTCTATTTGAACTTTGAAAATCGAGGGATACTTCCTCCAAAGCGTTTATGATTTGCTCCGGTAGTAGCATCAGCTGGCCGGGGTGGATTCGATGAAGGAGGCGGAGCCGGTCTTGCCTATTGAGATAATGTTCTCCAAAGATGTTTCGAAGGTGTCGTCATGGCTAATGACAAACAACTGTTTGAATCCACGTAGGCGGTGTATTTGTGAAGCAAGATTGTCTCGCTTTTGTGAATCCAAGTTTTGGGTGGGCTCATCAAGAAATGCTAAATCAAAACGGAGCAGCTCCTTAAGCATTGCAAGTCTGATTGCGAGCACCGCTGCGACCTGTTCGCCGCCGGACAGCTCCTCAAAAGTGTGCTTGTGGCCGGCGTTATCTATGAGGATTTCGTAATTCTTATTCCATGACAGAGATAGTGACCAGTCGTCCATAATTTGGTTGTATAGCTCACTTGCAGTCAAAGATACATTTTCTAGTAGCAGTCGCGTTATCTCGGGGCCCGTAACGTTGATTGCTTCTCGGATATCCGTCAGCAATTTGTACATCGACTCCGATTGTATTAGGCGGGATTGTTCATTTTTGAGTTTTTCTTGCTTCTCAGTATGGTCTTTAAGTTTGGCCTTGATCTCCTTTTTTCTCTCTTGTATTCCGTCTAACTGCGCACCAAATTTCCCGGCAAGGTTGCTGAGCTCCTGGAGCTTTTTTGTAGTGACATTGATGTTTGTATCAATGTCGAGAGGATCGAGTCCGTTTTTCGATTCTTGTAGGGAGACATAGCTACAGCGTAAGCTTTGAGTTTCTTCTCTTAATTCATCTAAGGCTTCTGACTGATGCCGTTTTGTAGACATGTACTTTTGTGCCTGGAGTTGGTAAGTTAGGTAAAGCTCTCGGTTTCCCTGTAAATCTTGTAGGTATTCCATAAACTCTTTTTTTCGCTGAGGAAGGTCTGATAAAGGGGCCATCGACTCTTCAATCTCCGTGATAATAGCTCTTAGGGGCTCGGACTTTTTGGACAGAGTCTCGTATTCTTTTTTGGAAACAGGAAGCGATTCTGCGATTGTTCTTTTGGCTTCTTCCAATTCCCTTCTAGCTGAGTTTTTGACTGGTTTGCATAGCTGTAATTGCTCTTCCACTGAGCGCAATTTCGATTCTAAACGAGGTTTTTGAGTTGGGTCTCCCGATGCGATTTTTTCATTCAATAATTCAATCACACGGTAACCACGAGCTGAGGCCAGCTTGATGGCTTTTTGCAAGAGAACATTGGATGAGTCTACAGCATGATCTTCTTGCTTAAGGGTTTCTAATAGGGCCTTTTTTTCGGTAGAAGCTTCATTGTGCTGGTTGGCTTGTGTTCCAAATAATGCGAGCTTTGCTTTAAGGATGGCTCTATCTTCTTGCAATGACAATAGTGTTTTCTTGTAAACCTCATCTCGAGCAGCTTCGTCCAATGCCTCTGCTTCTAACCCAGGAAGCTCCAGCTTTAAATCCGTAAGACGTTGTAGGTCATCACGTTTTAGTCGCAGGTTGCTTAGGTGTGTTTCGAGCATTGACTTGGCGATTTTTAGGTCGGAAGTGAGATTAGCTAAGCGTTCTAATGCCTTGTGCGTCCGTGGCAGCTCAATATTTTCGATAAAAAAGTAACGGGTATAGTCTGTTTCCAAACAGGATTTCTTGATGGCGGCCTCTCGAACTTCCCTGTGCTTACTGCGTGCTTCATCGAATTTGCGTTTTGCCGTCTCTTTTCTTAAGAGGGCCTCGTTGTAAGCCTCTGAGGCCTGGTTGATGTGGTTCTTGGTTTGACTATGCAATTCGAGTGAGGCATTCAGCCTTGTTGTCTCGTTTGTGACGGACTGTTTTTCATCACGTAGAGACTTTTCTTGGGCCAATTGATCTGCTAAATCTTCCTTAAGCTTAGCAAGTTCATGAGGGATCGACTCTAGGTCAGATACTGTGGATTTAATGGTACTTATTTCCCATTTGAGCTCAGCTAGAGGTTCCTTGAGCTTGTCGTAGGCGTCTCGAAAGTGTTTTGTTCCGATTATTGGGTCAAAGATGGCCCTGCGGGCTTCGCCGGTAGTACTGAAATCGGCTAACAATCTTCCTTGAGGTACTCCGACAACGTTGGAAAAGATTTTATGGAGCGGGGTTGATAGATGGTCAAGGCGCAGGTGTTCTTTTATGAAGTTCTGTGTTGCCTCCGCACCAGTTGCTTCGACTCCGCCGTTTTCGTGATCAATAATCTCAGCTTTGTTTCCCGTGGCCTTTCGGAACAGTGTCCGAGTGATTTTATACTGATGCTCGTTTAATAAGGAGGTAAAGACTAGGCTTACTTGACCTTTACTTTCTCCACGTCTGAGAAATTTTGCTGTGTTTAATCTGAGATAGTTAAACAATGCGAATCCAATAGCTTCGAGGATTGTAGATTTGCCCGCCCCATTTTGACCGAGAATTGCGGTTAGGCCATGATGGAATTCAATGTCTGCCCTTTTGTAGCTCTTTATATTTTCCAGACTAAGGCTTACTAGTAGCATCTAAGTCCTCCTCGGCGATGGGCAGACAGTCAATGATGTTCTTGATTTCTGACTTTAGTGTAGCGAGGATTGCCTCTGAAGAGTTCCCGTCGATACTTTCGTGACGGATTTGTATGGCTAGGCTAGCCAATTTGTCGGCCTTCTTTGCATAGTGAGGCTTTTGTTTGAAATGGGCGGAAAGAACGATTCTTTCAATTTGGTGTCGTGTTTTGGCCTCTCCGACGTCTGAAGAGTGATTCGCTTGTCGCGACTGCGCCTCTAATCGTATTCGTGTATGCAAGCAATCAAATTTTTTAGAGATGATGTTTTGCAGTTGGTCCGTATCCAATAGCCCCCGGTCAAATTGAGGGGTTCCGGATAATGTAAGAGCTAACATTGGTTGAATTTGACTTGATTCAATTCTTGCTGAGACATAGGACAAAACCGTTTGCTGTAGAGTTTCTGGGGAAGGCATACCGTCAATATCTATGGCAAATCGATAGTATGGGCGCCTAAATATGGGGTCTGACACATGGGTGGCTTGTAGACAGCCTTTGTCCCCGTTTAACTGGACGTCGTATAGTCCCTTCTCTCTTCCTGCTTCCAAAGCACTGCACGTTTCAAAAGATCCCGGGTTATAGATCCATGGGGTGCTATTGTCATCCCGTTGGATCTCAAAGCGATGATGTATGTGGCCTAATGCGACGTAGTCAACGAGATTCGCAAGGGGGCTGAGGGAGGATGCGGTGGCACCGCTTTGATTATAGTCGACGACATCATCTATCCCGGTGTGCAGCATGCATATGGAGTGATTTATTCCCTTGGCGGGTATGATCGCAGCGTGTTTTTCAAAAGTAGACAGAATACTGGGTAGACGAGCACCGTAATATCCTATGCCAAAAATCCGGACTCCATCTAAGTCAAAATAAGCTCCACGTCCATCGTTAGGATTCCAGTGATTCAGAAGGAAGCCACCGTCTATATCCGGAACGATGTCTAACAAATGGATGAATCCCTCTCTGTTTAGGTACCATAACCAACTTGAGACGCCCTGCCGTGCGGGTTTGTCATGGTTGCCTTCGATAGCAAAAACAGGGATTTCCTTCCGTCGGAGCCGTTCTAGTCCTTTTTTGGCGACTCGAAAGGTGCTTGGATCGACCTTGTGGTGTTCAAAAAGGTCGCCTGCTAATAGTACGAAGTCGGGTGCAACGTCTTCACAATAGTTGATAGCGTCGTGGTAGGCTCGTGCGAAGTCCTCGGCACGTGTGTCGAGGCCGTATTGTGTGTTGCCCAAGTGGACATCTGCAAAATGTACGAAACGCAACTTAAGGTTAACCTTTTTAATAGAATCCGCTATTAGGCGGACATACTACTTATACCAGATAGAGGACTTATGGACAGAGCACAGCAACTAGTAGCAATTACTGGCG
This sequence comes from uncultured Chloroflexota bacterium, assembly GCA_913043205.1. Classification (GTDB taxonomy): domain Bacteria; phylum Chloroflexota; class UBA11872; order UBA11872; family VXNJ01; genus CAJWLF01. The sequence goes on along the minus strand of CAJWLF010000015.1, from coordinate 23,316 downwards.
GGGCGGGGCGCGTAGGCCGACTTGTAGCTTCTATACTGAAGAACAATCGCTGCGAGGTACGGATACTGGATCTTCCTACCGCGGATTACACGGGGTTAGATGAGGACGCTTCGTTAAAAATCTTCCCTGGCGATATTGGTGATGAGCAATATTTGGCAGAGTCCTTTTTAGGGTGTGACGTGGTTGTTCACCTAGCGGCTGTACTACCCCCTATTGCGGATGAAAAGCCGGCTCTAACACGCAAGGTGAATGTTGACGGTACTATGAATGTAATCAACGTAATGAGTGACAAAGTGCCTTTTGCCAGACTTGTTTTTGGATCTTCGGTAGTTGTATATGGGAATACTCAGAATCTATCTGCTCCTGTAGGCACTGATACCCCCCTAAATGGTGTGGGCGCTTATGCAGAGAGCAAAATTGAGTGTGAACACATAATTGCCGATTCTGGGATTCAAAATACAATACTAAGAATTTCTGGGGTCTCAGTAGCTGAGTTTTTGATGCCACCAGCTCCATGGCCATTCACTGAGAGCCAGAGGATGGAATTTGTTTTGGTTGACGATGTTGCTGCAGCAGTCGCGCAAGCGACGTTGAATGAAAGAGCAGTAGGCGCAATATATAATGTTGCTGGAGGGAACACGTGGCGTATGGTTGGAAGACAGTATTCAGACGAATATTATGCGCTTTTGCAAATTCCTGTGGACGAGGCAGAGTTTATTTCTGAATCAAGAGCGTTCGATTATTTGGACACTGAACAAACAGTGCTAGATCTTGATTTTGTCCCGACTGAGTTTTCCGGGTTTAAAGATTTGGTTGAGCGTTCGATTCAGGAATTGATGGGGGAGGTCGACTGAGCTTAGTTTGTAATTGGTGGATATGGGGTAGTTAGGCAAAGTGCGGGGATATGGATATATGACGAGTGATGCCGGACATTTTTCGAAAAAGACAAACGGGTTTGAGATTTGAAGTTGCTTAAACAGACAAATAAGGCAACTTGGGTGCTAAGGGTTTGTGTAATGCTGGCGATCTCAGGATTATTCTTTTTAACACCGATCGACTCGTCTCTCAGAGTTGTAGAAATTGCTCTTAATACCGCATCAGAGGGTCGAATCTTGCTTTTTGGAAGGTTTATGCCTAAAGCGATAGTGGTGGAGGAAAACTTGCCTGATGGGATTAGCATGGATATCTATAAGGGTAGTGGGATTGGGGGTAGCGAAAGATTGGTCTTGGTAAATGGAGTTGTCCGCGATGGGCGTGACTATTTGCCTTTAGTACGACTTGCTACGCAGTTGAGCAGGCTGGGAACGACCGTGTTTGTCCCGGAGCTACGAGGATATCAAGGCTTAAGGTTGGACCATAGAGACATTAAGACCTTGGTGTTAGCTGTCGAGAATGCAGGAAGAAATCCTGTGCAAGAAGTGGGGGTTGTGGGGTTTAGTGCGGGAGGCAGCCAAACAATCATTGCTGCCGTCGACCCACGGGTTAATGGGATGGTCAAGGGGATAGGGCTAATAGGGGCTTATGGCGATTTGTCGAGGGTGGTTTCTTCTGCCACCACGGGGAAATTTGTATTGAGAGGTCAAGACTATGAATTTGAGCCCCTTCCGCTGGTATGGGTTGTGTTGAGGAATAGTCTTATCAAGACATTGTCACTGGAAGACCAGCAAATTATGAACTATTTGCTTCAGACTCGAGCGTGGGGCGAACAGTCAGAGGACCACCAGAATATATGGAGTCGACTAAGTAAAGATGCGAAGGGCGTTTATTCCTTGCTGGTAAATAGGGATCACGATGAAATGATGCGAATATGGGAATCTGGGCTTCCTTTGCAGTCTGTGCGTTTATTGGAGTTTATGTCGCCGGATCGTGTCCTCGCGAGAGTTGATTTTCCAGCTTGGATTTTCTACGAAGAAGGAGACCCTTATTTCTCTCCTGAGGAGTCGAGAGAACTGGCGTCAGGAATGCACAGCAATGTCAAGCTGGTCTTTAAGTCAGAATTTTTAAAGCATGCTGAAATAGAAGGGGTTGCCGTGTCGTTTCACAACTTGGGCAGACTTTGGGCTTATCTACAAGATGCAAGTCGGACGATTTTCGGATTGACCGCTATGCTTAATGGTGTTGCCCGATAATCTTCTCTAGCTGAGGGATTGAGTGGCGGCAGCGGTGGCGGATCCTCGCTCGCATTTATGGCCGCGTTCCGACAATAGGTGTTCTAGCGCGTTCAAAATGTGGAGGACATTGGCTGGGGTAGAGCCATAACCCATTAAGCCTATACGCCAGACTTTCCCTGCCCAGTCACCCAAGCCTCCACCTATTTCTGTGTTGTATTCTTCGAGAAGGGCTGAGCGAACGTCTTTGTCGTCTATTCCTTCCGGGATATTGATAGGAGTCAGCATGCCCAGTCTTCTTCCTTCCAAGCTAGCCACAGATAGACCCATTGCTTCCACCCCAGATCTTAATGCCGCTCCGTGAATTTCGTGGCGTTGTGCTCGGTTGTTCAACCCTTCATCTTTGATCAGTTCAAGAGCTTTTTTGAGTCCGTACATTACGGTGCTAGAACAGGTGTGGTGGTACGGTAATTCTCCTGCCCAATATGCGCTAATCTCCAATGCATTTAGATACCAGCTTGGGACGGGCGACTTCCGTTGCTCTATGGCCTCTACAGCCCGTGGGCTGAAAGTTATGGGGGCGCTGCCTGGGGGAGTACCTATGCACTTTTGGCTTCCTGAGTATGCAATGTCAACCTCCCATTCATCGACTTTAACTACTGCTCCTCCTAACAATGTGACCATGTCGGAAATCAATAGAGAGTCAAACTCGTGCACAACCTCGGCTATGTCTTGCAAGGGTTGACGGAGGCCAACTGAAGTTTCCGCTGATACAAGGAATACGGCTTTCACATCGCCCGAATCTTCTAGTGCACTTCGAATGTCAATGGTTTCGACCGGTAGGCCAAAACCGTTTGAAACGACTATAGTTTCTGCTCCAAGCCTTCGACAAAGTTCTTCGGCTTTGACACCGAAAAACCCGGAAACACCTACGATTACAGTATCTCCAGGCTCGATGACGTTTACCAGGGCAGTTTCCATTCCGGAAAAACCTGTGCCACTTACGGCGAAAGTAGCTCTGTTTTTTGTGCCGAACACGTGACGCAATAGCTCTGACGTGTTTCCTAAGTCCGAAACGAACATGGGGTCCATGTGGCCAATTACAGGAGTGGACATGGCTTGTGTGACTCGAGGATCGACAGGGGATGGCCCCGGGCCCAAGAGTAGGCGTGCAGGATTTTCGACCAAGGTAGTTCTCCGGTGTTATTTTCAGAGGTGACACAACAAAGGGTTGTAAAGTGTAACTCTTCTTGGCGATTTGTGTGAAACCTATAGACCTGCATTGGAGACCCAGGTGCGGATAGCTGTTGATTATCGTGTGGCTAATTTAGGGGTAAGTGATGGAAATTCCGCTGTTGCAAGACTTGCCGTTCGGGCTCTACGCAAGGCGAATACGTCTAATGAAATTATCTGCATCACTGATAGAGGGCCGGAGAGGGAGGTGCCGGATGGGGTGGCCATTTCAGTATCGCGACCGCTCCCTTTTCTTAATGGATTGGCAGCTAGTTTGGTAGGTGGCGACCCATGGTATCGATTTCGCCTTGCGATGAACGCTAACTGGCGGAATGCAGATGTTGCTATCAGGACTGCCCATGAGCAGTCTCCGTTGATGGATGGGCCTCCGCTAATTGTGATGGTGTATGACTTGGCTTTTTTGAAGGGCAGAGCGTCGGAGTTTTTCTCGTCAGAATTGGCAGGCCATTTGGACAAATGGACTTCTATTAATGTCCATCGCGCGGACCATGTTGTGACTATTTCTGATTTTGTGCGGGAGGATGTTCTGGATATTTATGGGTTGTCTGAAGATAGGGTTACTACGGTGCGCTTGGTTCATAATGCGGATATTTTTCATGACAAATATGAAGATAGTGTCGTTCGAAAGACTCTCAAACAGAATGGGATAGAAAGCCCCTTCTTCCTTCATGTGGGAACGAGACAACCGAGAAAAAACATAGAGATTGTTGAAAAGGCATTTAGAGAATTTTGTGACAGAGAAATTGCTGACCATGTCTTGGTAGAAGTAGGGGCGGTGGGGTGGGATGCAGGGATTACTCGTGACAGTAACAGTGATAATTCTGCCAATGATCGAATACTGCGTCTACGAATCAAAGACGATCAAGAATTGGCCCACATAATGAAGGGGGCTACAGCGCTTGTTATGGCTGGCGTGGATGAGGGATTTGGTCTTCCAGGCTTAGAATCAATGGCCTGTGGTACACCTGTGTTGGCTGCTGACTCTGGGGCTTTACCCGAAGTTGTCGGGGAAGCGGGTTCACTGTTTGCGCAAGATGATTCATCAGGCCTATTTCAATTAATGAAGCAGATGTGTTCGGATAGGGTCCGGGCGTCTAAATCAACTTTAGGGGTTGTACGTGCTGCTGAGTTTGCCGAGCGTCGATACGGAGAAGAATTGCTAGAGGTAATTTCCAGAACCGCTAATAGGGATTGATGAATAAGCTTTGACTGCGGAAGGAACGAATTTATTTCGGAGCCAGAGGTGTGGGAGGGAGTGTTAACAAGCATGACGCGGCATGGTGTAACTTATACATAAGGAAAACCGTATCGTAGCAATATATCGTTAGGCGAAAATATGCTTGTACAGATAGGATCATTCAGGCTAGGTGAGTTTGTTGGCACAAGTAGTCATGTCGTGATTTTGGGAAATGTGAAGAATTAGATGGTACTGAATTGAAGCGTTCATTGGTGGCTGGGGGTGCTGGGTTTATTGGGTCACATTTATGCGAACGATTACTTTCCGAAGGTCATTCTGTCGTTTGTGTGGATAATTTATGTACGGGCAGTAAGGTAAACCTAGCTAGCTTCGGTGATGATAGTCAATTCCAATTTGTTCAAGCAGATGTTACTGGTCAATTTGAATTTGAAAACGAATTTGATCACATATGGCACATGGCCAGTCCCGCTAGCCCTCCCCGATATATGGAGCTTCCTATGGAAACGGCTTTAGCAAATACCGTAGGCACATCTAATCTGATAAAGCTTGCTGTTGAATCAAATGCGACTTTTCTTTTTGCTTCCACCTCTGAAGTTTATGGAGACCCTTTAGAGCATCCACAGGTGGAGGAGTATAGAGGCAATGTGGATACGAGGGGAGACAGGGCGTGTTATGACGAGGGCAAGAGATTTGGTGAAACACTGAGCTATATCGCACAGGAGACCCAAGGCTTAGATGCTAGGATCGTGCGTATCTTTAACACGTACGGACCCAGAATGGATCCCAGAGACGGCCGTGCGATGGTTGATTTTATAGTGAGGTCCTTGCTCGACGAACCGCTTCGAGTTTTTGGGGATGGATCTCAGACTCGTAGTTTTTGTTACGTAGATGACATGGTAGAGGGTTTGTTTAGAGCCGGGACTATGGAAGCTGCACGTGGCTGCGTAATTAATTTGGGTAGTCCCTGGGAAATGACGATTTTGCAATTAGCAGAATTGATATTGGAGATTAGAGGGGTTGACTTACCCATAGAGTACGGTCCATTGCCGGATCGTGATCCGGTACGGCGCCGCCCGGACATTACTCAGGCGCGCAATGTGTTGGGTTGGCAGCCTAATGTTGCTCCCAATGTTGGTATCCCGATAGTTGTGGAATGGATGTCTACGAGGCTAAAGACGAATTAAAGGACCTGGGAAGGGCTAAAAGTTTCAGAGTCCGATTCATTCATCGAAGGTTGCAAAGAAAGCGTTTTTATCAGTTTTCGGGCAGAGTAAGCTAAGTAGCTACAAGATGTGGCTCCACCCAAACAAAGTATGATGGCAAAATGTAGGGTTGTTGTGGCAATTGTGAGATATGCGAGTGCCTGTAGTATTGATACTGGAACTAAAACCCGCCAGATTTTGTGTTGTTTAGCTGAGATTAGAAAGTAAGTGAGGAATAGAGACCACGCTAGAAATCCTGTTCCGACTAGATACGTTCTGAGAAGTGTGGGGTCTGATGTGTAACGAGGGCCCACCAAAAGATTGTGTATCACTTCTGGTACGAGGAATGCGGCAACAAGAGGTCCGATAGAAATTCCTGCCATCACGAAGAAGCTCTTGTGGACTTGCTCTGTTCGCCATTGTTTGCGGCTAAACATTTCTGTAAACCTGGGAAGCATTAGCAATCCAAGGACAAATGCTGCATAAAAAGTTACGCGCCCGGCCAGAGCTGCGGCAGAGAAAGGCTCCATTTGTATTGTCGCTAGCTTGTAATTTGCTATGACGACGTCTATTGCTTGTACTCCGAACACAGCGAATGTGGCTGGAACCGCTTGTAGTTGGTCTCGTAAAGTAATCCATAGGCTTTCAGTGTTGACGGATGTTGTATCGTGATGTCGCGGCCATAAAAGCCAAACAGCCATGACCGCCGCAATAGCAAACCCTATCGCAAATCCGGCAGTGGCACCGGCGACACCGTACCCCAGAATTACCAACAGTATTGAAATCACCACTCTTGTGGCGGCTTCAACAAACATCAATGCTCCTAGTAGGGCGAAGCGATGCCCGCCTTGAAAAGCTCCTCGCAATGAAGAGAGGATAAGCGAAAGGAAAAAGGTGAGCGCAAGCCAGTTTAGGACCCACGAGCCTTCAAAGCCGAAGATTGTTCTTACAGGGTCACCCATAGCGAGGAGGATCAATGCTAGCCCTAATGCCAGACTGCCGCCTATGTATGCTGCTCTTAGGGCAAATGGCCAAGCGTCCGCGAAACTGCCTTTGGCTGAGATGTGCCCAGTTCCGACCGCTACAGCAGCTTGATACGCATTGCTAGGGAATAGCAAAATGGCTATGAATGAAACAATTGCTAGGACAACTGCGTACTCAGCTGGATTCAAAAGCCGGGCCATCACGAGTTGATATACATACGAGAGGGCGTTTGCTGACATAGCTAGCACTAAGAATGCTACGGATTGCCTGCGTAGTTTTAGCCAATATTTTTGAACTGTAAGACTCATTCTAGTAGTAATGGTCTGAACGACTTATGTGGATTAGAAATAGAGATACCTCAGCCAAGAATAGATGTATCTAAGCCATGCGCGCTTGAGACTTATTTTTGATCTTCCTGCTCCGCGCTCGTATTCATGACTAGGAACCTCCGTTGCCCTATAGCCTAAGCGTAGAATTTTTATTAGCATTTCTTGTTCGATCGTGGTTGTGTTTTCTTTCAGGTCTAGCTTAAGTGCAATGCTTCGACGAATAGCCCGAAACCCATTTTGGGAATCAGTTAGACGCACTCCAAAGCGATAATTGATTGCAAGCATAATGATTTGTTGCCCCAACCATCGAATGAATCGGTCGAAGTCTCCCGTCATTTCATCACTGCCTCCTCTAGGACGAGAGGCGGTGACTAGATCTGCATTATTTGCTAAGAGTGGGGCGATCAATTTTGGGATATCGGAAGCTTCGTGTGACCCGTCTGCATCTATGAAGACTAAGATATCTCCTTTTGCTTCATTAAGAGCCAATCTGACTGCTTCCCCTTTACCTAGGCCGCCGTCTAGCACAACCCTGACTCCTTTACTATTAGCGATGCTTCTAGTTTGGTCTTTAGAGTGTCCGTCAATAACCAGTATCTCATCTGCATACTGGATAACATCGTCAAGTACTCCGCCTATAGTGGCAGCTTCGTCTTTTGCTGGTATTACAATTGACGTAATTAATTTATTTTCTGAGTCTGACAAGCGGTATTAAAATTTCTAACGAAAACAGTGCGATAGAGGGCATTATATGCGGGGATTCGCGTCTGCGTGTCTAATCTTGTACTAAAGTGTCAAGATATAGCGTTGTATGAGTGTAGAAACAATCGAAGGTGGGAGTTTAATTGCCGAAAGCTTTAATAACTGGAATTACCGGACAAGACGGGTCGTATCTGGCCGAATTCCTACTGGGGAAGGGATACGAAGTGATCGGCATGGTACGTCGTACTAGTTCTGATCCGTTGGTTCGCATAACCCATATGCTTGACAGGGTGGCCTTAGTTCCAGGGGATTTGCTGGATCAATGGTCGCTAATTGATGTTTTGGACAAGCACGAGCCTGATGAGGTGTACAACTTGGGGGCGCAATCGTTTGTTTTGACATCTTGGAATCAACCCGTGTTGACTTCAGAAGTGACTGCCTTAGGCGTAACACGGATGCTTGAGGCAATTCGGACCGTAAATCAAGATATAAGGTTTTATCAAGCGTCAAGCAGTGAAGTGTTCGGAAAAGTCAGGGAAGTGCCTCAGAATGAACTTACCCCCTTGCATCCCCGCAGTCCATATGGTGTGTCAAAAGCTTATGGCCATTGGATTACAGTCAACTACAGAGAGAGTTATGATCTTTATGCATGCTCGGGAATTTTGTTTAATCATGAATCCCCAAGACGTGGGCTCGAATTTGTAACACGAAAAGTGAGTTATAACGTGGCGCGAATCAAGCATGGACTACAAGAAACATTGGGGTTGGGCAACTTGGCGTCAAGTCGGGATTGGGGTTATGCAGGAGATTATGTTGAAGCTATGTGGCAAATGCTGCAGCAATCGAAGGCGGATGATTTTGTTATCGCAACAGGCGAGACTCATTCAGTGGAAAAGATGGTCGAGCTTGCTTTTAGATGTGTCGACTTAGATTACAAAGATCATGTGGTGACGGATGATCAAATGTTGCGACCTGCGGAGGTTGATTCTTTGGTTGGCGATGCCAGTAAGGCAAAAGAAGTTTTGGGGTGGGAGCCAGTGACCAGCTTTGAGCGACTCATAGAGATGATGGTTCTCAGTGATATGAAACTAGTTGAACAGCAAATTAAAACGGGTACGGCCGATGTGCCAGTCCATACTTTCTACTAAATCCCAATAGTGGGAGTATTCGACGAATTTCTGGGGATCGATTAACGATGTTAGTGATTGAGAGGACTTGGGCGCGGTTCGATGGCAATGTTTGGGGCTGTGTGGAGAGGCGTAATCCTTTGGATATTGGTCCTGTAAATCAGTTTTGCCAGGGGGCACAATGATTCTTTTTCAGGCTATGTGGATCATGTTAGTGACATGTGGCTTCCTGACGTTTTTGGGTCTGTCTCCTGCGTTGTTGCTAGGTGTAGGCCCCTGGAAGCCTTACAGAGTTGCCATGGCCCCTTTTGTTGGACTAATACTTGCAATAATTATCTCGTACTACTTAAACCTGCTGTTCCCAGTAAATCTGGCCTTTTGGGTTCTCGTATGCATTGGGTTATTGGGCAATGGACTTGTTGTGTGGAAGATGGGATACCGATGGAGAAATCAACAGTGGAAGCATTTGGCCTTTGTGTCAGCCATGGCGGCTGGCCTCTTTTGTTGTGCGATCATCCCACACGTGAAGGAGCAAAGTCTGAGTCTGTTGGCCTTGAATGTCGATGAGGCCTTCTATTGGCCTTATGCTGAGCAGCTGAAGCACTATCCGTCAAATATGCAAGGGGCACTAGCAAGTCCGTTTTTGGATGACTTCACGACCGCTGAATTTAGATCGCGAGGACATGGCTTTTCATATCTGATAGCCCTAATGAGTATTGCTACGGGTCAACCAACAATTCTCACCTACATGCCAGTGCTCTATTCGATGCTTGGGTTAAGCGTGATAGCGGTCTTTTTGTTTGCCCGTGTTGGACTTCAGCTAAATGGGCGAACGTCTATGTTGGGGGCGGCTCTTTATTCTCTCAATGGTTTGCCGTTGTGGTTTAGTGGTATGGGGTTTGGACCACATGCAACGTCGTTTGCCTTGTTGCCCCTGGCTCTCGCGTCTGTAGTTGTAGCAATGCGGACTCTAAACGGTAGGGCAGCACTGATGGCCGGAGGGTTCGCAGCCACTTTGTTGACCTCATATTTCTGGGGAATAAGTGTGTTGTTTTTGATTGTTGGAACCACGATAGTGGTGGGTCTTTTTGTTGGCCAGGGACGAAAACTGGAGAGCTTGAAAATATCGTTAGTGATGTTTACAGCAGGTGTGGTTTTAGCTTTTCCGGGGCTGTTCTGGCTAGCTATGTGGTCTTTGCCCAAACTAGGCGATATTTATGGTAACACTGGAGGTTTGTTTGGCAATGCTTGGGGGGACCTTTCTTTTCCGCCTATGAGCATGGGGATGGGGCTCGAGGCTTATCATATGGTCCATGATGGAGGGCTGTGGGACCGGTTACTTGGAAGTTCACTAGCTGACTTGATTTCCAATAGTGAGGTGATTTGGTGGGCATTGGTTGGGTTGTGGGGGATTGCTTTAGTTGCGATGAGAGGAGACCGTTTAGCAGCCGGACTGATAACAGTGTCTTTTCTGGGGTTCATGTATTTGGTCAAAGAAATTATGGGTTACCCATACGGCCACCTGAAGAATCTTTCCTATCTGTCTTTTTTGAGTAGTGTGCTTGTGAGTGCTGGAGTAATGACGCTTAGAGAACGGTCAGGAGATTGGCGGATTCCACTGGGGATATTCCCCTTGAATGGCAAGCTTGTCTCAAGAATCGCAACGATTATTTGTCTTATGTCAGCGCTTCTTATGGTTCGAAATACGTTTCAAACAGGGTGGTGGTATTGGCGTGGATTTTCTTGGAATCTCCCTCACTCGATAGTAGAAGACTCCAGATTTATAGCCCAGCAGGTGGAACCAGGAGCAGTAGTAGAAATTTCCCCTAGAGCGGGCGGTCATATAGTCCCAATTGAAGTGAAGATGCGCCCCATCACGCTGGCGTTTCATTTTGTGAGCCAGGCCGTCAGTCATACGGAAAAGCGTGTTGCTGCGGTCGTGGCCACGGAATTAAGCGGCCGTAAGATTCATGCGCCTGGTGGTGTGTATGTCCACGGCGTAGGGCCGGAATTTGGACGCATGGACATCGATTACCTAGTGTTGGGGGCGAGTGAGGACCCTCGATTGTACGGATTACTTGAGTCAGAAAATCTAGCACCCGGGCGAACGTTGGGGTTGTATAAGTATCCTCACATTGATGTGTTGACTTCAGAAGAACTAGCCGAGGCCAGATTCTCAGCAGATGTGAGCGCTCGTCGTGGGTTGGTAGTGTCGGCGAATAGCTCTGGCTTGAAGGTTGGAACGCATGAACAGATTTCTCGTAGTGATGCGTCAGCTCAGATTTTGATGGGGCTAGTTAACCCAACTGGTAAAAAATTGGATTACAAATTTGGTATAGGGGAGGATTCGGAGTCTGACAGTTTAGCTCCGGGAATGAACTGGATAATAACTGACAGGATGAGTATGCCATTTGAAGCAGAGTTCGCACTGAGCGAAGGTAGGGCGCGTGTGGGGGTAATTCGTTTGTTAAGGCAGCCAACTGTTGAAGCGGTGTCTGGGCTCGACTCACGAGCAGTGGTATTTGGGGAAGCAAAAGCGGTAGACAACATATTGTCATTAAAAGTCTGGTTCGTGAATCCTGGACGTATGGGCAAAAATGTTGGCATTGTGTTTGAAGATGTTCCTGCACGTGCTGATCCAACTAATTCTTCTAGGATTGTGGCGAGCTGGGGAAGCGAGGCTTTAGCTGGGAGCGATCTTCAAGAACTAGAGATTGAGTATGAAATTCTCACTGGTAGCTTGCAACAATCCTATAAAGGCGACTTTATATCCACTCGTATATCCTCTCCGGGAACGATCACCGGGAACAGGCGCTTTGTGGCGACATACAGATCGGGACATGAACATGTGGCCACTGTGATCTTATGTGAATACAGAATGGTTGAAGGGCGCCCTCAAATCACTAAAAAATCGTTGACACCACAACTATTTGTTCTAAGGGATTATTAGTGATCACTGTTGGGACGGCCGGACACATTGATCATGGCAAATCATCGTTGGTTGAGGCTCTCACAGGGATTGCCCCCGATCGCCTTCCTGATGAAAAATTGCGTGGCATGACGATAGACTTGGGATTTGCTTGGCTGCAATTGGCTGAAGGCCTTGAAATTAGCATGGTGGATGTGCCAGGGCATGAGAGATTCGTGAGGAACATGGTGGCCGGAGTTGGCGGTATAGATGCGGTCCTGTTGGTGGTGTCGGCTGATGAGGGCGTAATGCCTCAAACTAGGGAGCATGTAGATATCATTAGCCTTCTTTCCGTAAGTAGAGGTGTTGTTGCGATAACCAAGATCGATTTGGCGGATCAAGAATTAATCGAAATGGTTGAAGACGAAGTTAGAGTGCTACTCCGTGGGACTTCATTGGAACATATCCGGATAATGCGAACGTCCACGAAAACGAGTGAGGGTATTCAGGGTCTGATTAGCGAGCTCACGCAAATATGTTCTGATGGAAAAAGAAGTGAATCCGATCGGCAATTAGCTAGGGTTCCAGTAGACCGGGTATTCACGGTGCCAGGATTTGGGACAGTTGTTACAGGGACTCTAGTTGATGGGGCGATTAGAGAAGGGATGGAGTTACAAGTTTGGCCGTCAGGGAAGATCGTGCGGGTACGTGGATTGCAATCACATGCAAAACGTGCTCAGATGGCTGAGGCTGGGCGAAGGGTGGCGATGAACATTTCTGGGGTTGGTATAGATGGAGTGACTAGAGGGTCTGTTCTCTGTGTGCCAGGAGCCGTGGCTTCGAGTATGTTGCTTGATGTGCAAATCCGACTTCTTGACACGGTGGAGAAGCCACTCGTGAATGCAATACGTGTTGTCTTCCACAGTGGGACAGCTGCTGTGAGGGCGACGATTAGGCTACTTGCTACTGAGGAGATTTTGCCAGGAGGCCAAGGATTGGCTCAAATTAGGTTAGAAGAGCCCATGGCAACTAGAAATGGAGATCGCTTTATTATTAGGCAGCTTTCACCCACTATGACTTTGGGGGGAGGGAAAATATTGAACCCTGCTGCTGTTAATGCTCGTAGATATGATGGCAGTCTGGCTAAGTTATTGAATCGGATAGCTGAAGGGGATTTGTCAGCCCTTTTGTCGACACAATTAAAGAGACAAGGGCCTAGCACACAGAACGAATTACGACAGTCTGTTCATCTAGGTGAAGCGGAATTTAAAGAGGCCTTTGACAAAGCGGTTTGTGAAGGAGAGGTAGTCATAGTAGGTGGCTACATATTTACTAAGTGCAGTTGGGACAGCCTTGTTGATTCGGTGAAGCAAATCATTAAGCTAACACATGAAAATCAGCCTTTGGATATAGGGATAGCTCGTGAGGAGCTTCGGGTACGACTTAAGCTAAGCCCAGGCCCCTTTGATGACCTAGTGGCTGCGATGGAGCGCGAGGACATTCTGTGCGTCGAGGAGGACCGAATAGCATTGGAAGGGCATGAAGTGAGTTTAGGCGACAGCATGGAGCGAAAGGTTTCTGTGTTACTGGAATGTCTCTCCAATGCGGGGATTGGGGTGCCTTCATTGAGTGAATCGGCAGAGTCTGCTGGCGTTACACAAGAAGCGCTTGAAATGCTGGTTAGGACAGGGCGTTTGATCCGGGTAGCCCCCGATATTGCATATGAAAGGCGCATGTTTGAAAGCCTTTTAGATGCAGTAAAGATGCAAATTAGTGCCAATGGGCATATAGATGTTAAGGGCCTGCGGGATTACTTCCAAAGTAGCAGAAAATACTGTTTGGCATTACTCGAATATTTGGACAGCTCTGGAATAACTCGGCGAATAGGGGACGTCAGGGTGTTGCGCAATGACGAGTAAAGAAAATGGACTTACAGGTCTTTATGCCCCTAACCAGCCTCCGTCGACTGGCAAAATGTGCCCAGTGATATAGCTAGCTGCGGGTGAGGCTAGAAAGAGTGCTGCCCCAGCAACATCCTTTGGCGTGCCCCATCGTTGCATAGGAATCCGTCCAATAATCCAATTGTTGAACTCTGCGCTCTGATAAAGAGGCTCGGTTAATGGTGTGCGTACGTAGCCGGGGGCCAAAGCGTTTACTGTAATGCCTGTATCAGCCACCTCGGTTGCGATAGCTTTGGTCATTTGCCCTACGCCCCCCTTGGTGGCACCGTATACCGAATTGCCAGACATTCCGATGAAAGTAGTCAGAGATGCGACATTGATAATCCTGCCGTAATTACTTCTCAACATGTAATTTACGGCTTCTTTCATTGTGAAGTAAGCTCCTTTTAAATTGATATTGTGTACAAAGTCCCAATCTTCTGGTGTGGCGTCCAGCAAGTTTGTTCGGCGATTTACTCCCGCGTTGTTAAACAAGATGTTGACAGCACCGAATTCGGAATATGCTGTTTCGAACAACCTCTGAATTGAAGTGGAGTCAGATACATCAGTTTGTACTGCTATTGCGCTCCCTCCTGATGTGGCAATTTCATCTACTAGAGACTCTAGTTCATTTAAGGAGCGGGCAGCTGCCACTACATTAGCTCCTGCTTTAGACAACGCTAATGCCGTCCCTTTGCCGATGCCTCTTCCCGCTCCGGTTATGACTGCGGTCCTACCTTGTATATTGAACAGATTGTTGGGGCTAATTGAACTCATTGGATGATCCTTATGTGAGTGGTGAAAAATCCGTGGGGTTTAGCAAGCGGTTTTCAACGTCTTCTACTATTTGACCGTCGAGTTCCGAAGCGTCCCTGACCTTAATCCATTCTGGATCTTCGCGGAAGGCTGCCCATTTTTGCTCACGGTCTGCCATGTCTCTAAATGCAATGATGTAGGTCAGTCTGTTTTGAGACCCAATCTCTTCAGTCCAATACCCTATATTCGTAATTCCTAGACGATCGAAAATTTTTGTGGTGTGGTCTCGGAACCGTGCCAACATATTGGGCATTCGACCTGGCAATACATAATATTCACGAAGTTCGTACAGCATTTGTACTCCTTTTACTGGATGTGTTTTTATGGGACTTTGGACGATGTTACAGTGCAGCGAGTGCTAGTGTCCGATTGAGGCAATTATGAACTGATGCAAATGAAGGGGATGTGAACACTGAATAGAGAATGGCCTATAAACAGTTATAGTGTTTGTAAACTTGAGCAAGTAATGGATTTTGTCCGGCAAAAGCTCATTCCTGAGCCAACGTTTAAAGGGTTTGTGGTTACGGATAGCGTAGCCCAAGGTGAGGCTTACAAGGGATCGGACGTTGATGCAATTATTGTGTTCGATCCTTTGTGTCCCGAGGTTATTCCCGGGGATTTTTTGTGGCATCCGGATGAGCCGGGGTATTTGTCTCGTAATGAACGAGCTCTTGATGAAATGGATGATGGGTGGTTGCATATAGATGGGAATAGAGTGGATATAGAACAGTATCGAGCTGGAAAATGTGAGGAGATCTGGAAATTCCAACTGACCGAAGGCATATTGTTATTTGATCGTGATGGCGATGTCGAGCCAGTAATAGACCGTCTAATTGAATATAGTGATCAAACTAGAAGGCAACGAATTGCTAGCAACTTGTATCATTTTTCTTATCATTTAAATCCTGAAAAGGCCATGCGGTGGTATCGACGATCTGGAAGTCTAGCAGCCCACTGCCATGTCAGTGCCGGCATTAATTACATGGTTAAAATGTTGTATGCATACAATCGTCGCTGGCTTACTTGGCCGAACAAGCGAGTTCCCACCTTATTAAGTTGGCCGGATCCTGTGGGACGCTTAGAAGAGACTCTAATCGAGGCTCAGGCGGTCCATGAATATTCACCAGGTGAATTATTTAATAGGATTCGAGTTTTGACAGATTTTCGCGACCGATTTATTGCCTTGGCCCAATCTCAGGAATTGTTGCCTGCCGAAGATCCGTTAGGGTATGCGTTTGGAGTAGAGTGGCCTCAGATTGGTATGCGGCATACCATGAGTGAGTGGCGTAAAGCCCATAAGCTTTACAAGAAGCGAGTAGGCAGGCATGGTACAGATGATGAGCGGTGAAAGCTATACCGTTATGTTGATAATCGTTGAGTTAAGGGTAGGCTGATTTGTCAGACAATTCCGGTGAATATGTGATAGTGGTTGGCTGCGGGCGTGTTGGGGCAGAATTGGCAACCACGCTTTCGGCTGAAGGACAATCGGTGGTGGTGATTGATCGTGAAATGGATGCGTTTGAGCGTCTAGGAGAAGCTTTTACAGGGGCGACAATTTTTGGGAATGCTATGGATGAGGAAGTATTGGTGTCTGCAGGGATTAATCACGCCGACGCTGTTGTAACTGCTACTCAGGGGGATAATACCAACATAATGATTGGGCAAATGGCTAAGACCCTATTTGGTGTAAAGAGGGTGGTTGTTCGTTGTTATGATCCAGTACGGAGTGACACTTATGCGGCTTTAGGACTAAAGACGGTTTGTCCTACTAGGATAGGGGCGCAAATAATGAGAGACTCCTTGCTAGAAAGTGCTGACAAATGTTCGTAATTGTGGTGGGTGGAGGGAAAGTGGGATATCACCTCTCACGGGAATTGCTAGGGTTGGGGAATGAAATTGTGTTGATGGAAAGTGACCATGAACGTGCGGCTAAGCTCAGGGCGGAGTTTGGCAGCTTGGTGTTGACGAAGGACGGCTCTGAAGGTCGCTGGCTGAAATTTGCAGGGGTGACTCGTGCCGATTTAGTTGTAGCTGTAACGGGTGATGATGAGGATAATCTAGTGGTTTGCCAACTAACGAATATGCTGTCAAAACATAAGGCTCGAAGCTTGGCACGGATAAACAATCCGAACAATGCTGCTGTGTTTCGAAAATTAGGCGTGGACGAGACTGTTAGTGCTACAGACCTCATTCTCTCGATGATTGAGAAAGATGTTGAAGATGCTGGAGCCGTGGTGCATCTGATGCGTCTCGAGGAAAGTGGTCTAGAGCTGGTGGAATACCGTGTATACGCAGATTCTCGTGTTGTTGGTAAACGTCTAGGAGAACTGGGGCTACCGAGCTACGGCTGTAACCTATGTACAGTGATCCGCGGAGCGGAAGCCCTTTTTCCGGATAGTCAGCTGATTGTTGAAAAAGGTGACATGTTGGTAGCTTTGGTTCAGCTGGACAGTGCTGAGAGGGCCCGCCAATTTATTGTGGAGCCTGAAATCAAAGTAGAAATGACTTAGTGGCTTTTGGCCCATGCTACGGTTAGGTCGAGTCCTTCATCCAGCGACACTTTAGGCGTCCACCCTATAGCGTCCTTGGCCTTGCTTGAATCAAGCGCCATATTCTGTACCTCACCGGGTAACAGAGGTGCCCGGTGTGCTTGAGGGGAACAATGGAGGCGATCGGTAAGCTTTGAGAATATTGTCTCAACAGACGTTTCGGTCCCGGATCCTATGTGAAAAGGACCTGTCTCTCGGGATTTTGCAACAGAAAGTAGTGCAGAAACAAGGTCTGTGACGTAAATGTAATCGCGCGTCGGGGATCCGAATCCTCGTAATGTAGGTGTCCGCCCAGCAAGCAGTTCTTCTAGTAATATCAATACAACTCCCACCTCAGATGCGGGGTCCTGCCTTGGGCCATAAACGTTTGCTGGGCGCAAAATGGAGTAATTCAGACTGGCAGCAGAGGCTATCTGTCTAATGTAGAGTTCGGCACACAATTTCGATAGACCATAGGGAGAAGTGGGAGAAGGTGGATGGGTTTCGGCCACAGGGAGTGAGTTTGCCTCAGGGGTGCCATACATGGCCCCTCCTGTAGAGGTAAAAATGAGGTTTTCGCATTCAGCTTTTATACTTGCTAATGTGATGTTAATAGTCCCTAGTATATTCATGTTGGCATCGAAGCCCGGCTCTCTGACTGCTCTTTTTGGATCAGCTTGAGCGGCTAGGTGGTATACACAATCTGGCGCGAATGTCTTAAATACATTGCTAATGTTTGGGTCTTGAATACCCATGCGTTCCAGATCTGCTTTTGGATTAATATTCTGTTTATGGCCTGTGGACATATCGTCGATGACGAGCACCTCTGCTTCATTTTCAAGCAACGCGTCGGTGAGGTGTGACCCAATAAATCCTGCCCCACCGGTGACAATAAACTTTTTCACAAAGTGCTCAACATTTCCTGTAGCGACTTAACCCGTACTGATAACCCAACGGATAGTATCCAATATTATGCGGATTTCTAATGTTTAGCAGCAAGTATCTGGAATATTGGAGTAGCGACCTGGTTTTGTTTTTTCTTGTATTCGAGTGCAGCTATGCTTTGCTTCATGTTTTGACATGTCGCCTGTAGGATTGAGGTATGGTAGCTTTTAACGCTGTTAAAGTTGTTGTCGTGCGTGATTATGAGGAGCGCATGGGTAACATGTTTAGGTTGAATTCTCCAAATGTTGGTCGTTATTTGGAGCGGCTGATATACGAAAATGAAAGGCAGACATGGCCGAGCCGGTAATATTAGAAGATGATGATTTACCTGATGACGTAAAAGTTCTTCGAAGGCTTCCTAAGTCTAGTAATGAGGAATGGATAGTTGGTATAAACGAGTTTCGTGGCAATAACTATGTTCAAGTGCGGGTCTATTACCGTGATGAAAAAGATGATGACAAGCTGAAGCCTGGCCGGCAAGGCATGAATGTTCATGAAGAACTATTGCCTGAAATCCTAGGTGGATTGCAAGATGCAACCGATCTATTGATCTCGATGCCCCGTGGACGACAGTCGAGGGCAAAGAATGGCAATAACTCCTAAAGTTTTTGATGGTGAATCAAATAACTTAATGTGCATTGTAGATTTGAAATCAAAATGTATTTTGCGTATAAAGTTCGGTTGTATCCTTATCGACACATAGAGAATTAGCGGGTTTTTATTGTGGCCACTAGTGAATTGACTAAGAGGAAATCTTTGGAACTCAGCAATGTTGACCCAGAGTTGGCGAAGGTGCTGGGGATGGAGGGTAAACGGCAAGTTGAAGGACTTGAGCTTATAGCTTCTGAGAATTACACCAGCGAAGCTGTGATGGAGGCTGTGGGGTCGATATTTACCAACAAATATGCTGAAGGCTATCCGGGCAAGAGATATTATGGTGGTTGTATAAATGTGGATGTGGTTGAGGATCTTGCGAGGGATCGGCTTTTGCAGCTTATGGGTGGGGAGCATGCTAATGTGCAGCCACACTCTGGGTCAGTCCCCAATATGGCGGTTTATATGTCAATGCTAGAGCCTGGGGATACTCTAATGGGTATGCGATTAGAGCACGGTGGCCATTTGACTCATGGGCATCCAAAAAACTTCTCGGGGGCGTTGTACAACGTTGTTGGCTATGGAGTAAATCCGGATACTGAGACCATAGACTATGAAAATGTCCGCCGTTTAGCATTGGAGCATAGGCCAAAATTAATTGTGTCTGGATCAACTGCGTATCCGAGGCTTATTGACTTTTCAAAATTCCGAGAGATTGCCGATGAGGTAGGAGCTTTACATATGACCGACATGGCTCATATATCAGGGTTGGTGGCAGGAGGCAGTCATCCATCTCCGGTGCCGCATGCAGATTTTGTGACCAGTTCCACACATAAATCATTGCGCGGGCCTAGGGGCGGATTTGTTATATGTAAAAAAGAGTGGGCAAAGAAAATTGATGGAGCGATGTTCCCTGGGATTCAGGGAGGTCCTTTCATGAATGTAATAGCGGGCAAAGCTGTAGCGTTCAAAGAGGCGCTTCAACCGGATTTCAAGGAATACAGTCGGCAAGTAGTTACCAATGCTCAAATGTTGGCTAGTGAGCTTATTCGGCAGGGTATGAGATTAGTTAGTGACGGGACTGATAATCACCTTATGTTGATTGATCTCGGGCCTAAAGGGCCAAGTGGGAAAAAGATGCAGTCCGCGTTAGAAATTGCGGGAATTACAACAAATAAGAATACGGTCCCTCGCGAAACTCGTAAAGCGTTTGTGACTTCAGGAATCCGACTAGGTACTCCTGCTTTAACGACCAGAGGTTTTGGGGAATCTGAGATGCGTCAGATTGCAGTGTGGATCCGCAGGGTTTTCGACTCTTCAGATGATCGTGATGTGTTACGGACAATTCACGCTGAGGTGGCAGATATGGCTGAAGGGTTCCCTGTTCCCGGGATCACTAGAGTCTGAATTATGTCGACAAGTGAAGTATGCGGGAGACCGTTTATAATCTTTCTCACTAATGGGTGAAATTGCGGCTCTCGGTGCCGCTACTGCATGGGCTTCAGGATTTGTTCTGCTTCGTGCAGTTCCTGATCGTTACAACATACTGAACCTTAACGCTCTACGGATGAGTGGTCCTGCGTTGGTGTATGTGATTGGATTAGTGCTAATTGGCTGGTTGCCCAGAATTCGGGAACTTGAACTGACCAACTATGTAGCTTTGGCGGCCACTTGTGTCACAGGCATAGCAGTAGCAGATTTACTTATGATCCGTGGCATGAGATTAATTGGAGTTGGCAGAGCTTATGCCCTTGGAGGCTTTGCTCCATTATTTACGACTTTGTTCGCCTGGCTCTTGTTAGATGAAGTTATTAACGAGTTCGTGATTTTAGGTGCGGTTTTGGTGATAGCCGGGTGCTTGTTGGTTATGCGGCGTAATCAAAAGGAAAAAGGTGAAGCGAGCTTGGGGTCGCGGGACTATTGGGTTGCTGTGGGGCTCGTAATATTTGCGACAATGATTTGGGGGATTGATTTTGTTTTACTGAGCGTAGGGGTCGGAGAGGCCCATCCTATAGTGGCAAACTCATTTAGATTGCCAGTAGCGGCTTTGTTTTCCACTGCTCTAGCTTGGGGAATCACAGGGGAGGTTGTACCCAGAGGGATAGTTCTGAAGCATGCTTGGTTGGCTGTTTTAGCCGGGATAGTAGGGATATCTGTCGGCAGTTTTTTGCTGCTTACATCATTACAGATGATTGGTGCGGCGAGAGGCGCTGCGATATCAGCTGTTTCGCCCGTTATAACGATGATTCTCGCTGCGATATTTTTTAGAGAACGTATGAACGCCCTAGCCATTGTTGGGGTGTTTGTCGCAGTTATAGGGGTAATCTTCGTTAGTGTGAGTTGACAGAATCTACTGTGGCTGAAGACCCTGTACCGTATCCTCCTCGACGGGAGGAACCTCAGTGGCAATTTCGAGCCAGAGATCGTCTGGGATGTCCAGGGTAATTGAGTTTGCAGTTTGCCGGATTTGTTCTATCTTGCTGGCTCCAAAAATAGTAGTCCCTATGCGGTTGTCACGCACTGAAAATTGGGTTGCTATTTGTGGCAAGTCAACCCCGTAAGCCTTACATATGGAAGCTATCTTTTTTGCCCTAGTTCTAACTGATGAAGGGGATTTCAAGTAAACATAGGTTGTGTTGTTGTCAAATGGTCGGGCTAGCATTCCAGATGCATATGGTGCCCCATTTATTACGGAAACTCCCAATTGCTTCGCTTTATCCAATAATGGATTAGCAGGCTGATCCAGAAGGTTGAATCTATTGTGGGTTATAACGCTATCGAAGGCGTTCGTCTCTATGTATTCAATAAGCATGTCGATTCGGCCACCAGCCACTCCTACACACTTGATTACACCCTCTTCTCGTAGTCGGTTGAGAGCCTTAAGGCTTCCCGCCATTACCGTGTTTAGGTCTGAGTGTTGCACATCATGGATGTGGACCATATCGATGTGATCGACCCCCAAAAGATTCATACTTTCTTCTACGCATTTGAGTGATGCCTCTTCGGAGTAATCGAAAGGGTTAGGTCGGTATCCCACCTTAGTGTTTAACACGAAGTCATCAGGAATGCTGGATTTTAGCTCCTTTAGGGCAAGGCCGACTCTACGTTCTGAATTACCTTCTCCGTACAAAGGAGCTGTGTCTAGGAAGTTAATCCCTGAGTCAAAGGCAGCCTTGATGATTTCTATCGCGGTTTCGTCATCAGGGACTTTTTTTGTGTCCCCTAAGGGAACGCAGCCCAGGCCCAAAGGTGTAACCAAAATATCATCATGTCCATAGCGGCGACGTGTCATTTTAGGCATCAAGAAGTCCGATCTTTATTAACGTAGCCTGTTAATGCAGCTTCATCTAGCTTTTTGTCAGCTCGCCATAACTCTACATTGTCGGCTTTGTTGGGCGGAAAGTTTTGGGAAATTTGATCTAAAAGACTCAAGGGCAAGTGGGCTTCTAGCGCAGCAGCCGCGGAACGGGCCTCGTTTGGAGATGTTGCTCCAGCGACTGTTAAGTCTACTAGTGGGTTGTCTGTTGAAAAACGAAGCGCTACTGTTGCAATTGATAGATTTGCATTGCGGCATATGGTTTCGATTTGCAAAGCTCGATATATGACTTCTGGATTTGCAGGTTGATAGCCATGTGTAGGGGATATGCGGCTCGGGTCTGCCAACAACCCTGTAGCAAAAGGAGCTGCATTTATTGTCCCCAGGCCAAGCTTTTTTGCTCTTTTGAGCAAACTTGCTGCAGGTTGGTCTAGAAGATTGAACCGGTTGTGAGTTATCAAGCTGTCGAATTCACCGGTATCAATAAATTCCTGCAGTATGGATACTGGGCCACCAGAAACACCCACATAACCTATGGTCCCTTCTGTCTGCATATCATGAAGGGCTCGTCGTGCACCTTTCATTACCGTCTTTAAATCTGATCGCTCAACATCATGTATGTGTACTAGTTGCAATTGTGTGACTCCAAGAGTCGCAAGGCTTTCTTCCACGCATTTGCGTGTTGCATCGTAGGAATAATCGAATGGGTGGGGGCGGTAGCCGACTTTGGTGTTGAGCACTAAATTGTTTGGTAGTTGTGCCGATAATTCTCGAAGTGCTATTCCTATTCGTCTTTCGGAATCACCGTACAGTGGGGCGGTGTCGATCATCGTATACCCGTTCTCAAAGGCGGCTGCTACGATGTCAACCGCATCGGAGTCGGTAGGGACGTTATCAAGCGACCGGAACGATCCTCCTCCTAGGCCAAGGACAGAGAGTTCCAAGTTTGTTTTTCCGAAGATGCGACTTTGCATAAGCCCTAACCTTACTTAGTCGATTTGCTTATAGGAAAGAAGCTACTGGTGTCATGAAATTTGGGGTCCATGCTTAGGCTGGCTGTTGTTCCTCCGTGCACTTCGAAATGGCGCATAGATTCTCTTGGTCTGCCCATAAGGAAATATACGGGTCCAAACTGATCACGCAGACTTGCTACCAAATCAGGGTTTTGGCTAGCGACGTTGTGTTGTTCTTTAGGGTCGCTTACTAGGTTAAAAAGTTGGCATTGTCCTATAGCGGGATTGGCCAGCAAACTCCATTCCTTGCTGCGTATGCAGCGTAAGTCAGAATTGTGGTAACCGACGATGATGGTCTCGCGATGTTCGTCGGTTGTGCCCTCAATGACAGGCCTAAAGCTCTTGCCGTGCA
>CAJWLF010000014.1 GCA_913043205.1 uncultured Chloroflexota bacterium | reverse complement strand
CAGAACGTTACGGATTTTTCCATGAGCCCAGCCTAAGAAAATATACCGATCTAAAAAATCGTGGCTGTTATTTTCAGTTAAACATGCTCTCTCTTAGTGAACACTACGGTAGAGGAATCCAGAAAATGGCTTTTAAATTACTGGAAAATCAAATGATTGATTATATAAGTAGTGATACCCACCGGTTGGAACACCTTGAAAAATTACAGAACATCAAACTGAAATCTAAAGAAATGGAAATGTTAAAGCCTGTTGTAGAAAAAAGTAAAGGGCTTTTTGCTTAAACCTGATAATTATCAAAGATACTTTGTTTATCCTGAATCAGCATTTTATCGCTAAGTAATAGATGTAACTGCTCAGGAAAATCATCTTTGATTTTAGTGCTATTCACAATCAAAAATGATTGTTGGTGGATTGGCGTTTCGTCTTTAGCAATTAATTGCTCCCGCTCTTTTTCCCCTCCTTTTAAACCGGTGAGCATAATTTTTCCCGATTGATGGTACAAAAACAAATTCGCCAATGTTTTTAACGCCACAGGATATTCATTAAATATCGTAAAAACACTACCCGATTTTCTATTGGCTAATATAAAATCAGTAAGACCAAAAACTTCCTGAAGTGTAAAAAAATAGCGATAAGCTTCGGGCTTAGTCATCATAATCGCATTTTTCCATCGTAATTGCCTTTTCCAAATTGGTAATACCGAACCCGTACTTCCTAAAACATTACCAAACCTAATGGTTTTAAAATCGGTCATGCCGCCAAGATTTGAAAACCAAAAACACAGTTTTTCTGCCCAACGCTTACTCTTTCCCATCACCGATTTAGGCTCCACCGCTTTATCGGTAGATAATAAAATACACTGTTCTGCTTTATAGGTTTCCGCTAAATAAAAAATAATATACGTTCCTGCGATATTATTCTTTATCACTTCCTCAAGCTCATTTTCCAGTAACGCAACATGCTTATATGCCGCAGCATGAATCACAATTTCTGGCTTAAATTCCTCAAAAATAGCGGTCATCCTTTCCCGGTTAGTCACATCGGCAAGTAAGCATTGCATTTTTGCATTGGGATACAAAGCCTCCAGTTCTTCTTTTAGATAAAACAAAGCAGTTTCTGCCTGATCTACAATAATGATTTCTGAAAAGGAATCTGAATAATATTTTACCAAAGCAGCACCTATAAATCCTGCACCGCCCGCTACGAGAATGGATCTAATTTTCACAATATTCTATGATCACTGAATTATGACTGTACGACGGCAGATCGTACCACGATGTTGATGGTACGTGGCAGTCGAGTTTTGTCTTTTGTTGTTCCGAGCCTGTGGTTTTGTAAGATTTTGATGGGAGATTACGTGTTGAAAGTTCAAATAAATGGTCCTCAAATTGCAGATGAATTCGATAGGATCGTTGCTGAATTTCCTGACATACAGTTTGTTTTTGCCTTGGATGAGAGTGATTACTTCACCTCATGTGCAGAAGCAGAAGTAATGTTTGACGGGGTTAGAAGCTATCCTGGTGCCCTTTCGGCCGCCAAATCACTTCGATGGGTACAGTCGTCTGGAGCCGGGAACGACAAAGATCCGCTTATCGAGCTTGCAAATAGGAGCATCCTATTAACTAATGCTGCAGGGATACATGCTATCCCTGTAGCGGATACCGCGCTTATGCTACTTCTCTCTATTGGTCGTGGTGGCAATTGGGCCATTAGAAATCAGATAGCGCATAATTGGCAGCTCCCGCCCGCTATATGGGAGCCAGCTGAAAAAACTGCTGGCATAGTCGCGCTAGGGGCTATAGGTATTGAGATCGCAAAACGTGTGAAGTCTTTTGGCATGAATGTTATTGGTGTTGATGTGAATACGGATATTAGGTCTGAGTATGTGGACGAGATTCGTCCTGTATCCGAGTTGCCATGGTTATTGGGGCAATCTGATGCGGTTTTCATAGCCGCCCCTTTAACCAGAGCTACTCGCCATATGATGAACGATGATACTTTTGCCATGATGCGAAATGGATCTGTGTTTATTAGTGTTTCCCGAGGAGGGTTAACCGATACAGAAGCTCTTATTCGAGCATTAGACTCTGACAGATTTTTTGGAGTCGGCTTGGACGTAGTGGAGGAGGAGCCGCTTATGAGTGACCATCCTTTATGGGACCGTTCTAACGTCGTCATTACTCCGCATTTGGGAGGGAATAGCCCTGAGCGAGGCCGGCGTCTGGCAGATTTGTTTATTGAAAATTTGCGCAGATATGCGAACAAACAAACTCTTCTTAATTTAGTCGACCTGGACGCGGGATACTAGTATCAACTGTGGAGACAGTGTTTTTGGTACGTCATTATGCTATATGAAATATAGTGACTTTCTGATATTGCGAAATGCGTTCAAGATACTACCGGCGTCTGTATCATACCCAATAAACTGGATTCCCATATCCACCCAGTTCTTAGCTGATTCTGGCGTGAATGTATAAATACCTACTGAGCGACTATTTTTCTTGCACAGTGCTACGGTTTCTGAAATCTTTTCTATGACCAGAGGGTGATTAGGTTGGCCTGGTACTCCGACAGACTGTGAAAGATCCATTACTCCTAGAAAGAAACAGTCAACTCCTTGGACTTCGACTAATTCTGGCAGGGATCTTAATCCCTCGGCTCCTTCGATTTGCAAGATAACGGCAGCCTTTTTATTTGAGTAGGCATAGTAATCTGGCCATTCGTGGGATGAGTACTGAGCGTTTCTGGTATGTGGCATGACACCTCGTGTGCCCTCTGGATGGAACCGGGCTGCTGCAACTGCCTGTTCTGCATCCAGAACGGATCCTATTTGTGGAACCATAACTGCGTCAGCACCAGTGTCCAAGGCCTTAGTGATAAGTGGTGAGTTTACCTCTGGTACTCTGATCACAGAATGTAGTCCCTTAGCATCTGCAGCTCTCACAAGGTTGATGGATGTTTCCTCCCCGTACATCCCATGTTCTGTATCGATGACGCAGAAATCCATACCTGCGATCTTCAATATTTCCACCAAATCCGGGCTTGGTAGTGAAAGAAATGGACCAACAACTGTTTCGCCAGCATGCAGGCGATCTCTCAGTGTTGTTCTCGAGTCACTCGGGTGATTGGTATCGGCAGCTTTTACCATTATTGCTCCATTAATCCAATTTGTTTTGTTGTTTATGCCTATTTAGACAACCCGTATTCTCTATTAAGGTTCCCATAAGCCTGGCCTTCCAAACATTTGTCAGAAAATGCTGGATGATCCAAATTATATCTATATGCTCGGTATAGCCAGTTAATCACTCCATAGTTCGGCATTTCATGCAGGAAAGGACTTATCCACTCCCATACGGGATCACCAGTATGCGATATCTCTAAGATTCTTCCTCCTGTACCTTCACATATAAGGACATTACCGTGTGCCAGCCTCTGAACTCCTGATAAATGTGCGCTGAAAAACTGCGTTTTTGGAACAGCATTATATTGCCATTCGATATCGTTAGTTCGAGGGTTAATTTCTATGACCCTAGAAGTGGGAAGATCATGCGTATGGAGGCCGTTATCGAATACCTGGACATTTCCATTTGCTAGTGCTGTTGCATGATGCTGATGCCCTAAGATCCCTTCACCATATTTCCATATGAATTGCTTTGATTGACGATCAATTATTGCGATTCTGTGATTAATTCTGCAGGAAATCACTATGTCACCGTTGCTTTGTTGATCAACACTGTTTAGATGGGTCCATTCTGAGCGACTTTCGAGAGGACAGATAGGGTCTTTTCTGGGGTCAAACAATTTCCATGTTTCCCAACGGGAGATCGTGTTTCCAGTCATGTCCACTTCTATAATGTCATCGCCGAGCATAGGCGGAATCTGTTTTCTTGGGCGCTTTCTTCCTCCTTTAACTTTGTGGCTTATCTCATCAGGCAGCGCAACCCATTCTGGGATCAGAGTATTACCGTTATCTAGTCGGCAAAAATCGTGATGTATGAATGGGTTGTCATAGCTCCAGATCAGATTTCCATCCCAATCTAATTCTTGTAATGTAGAGGCTGCGCCTCCAAGTTGACGTACATGATTCCCGAGGGAATGTGAGGTTCTTTCGGACGAAGGTTGGTGTGGTGGTGAAAGTGATTTATGTGTACCGATTACCATCAAATTGCCATTCGGCAGTAGTTTGGCGAATAGGGGTAGAATGAAATTATGTTTCCATTCGTGGACAATATGGCCTTGCATATCAAGCAAATATGTGGCGTAACCGGCTAACGGAGTAATAAGAGTGTATCCTTTGATCGAATATTCCTTGCGATGATGCGTTAATCCTGTCGGACGTACGACGGACCATCCCATATGTGAACTCCATTCACGAATTTAAGACAGTATTGCTATCTTTTTGAGGCCAAGTTGTTATCGACGAGCCATTTCAAGCCTATCCATATCAATACGCACACTAGAGATATGATTCCAACTGCTAAATATGCGTCGGGGTCCCAACTGAATAATGGAAAAATGACAAGGCGTAGTCCGAAGAAAAACGCATATATTGTCGCCGTAACCTTTAACGACCACAATAACCTGCGGCGAAATCCTGAATGAACAATAAACCCAAATGCCAACACTAGGCTGGATACGATTAGTATTTTCACGGAGATCTGGTTATGAGTGATTTGATTTGATCTATTACTTGTCGTTTCATCGCATTGAATTCAGTGAACGATCGATAGGCCATGATCCTAGGACCTTGGTCATGGTACACAAAGACTTTACTTGATTGAGTGCGTCCGCGATATCATTGTCTTTTTCGTGTCCAGGAAATTCCGCATAAAAGACATAATCTCCTGCTTGTTCCTGTGAGCGCCCACGCGCTGGCCGGGATTGCATATTAGATAGGCTTATGTGGTGGTTTCGCATTATCCCAAGTACGTCGTGAAGTGCACCGATACGATCGGCTACAGCAAAACATATTGCAGTTTGATCATCTCCACTAGGAGGGTTTGGCTGGCGCCCAATTAGGAAGAATCGGGTGTAGTTTTCGTCTACGTCTTGTATGCCTCGTCTGATCAGCTTAAGACTGTTTGACTTGGCAGCCGTATCCAGACCTATTGCTGCCGATCCGGCTTCATTGGCGGCCTTAATGGCGGCAGCCGATGTACTTGCTACTTCGACTCGCTGCGCAGTAGGTAAGTTTTTGCTTAACCAATCGTTGCACTGTGCCAGTGCTTGAGGGTGTGAGTACACAGTATGTATATTGGTTATATCTGAGTGCGACATCAAGTTATGGATAATCTGAAGGGAAAACTCCGAAATTATTACGACGTTGCCCTCTACGAATGAGTCTATCGAGTCACCGACTGTGCCACCAATGGTGTTTTCAATGGGTACCACCCCGTATTCAACATCTCCACTTCTGGTAAGGCGAAATATTTCAGATATGGATCGGGCAGCCATATACTCGCCCCCCTGATCGAACATATCTCCTGCTGCCTTATGGCTGAAACTTAGTTCTGGGCCGAGATAAGCTACCCGCATCAGTCGCTGGAGAGCCCTGCTTGAAGCCATAATCTTTCGAAATATGTCTGCAATGACGTCATCAGGCAGTGTTCCATCACTAAGCTCAATGGCGCGCTTGATCACACCTGCCTCTCTAGATGGAGCAAAAACAGGATCTCCATTATCAGATTTGAATTGTCCAACACGCTGAGATAGTTGTGCTCGGCTATTCAGAGCTTCAACGATCTGATGGTCGACTTGATCTATTTCATTTCTCAGATCTTCTAGCGATTCGCTCAACTAAACTATCCTCCACAGCAATAATCTATGAGCCTGTCCGTGGGCTCGCCTTTCCAATACTCTAACGGCAAAGTTCGTTTAATATTCTATTTTACCTATGTATTTAGTTGCTTGGACATAGGAACCTTGTTGTGATCATTGTTGATTATGGAGCCCGCTAAATGGGCTAAATAGACAGGCACTAATGGCAACACACATGGTGATAGGAATGAAATAGTACCAGCTATAAATGAGGGTATTACCCAGCCTATCCCCAGCCCACTTTCCCTTTGTTGGGCAAGAAATGAGTCGTCTATTAATGGAAGTGTTCCAAGAAATCTAGCGAGTTGTTCTGTTGAGTCCGCTAAAACCATCGCTCCGAAACTCGCAAGTATGACCCCACTTGCTATGCTTATGACTTGGGAGTGTCGACTAAGCTTTCGTACTATATGTTCAGTGCGATCCACCAACACAGCAAGTATTACAAACGGTACTCCCAAGCCTAAAGAATAGGATAACAAGAGAAAAAATGCAGTGAGTGAATTGTTCGCATTGAAAGCTGCTGTCAATATACCGCCGAGAATGAATCCTACACATGGCGTCCAGCTCAATGCAAAGGCTATGCCTACAACAACGGAAGAGATAGGATTGTATCTCCGAATACGGTATTCAACTTGGACGTTTCGATAAAGAGCCTGTACAGAGCCGATAAACAATATGGCTATGAAATTGCGCTTATTGGTTCCTGCCTGTTTTGCTAATCGCAGGGCTATAATTCTGGGTATTCCAGTGGTGTGTATACCTAACAATAATAATAGTATGCCAGCTAAGGGATTGATCCAGGTTTGTGCATCTTGTAGTAGACGCCCAGCTAGGCCAGCAGATGTACCTGCTAACGCAAAAACCAATGAAAATCCGCTGACAAATAGTAGAGCTCTAGGTAAAACACGAGCTTTGGTATTATGCAAATTAGTCACAGTTGAACCGCTCTCTCTCGGGCCCACACTTAATAATCCTCTCTAGCGGTTGTCGGGATTTTATCCTATTGGAAGCCGTGCCAACAATTCACGATTGTTATGATGATAGCGTTGGATTGTTGCTGAAGTGGATTATTGAGTTGACGGGTAGCAACATTAGACTGCGGTTTACATAACCTAATCTCGAAAGGTCAAGTATTGCAAGTTATTAAAAGTTACTTATCTCATTTGGAGTGTGCAGAGTGCGATTGTTCTGTCGATGCTGACACCCGTGCCAATTTATGCCCCGAATGTAATTCTTCTCTATTGGCTCGGTATGATTTAAGTCAGTTGGGAAATTACTTGCAGCCATCTGACTGGAAAGATAGGTCTCCTGATTTATGGCGTTACGCTGAAATTCTTCCCATTAGAGATCCAATGAATAGAATCACATTAGGTGAGGGAGGAACTTCTATATATGAGATTCCTACCTATGCTGATCAGATTGGGTTGCATCACTTATGGATTAAAGACGAGGGTTTGAATCCAACTGGGACTTTTAAGGCACGAGGGGCGGCGGTAGGAGTGGCCAGAGCGTTGGAGTTAGGTGAAAAGACACTAGCGATGCCGACTGCTGGTAATGCTGGTAGCGCATGGGCTGCATATTGTGCTCGGGCTGGCCTGGAATTGCATGTAGTAATGCCTGATGACACCCCAGTAGTAAACATGAGAGAGGTTTCGGCCTGTGGAGCAAAACTCCATCTGGTAGATGGCCTGATATCTGATGCGGGAACTATTGTTGGAGCGGCCTGTTCGGAATTTGGATGGTATGAAGTTTCTACACTGAAAGAGCCCTATAGAGTGGAGGGTAAAAAGACGATGGGTTTTGAGATAGCGGAACAATTCGACTGGCAATTGCCGGATGTGATTCTTTATCCAACTGGTGGTGGCGTAGGGATGATAGGATTATGGAAGGCTTTTGACGAGCTTGAACAGTTGGGATGGATAAACGGTCACCGTCCGAAACTGATAGCTGTACAGGCTAAAGGTTGTGCGCCGGTCGTATCTTCCATTGAACTGGGTGTAGAGGGGTGTGAAGCAATTATCGATGCCAGCACAGTATCTTCTGGTTTGCGCGTACCAAAGCCATTTGCTGATCGTTTATTGTTACGGATCATTCGATCCACCGAAGGCAATGCTATAGCAGTTTCTGATGAGGACACAATTGAAATGACGAAACTTGTAGCCAGTACTGAAGGTGTATTCGTGGCCCCTGAAGCCGGAGCAATGTTTGCTGCTTTGCCCAAGCTAATGAGCGACCGTCAGATATCGCCTGACGACAAAGTGGTTTTGCTTAGTACTGGTAACGCACTGAAATATACAGACTTGTTCAAAACAAGTAATTTGTCCATTCTGGATAAAGATGGGCGAATACGTATTGATTAACATTTATTGACTATTCTTGACCTTTCAAAATTAGCGGTGATACCGTGCGTATGCATAGGAAATGGTAAACGAGGATCCTGGTGACTGAAATCACAGAGAATGAAAAGCTTGTTTTGGCAGTGGTGCCTAATAGTTCTGCAAATGCAGTTGAGGCATCACTTTTGGAAGATGGTTTCCGTGTTACGCGTATTAACTCAGCGGGTGGTTTTTTGAAGCGTGGTAATGTCACTGTGTTGATAGGGGCCCGAGCAGATCAAGTTGACCAAATTATCGAAAAAATAAAATCGTACGTGCGTCCGGATGAAGAATCAGACTCTGGATCCGCAGTGTTTGTGTTGCCAGTTTCGCGATTTACCAGGGTTTAAGACAATAGTTTGCTGATGATGTGAGCTCTCTGTATCTGTGTTGTCTAATCCGTGTTTGATGACAAACAGGCAGCATCCGACGGGTGTCGGATGCTGCCTGTTATTGCTACTTAGCAGCGAGACTTTATAGGATTGGTGTATCTCTCCGCCTAATAACCCATCCCAGCGCCAGCTGCTGCTGCTGCTGCTGCTGCATCAGCTTCCTCTGGGATATCTGCTATCAGTGCTTCTGTGGTTAAGATCATGCTAGCTATTGAAGCAGCATTTTCTAGGGCCGATCTAGTTACCTTAAGTGGGTCGATGATTCCGGCTTGAACCATGTCGACATAGTCTTCGGACATCACATTAAATCCAATAAAATCATTGTCTTCTGATTCATGTCGGCGAAGTACTTCTTGTACCACTACTCCACCATCATATCCGGCATTTTCAGATATGTGGCTCAAAGGCTCTACAAGAGCCCTTCTGAGTGCGCGTAGTCCTGCAGCTTCATCCCCAGAGACATCTACACCATCCAGGGCAGAAACTGCATTTACTAATGCTACTCCACCTCCGGCAACAATACCTTCTTCAAGTGCTGCCTGGGTAGCCGATATTGCATCTTCGACCCGGTGTTGCTTTTCTTTCTGTTCTGTCTCCGTTGCTGCACCAACTCTGATGATCGCCACACCACCAGACAATTTGGCTTTTCGTTCCTCTAGCTTTTCACGATCATAATCGGATGTAGCTTCTCGTATTTGCCCGTCGAGCTGACTGATACGACCCTGACGAGCGGCTTCCGTACCAGATCCTTCCACTATAGTGGTGTCATCCTTGGTTGCGACTACTCTTCTTGACTGTCCAAGATCTTCTAAGATGACGCTGTCTAGTTTACGGCCCATATCTTCAGAGATAACCGTTCCCCCTGTAATAATCGCCACATCTTGGAGCATCTCTTTTCGTCGGTCGCCGTAACCGGGGGCCTTTACTGCCAAGCAGTTGAGGACCCCTCTAAGTTTGTTAACAACTAAGGTGGCTAGAGCTTCACCTTCTATGTCCTCGGCTATTACAACAAACTCTTTCTTGCCGGCTTGCGTGACTTTCTCGAGGGTTGGCAGTATGTCTGCTACTGCAGAAATCTTACCGTCTGTAATTAACACGTACGGGTCTTCGATCGAAGCTTCCATGCGTTCTTGGTCAGTCACAAAATATGGGGAAAGATAGCCTCGGTCAAACTGCATTCCTTCTACGTAGGCGTCTTCAAGTTCGATCCCTTTGGATTCTTCGACCGTGATAACACCATCTTTCCCTACCTTATCCATGACCTTTGCGATCATGTCGCCTATTTCTACGTCAGCAGCTGATATAGCGGCGATCTGGGCAATTTCTTCTTTGGTTTTTATCTGGCGAGCCTGCCCTTTCAGGTCATCAACCAAAGCGTCTACGCCTTGCTGGATGCCTCTTTTCACAATCATTGGGTTGGCTCCAGCAGCCACGTTCTTCAGCCCCTCTTTTAATATGGATTGGGCGAGTACTGTGGCTGTAGTGGTACCGTCACCCGCAATATCATTGGTCTTGCTGGCTGCCTCTTTGATTAACTGGGCCCCCATATTCGCAAAAGGTTCCTCTAGTTCAATCTCTTTGGCCACAGTAACACCATCGTGGGTTACTGTGGGTCCACCGTATTTTTTCCCTAACGCCACATTGCGTCCTTTGGGACCCAAAGTGGTTTTCACTGCATTTGCAACAGTGTCGATACCTTCAATAAGTTTGCCGCGTGCATCGGCGTCAAGCGCTACCTGCTTTGCCATTTCAGCTCCTCATGTGGTGCGCTCGTGCGCAAACATCATGTTGTTCACTAAATTGTTTAATTCCTAAGGCGGCTGCACTCTGTTCGCTGCTTACACAACGTGGCATAATGCACTACCACCCCAAAGGCTCCAGCTTTAGACTGCGGGCCGGCCAGCATTTTAGCAGTCGAATGGGTAAGACTGCTACCTTTTTCTTAGGGGTCGTTATGATTGAAGGGATGGAAGTGAATTGCTATCGATTTCACGTGAGCTTGCTGATGAAATAATTGCATACTGCAAATCGGTATTGCCGAACGAGGCTTGTGGCGTATTAGCAGGCGATTCAGGAGAGGAAGTGACACGTATTTTCCCTGTGAAAAATCTTGAGAGCAGTCCGGTGTTGTATCGAATGGATCCGGCTGAGGAATATCAAGCTTTTGCGCAGATATACGAAGGTGGCTTGGATGATATTGGGTTTTTTCATTCGCATCCAAATAGTGAGGCGATTCCATCTGCAACCGATATACGTGAAGTGAAGATTGGTTTAGTGCTTATGATGATAGTGTCGCTAGAGGACATGAATGATCCAGAGATAAGACTGTTCAGTATTGGGAATGGTGAATATGAGGAAGAACAGCTTTGTTTTGTATAGAGGTTAAATAACATGAATTGCGGTTACAATCTTGGCAGTGATGTTTGGCGGTATTCTGCAATATACCAATTGATACGATGAGAAAATGACTAATTTAAACCCAGATCTATCGGGAAAATTTGAGATTCTTTGTGAAACTCTAGAGCGAATGGGCAGTGTGATAGTGGCTTATTCAGGAGGGGTCGACAGCACCTTTTTAGCGTTTGCGGCTTATAAAGTGCTCGGTAATCGATCTGTGGCGGTGACAGCTGTATCCCCTAGTTTGTCTAAAAAAGACCGTCAGGATGGCGTTCGATTCGCTGAAGAAATCGGTATAAGACATGAGTTTGTTAATACTTCAGAGGTGGATAACGAGGAATACAGGGTTAACGACTCTAACCGTTGTTTCCACTGTAAGAATGAGTTGTTTGTAAATCTGGACGAATTTCGTAAGCAATATCCGGGTTTTAAGGAATTGGTGTACGGGCCTGTGATTGATGATCTCGGTGATTATAGACCTGGGATGAAGGCGGCGACAATTGCCGGTGCAAAAGCGCCCATGATTGATGCTGGTTTGTCTAAATCGGAAATACGGGTTTTATCTAGATATTTTGGTTTGTCTAGTTGGGATAAGCCGGCTGCTCCTTGCTTGTCGTCTCGTGTTGCGTATGGAGAGTACATCACGGAAGACAAACTAAGTCAGATAGAGGCTGCGGAGGCCTTTGTCAGGAGTGAAGGTTTTCGTGAATTCAGAGTGCGTCACCATGGTGAAGTGGCTCGAATAGAGCTAGCCCCTACAGAGTTTGAGCGATTCTTTTCTAATGGACGAAATGGCAGAATATGTTCTGCGCTCAAGGAATGTGGTTACAAATTTGTCACAATCGACGTAGAAGGATACCGATCTGGCTCCTTAAACGAAGTTCTTGAAGTGCTTCCCGTAATACAAGGTTGAGGTCATAGTGTCCGCGCTACCTTCACCGTACTAAATATGCTGTTTTTACTACTAAAGTAAGGTAAAGGCGAGGTAATTTACCTATAGTATGTGAATAGAGTCGCCCACTTGGATTTCACCAGTTTCAATAACGGAGGCGTACCATCCGCGTCTTCCCATCATGGTACGGACAAATCTATTGACCTTATCCTTACCCACATAGTGCAGGTTGTGGAGTACGGTGCACGGGGTGTTCTCTTCAGATATTTGGAATGTGACAGACCCAGCTTTGAATTTGAGGCCGACCTTAAATTCCGAATACCGGATGCCTGACGTAGTTATGTTTTCTCCTAAATCGCCGGGTTCTACGGGCCAGCTTTCTGAACGCAACGATTCGATTGTTTCAATAGGTAGTAGTAGTAGGGCCTTGTTGAGATTGTTGTCGTCTTTAGTACTCCGGTGATGGTTGTAGTCTCTATTCGCGCCTGTATGGGAAACGAACAAGGTGTCTGTCTTGTACTTAGGAATTCCTCGCTCGCCTTTAAGCCTTGGTTTAACGTTAAGTTGATAAACAGTCCCCGAACTTAAGGTGTTGTCTTCAAATTTAGACTTCATACAATTTCCCTTGCTTTGAAATTGTGGGCAGTGGGCAGTGTTGGATGGCTTGTTGCTACCTAATATGAGTTCTAATTGCCAAATGTTCAACATGACCGATCATGGAATGAAACAAGGATACCATTGGATATGGATATGTTTGGTGGTGTGAATTGGATGCAGACGTAAGACTGTTAAATTAGGGCAGAGCTTAAAATCAACCAGGATCTGCTCATCTGTGTCTCTTAATCTAGCCAGCCAAATTGTATTGAAAGGGGTAAATTGCGAATCAGAATAGAATTGATCACGGTATCATCAGAATTCGAGATTTGGCGAATTACTCTTCTACAATGGAACAGCTGCATTGATTTGGGGATGACTATATGATTTTTGCTCTGAAATGGTTCAATACGGGCTGGTTTAGACAATGATTACTCGTAAAATTGAAGAATACTTGCGTATTGCGTTGAGAGAAGCGCAGAGTAGAGGATTGCTGCCAGAAATAGATCAGATAGACCTTGGGATTGAGAAATCTAGGGTGCCCGAAGCTGACTATTCCAGTACGTTGCCTCTACGTCTTGCTAGAGCTGCCGGATCGTCACCTATTGACATAGCCAATGCAATAATTGTTTCAGCTCCAAAATCAGAAATGATCGCATCTATCGATGTGGCTGGGCCAGGATTTATCAACATGCGATTGTCTGACGTCTGGCTTACATCACAGTTGGATGTGATCGCCCAAAATGGAGATTCATTTGGTGGCTCCAATTTGGGCGATCGGACAAAAGTTCAGGTTGAATTTGTGAGTGTTAATCCTACTGGCCCCCTCACTGTTGGGCATGGGCGTAGTGCGATATTGGGAGACGTGATTTCTCGCATAATGTTGGCCTCAGGTTATGAGGTTCAGCGTGAATATTATGTAAATGATACTGGCAACCAGGTGGACTTGTTAGGCCAGAGTCTGAGGCACCATTATTTGGCCGCTTTTGGTATTGATGTGCCAATGCCTTCTGCAGGTTACCAGGGTGAGTATGTTCGGGAGTGGGCAGGCGAGATAATTCGAGATCATGCTGATAAATATGTCGACCTCTCTGCAGATGAACAAACCATTATTTTTGTAGAGCACGGAATAGAGATAGCTCTGAAATCGATCAGAGATGTATTGTCTGAAATGGATATCTCTTTTGATAATTGGTTTTTTGAGCGACAGCTACATAATGCCGGTGCTATTGATGAAGTTATAAGTAGATTGGATAGTAGTGGGTATGTTGTCCGTCGGGAAGGGGCGACATGGTTTACCGCTGCTGGTCGTGATGATGATGGTGGAAATGTACTGGTCAAACGTACTGGGGACCCCACATATTTGGTTGCAGATATCGCTTACCATCAAGACAAGTTTCAGAATAGGGGATTTATGAGAGTGATAGATGTGATGGGGGCGGATCACCATGGGCATGTACCGCGCATGCACTCTGCACTTGAAGCTTTAGGGGTTGAAGCATCTGCTCTCCAATATGTCTTGTGCCAAATGGTCCATGTCGTAGTAGATGGACAGCCGATTAAGCAGAGCAAACGAAGTGGGGAATTTGAGTTGTTATCTGAGCTTGTCGCCGATGTTGGCCCGGAAGCTACTCGGTATTTCATGCTAGCACGCGACGCCAACAGCCAAATGGAATTTGATATCGATCTAGCTCGTAATCAGACTGATGATAATCCCGTACATAAAATTCGATACGCGCATGCACGTATCGTGAGTATATTGCGCCGTGCGGAACAAGAAGGATTATTAAATCAGAGTGCTGAGCTTGGATCCCTGCAATCTGCGGATATAGATTTGATACGTATAATGGTTCGATTTCCAGACATCGTGAATGCTTGTGCACGAGACCTGGAACCTCATCATCTGCCACATTTTGCGCTTGAGCTCGCTGGAGCCTTTAACTCTTACTATCATTCCTGTAAGGTGATTTCCGAAAATCAACAAATTACTAGGGATCGGTTGGAAGTTGTGGGTGCAGTGCGACAAGTGCTAGCAAATTGTCTCTCGTTAATGGGGATTGACGCTCCAGATGAAATGAGACGTTGATAAAGTACGTATTATGTTGCTTCTGAGTGAGTGGGCATAGATTCTATGTTGTTGGAGTTTATCCATAAACCGCTTCCCTCTCTAGTGCCAATTTCCACTACGGTGGTGTATATACCAGCTCCATTTCGGCTGTGTACTAAAGCTTCAGACCTTGGAACAATTTCTGCTCCTAACAAGCTACTGGAAGTCGCTTTATACGAGCTATGACTGTTTTTATGAACAATATGTTTGTCCAGTATCACTTCCGATTGCCCTGGTAAGATTGAGGCAACAACAGTGGCCAATTTACCTTCGTGCGAACGGAATAGACCTTGAAGTGAACTTGGCATTAGCGCTGTGCCTACTCCCTCGGTTAATACGATAGGGATTTTTTGGCTGGTTATAAATCTACGAGGATGGCTGTGGGTAGAGTCTTGAGCAACAGGCATGGATGGGGCAATGACCGCCGCTATCTGAGTTCCTGATAAGGAATCTATCCAATCGTATGTCACGGATTCTGTAGTTGCCAATATTAAGGGGGTTTCCTCGATATACAGTGATGGGTCGAATTTGCTTTGTTCAGGGACTACAAATAGCGTTCCTATAGCTATCCCGTTGTTTCCGATTGGACAATTAATACACGTTCCGTAGCCTTCTATAGTGGCGGATTTTCCTTCTTGTAACTGGACTACTTCGCCTGATACCACAGCAGCCAATTTGTTTACATCTGTCGATTCTCTGAAATATGCGTGCCCAGATAGGCTTGAAGCGTGGCAAATTGATCCTGCAAAAGGGGCTTCCCATTGGGGATTCCCTAACAATCTAGATGGTCCCTTAGCCAGTATTGTTCCGGGTCCAACGTGCTCATCCACTGCAATTTGCAGTGTTCCCAATATCTTTGATGGAGGGGTTTTGGTTAGGGAGCTTACGTTTAGTGATACAACTCTGCCTTTTGATTCATAATTCCCTACGATATCCCCTGCCGGTACTGACTCTCCCATTCTTGCAATTATTCTTCCTTGCCTTGTCAACGTATGGATGCGACGTATTTTCCCGGTTACGACTGAGGCGCGTATATAGTTGTTATTCACGAGTGATTGCGGTGTTTCTTGATCCAAGGGCGTATGCACCTGACCCTTGTAGCCACTGTAATATGGCAGCCTTCTTTTTTAACGGTTCTTTAGGGAACGACAATGGTCTTCCTCTTGCATCGACTATAAAGCCACCAGAACCCGAATGTATTTTGGGTTTCAACTCGACTGCCTGGCCCCGTCCGGCTCCAATGTCTAGGCGACCTGCTGGCCATACCTTTATCTTTCCTGCACTACTATTTGGCCACGCAATTCTATCTACAGAACCGAAACTGATATTACGGGCTATGCGTTCCCCATGATTTGTAGTGAGTTCGACAGCAAGAGCCTGTTTGCCGATTTTGTCTAAGCCACGAACTCCCAGACTTGTAGCTACATGAACCAAATTGTCCTCAGGATCGATTTCGTATCCTGCTGCAGCTAATCCTCCTATGGCAGCAAATGTGTTGCTGCGGTCTACAGCAAACTGAGAAAAACCTGATGGGAGCAGTCCATTTAGAGCAACGATAGCTGCCTGCAACGGGCGTCCAATATTGGTGAATGTGCTACCAGTGCATACAATCAAATCTGTTCGAAAATCTTCTTCGACAATAGTCTGTGATGCTTTTGTTATGGCAAATTGAGTGGAAGCATGATCTAGTAAAAGTTCACTGTTTGATTCTGGTTCGGTCCATGGACGGGCTGATTTATTGGCGAAATATGATAGGGCGTCAGAAGGATCAATCGATAAAGGGAGCCATTCCAATATTTCGTCTATTGGGATTAGTGATGATACGGATTCTATACAATCTCCGTTGAAAAAATACCCAAATATAGCGGTATTAACGCTGCCTTCCCTAGCACAAGCTATGCAGACTCCGGCTGGGTCCGAATGAATAGAAGTGACAGATAGATCGAGCTTTTGTGATAGGTTCAACGTTGATATTCCAAGGGATACGTTTATCGGGACTATGGGAGCTCCGTGGATATTTTCAGGTTTGTCCTCCCTCATCCAGTTGTGAATTGATACTGATTGGTAGAGATCGTTCAGGGACGAAATGGCCTCAGCGGAGCCTAGTTCTTGATCTTGTTCGAAAAGTTGAACAAAGCGTACTTCGAGCAGCCCTTTGAAGGCATTTAATAACACCTGATCTGGGTTGCCATTGTAGAAGATTGCTATGACAGGACGGTATGTATCGCATTGGTTGAGCACTATAAAGCGCAATGATTCTATGATTAGTGATAAATCTTCCCAACCTCGGTCTTTTGTCAATGCTATGGCAATCAGATTTGGTCTGGTTTTACAGATCTCATCAGATAGGTGTTCTGCACTTATTTTGGTGTTAAATCGTGATCCGAGACTTCCTATACGGCTTGTTATGACAAACCCTTGGGCTCGCAATATTGACTCAAATTCAATTAGTTGATTGTGACTGAGGTCCCCAGCATACAAGGCCGGTATTGGCCTGCCTCCACGCGATCCTGTCGCGGCACTTACAGCAGTAATGTCACCTTCGTCACGCCCCATAAATGCAGACAAATTAAATTTTAGATTTTGTATTGCATTGTCTATTCCGATTGATGAGTCGAAAGTTGGGGCGTTGTCGGTGTAATGGGCTATACCTTCCCCTAATAGCCGCCGTTTACCGTTTATTAATGCATAAGCACTGGCACGGACTTGAGGGCCGAAATCAATAGCCGTTATCAGTCCAGGCACAGCGTTGGTCGGAACAGAATTAGATTGGTTTTTCATTTGCAAGATTTGGCGCTAGTTACAGTGAACACTATGTGTCACAGTACGGTAACAAACAAAAATACCATATTTTGTACTCACCTAAATTGCTTTATGTCGATAATGGCCTGATACCATCTATTCGTATGATGGTTGGTAGCATAGATACAGAGTCTGATAATGTCTAACTATGGCTGTCCAGGAAAGCCCTTGGTTGTATTAGGGGCTAGTTCCCCTACGACTGTTTTAGATGATTATGCCAGGGCTATGCGTGATGCTAATTATGTTGATGCATTGGACCGAAGTTCGCAGACTGCACTGAAGATTAATGTCTCCTGGCAACATTGGTATCCAGCGTGCTCGACAGCTCCCTGGCAGCTTGAAGGGGTAATTCGAACACTGCTTGATGATGGATTCGCTAATTCGAAGATGTATGGTGCACACAATCGCACTGTCGTAGTTTCAGCAAAAAAAGGGGAAAAAGCAAACAAGCATCTGTCTGTATTGCAGAAGTATAATATTCCCAATATTCATTTGTATGAGGATCCTGAATGGGTGATCTATGAACCAAAAGGCAAACTACTGGTTTTGGATCAAATATTTCCTGATGGTATACGTATCCCTAGTAGGCTGATCGGTTCGAATGTCATCCATCTTCCTACTGTAAAGACTCACGTTTTTACTACCATTACAGGTGCTATGAAAAATGCATTCGGTGGTCTCTTGTATGAGAAAAGGCATTGGTGCCACCGGCAGATTCATGAAACATTGGTGGACTTACTATCAATACAAAAGGAAATTCATACTGGCATATTTGCTGTTATGGACGGGGCTTTTGCAGGCTCGGGGCCCGGTCCACGATGTATGACGGTTTCTGAACGCAACCTTCTAATCGCAGGCGCAGATCAAGTGGCTGTTGATGCACTGAGTGCTCGGTTAATGGGGCTCGATCCTATGTCGATCCCATTTTTGCGAATCGCTCATGAAAATGGATTAGGATGTGCCGATTTATGTGAAGTGGATGTAATTGGAATGGATGTAGATAAAGTGGCTTGGGAGGTCCAATCCAATGCGGAGACATTTGCTAGTAGAGGTCAGAAACTCATTTATTGGGGTCCATTGCAGATACTAGAGAGATTGCTTTTGCGCACGGTGATTGCTCCGTGGTCATTTCTTGCATCTAGGTTGTACCATGATGTGTATTGGTACAACTGTTATGGTCGTCGACGGATTGAACAAGCTATGGATACAGGCTGGGGTCGTCTTTTTCAATCTTATTGAGAAGGGTGTACTAAATTGACATGAGAGACTTCATCACAACTTCTCGGCCGTTGCAATGGATAAAGAATAGTTTCGTCTTGGCTCCGTTGATTTTCGCCGAGCGGTTGACCGATCCAGAATCGGTTTTGACAAGTTTTGGGGCTGTGGTCTTGTTTTGCTTGCTCTCATCCAGCGTTTACTACCTAAACGATGGGTTTGACCGTGAAATTGATCGGCTTGATGCAAGGAAGCGTATGAGGCCGATTGCATCAGGTCGAATAACGCAACGTGTTGCTTTTGTTGTCGCAAGTATAGGTATAGCAATCTGCTTACTGTGTTCGATGCTACTATCGGGATCTTTGATGATCGTCTTGAGCCTGTATAGCGTATTGATGATTGCCTATTCGGCAATCTTGCGTAGGGTTGCTTTTGCTGATGTGATTTCGATAGCGTTAGGGTTTGTGTTAAGGGTAATTGCTGGATCCGTTGTGCTGGATGTGCCGTTTTCGGTGTGGCTACTGATCTGCACGTTCTTTATTGCTGTTCTGTTAGCCATTGGTAAGCGATTGGGTGAGCTTGGTGATATGCGCGACGCGCCATCAGTTAACCGACCTTCGTTTATGATGGCAGATAAATCGGTGTTGGATATGTCGTTGGGCGTTGTTGCGGCATCTACGGTAGTGAGCTATACGCTTTATACAGTATCGGATGTGACAGCATCTAAGTTCGATGGTAATGGCTTAGTTTTAACTGTGCCACTAGTGTTGTACGGTGTAATGAGATACCTATATCTTGCGAATATTGGCAAAGGGATTCACAACCCTTCTCTACTGGTACTAACTGATAAAGGTATAAGATACGTAGTTTCCGTTTGGCTACTTCTCGTTATTTTGATCATCTATTTTATAGGTGGGGACTTGGGGTCAACTATGATTCATGGTGCTGGTTGAGGCGGACGACACAATTCCCGCACATTTTCCCATAAATTTTCAATCTCACCATCTGTGGCATTTACAAATGGTGGAGCTACTGTGCGATCACATAGACCCATTTTCTCTAAAAGTCCCTTGGCGTATGGCTGTCCTGATGGGCTAATCATCAGTGCATCCAAAAAGTCGACAGCAATTTTTTGCAGGCGATTTGCTTCGGAAAGATTATTGCTTTGGAATGATTCGTACATTTGTACAGAGATGTGTGGCACCACGTTTTGCGGAAGGCCTATGCATCCGTCTGCTCCGTTGATTAGAGCATCAACCAAGTGGAAGTCACTGCCGAGTAAAAGCTTGAAATCCTTGTAGTCTCGGGTTCGAATCAGTGTTGAATGGAGCCATCCGGTATTTCCTCCGCTGTCTTTGACTCCCACTACGCCTACCTCGCGCAAACGGACTATAGTGTCGGGATCGGCAGTAAGTTTGGTCATCCTAGGGAAGTGGTAATACATGATAGGAATAGGGCTGGCTTCAACAAGCTTAGCAAACCAATCAACAATTTGGTCTTGTCCAATTGGGAAGTAATACGGAGGCGTGACAAGCATAGCATCTGCTCCGTTGTCAGCCGATTCCTTAATCTGGTCAATGGTTGCCCACAAATTAGGCAATCCAGCTCCAGCGATTACCGGTACTTTTCCATCTACCTCATCAACTACGGTCGCCAAAGCGTGAGCTCGCTCTTCCCAGCGTGCTCCTTGGAATTCACCGGTACTACCTAGGACGACGACTCCATGCACTCCATTTTGCAGAAAAAATTGCACGAGACGGCGCTGTCCCTCGTTGTCAATGTGTAGGTCTGGAGTGAATGGGGTCAGCATTGCTGGCATTGCACCACAGATCCTATTTACAATATCCATGTTTGATCCCCTCGATGATTCTGGTTGAATTTCTGCAGCATCTAGGTGTTGATTCTAGTGTTCTTTGTTTAATGTGCAATAATTATATGTATGCGATTTATGGGTCAATTAAGACAGTTTTTCAATGGCCAGTAAACCTAATCGTTTTACGTCTTCAGCGATATCTCCATTGGTTAAATCGTCAGCAGAAAACCATCTTTGTTCGGTGTGTTCGGTAATTGAGATACGCTGTGATCCACCGACGATGCGAACGAAATAGATCAGGTCTATATGAAAATGATGGTCTTCGATCTTTTCCAGCAATATGGTTTCTGGGGAGGGCAATACTTTTGGGAAAGGGCCTTGTAAATCAAGAACGTCTGCGACTATTTCGACGTCAAATCCGGTTTCTTCTTTTGCTTCTCGGAGCAGTGCTTGGACAGGATCTTCACCGGCTTCTAAGTGTCCACCAAATGGCAGCCACATGTTCAGTTTTTGGTGGTGTAAAAGCAAGACTTCTTTTTGCCGTACTATGAATCCCGTTGCTGTGAAATGTTTGTCGACTATCGTCATATTGCAGTAGTCATTATGATTCCTTATTGTCAATCCACACGGTGCAAAATTTCTTCACCAATCTCCATCCTTCGGACGTTGTCAGCAACCATTTTTGCTGCTTTACCTAAGAATAAGTCTGTAGTGCCCGTAGCGTGCGGCATAGAAATCACTTCCAAGTCGAACAGATCGTCTTCGGGATCCGGT
Source organism: uncultured Chloroflexota bacterium (assembly GCA_913043205.1). GTDB lineage: Bacteria > Chloroflexota > UBA11872 > UBA11872 > VXNJ01 > CAJWLF01. Next base: position 44,915 of record CAJWLF010000014.1, on the reverse strand, counting down.
GGCTCGTTCCAGAATACATCAAGTCCTGCGGCTGCAATTTTCCCGGAACGCAATGCTTGTTTAAACGGCTGTTCTTCTATAACCCCGCCTCTTGCTACGTTGACGACACATGCTCCTTGTTTCATGGCCTCGATTTCACGAGACCCAAGTAAGCCTGCGGTTTCTGGAGTCAGTGGTACGGTGATTACTACAAAATCACAGTCGGGCAACAAGCTGATCAAATCGTCCGGGTCCGCCAGTTTGGATAACCCCAACTCGGTTGAGAGGGAATTGGAAAGGTTTCTTTTGATGCCGTACACGTGGCAATCGAATGGTTTTAGTAATCTAGCTAAGGCTTGTCCCGCACTACCGAGTCCTACAATTAGGACAGTTTTTCCAAACAGAGTGTGCCCCATTGGTATCTCGAGAGATTGATTCACTATGCATTTCTGCAGTTTTGCAAATCGCCGACCTGCACCGATCATTAGGAATAAAGCTCCTTCAGCTAGAGATCTTCCCATTCCCGATTCTGGGCTAGGTACTCTGGCAACCGGTATTTTTCGTTTCCGGGCTGCATCCAGATCGATGTTGTCGAAGCCGACAGCATATTGTTGTATTAGTCGTAGTTTGGGCGCAGCATCCATGATTTTGGCGCCTGTGGGTGTTCGAACAGGGATGAGGACATCGATATCTTTGACGTGGTGTACAAGGTCTGTATCTGCACAGCGCACCACATCGTGTTCTTTAAGTTCTTGCTTCGCATGTTCGAATAAATCATCGAGATAATCGTTTGCGATTAATATTTTCATGATTTCAATTCCTCCCGTTTGAAACTTACTGTATCACCTGGGCATGGATTTCTTGACACATACTACGGATTATTATTTGCCTGAGTAATTCAGATCATTATTGTCTGATTCGTTTCCCAACAATAATCAATACCAGCCCCACGCTGATGATCATGATGCCGTAACCGGTCCAATCACTGTTTCTTACCATGAATGAGCTTTCAGGTCCTAAAATACCGGCACTTTGAAGTATGAATATAATTCCGGATACGGTAGCCGTTATACCGCTGCATATCAGAATCCATGCGACAATACGTCTCAATTGTTCACTCCGCTCTGCATAGGGCATGGCTTTTCGAGTTATCGTTCACTAGTCTATGGGGAGAATATCGTAGAAGCATTGTACGTTGGATAAGATTGACGTGGTGGGAGTGAGTTCATGCTTGGGAGAGGTGCCCGAGTGGACATAAGGGGTCCGTCTCGAAAACGGATAGGCGTGTTGAGCGCCACGTGGGTTCGAATCCCACCCTCTCCGCCGAAGTTTCTTTTGGATGCTCGCTACCGTCGAGGAGAGGTCGCATAGTGGATTAGTGCGCACGCCTGGAAAGCGTGTAGGGCGAAAGCTCTCGTGGGTTCGAATCCCACCCTCTCCGCCGCAGGTTTAGGCGTGACTCTTGACTCGGCAGATCTGTTCCAACAAAATGCTGAGCATTAAAGATGTGATACGAACACAACGCTGAGCAACATGGAGTGCAGATGGTTATTGATAGTCACAACCACCTTTGGCTTATTGACAGTTCCGATCTCTATTGGCTATCGGAAACGGATCGTGCTGCCGGTGGTGTTGTTGTACGAGACTTTGGGATTGAGGAAATTAGCCAGGCATTTAATACTGTTGGTGTGGACAAATCAGTATTGATTCAGGCGTGGAATGCTGAAGAGGATCAGCTGTATTGGTTAGATACTGCTGACGATAATGAGGTGCTTGGTGCCGTAATTGCTTTTGCGGATTTTGCCGATCCCAATGTAGGCCTGACCATTGATAAATTTAATAGGTATAGCAAATTTAGAGGCCTTCGTGTTAACGGTCAGGATAAGAGGGATCCTGACTACCTGAATCAAGCAGATATAAGAAGAGGTATTAAACAGTTAAGCCTCCGCGATGGACTAACTTTGGATCTGCTACTAAAGCATGAAGATTTGATGCATGTGCCACGAATTGCAGAGGAAAATCCTGATTTACCAATGGTGCTTGATCATTTGGCTAAGCCGCAGACTAGTACAGATGGGTATTTTGAACCATGGGCGTCACAAATGGAGCCTTTACGTGATATACCGAATCTTAAATTCAAAATTTCTGGGATGCTGACCGAGGCGGGGCCGGAGCCTTCTGCGGGAATAATGAGGCCTGCAGTGCAATTTATGATCGAAAATTATGGGTTTGAGCGCCTAATGTGGGGTAGCGACTGGCCGGTTAGTCTTTTGGCTGGGAGTTATAAGCATAATTTTGATACAACCATGGCCGCTGTTGGTGATATGACTGAGCAACAACGTGATATGTTGCTCGGTGGAAATGCCGCATTGCACTATCAAATACCGTAAATCAGAGTCAGGGTGTGCTGACTGCCGATCTATTTAGGGAACCTATCCCGGGTTGTTACAGACGACCCCACAATTGCAGCCACTAAAATTGATGCAATGATTGCTAATGATACGATTGGGTCCAAATGAATAAAGTCTTCAGCCAGCATTTTTACGCCGACAAACACTAGTATTGCCGACAGTGCGTATTTCAATAAATGCACCTGTTTCATTGAAGCGGAGACAAGGAAATAGAGGGATCTCAGGCCTACTATGGCGAATATGTTTGAGGTTGCGATTATGAAAGGGTCTCTTGTAATTGCGAAGACCGCAGGAATCGAATCTACTGCAAACATTACGTCAGCCATTTCAACGGCTATCAGTGCGGTCAGTAACGGTGTGGCTAATAGTTTGCCGTTCTCTTTAACAAAGAATCTGTTGCCTCGATAATCTGGAATGGAAGGCAGTATTTTTCTAGCCAATTTCACAGCTAGCGTATTGTCAGTGTTATGAGAATCATCGTGTGCAAGTGCTAGCTTAATGCCTGTAAAAATTAGAAAAGCACCGAATATGAGCAAAATCCAATCGAAGCTTTCTACGAGGCGCACTCCAACAATAATCATGATTAACCGGAGGACTACCGCACCTATGATTCCCCACATCAGCACTCGATGATGAAGCGCTGCAGGTACACTGAAATAAGTAAAGATCACAATGAATACAAAAATATTGTCTACGCTGAGTGAGTATTCGATTACGTACCCTGTGAGGAATTCCAGCGCACTATCCCACCCTGAATCTAGGTAGACAACGATGTTGAAGCTGATTGCAGCGGAAACGTAGAATGCTACGGTGACAGCTGCACGCCTGATACTGACCTCTCCTCCTCCTCGATGCAAAATCTTTAGATCTAAAATCAAAAGGCCGGTCAAAAAGCATGCTATAGCTGCCCAGGCTATAGGGTTGGTGCTCATGGTAAGTCCTGTAGTTCGGTCAACTATCAGACAATTTTATGGTGCGTCCATTTTTACTGGATTCATAGACTGCTTCGGCCATCTCTACTGCCTTCCATCCGTCTCGCGCATCTGCTAGAGGGGGACGTCCCTCATTTCTTGCTGCAACGAATTCTAGCCAGTCCAACTTGAATGACTCATCATAATCCACTTCAAAGTGCTCGCGGTCGATGGAGTAAGTATCGTTGTTTTCCCGCAATGTGATAGTAAGGTGTTCTTGCCCATTGATTTCAAGGATAGCTTTGTCTAGGCCTATTTCTACAGAAAAAATATTTTTCCATTGAGTCCAACTTGCATGTAGCGTAGCAACTCTGCCTTTCTCAGTTCGAAATACCCCAAATCCATTGTCTTCCACTGGGGATATGTCATGCCAGTGGGCTGTATCAACAAATCCTGTAGCTTCGGCAAAGTCCCCCATGAACCATCTGCATATGTCCAATGCATGTACCCCATTGTCCAAAAAAGTTCCCCCTCCAGACAGGGATGTATCAGTGAACCATGGGTTATGACTGATTGCTCCAGAACCGGAATGCCCGTACCTGCAACGCATCCAAAGAAGTTCCCCTAACTCATCGGAATCCACCAGGTCTTTGGCCCTCATTACGTTTCCGTAATGTCTGTGATTGAAACCAGTCTTTAGAGTTTGCCCGGTACGATTTACAGCTTCCCAAACGGTACGAGATTCGGCTGCCGTACGAGCTAGCGGCTTTTCACATAAGACGTCTTTTCCTGACTCGAGAGCAGCAATACTGACTGGTGCGTGCAAATCATTGGATGCTGATACTATGACGACGTCAATTTCGGGATTGTTAACGACTTCTTGCCACCCATAGGCAATACTCGCACCGAATGTTTCAGCGATTTGAGCCTCGCGCTCAGGTACTGCATCGGACACTAGGGATAACTCTCCAGTCCCTGTGTCGACTAAATGATGTGCTCGCTTTTGACCTACCCGGCCAGCACCAATTAATCCAACTTTCATTTGTCCTCCTTTGTGAATTCAGTGGTGTGTCAGAGCTAAGTTATATTGCTATTTCTTATAGTACGAACATGCCACTTGGTTATAAATGGACCAGTTAATTTTTAGGCATAGCTTTCAATTTGTTGTAGGCCGGCCTCGCGGTACCGTCGGGATTTAGGATGCCGAATCCATACTTTTCGTCAGATGGGCCTACTACAGCCTGGAAGTTTAAATTCCAAACAAACATGTGAGTGACATATGGGTATTTTTCACGAATAAGGCTAAAGGAATCTGCTAGGAAATCTGCTTGATCAGATTCAGAGTTGTACTGTGAGTATTCGTACCCTGCCACTATTTCTGTAACTGGTGTCGAACTCCAGCCAAATTCTGTAAACCATATATTTTTGTTGCCATCCCCTTTGGACTGCATGATTGATCGTATTTCTTCAAATCGGTTGAAGAAGAAACTTGGGTGATTGTTCCACCCCCAAACACTACGATTGTTTGAACCACCGTAGGTGTCTCTTGGTGCATTGGCTCCGCCATTAGGGTGCAATCCCATCGCATCGAAGTAATTTCCTACCGTCGGGAAGCTCTCATAAACGCGTCTTACGTAGATAGCATCATCTATACCAATATTGGGGTCGTTAACTCCTGTTGGAGTGGGTGCTCCAAACAGGACGACTACCGAGCTATCCACACCTTTTATGGCTGTATACGCTGATTGCAGCATTTGACCGTATTTGAGGTAAGCGCTGTTGTCAATCACTCCCCATTCATGCTTTAGATTGGCTTCATTCCAAACTTCAACTGCGTGTATCTTGCCCTTGTAGCGAGTTAGCAGTTCTGTCATAAACGGACCTATGTCAGCAGAGTTCGATGGTGGTCCATGAGATTTGCCTGGGCCGAGTCTGAAAGACGGGGCGGAAACGACGCTCACCAGCATCTTAAGGTTACGGCTGGCTGCTGTGTTTATTGCATCGTCATATGCAGCCCAGTTGTAGACTCCTGCACTGGTCTCGATGTCAGACCACCTAACCTGCTGCTTGGTCCAATTGAATCCGGCCTCTACGATTTTTGTGGTTGCCAGATTCGCATTCCCTCCTAATAGGTGTGCTTGCATACCGTATCCGCTAATTGAATTCGTGCTCGGAGCTGCAGTAACGGTAGGAATGGGAGTGGCTAAAGAAGCAACGGGATTTGTGGAGGTAGATAACACGGGGTTTGTTGTAACTAGAATATTTGACGCAAGTCTGGTTCTCACGTGGGCGATACTGTGTGGAGTCACTGCATCTCCAGTAAACAGGTTGTATTTTTTTGTGAAGTCGCCAGTATTTGCCATTAAGGCTCTATTCGATGGCAAGCCTGCTGCATTGCCTTGTGGCCAACACTGAAAAACTTGTCGTTGTGCTCGTACTACAAGGACTCCATCGATTGTCGCAACGCTTAAAGGCAGACCGTAAAGATCCATCCATCGAGGCTCGTTGTTGAATATGTTTTGGACTAAGGGTGCTTGATTAAGCAGAGCCAAGTGATTGTTCTTGATTTGTTTGAACCCAGAAGGGGTTGTTGGATCCAACCCTGCATCGGCGGCTAGAACCGCATGATTAGGAACTACGTCACCGTTGCGGAGGTCAACATCTTTGCCGGCTGCGTTTAGTTCATCCAGTATGTTTAAGAACTGCACGTTCTTGGTCGCTGGATTCCACTGCAGAACTGCTTTTTGGAACACCTGTACAGTGAATCCCTTGTACTCAAATCTATGTGAGGCTGGGTATCCAATCTTTTGTAGCCCCATCGATCTAAATGTGGTCCAGAATGGGATGCCGTTAGCATTACTGACAGCAAATCCGTTGCCTGTATTTTCTCCAGTCTGCCGGTAAAAGCGTCCATTATGTAAAGGTTCTTCGTCGGGAAGTCCTGTAGATCCAAAAACCACGGTCAGACCTAACATTGACAGAACTACCGCAGCCAAAATCACTTTAATTAATTTGGTCATCTCAATATTCCTCGTCTTTGTATAACTGGTCTAAGAATTTGGATAGTTGCCTGTCACTGTAACTTGTTTCTTCCATTTGTTGAACTGAGAAGTTCCCAGAACCTAAAGTAACAGCAAGCTAAACTGAAGTGGTCAAATTCATAGCAAGCCTAACTTAGTACCCACGCCAGTAATAATCTGCCATAGCTCATAATTCGGTACTTTTATACAACCGATCGTATATTTGAACTATAGAATTAACTTAAAACACGATCTTTGAGATTGGTCGCGATAGAATTTAGAGCCAAAAAAGATCAGATTGGCAGGTAAAAGCTAGATTGCGTGATGTCAGAATTGGAATAGCCCAGATCAATCCGGTGTTGGGGGATATTGAAGCCAATGTTGACAAGCACCTGGAATTCATACGCCGTGCTGTTGATGACAAATGCGGACTAGTGGTTTTTCCGGAGTTGTCACTCACGGGTTATGTATTGGAAGATTTATCATACGACGTGGCCGTGGATATTAAATCCTCCGCAATTAATAGGCTGAGAGAATGTTCGGGCGACGTTTCGATTATTGCAGGGTTTATTCACCACACTTCGGATCACCAATTCAAAATAGCCTCGGCTTACTTTGAAGATGGTGAAATTGTGCACGTGCACCACAAAGTGTATCTAGTGACCTATGGGTTGTTCGATGAAGGGCGATTTTGTGCCCCTGGCGATCGTATCAGGGCTTTCAATACAAAATTTGGGAGACAAGCTGTGCTGATCTGCGAGGATTTGTGGCATCCATCTTCAATGGTAATAGCTGCCGGTGATGGAGCTGACATTATTCATGCTCCCGCTGCTAGTCCTGGACGAGGGGTTTCTGGTAGTTCTCAGCAATTGGGTTCAAGTAGGACCTGGCACGATCTTACCCGTACATATTCACAGATGTTTGTTAACTATGGGACATTTGCAAATCGTGTTGGGTATGAGGATGGGATCAATTACTACGGACTATCACAAATAGTGGGGCCTGACGGAGCAATACTGGCGGAGGCTCCTGCTGACGAAGAATGCTTGATCGCTGCTGACTTGACCGATGGTGCACTTAGACGTGCACGAATTTCGACACCGCTAAGGCGTGATGAGAAACTCGAACTAACTATTGAGGAATTGCGGCGGATCAAGACAGAGCGTTCACAGTGAATCCTTTCTCTTCGGCGCAGAGTGGTTTCATCGATCGAATCGATGACAATTTGTGTCTAGATGCTAAGTTGGCTATTGGTGTTCTTGAGGGGTTTATTCGCAATGAAGTGAATAAAGTTGGGTTTAGCAAGGCGGTCGTAGCGTTGTCTGGAGGGATTGATTCCGCGTTGAGCCTAGCAGTAGCTGCTCGTGCCATGGGTCCTGGGAATGTTTTAGCGCTATTGATGCCATACCGCACTAGTAGTCCTGCCAGCCGCAATGACGCAGAGGAACTAGTTGAAAAACTGGGTGTTCAATCAAAAATCATTGACGTTAGCAATATGGTTGATGCTTATGTGAATGAGTATGAACTGAGCAATATCCGTAAAGGAAATGTGATGGCCCGTGCTCGAATGATCGCTTTGTACGATCACTCCGAAGAATTTACTGGGTTGGTTGTAGGAACTTCTAACAAAACTGAATTGCTGTTGGGATATGGGACTATTTATGGGGACATGGCGAGTGCAATAAACCCGCTTGGAGATTTATATAAAACGCAAGTTCGCCAAATTTCTGAAGCTATGGAACTGCCTGAATCTATTGTAAACAAAGCTCCTAGTGCAGATCTATGGGAAGGACAGCAAGACGAAGATGAGATTGGCTTTACATATCGCGATATAGATAGGCTTTTGTACTTATTGATAGATGAGCGTTGGTCTGTGCCAGAAATAACATCTTCGGGTATCGAGCTGCAATTTGTTGATCAATTAATTAGCCGTGTGCGTCGCAATCAATTCAAACGTAGGCCTCCGATAATTGCGAAGATTTCTGAACGCACTATTGAGCGGGAGTTCAGGTACCCTCGAGATTGGGGTGTTTGAAGTATTTAATTATTTTTCAGTCATCACTCATGAAAGAATTTTGTTTGTTTGCGTAGTCTTCGCGCGGCGGACTGAATATGTCTAAACATAGGACCGGTCCATTTGGAGCTGCAGCACTATGTGGAACTCCCCCGGGTATGATCAGCATATCACCTGGCTTGCAAAGTTTTTTCTCCCCACCTAGAACGAACTCTAATTCTCCCTCAAGAACACGACATGCCTGTTCATGAGGGTGTGAATGCTCTGGAACAGAAGACCCACTGTCAAATTTCACGTATGACAGCATAATCTTTTCGCCATGCGGGGTTTTGGCTCGGACACCAGGCATTATGTGGGTCCATTCTTCGTTCTCTAAGTCTATGAAGGGCAATTTAATCATCTCCTTTTTTAGATTTGGGTCTTGTGTGTATCGTCAAGTCCCGTTCTAATTGTTATGACGATAAGCTAAAAAATAATTGGAGTAAATTGCGTGGCCAAGGCTCTTATGGGGAAGCCCATGGCTGAAGCGTGGCTTCAGCGTGATCAATTGGACCGTCTGTATGCAGCAAATTGGGAAGTGGTAGTCAGTGCTGCTGCTCCACCGTTAAGTGAAGCGGATTATCTGAAAGATATCGATGGTGTTACACATCTTTTTGCTAATGGTACAGATATTGTTTCATCTTCAGTCATTCGTGTTGCAACTGATTTAAAAGGGATATTTCGAACCGGTGTAGGATTTGATTGTGTGGATGTAGAGGAAGCTAAGGCAAGAGGGATTCCGGTGTGTATAACTCCAGGCGCTAATACAGAGACAGTTGCTGATATGACGTTTGCCCTTATGTTGGGTCTTTCTCGCAAATTGCTATCTAACCACCTTATTTTGCGCGATGGGGATTGGAGTCCTGTAGGTAGCAACAATGTACATGGCAAAGTGCTGGGAATTGTTGGTATGGGCAGAATAGGACGTGCTGTTGCACGACGGGCGAATGCATTTAACATGCAGGTTTGTGCGTACGATCCGTTCGTAAAAAAGGAAGAGTTAGATGGTATGGGTGTTGATTTAGTAGAGCTGAACGATCTATTTGCCACGTCAGACTTCGTCACCTTGCATTTGCCAGCATCCGAAGACATTGGAACGATAGTGACAACCCCTATGCTCGACATGATGAAGCCTAGTGCTTACCTCGTTAATACTGCTCGAGGGGCTTTGATTGATGAGGGGGCCCTCAAAAAAGCACTCATATCAGGATCCATAGCTGGCGCCGGGCTCGATGTTTTCATTGGGGAGCCAAATCCAGATTCCGAATTATTAGCTATGGATAATGTAATAGTCAGCCCACATGTCGCAGGAATTACTGCAGAAACGCAGCGAGAAGTTGCGAGAATGTGTGTAGACAATGCTTTAGCCGTGGAATCGGGGGACTGGCCTGATCAAGTGGTGGCAAATGGTGTTTATAGTTAGTGAAAAGCTGGTTAATTGCTGATTATGCACAATTTGTAAAGAAGGGCAGATTATGGCTCAGTTGTATCTTGTAGGTACTCCGATTGGCAATTTAGAGGACCTCTCTCCAAGAGCTCAAAGGATACTCCAGCAAGTTAATTTTGTAGTGGCGGAGGATACACGCCGTACAAGACGTTTACTTAAACATTTTGATATTGGAGGATCTGTAGAATCATTGCATGCTCATAGCGATAAAAAAAAGGTCGATTATGTAGTGTCACTATTGGAAGATGGTGATGTTGCTTACGTGACAGACGCCGGCACCCCTGGCCTTTCTGATCCCGGGGCAATCCTAGTCAAAGCAGCACGCACGTCAGGCCATGCAGTCGTACCTGTTCCTGGGCCGTCAGCTTTGTCAACGGCTTTGTCTGTAAGCGGCTTTGAATCGACTGGAGCAACGTTTTTAGGGTTTTTACCGGAACGTAAATCAAAGCGTCTAGAAATACTTGATTCAGCGTTGTCCATAGGCCTTCCTATAGTTATATTTGTAGGTCCAAAGGCCGTAATGGCGACAGTAATTGAGTTGTCGGAGCGATTAGGAGAAGATACGCAAGTCACTATATGTCGGGAACTGACTAAGATGCATGAGCAGGTGGTTAGTTGTGCTATTGGTAAGGTGATTAACGAACCTGTAATAACTGTGGGGCGAGGTGAATATACTCTGGTCGTAAATCCAGGGCCTGTTACTGCGTTGGAGATCTCGGATAGGGCTTTGAAATCCGAACTTAAGGGGCTTTTTGATAAAGGGATGACCCATAGAGATGCTTCTATACATTTGGCGGCAAAGCATTCTATTTCTCGCGGTCGAGTCTACAAATTAGGGATTGAAATCCAAGATGATTGATAGTAGAGGGTTGGGTGGGTTCTAGTTCTTACACAAATTGGCTGGCAAGATATGAATGGCTTGCTGGGGTTAAATTGATGCCCGATAGCCTTATCCGTATTGCCGTACGAGCAGCGCTTAAAAGTCGTTTGAAGCAGCAGGGTACAGTCGCCAAATCTAATTCGCTAAAAGTAAGTTTTGCTGATGATCCTATTGCTGTTGAAACGAGTAAAGCAAATAGACAGCACTATGAAGTTCCAACCGAATTTTTTGGGCTCATACTTGGTCCGCGCCTTAAGTACAGTAGTGCATTTTGGCCCGACTTTGATACTGATCTCGCAAGTGCTGAAGACGCAATGCTGGAAACAATGGCGGAGCGGGCAGCGCTTGAAGATGGGCAAAGAATATTAGATTTAGGTAGCGGATGGGGGGCGTTTTCAATATGGGCAGCGCAAAGGTATTCCAGATCGGAAATTACGGCTATAAGCAATTCTAGGACTCAGGAAGAATTTATCCGATCTCGAGCAGCAACTTTGAAGCTAACGAATCTGACTGTGATGAGGAGAGACGTGGCATCTTTAGACTTAGGGATTGACGGTCGTTTCGACCGGATTGTGAGTGTGGAAATGCTGGAGCACATTAGAAATGCTGGGCCTGTGCTCGACTATTTGAGTCAAATTCTTGAGCGCCGGGGATGCATTTTTGCACATGTTTTTAGCCATATGAAGCATACATATACATTTGAGATTGAGGACGGTTGGATGGCTAAGTGGTTTTTTAGTGGCGGCATGATGCCGAATATCGACCATTATGATAGTCAAATAACAACATTGAAGACCGTTAAGAGATGGGTGCTTAATGGCCAGCATTATGCACGAACTCTTCGCGCATGGCTTTGCAACCTTGATATGAATCGCGAAGCAGTTCTGGGAATATTCCGCGAATTCTATGGGCCAAAAGATTGTTTATTATGGGTGGCTCGCTGGAGATTATTTCTCATAGCATGCGAGGAATTGTTTGCTTATCAGGGAGGGCGGGAATGGGTTGTGGTGCACCATCTTTTTGAGCCGGTATAAGTCACTATAGTTTGGTGAGCTATAACTCATCTGCCAAAGAATCAGCTTCTTTAACCATAACTTCGAGTAGTGATAACCCTTTGTTCCAGAAGCTTGCGTCCGAAATGTCCATCCCTAGAGGCCTTACGAGTTCTGCAGGTCCGACAGAACCACCTTTTCTGAGCATGTCCATGTAGTCTGGAACAAAGTCTGCCCCCCGAATCTCGTAGGTTCTGTATAGGGCCAGTACAAGGAGCTCACCAAAACTGTAGGCGTATGTGTAGAAAGGAGTATGGATAAAGTGCGGTATATAGCTCCACCACCTCGAGTAATTGTCAGTAAGTGTTACGGTATCCCCATGCATTGGGGAATTTGCCTCGATCCATAATTCTCCAATGCGATTAGGATTTAGTTCGCCTTCGCTCCTTCTGGCAGTATGGGCAAGTTGTTCAAATCGACTGAGTACTATCTGTCGAAATACTGTGGCAAAAGCATCCTCAATTTTTCCTGTCAAAAGGGCTAGTCGATCTCTTGGACTTTTGCTTCCTTCCATTAAGCGGTGAAATACGATCATTTCGCCAAATACGGAGGCTGTTTCAGCAGTGGTAAGGGGTGTATGGGCCTGCAAATATCCGACCTCTTGGGACAGGTATTGGTGTATACCGTGCCCGAGTTCATGAGCGACAGTCATGACATCCCGCATCCGGTCCGTGTAATTACATAGGATGTATGGATGTGCTCGAGACGGACCGCTAGCACTAAATGCCCCACCTCGCTTTCCGGACCGCAGTTCGGCATCGATCCATTTCTTATCGAAAAACATTTCTACTATCTCCCCGGCCTCTGGGGAAAATTGTCGGTAACTTTCAGTGATTATTTCTCGACACATACTCCATTCTACGGAAGGTTGATCGAGGAATATGGGGGCGTATCGATCATAGTCAAATAATTCATCAAGGCCTAACAATTTTTTCTTTAAGCGATAGAATCGCTGTACTGTTGGATATGCATTCTCACTGGCGGTCATCAATGCATCGACGGTATTCTGGTCAATTTCGTTGGCAAGATTGCGTGAAGCCATAGGCGACTTAAAGGATCTGAGTTGGTCATCCACTTTGTGATCTTGCAGTAAGACGTTAAAGATATAGGTGAGTACGTGCTGGTTGTCGTCCAGAGATCGAGTTAAAGCTATTGATGCTGCTTTACGTACCTCTCTATCAGGGTCATGTAGTAGCGCGAGAGTTTCAGATTCATTGAGTCGCTTAGTTTCTTTTGGAAGTTCCACCTCACACTGGATTCGCCCAGTAATTTCGTCAAAAAGTCTTGAGAAAGCTCTGCTACCGGTATTTGATTTTATTTCAAGTGCTGTTTCTACTGATTCATCTAATCGGTGTGGTTGGAATAGTAATTCTTTTTCAAGGAAGTGCCGAAATGGTTGTAATTCGTCAGCATTGATGAATTTAGTAGTTATATTTTCATCTAGTTGACTCCATTCTAATTCAAAGAACACTAATTTTGTTCTAATGATCGAGCTCTGCTCCATGACGGTGCTCAACAATTTTCCGTGGTCAGGATTGTCACTTTTCGAAGCGTGTAACAGGTGGGCGAAAATTACGGGCGCATCCGCTTGTTCGAGAATCGACTGCAGTTCTGCAATGGCAGTATAAAAACTAGAATTGTCTAATTGTGCTAATTGGCCTCGGTATTGTTGAGCGAACGAATCGGCACGGCACTTCGCCTCCTGAAGATCAGAGGCTATCTTAGGGTCGTCTGTAGACGCATACAGATCGCTTAAATCCCAAGCGACTCCATCAGCACTACTAGTAGGGGTGGGGTGTTCAGCTTTCATCAGGCATCCTTCCAATCTGGAGTCTATTTATGAGTGAGTGTTTATCTTTACCCTATTACTGTTTGATTGGTCCGTTGTCGACCAAGTCTCGATAAAAACGTTCGATCCGAGCAGGTTCGAGTACCGCCATGTCTTCTTGCCAGGTCCAAGCTAGTAAGGCATATGCCGATGGTAAGTTGGTGTATGGTGTGGCCAAGAATTGTATCTCGCCCGACGCACCTTTTGGCAAAGAATTATAGACGGCTCTGATTTTGTCAGCTGTATCTTCACATTCATCCGGATTAGTGCATTTGTACAAAAGTACGATACTTCCTTGCTCTAGGTTTTGAATCCAGTTTCCTTCAGACACAGGTACGGTGAACACCCCGTGTTGTGAAGGATTAGCGTAGTGGGTTCCTGACGATGGAGGGAGGCGGTCGTATGTTATCAAAGTGCCTTGAGGCACGTGATTATCACCCTGATTTTCCACCATGTAACGGTTAGATACGATGGATGTCGCTTCAGAAGACGAGGGGTTGGGATCTCTTCCTATTAAAAAGAGCACGAAGCCGATTACTCCAAATATCACGATTAGCCAGATAGTGGATCGTATTTTTTGCATTCTACGCGTGCGGCGTTGTTCTGCATTTTTTTTTGCTCGCGCTGAAAGGCGTCGTTCGCGTTTTGTGGGCCTCTGACCGGGCATAATAAATCCTATCGAATTGATATGTGCCTTAGTGTTCAATGAGACTGGTTATTCTAATGATATAAGTTAGTCGTGCACTTGGCAGCATCGTGTTGTGAATTCTATTAATCTGACAAAATGATTACGCCGCTGATAGGGATTCGTTATTGACTTTTGATAGCAAGTTGCGGGAAGCAAGATCCATAACAAAGCCTATAAAGCCGATGACTAATATAACTGCGGTCACTTCTCCGTATTCCAGACGATCTCTAGCATCTAAAATAGAGTATCCAAGTCCATTATCTACTCCGAGCATTTCTGCTGGCACCAACACTACCCATCCAATTCCTAAGGCTACTCTTATCCCTGTCAAAACATGCGTTTGTATAGCTGGAAGTATGATAGAGATTAGAGTTTCCATGGGAGTAGCCCCTAAGCTTTTTGCGAGTAATTTCCAGCGCGGATCTACAGATTTAACTCCTGCAGCGGTGTTAATGACAATTGGCCATACTGATCCAATTGCAACTAAAAAATATACCGGTGTATCTCCGATTCCGAACAAAATGAGAGCTATTGGAGTCCAGGACAGGGGTGATATCATCCGTAAGAACTGCATTAACACACTGCTAGCCGATTCTAGAGGCCTACTGACTCCAATAGCTATTCCTATTGGCGCACCGACTAAGGACGCAATCAGGAGACCTACTAACAGTCTCTGAGTGCTAGCTACGACCTGACTAACGCCATCATAGGCGAAAAAGAATGTGTGTAGGGCTTCCACGGTGTCTACGGGGCCAAATCTTGTCAGTAGATGGTCATCATTAGTTAGCACTGAGGTGGTCAGCCACCACAATGACGACCCTAACATGATCCCTAAACAGGGCAGGCCTAAGCGTCTAATTATGCCCTCACTTTCGAGAGTCTTGCTTTGCCCTAGTCTTCACCATAGCTATACCTCAATGGTTTCCTCGCGTGCGAGCGAGTCTGGTATATCGAATGCAGACGGTCCTCCCAAAGATTTTATGGCATTTCTCACATATCGATCATCTACGAGCTTCTCGTGTGCAGAAGCGGATTCTAGTTGCTGAAGGAAGGACTGGTCTCCATCAATCTTTGTGTTCTTCATATGGTCTACTAACGACTTGGTGTATGAGGGGTAGGGAAATGGCTGAAAGTCTATGCGCTCATTTTCCCAAGCTGAATGCTGAATTGCCCCAGAGGATTGATACTCTGTCTTATCGTAGTGGGTCAACGCTCTTTCGATAGCGGCAAGTGGTTGAGGGAGATACCCTTCTCCGTCTTTCGACAATATTGCTGCGGTTTCGGATCTATTGTTTCGTGCGTATAGCTGAGATTTGGATATTGCGTTAACCAAACCTTGAGCTAAGTCAGGATTACGTTTAGTGATGTCCTCATGTGCGATCGCTACACAGCAAGCATGATTTAGCCATATGTCGCCACTAAATCGGAGTACTTTGCCTGCATCCTTTACCTCTGCTGCAGCATTAAAAGGGTCGGCTACTATGTAGCCTGCTATTGATCCGTTGGCCAGTGCTGGCAGCATATCTGGTGGTGCCATTACAACAAGTTTGACCGACCGAGAATCTTTGGGTATCTCTCCGGACGTTACTGGTTCGAGACCAGCTTTTCGGAGCAACATTTGCATTGCCACGTTGTGAATGGAGTGCCAAAACGGTACAGCTACGGTTTTTCCGGCTAGTTCTTCCACAGAGTCAATGTCTTTCCGGACGGTCAGTGCAGATCCGTCTGTGTGCGCCCAAGCCACCACCTTTGCAGGAAAATCCTGTCCAAATCTCAGATTGACAGCTATAGGCATCAATACATGCACAATGTCTATTTGCCGGCTTTGAAAGGCTTCAATTATTCCGGACCAACCTCGAATCAGCTTGGGGCGTTCTACTTTTATTCCCTCGTTTCCGTAATAACCCAGTGCATGCGGCAGCACGATTGATGTTCCATCGGTAATTGGCAAGTAGCCAACTTTAGCCTCGAGTCCACTCGGCGCGATTTTGGTGCTTGGTTCCGGATTCTTCTCACTTACGTTTGAGCAACCTGCTAGTACTGCAGCACCGATAGTGCTACCCATGGCCAGTTTTAACACTTGTCTTCGTGGCAAGCGAATAGCCGGTTTCTTCGTTAGTTTTATGGGTTTTTTCATATGTAGTTCCTCCATTTGCTGTATATCTAAATTGTGTAGTTTGTTGAACCTCGGTGTGATACTGTCCGCTCAAGGGCGTCCTGGCTGAGATCTGATTGGTAGAGCGATATCAATTCTGTCCTTACTTCTCTACTGTACTGATCATTCCTGTTGGACAAATTCCAGGTTCGTTCGAATCCAGCCCCAGCGCGCAGAAGTCCGGCTCGATCGCCAAGGTAGAGAGCTTCGTCTACGTCATGTGTTACCAGTACTACAGTGAGTTGAAATTTGTCTCGGATTTGCAACAGCCAATCTTGCAGTCTTTTGCGTGTGGCTGGGTCTAGGGCCGAGAATGGTTCATCGAGTAGCAGTATTTTGGGATTCACGACCACTGCTCTAGCTAATGCAGCCCTTTGTGCCTGTCCGCCGGAAACATGTTTAGGCTTCTTGTTCGCTATTACTGACAGGCCAAAGGCGTCGAGTGTGTGGTCTAGGTACTCGTCATCCTTGGCATGAGAGTTAGACTGATATCGAAATCCTAAGGCTATATTTTCCCTGATGCTTAGCCATGGTAATAACAAAGGCTCTTGAAAAACTAATGATGCTCGGGGGTTATTGCCGGATTCATGGTGAAACAATATTTCACCCTCTGTTAACTGCTCTAGCCCTGCAATTACTTTTAGTAATGTTGACTTGCCTGAACCACTCGGCCCCACTACAGCAAAAAGTTCGCCTTGGAGAATTTCTAAGTCCAGGTTGCTGAAAGCTGTAGTGGATGCACCTTTGTTTGTATGTACGCGGGTCGCCCCCCGCAAGGTTACTGTTGTAGTTCCCAAAGCAATTGTGCTTCTGTAGGAGATTGCACTGGTAGAAAGGCTGCTTCACGCATCCTCCGAGCGGTGGGGGAGGTGTTCACATATGCCCGTCCGCCAAGTATCTTGGCTTCCAGCGTGACAAGAGACTGTGCTACTTGTGCAGATGCCAAGCGTATACTGAGCAACTCTACAAGATTTGTGTTGTCCTGATTATCCAAAGTGTTCTCATAACGAGACCTCAGCGATTCCCATGACTTACACAGGGAGTCGTAATCGCTATGGAACTCCTTTGCTATTCCTGACAAGCTTTCTTCAGCAGACTTCTTAGCAGCATTCCCAATTCCAAAACATAAAGCTGATTGAAGGGTTAAGAAAGTGGGGCGAACGGCCTTTAGGAAATCGGCGGCTTCATACGAAATTATGTGGTCGAGGCTAATTTGGCAGTCGTATAGCCCAAACGAAGAAGAGTCAGTTGCTTGTAGTGCCATCAGGTCCGGGTATGGATCCACCACCAACCCTTCTACATTAGAAGGAACAGCTACGATTATTCGATCTCCGGAATCACCTGCAGCTCCGAGAACTGCGACAAAACCTTCAGCTCGAAGATTGGATGCCCATGGGATTGATCCGTTTAAGATGATGTGATCATTATTGCGCCTGTATTGTACGGGCATGGATCTTAGGCCAAGGGTGTCCATGAATGCAGTGGCTAATGCGGTTGATCCTGCTACCTTTGCAGGGCGAATTTGTTGCTGTAATAAATGTTGTAGATTTGCGTTTGTGCAACGGTGTAGGTACTCGATTGCCATCCGGTGCGCCCACAAAGAAAAAGCAGAGCTCATGCATAACTCAGCCACAGACACAATAACGTTAGCCATTTCAGAGATGCGACTAGCTTCACCGGGTAACCCCATATCGGAGATTGAGGATTGGCTGAGTATTTGGACGTTAGAAAATGCTCTTTCATCTCCACGATCCAATGTGCGCGCACGATTGTTAATGTGGGAGGCTATCTCATTTGGCAGTATGGAACGACTTGTGTTTTCGATGGAGACGGCGATGTGGTTCATGTGTTGGGTTGAATCTCCACAATGCTGTCAAATGGAGTCTCGACTGCCGCTCTTGCTTTTACAACGTCTTCCTCACAGGTGGCCCCATAAAGGCATAAACACTTGTTCATGTCTTCTCTAACATAGGTCCGCAGAAAAGTAACTTCTGGAACTCTTGCGTACCTAGGGCCTTTCTCTTTTTTTCGTTTTAAATATTGTTCCATCGTCAGTTCAGAGGGAAGTTTCCATTCGACAAGATAGTCCGGGTTAGCAACCTCTTGGTTATTGGGTGTGCCAATGAAACGAACTTTATGAGGCCCATCAAAATCGCTAGGTAATGACTTGGATAGTCGTAAGATGTCCTCCGGTTGATCGTGACTCAAGACCAAATAAATACGGTCTTGATTGCTTGATATCACGGTCTCTTCAACCTGGATGTTCGATGACTTTGCAGAGGATGTACTCAGTTTTACCAACTCATCTGTCGTGAGGTTGCTATTGTTGAAATTATGCAATTCAACCAACCATAATTGAATACTGGGCAATTTATTCTCCTTAAGTGATGTGGCCGTCTACCGTCTCAAGGGATACCAAACAAAGTAATAATAACTAATGAAATATAGCGATTTAGTAGATAATATTAGAGAACTGTTGGTTTTGGCAATAATAAGATGACTGATCACTCTGAAGAATTTCAAAATCGGTCCAATGAAAGGCTAAAGACGTGCTAGCATTTCAGGTCCATATCTTTTGAGAATGTTGATAAAATTTGTCCAAGTATTACTTAACCTGTGCCATGGATTACCCAAATGGTGAGCCACACTTGGGTCATGCGTTTGAAAAAGTTGGTGCGGATTGTGTCGCTCGATACAAGAGGCTTAAGGGCTATGAAACATTTTTGGCCACGGGTGTGGACGAGAATAGCCTAAATGTTGACAGGACTGCCGGCGCAGCTGGTGAGGATACTCAAGATTTTGTAGATCGGATGTCGCCTACATTTAAAAGCCTATGGGACCATCTAAATATATCAGCCACAGAATTTGTCCGGACTACTGAAGATAGGCATGTTGCGGCTGCGCAAGAATTTTTCCGGCGGGCAATGGATGTTGGCGATATATACAAGGGCAAGTATGAGGGATGGTACTGCCTTTCTTGCGAAAATTACTATTTAGAAGCTGATCTCGATGACGGATTATGTCCTGTGCATGCGACGAATCCAGAATGGTTTTCTGAGGAAAATTATTTTTTTTCGTTGTCTAAATATCAGGACCGCCTTATAAACCACTTTGAACAAAATCCTAATTTTGTCGTGCCAGAATCTAGATGCAATGAGGTGTTAAACATTGTCCGTAGCGGACTCAAAGATTTCAGTGTGTCTCGATCTGACGCTAAATGGGGTATCCCTGTGCCTGGTGATCCTGAGCAAGTTATTTATGTTTGGTTTGACGCATTAATCAGTTACTGCACGATAGTTGGATTTGGATGTAAAGACGATAGTGTCTTTGATCGATGGTGGCCTGCAGATGCTCACGTTATTGGTAAGGATATTCTCAGGTTTCACGCGATATATTGGCCAGCTATGCTTATGTCAGTTGGCCTACCCTTACCATCTCAGATTGTTGGACACGGATGGATCGATATTGCAGGTGAAGCGATGAGTAAGACTCGAGGGGTCGTGTTGGATCCGAGAGAAATAACGCAAAAGTATGGTGTTGACCCGCTCAGATATTACTTACTTAGGGAAGTTCAGTTTAAGGGGGATGGTAGCTTTGTCTGGGAAAATCTTCACAGGCGCTATCACAGTGATTTGGCAAACGACATGGGCAATTTGCTTAACCGGACAGTGTCTATGATAGAGCGGTACTGTAGCGGGGTATTGCCCGAGGCTAAAGACCCATCTAATGAGGACAAGGTTCTTTTTGAGGCAGCCAGTAGAACCTGGGCTATTGTAGATAGATGTTATTCGGAGTGGGATTTTAGTGAAGCTTTAAGTGCGGTTTGGGTATTTGTTGCGGCTGCTAATCGTTACGTGGATGCGACTCAACCGTTCCGTTTGGCCAAAGATAATTCTGCTTCTGATCGGCTCGATACGATATTAGTTAACCTTGCCGAGTCCGTGCGTCAGATAGCCGTAATGATTGCTCCTGCTATGCCACACACGGCAGAGCGTGTATTTAGTCAACTGGGTGCGGGCAACCTTTCGGATGGCTCTTGGGAAGAGCATTCTTCATGGAATGTGCTAGCTCCAGGTTCTTTGGTGCCTGGTGGCAAGCCAATCTTTCCACGTATCGACTAACCTGGCTCCTATGACTGTCTTTTTCGACACACATACTCATCTCAATGCAGATGCTTTTACCGAGGATGTTGCGGATGTTATTCGGCGAGCAAAGTCGGTCGGGGTATGTCAGTTTTTGGTGGCTGGATATGACTTGAATTCAAGTTATCGGGCCGTAGAGTTGGCACGGTCTTATCCTGATCACGTTTACGCTGCTGTCGGCATACATCCTCTAGATGCAGGTGATTTGGACACAGAAACTAGGTGCGCGATTAGTGAGTTGGCTGATGACCCATCTGTGGTTGCGATCGGGGAGACAGGTCTGGATTTCTATCGGAAAGGTTATGCTAAGGAGGTGCAAGGAGAAGCGTTTTTGTGGCACTTGGATTTGGCTGTGAAGCATGATAAACCTGCGATAATTCATGTGCGTAATTCATTTGATGATGTTTTAGATAATTTGCAGCAATTTGATGGAGTAGCTGTTGCACACTGTTTTTCCGGGAACAGATCGGAAGTTGGGGAATTGGTCAAATTGGGATTGTATGTTTCTTTCGCAGGTCTGATTACATACTCATCTGGGGTACTAGTGAGAGGGGCGTTGAGTTCTGTGCCGTCTGATAAGTTAGTTATTGAAACGGATTCACCGTACCTAACACCGCGGGGTGTAAATAGTCGTCGTAATGAACCTTCCTATGTTGTGAAGGTGGCGAGTGTTGCTGCTGAAACAATAGGGATGAATGTAGACGACTTTGCTTCTATGACTACCGGCAATGCGCGGCGATTGTTTGGATTGGGGCAAACACGGTGACAATGGATAAATCAATATTGCAGTTAGAAGATATAGTTGATCCTGTATCAGAATGGATAGATCTAAGCAACGAAAAATTGAATAGAATTGCTGCTAGGGAAGATAGTTCCCTATTAGGTACGGTGCTTGGCTTCACTCTTGGAGCACCTGGTAAAAGACTACGACCTGCGCTTGTTTTCCTTACCTCTGGTATGTTCGGCCGTCTTAACACAGAAACTGTTGATCTGGCTGCTGCTACCGAGTGCCTGCACTCAGCCACGCTGATACATGACGATATGGTGGATGAGTCGTCTTCACGACGAGGGCAGGATGCTGTTCATGTTGCTTGGTCATCCGCTGCGGCAGTGTTGTCTGGAGACTACCTGTTTGCAGTATCAGCAGATTTGGTGGCAGAGCTTGAGAGACCTAGTATTGTCCGTATGTTTGCAGACACGATTATGCATATGTCACGCAGCGAATTCGAATCACCTGGTTCTTCCGGTGATGGGACGACCATGAGGCAACAATATATGTCTAAAATAGGTGGTAAGACTGCTTCACTGTTGGCGTTGTGTTGCGAGGCAGCTGCTAATCTCAGTGGTAAATCGAAAGATGAGCAACGATGCATGCGGCAATATGGCACTAATTTAGGATTAGCATTCCAGATAGCAGATGATGTGCTTGATGTCCGAGGACATATCCATCTTACTGGCAAGCCTATAGGAAATGATCTCCGCCAAGGCCTGTTGACTTTACCTATCATTCATTACTTGGAAAATAGTGTGTCAAGTGACTCGCTAGTACATAGTCTTATTGATGGGACACTGCAGCCATCTACGTCCGACATTGATGATGCGATCGTTGAATTAGAAGAATCTGGTGCTGTACGAGAATCACTTGAAATAGCTGACAAGTTTGCAGTGCGTGCACGTGCCGCTCTCGAAGGACTTCCGCAATCTGAATACACAGATGCGTTGGAGGATTTAACTTATTACGTGTTCAACCGGATCGCCTGAAAAAGGTCTGCTAACTTCTGAGGAAGTGCAAGATATGTTTGAAGACATAGCTTCACGCTATGACCTGATGAATATATTAATGAGTTTTGGGATGGATCGATCGTGGCGTAGACGTTTGGTCGACATGGCTTTAAAAGACCAGCCGACCGTTCTACTAGATATAGGTGCAGGGACGGGGGATTTGAGCCAGATCGTTAGTAGGCATGCAAAATCTCCTCAAATTTGTTTGGGCCTGGATTTTGCGTTCAACATGCTCAGTGTTGCTCAAAGGAGAACCAGTAGTGTTTATGTGCAGGCAGACGCTCGAAAACTGCCCGTTCCAGTAGGTAGTATAGATTGTATAGTTACGGCATTCACAATCCGTAATATACAAGAACGACAAATGTTGTTTTCGGGTTTTGCGGATGTTTTACGTCCCGGTGGCCGCTTAGTAATTTTGGAAATGACCCCCATGGGTGGAGGGCCATTAGCACAGCTTTTTCGTTTCTACTTCGGGCGTATTGTTCCAATACTTGGTCGCATTGTCAGTGGTCATCCATCGGCTTACAGTTATCTTCCTCAATCAGTAGAGAGGTTCCCTTCGGCAGAAGCGCTAACTGACGATTTGGTTGCCGCTGGGTTTAAAGATGTGTCGTATAGGCGTCATGGATTTGGTAGTGTCGCTATTCATGAGGCCCTTCGAGCGGACCAAGATGAATTATAAAGAAACCGATATACGTCTTGTTAAAGACAAAGAGACTTGGGATTGTCTGACAGATAAATCAGATGTAGCGTCATTTATGCAAGGATGGAACTGGGGAGAGGTCAAGCGTCAATTTGGATGGACAATTGCACGGTTTTGTGTTTTTGATGATAACAATTCTCCCATCGCCGGTATTCAGATGATGCTCCGCGTGCGCGCCGCTTTTTTTGGCAGGTTGAACGTAGGCTTAGCCTATATTCCTAGGGGTCCAATTGGTGATTTGACTGATAGTCGCAGCATGGCTCTTTTGGATTATGCTCGATTGTATGCGAAGTCAAAGGGAGTATCTTTTTTACGTGTAGAACCGGCGTATAACGTCAATTTTGATTACTCTGATCTACTGATTACTAATGGATATAAACCTAGCCCTAATTTTGTGCAAATAAGGCATACTGGACACATAGATCTAGTTCCGAATTTAGATAAGATCATGTCTGATTTTAAGTCTAAAACACGATACAATATCCGTTTAGGCATTCGAAAAGGAGTTGCGGTCCGCATAGCATCGAATTCCACAGATTTTCAGTCTTTTTATGAAAACACGGTTGAGACTGGCTTCCGAGATGGATTTGCAGTTCACAGTAAAGATTACTATCACTCTGTCTGGCAATCGTATCATCCTAATGCTGGTGCCCTCCTTATTGCCTCCTATGGGAACGTAGATGTTGCGTCTCTACTTGTTATAAAATTTGGCGAAGTGGCTACCTATTTGTATGGTGCTTCCAGGGCTATACACAGAAATATGATGCCAAGTCATGTGTTGCAATGGGAAGCAATTAAATGGGCTCAAGAAATGGGGTGTCGTATATACGATTTTTGGGGTATGGATGATCCGGAGGATGATTCAGATCCTATGCGTGGAGTCGGGAGGTTCAAGCATGGGTTTAATCCTACTCTAATAGAGCATCCTGGTACGTATGACTTTGTTGTCAACAAGTATGGATACTTTTTCATCAATAAACTATTGATACCATTGCGGAGCTTTAAAGATTCACTGCATCTTCGCCGAGATGCTGGCAAATAGTTGGCTTAGCATTGCGAATAACACAACTCATTCAAGATTTACCAGATGCTGAGCATCGAGGTCCTGATCCTGTAATCAAAACTATAGTTTTTGATTCACGTGCAGCTGGGCCAGGCTCTCTTTTTGTAGCTGTAGATGGAGAGGACTTGGATGGGCATGATTTCGTAAATTCAGCTGTAGAAGCTGGCTGTGTCGCTGTGATATTAGAAAGGAATATGGTCTTACCGTCATCGGTGGCCCGTGTTCAGGTGACCGACAGTCGTGGTGCTCTGTCCCACGTAGCTAGAAGATTTTTTGGTCGTGCAGACGAGCAGCTTGGGTTGATTGGAGTTACGGGTACCGATGGCAAGACAACTACGTCAGCTCTAATTGCGGCAATACTGGATTTTGTTGGTATTACTACAGGGTTCGTCACTACAGCTTCAAGACGGGTTGGGGATGTGGATCAAGTTAATGAAATTCATCAAACGACCCCATCGTCGTTGGAATTACAGGGCCTCATGTCTGACATGGTTAATAATGACAAGAAATGGGCCATATTAGAGACGACATCTCATGGTCTTGCTCAAAAGAGAGTTGAAGGATTTGCATTCAATCGGGCTGTTTACACCCGTATCACCCATGAGCACTTGGAATACCACAAGAGTTACGAAGCATATGTTGAAGCTAAAGCCCTTTTGCTCGACCTAGTATCATCTTCGCCTGTGAGTGAATATGGAAAAGTTGCGGTGCTTAATGCGGATGATGGAGCCTACCAATTTCTACGAGAGCGTGCTCGAGTACCCGTCTTGTCCTATAGTAGATTTCAATCGGCAGATTTACAGTCCTCACAATCTGAATTACTTGATGATGGACTTGCCTTTACATTGGATTCGCCGTGGGGACGCCATAGGGTGCGGGTTCCATTACATGGGGCATTCAATATTGAAAATTGTCTGGCAGCGATAGCTTGTGTGGGGTCTCTTGGTGTTCCGGCAGAATCAGCACTCGAGGCGTTATCGTGTTTTGCAGGTGTTCCGGGTCGCATGGAGCAAATAGATGCAGGTCAGCCATTCAGGGTTTTAGTCGACTATGCTCATACTCCGGCCGGGCTAAAGGCCGTGTTGGACACCGTTCGTGCGTTAACTAGTGGACGTGTCATTGTTGTATTTGGTAGTGCGGGCGAACGGGACACACAAAAAAGACCTATTATGGGTCGCATCGCGGCTGAATCAGCTGATCATACAATCATAACTATGGAAGATCCCCGGGGCGAAGATCTGGATTTAATAGCAACACAGATACTTGATGGATTCGATGGGTCGGACCATAAAGGCTTTGTGGAAGTAATTCACGACCGTAGAGAAGCTATTCGTCATGCGTGTTCTATAGCGTTACCGAAAGATACAGTGGTTTTTGCTGGTAAAGGTCATGAAAAAACCATGATTATCGAAAATCAAAACTTGCCATGGGATGAGGTTCCTATAGTGTTGAAGGCGCTTTCATCATTAGGTTACGATAGGTGAACTGCATATTTCTTTGCCGAATGGCTGCCGGTTCTTAGAGAGTGTTTTTGGTTAGTTACCGGCAACTTTTGAAGTACAGGAACCGCTATCCACTGATCCTTCGGTCATTTTGAAAGACTGTCCGCATGCACAATCTGCCTTGGACTTAGGGTTGCTTACTGCAAAACCTTTCCCCATTAAACCATCTTTAAAATCGATTATTGCCCCGTTGAACATAGGTAGGGTTTCTCGGTCAACGTACAGACTAATGCCTCGAGACTTTGTCACCAAGTCGGTGTCCGTTGGTTGCCGGGCAATCCCTAATTGGTATTCCCATCCTCCGCATCCCCCAGGAGCCACCGAAACCTTGAGTGCAGCATTATCGTATTCCCGGTCATCCACAATGGTCTTGAATGCGGTTGCAGCGGACTGGGTTAACGATATTTCTATTTGCTCTGTGTCTTGCACTTGTCACCTAGACTCTTCACACTAAAACTTACACCAAATGGCGTGAGATTAAACAACTCAATGGCTTTATTTTAGAATGTCATCCGGTTTTGGCCAAGCCATAAATAGTAAGAATGCATGATAGATTATGAAGTATAGATCTTTGATTTTATATGTATCCGACTGCAATAAAATAGTTGATAATGCAGTAACTTTTGGGAGTAACATCTCACAATTAAGTACGGTTTGTGATGCAGAGGTGTTGTATTGCTTAAAACAACTACGGTTAAATGCTCGATAAGGACTAATATAATTCGTGCACTAAGGTGTACCTAAATGCTTATACGAATCCTGTCTTATCTCTTTGTGTTTATGATAACTAGCGTTGTTACTGCCTGTGGATCTGGTGATCAAGGAGATGGTCAAACGATTAATCTGGCTCCAACGATTAGATATTTGGAGCCGGCCGCCACAGTGATAGTTGTTCCTACTCGAGCTATTGGGGTTGAAAGTAAGACTGTTGACCGCAGTGCAACGATTGCTGCAACACCTATTCTATCCCCTGTTACAACAATAGAAATATCAGATGTTGCGTTGGATTCTAATTCCGAACAAAGTCTGCTGCCTGAAACAAATTTGACAGAAGGTAGGGTGTTACGGGCTATTCCTACCAGTAATTTAGATTCAAGACAAAGACCTGCTGACCCGATTAGTGTCTTCGGTGTTGGAGAACGGGTTTACGTATCGGTTGAATTTGTTGGTATTCGCAGTGGAGAATCTGTAGGAGTGCGCTGGAAAAAAGGGGATGAGGTATTGTTTACGTATGAGCAGCCTGTTGGACTGACTTTTACGAGAGGCTATTTTGGCTTCTATTTTGATCCTCCGACAAGTAATTCGATAGGTAGTTATTCGGCGGAAGTCTTGATTGAAGGAGTGGTTGCCCAGACTGTTGGGTTTTGGGTGAGCGAAACTATTCAGGGTGTTCCATCTGGCTAATATAGTCTGGAGATGCATGGGACCCGGTGGTCCCCACGGACTTCAAATCCGATGTGCCGTCTTATGAAGAGGGCAGGTGCGTTCGACTCGCATGCGTCTCCGCCACAGGTTCAAAATCGCAAAACAGACCTGATTATTAGTCTCTGCATCACGCCTGAAAACAGGTAAATAACTCGTCTGCCCCAACTTATGCCCCAACTTCGACTTCTGATTTAGGTATTTACTCCCAATATTTTCAGACCTCACGAGAGAGAGATCTCAATGTTATATACGCTCTAATAACGACACAAAACTCGTGTGGATGGGATCGATATATTCCTATATTAATTGATAGAGGAATTAATGAGACCTGTATTGATAAAAGATACATCAATGAATATAGAGGTGACGCATGATGGGTCTAGCAACCGTGACTGTCATGGGACATTGCGGCAACGATCTCACAACTGGCAAGACGCAAGCTGGTGTCGATTGGACGAAATTTAGTTTGGCAGTTGGTACTGGCGGCTTCACAGAAGACGATCCAAAGAACCGCCCTACATGGTTCCAATGTATTTGTTATGGGGGTCTGAGTCGTCTAGCTGAGGGCATGGTTAAGAAGGGCTCAACCGTACTGGTTAACGGATCCCTCAGAAGTAATTATTGGAATGCTAAAGATGGGCGTGAACGTTCTGAGTTAGAGATTAGCGTTCGTGACTTTCGGCGAGTGGATCGCAAATTTGATGAATCTGCTGCCGACCTACCGTTTGATGATGCCCCCAAAGAAACTCCATACCAGGGAGCCATGAGTCGGCGAGCTATGAAGGGCTTAAGCGGTAAGGGCTGGTCACCTGATGACGACTCCCATGAGCTGTTGGAGGATTTCCACAAATGAAAAATGATACAGAAGAAGTATTCATTGGCGATGTACTGAAAGAAATGCGGGACGACCAATTTAAGCGGGAAGAGTTGGATTTCACACCTAGCCCTGAGGATGAAGGCAGCTCTGAATGGCTAATACAAACCTATAGAGGGCATTGTCACCATATCAGCAAGGAGACCGATGTATCTTTCCTGATGAGTCTAACAATGATGCTGACCAAATACTTTGAGCCAGCTCACCCACACTTAACCCAGCAACTGGTAAACAAAATCCAAGAGCGCATAAAAGAGCTTCATTTAGCTAGCGTAAAAAGCTGAGCATGAGGTTAAGTGGCAAGCATCTTACCTAGACGCTCCGCCATGCCAGCCTCTTTATCTGGCAGCATGTGTGCGTAAGTGTTGGTTGTTATTCGAATGTCCGTGTGGCCGAGGTGCTTCGATACATCGCTGAGATTTTCCCCGTTGCCGATTAATAGACTTGCGCAAGTGTGCCGTAGGTCGTGAAATCTGATCTTCCGTAATCCTGCGTGCTTTATAAATGGGTACCAATGCTTCTGAGTGAATTGCGAGGGATCCATACGGGTTCCTTTTTCGTAAGTAAAAAGTAGCTGGTCTTGACCGATAACACGAGTGTGTTTCCTGAGTTGCTTTAGGGAAGTTAATACCTGTGGTGGGAAGCTGACCGTTCGAACGGCGTTGTTCTTTGGCTGTTTGTAAGTGAACTGACCTTCCACGTACTGCAATTGTTGCTCAACGCGAATAGTCATTGCTTCGAGGTCAATATGTTTCCACTGTAACCCCAGCACCTCTCCCAGACGCAATCCAACCATTGCCCCAATTAGGTATGCAGCCCCAAAGCGATGGTCATGAGTTGCTGCCCTTATAAGTTGCTTGGTTTCCGCTTGGTCGTAGTAATCGGACTTTGCTTTAGGGACTTTAGGGAGCTTGATTTTCTTTGTGGGGTTTTTTAGTAACATGCCCTCGCTGTCTGCATGGTTGATACAGATTCGCATTACTGTATAAACGCTTCGTGCTCGCTGTGGGCTTTGCTTTTTAGTGATCAAGGTAACAAGCTCTTGAACATGCTGTTTTCGAATGTCTCGTAGCTTCAGATGGCCTAAGATCGGCTTTATCCAGTTATCAACCTTACTTCGATAATCGACTCTTGTTTTAGGTGCTAGATACGGGTCGACTATGTTCTCGAGCCACCAATCCAGATACGCCCCGAATCCCTGATCCTTGCTGTTGGGACTCAATAGTCTTGCACTCTCAGCATCGTATGATTTTATTTTTTCCTCTACCGCCAGTTTCGTGCTTCCCCACAGCTCCTTTGATTTTCGTTTGCCGTCGGATGTCCACCCTATCGTTATACGACCAACCCAAGCTTTTCGGTCTCGTCGATATTTGATGTGCCCCATTCCACGGGTACGATAATTTTTCTTAGCCACTAGAACCACCTTTCATCCTGAGGCGAGACTGCCTGTTACTGTGCGTGTTCTGGCACCGAGATCGTTTGGCGTTTAATTTGATGGGTGCGCAAAAGCGTTGCTGCTTCTTTCGGGTTACGAATACATGGTCACACTCGGGACATAGCCCAATGGTTATTCCCTCTTCACGGTTAATAATCGATCGCAGGTGCAGGTACACCGCTTCCAGCGGGTTTGTTAGGGTTACCCCATGCGCCTTAAATTTCACAAAATGCAAATTCGTTCTTATGACTTCCTCGATAATTTGTTCGGCTAAGTGCTCTGGGTGACCAGCTAGTGATTTTGGTGCATATGGAAACAAGCCAAGTGCAAGACGGTATGTGGGATTGGTTGCTGCACTTAAACCCTCTAGCGCATGCTCTCGACTTTGGAAGTTGCTGAGCATCCGAGAACTATCATTCGCCAGCCCGTATAGTTCGTGCCGAAACAATTCACGCTCCAACCCCCACAAGTTCGAAGCTCTTTGCCAAAATTCTAGGCGTAGTATCAGATCTACACTCCGTCCGTGTCCGCTGAGCCAGTTCAGCGGATCAAAACCGCCCTCAGGGAGATATTGAGGCTGACGACCAAGCGCAGGGGGTTCGGTGCCGTAGGCTTCAGTCACCCATGGAGGAATTACATCGATAGTGCTCGAATATTGCTTCCACATCTCCCACATATTGACGAATCCCATCAACCCCCATCGGCCAGCGAATTCGATGAACTCTCTGTCCTTTGTGGCAGTCCCTAGTTTTGCCAGATCACTGACAACCTGCACGTTGTCGGGATCCGTAGGAATGATTCGGTGCCCCTCATCTGAAGTCCGTTTTTCCTCCACATAAGGAAGCGAAACAAAACCAGTTGCAGGGGTGGATACCTTGTACCCTCCCGCAACATTTAAGTACGGTGCTGGGCCTCCCAGTAGCCTCCCTGCTCCAAAGTCAATGTCGCCAGGCAGCGGGTTGTGAACCTGTGGCAAATCATTACTCACTTATCTTAAAACTTCTTATGCACTGCATTTGATGAAACACTAATGCGTTGCATATAATAGAGAAGTTCCATTTAAATAGCAACAGCTGTTGCAAGGAGATAAGTACATGGCAGACATGCCAAAGTTAAAAGCCGAGCGGCTTCGGCGAGGTCTCAGTCAGACCCAAATGGCTGCTCATGCGAATTTGCACACACAGCAAATCAGTGCCATTGAGAATCGCATATCCGTTGGCACCCAAGTGCAGCGGGATGCCCTCGCCCGTGCATTGGGGATTCCTGTAAAAGATCTATTTTCAGATATCCCTGAAAGAGTTCCACTAATTGCGAGGGAGCAGGCCGTTGGGGATAAATAAACAAAAATTATCTCGTATCGCACAAAGTGCGGACTTAGCTCCGCTGGAGGAGTTTGTCGGCTATTACGGTATCGGTCGAAACACGGCGTCTGCGTATTGCAGGAATGGTGTCTGGAAAGCGACCAAAATAGGTCGAAAGTGGTTTGTCAGTATTAGCTCGGTGATGGCATGGGAAGAGACCCAGATTCAGAGCGAGGCAGTGGAGGGGGCCTTTAATTGAGACCTTTACCTCCATTAAAGCTAACGAGCATAGACGGGAACCTGGAATCCGTTGCTGAAGTCTTAGGTAACCCAAAGAGCCTCTACGATGACGGTTGGATGGCCTCGTGCCCCGCCCATGATGATCGCAACCCAAGTCTCTCTCTCAATATTGGGCGAGATCGAGATTCGATACTGGTCTATTGCCACGCTGGTTGTGACCGAATGGATGTCTTCAATGCAGTGCGGAGATCTGTGGCTGAAGCTGGCTTATTTTTAGAGATAGCGCACAGTAAACAAGATGCAAGCTAAACCTAAGGATGACCAGCGAGGGCCGTGGACAATCAAAGTTTCTGATGAGGTATCCGTAATCAAGAGCTATCACGGCAAGGATCCTGAGGGTCGCAAGCAGTACTCTTACAATCCAAAATTAAGCCGCTTGGGGCTAGGGGCCAAAGACCTACCTTTATACAAGTCAGAGGGCTTAGAGAACCTCCACTCGAATTCTGAAGTTTGGTTTGTTGAGGGCGAAACAAATGCCGAAGCTCTGACCCAGCAAAACCAAACAGCAGTGTCTGGTTATTGGGGTGCAGCACAGAATACCTTTGGAGAGTCCCTGCAAGTATTAACGCCCTACTGTGTAATCCTCTGGCCCGACAATGATGAAGCAGGACGTAAGTACATGGCTCGCATTGGTAGGGAGTTACTCGGAATCTGCAAAGACGTTAATGTCGTTGACGTTGAATCGCTAACTCTCCCCCCAAAGGGTGACGTGGTCGACTTCCTTGATGCTGGTGGAGACATGGCTGAGGTTAAGACTATCCCATTCAGGAAATGGGATATTAGTGATGCTCCCCTCCCTGTAGACATTCCCAGGCAGATTCCTTCAGGACAAGAGCCACCAATGAATCCTGCAAACAAGCCTCTTGTTGATGGCCTTGCGATGTACGATCAAACCAAAGTCTTAATAGACAGGTACAACTTACTTCCAGAGGGTGCTAATACCGTTTTGGCTCTCTGGTTCATCCACACTTACTGCCTAGACCTAAAGAAAGAAAACGGTAAGTTTTTGCTGGAATACGTTCCGTTTCTCTATGTAAACAGCGTTACAAAGCAAAGCGGCAAAACAAACCTAATGGAATTAAGTTCGGAGCTTGTGAAAAATGCCATGATGGTTAGCACTGTAAGCGCAGCAACTATTACCCGTGGTGTAGATAAAAACAAATGGACTCTTTTAATCGACGAAACCGATCAGTTCTCCAAGGATCATCTATTAGCTCTAAACCCCATCCTCAATAGTAGTTTCAAGCGTAAGGGGCAATCAGCTAGATGGGATATGGATGCACGGTCTGAGGAAATTTTGCATCACTTCTGCCCAATAATGCTGAGTGGCATCAAGACAAAATCAAATCTCCACGAGACAACGCTGGATAGGGCTATCCACATCAATATGAAAAGAGCTTATTTTGAGGAGCAAGAAGAATTAGAGTCATTTCGAAACGGAGATATTGAAGACGAAGCTGAGGAACTTAGAGAGAAGTACTTTGACTGGGTAGAACAAAAAACACCGCAGTTTGCGAAGCTTGACCCTGTTGACTTCCCACGCCGATTGAGGATGCAGGGTCGGCAGAAAGATATTTGGGAACCAATAATCTGGATTGGCCAAATACTTGGTGGTCACGCAGAGGAGGAAGCATGGGGAGCCTTAAAGCTCCTCTATAAGCAAGGTGAAGATTCAACTCTTGGCTATGAAGTTAAGTTACTGGGTGACATTATTGACTGTTACAAGGATTCAGAGTTCGCAACGCAGAACTTCTATCCGACTGAGTGCATAATAAGGGACTTCAAAAACCAACCAGATCTTGGCTATTCAAGTTATTTGGAATCTCAAGATATAACGAAACCATTGAAGGATTTAGGCCTTAAGTCCACAAGAGATCGGGTGGACATAATGAATCACCACACAGGCCAGATGGAGCCTGGCAAGCAAAAGCGGGGCTTTGTTATGGATCTTTTGATTCGTGAACACGAAAGATATAAAGAACCCGATATCGGAGACTAAGCCGTCCTTATTGATGTGCCTATAGGGGTACCATCTGTAGGGGCGTCACAAGTGTCACAAGTGTCACATACAGGGTAAAAACACAGGGTTGTGTGACAGATGTGACAGATGTGACGGGTCTCAGGGGGTATACCCTCAACACCATTGCAGGCTAACTCTTTAGGCCAAGTCATGAGACTTCCTTTTTTGCTTTTGACCCGTTAGTCCAAACTAAGGGGAAAGCATCCCCGACCAATTTTTCTCCATCAGATACGGTAACGAATGGCTTCATGGAGTGGTTGCCGCTAGCATCATAGGTCGTGTTTTCAGACATGAAATGGATAGCGACGGCTCGGCGTGGGCGACTACTGGTGTTTGTGCCCGAGCCATGCCAAGTGAGGGAGTGATGAAAATGCACGTGCCCCTTCTTGACTGGACACATAACCGTATAGACTGGCTTGCCCTCAAAGGTATCGGGGGGTGCTACACCGTGCGGCATTTCTTGTAGAAAAGGCTGTTGGTTGCCCCATTGATGAGAGCCAGGCACCATATACATGCATCCGTTATCCATGTCCGCATCGTCCAGCGCTACCCAAGCCGAGATTTGTTCGTGTTTTGGTTGTAGCGTGGGCCAAAGGGGCGAATCTTGATGCCAATGCAACCGACCGCCCAAAGTCTTTGGCTTGTATTGGATCTGGTCGTGCCAGACCCGTAGCTCTTGGGCACCACTTAGTTGAGCTGCCATGTTCACTATCTGCTGATGGTTGATCAATTCCCGAAAAGGCGAACTGGATTCGAAGATATTAACAATCTGCCAGATGGGTGCGTCGTCACTCTTGGAGAGATTGCGCAGTGAGACAGGCTGGGGAGCGTCTGGGTTGTCTCGGTCATCGATTACCCGTAATACTTCCGTCCGTAGGGTATCAATTGTAGCTTCATCCAAAACAAGGCCCCCATTGACAAAGCCATTGCGACGATATTGATCGATCTGTTGATCGGTTAGGGTTTCGGTAGGCATTTGTTTGATGAGGACCTTTATTTTACTTTCTGTAAAGCATTTTAGACTTGTTTTGTTTTTTTTGGGGGGTATACCCTCAGTCTCCACGCATCGCCATGCAGTCAGATTAAGTTCCTTCGCTATCATTTATATCCTTACGGCAAAACTCGCAGGCCCAAGAGAATGTGTGATACAGAGGGTCCCATATACTAAAAAATCGGTTGCTCTCGTTAACGAGAGCTACGTGTCTCTCATAATCTGCATAAGTCCCTCTCCCTGAATCGTGGAAGTCGATATATGCGTTAACTGAATGCACCATGGCTTCGACCCCTTTTCTAAAATGGACATTTATTGAATTCATATCGTCCCAGCGAGGGTGAGAATTGCGCACAGGATGTGGCCAGTTTGCTGGATCGGCTTTTTGCCACAACACAGTTAGCTCATGCTGGAGTGGTTTGCGCATAACCCTACAAGCTTCAGAAACGCCAGGGCGGCAATCCATTGCGGAATTCCAGTTTTCCGTTACACGTATTTCCTCCTTTGTGAGAGGTATTATGAAGCTCTTCCACTCTTCCTCTATTTGGTAGTTTGACTTAGGAGCAGGCCTAGGAGTTGCGGTGGGAGAAGGAGTTGCGGTGGGGGCAGGCCTAGGAGTTGCGGTAGGAGCAAGAGCCAAATCAGGCATTCGTCCATCTGCAATTTGGGACACCCAAGCACTCAGATTTACATCAACCTCGTTTGCTGGAATCAAAAACCCAACGTTCTCAGCAATAATCGGTATTCCTGATACGGCCAAACCAGCAACATTGCCTTCTTCCGTTATCGCTAAGCCACCGCTAACACCTGGATTCATTGCAGCGTCAGTCTGCACATACCTCTGACCATCAATTGACTGCATAGATGAAACGATGCCCTTCGTGACAGTTAGACTTAAATTCGCACCGCATGATGGGTATCCCAATACCGCCACCTCGGTGCCTAACGGCAGGGTCCGCCCACGGGAGGAATAATCCCAAACGGGTGCTACCTCACGGGCCGCAGCCAGAAATGAATCCACCGCCCAGCGTACGCCCTTTACACGCAAAGGATCAAATTGCAAAAGAGCTAAGTCACGCTCCTGTTCAATAGCGATTATTTCCGCTGAGGCAGACAGGCCATCAACTGTTTTAATTTCAACGGATACAGCATCTTCCACAACGTGATAGTTGGTGAGGACTAGACTATCTGCATTTTTCCCTAGCTTGGAGGACACCAATACTCCTGATCCACAGGCTGTCTCATCAGCCGTAACTACATCAATAAGCACAACCGCTTTTTCAAGTTCTTTAACTACTTGAGCAAAAGACCGTTCTGGTACTGGCGTAGGAGTAATAGTAGGAGTGGGGGCAGAAGTCGGAGTAAGGGTAGGGGCAGAAGTAGGAGTAAGGGTAGGGGCAGAAGTAGGAGTAGGGATAGGGGCAGGAGTGGGGGCAGAAGTGACGACTTGGGCAGGAACAGCCGTAGGCTTAATCTTCTCTTCCAATTCTTGCTTCTTCAGCTGTAGTTCCAGCCTCTCCACCTCTATTTTTAATTCAGCAGTTTCAGCTGGCTCACCACAGCCAACAATTAACATTGCGATTGCTATTGTTAGTAAAAGTTTTCTCACACTAAAACATCAATGTTTTTCAATCTCCACGCATCGCCCTAATTGCAGCAATGATCCCCCACGAAACAAAAAACCAAAGCGCAAACCCCACGATTCCATCCAGCACTGGTAATTGACCAGCAGGCAAGTTTGGATTTTGGGTGACAGCTAATGCTACAACCCCACCAACAACCCCAAACCAAAGGGCATAAAAAGCACTCGGACGACCTTCTTTGCTTTGAGTTGCTACTGGTGTTGTTGCTGAACTACTTTGTCCTGTTTGCTGACTGACAAAAGGATCACTTATCGGATTAGGTGAAGGGGGTTTCTCATCAGGATTAATCATGCCTATCGTTTCGCCACAGTCTCCACAAAAGTCCCATTTTGGATCTAGGGGCGCATTGCAATTTTGACATTCGATTGGTCGCACTGGAGAGATAAATCGTTTGGTACCACACTGGGTGCAAAACTTTCTGGCGTTAGCCATCTCTGCACCGCAATTAGTACATTTCCATAGTTGAGATTCTTGACGGATGTGAATGGTAGCGTCGCATAATTCAATACGCTCTTCTTCTTCTTTTTTACGACGCTCTTCTTCTTCTTCTTTTTCACGTTTCCCTTTTAGCAAAACGAGGGGCAAAAAAAAGGAGAGAATCGCAACTACCATAACTCCAAAAACGATAAGCTGATCTGTGCTGCTCAAGATACCAACCCCCTAAAGCTCGACATCTGTAAAGCTATTTTAAGGACTTTTTGTTTTTTGGGGGGTATACCCTCAATCTCCACGCATCGCCCTAAAACTCCCCGAGATTAACCTTTGATTTCCGCCTGACAAACACTCTCTCATAACAAGTGGATTCTTCCAAAGAATCATGGAATTCACCGAGAAACTTGTACACGATCTGTCCCAAATGGTCTTTGTAGTGGGCAAAAACTAACGCTTCCCACTCTTCTTGCGGCCCTAAGAGGGTGTCCAAGTTTGCACCCGTCTTTTCCTTCATAAATATCTTCTTGGAATCGTCACTAAGGTAATTAATCCATTCGTTATTTTCATAGAGCTTTGGGAACCAAATTGCTTTGTTGTTACTGTTAGGGATCCTCCAAAACGCCCTCTGAAAGTGCCCACCCTCATATCCAAAACACCTCATTGCATCTCGATGGTTAAGAAACATGACATTATCTTTTACATCGATGAAGCCTCTTTTGATGTGCGTAGCTGGGTCGAATCTAGTCTCGTAATTCCATGGTGTAAATTCACCTTCTGACACAAGCTCTTCTTTTCGTCGTCTTACATACGCAACAAACTGATCGACTTCTTTGGTTATCTGATCTAAATCCCGATCCTTGCGATGTGTGTCGTAGACCTGTATTCGCTTTTCGATGAAATCTGTCGCATCGACTATTTCTCTTTGCCGAATTTGATCAGTTATTCGGTGGGGTTCTGAGGCATGCTGAAGCTCATCAATTTCATAGTAAAGCTTGAGCGATGGAAAACATAAGTCCGTCAAATAACGCTTTCCATTTCGAGATCTAATTAGTTGCTGACAGACAAATTCAATATCGGGATCATTAAGTAAATGAATTATTCTGGTAATAACAAACAGTTCCCATTTTTTATGCCTGATTTTCGAGAGGTTTCTCAGGATATATTCGTCTTTAGAAACTCTCATTGCCCCTGCTCAAGGTAATTCTTAACTCAAAACAGATCGGTGTTTTTGGTTTATCAACAGCATTGTGTAATCGATCTCTTCTACAGTCTTTATCTCAAAGCGGTAATAAACGATGTCATGCGAGTTCATGTACCATTTTTTAGTTTCGTGGCACACACCCTTAGGATCATCCAAGGTGAACCAACCGTACTGCCCTGTTTTAGTACCGTCAGGATAAATACTTCCTCTATGGATACTAGTCCTGATATAGGACTTCCTAAGATTGAAACTCACAACCACAGTGTTGTTCTCTGTCTTTAGACTGATCGCTCGCTTTCTAAATGACAGGGTTGTACCTTCGAGTTCATTTAGGCGTAAACATAGCTCACTCCACAGCTGCTTAATTTGGTCGCTAGTCTTTTCCAAGTGATAGCTTTCATCGTATTGTTTTACCTCTGCGCTGACTTTAGAGACAGCCGTGCTACCACGCTCTACTGCGGCAATACTTTCACTGGAACTGGAAACATGCTGCTCAAGTGAGACAAGGTCTCCGTCAAACCTCTTAATCTCCCAAAGCTCAAAAGGCACGTCCTTAAAGTTAACGCTGTTCTTCTGATAGGAATTAAATGTTGGAGCTACAAATATGACTCTTGATTGAGTCCAATCAACTTGGTTGCGTTTTAGCGAAGTGTCCATTTTCTCGTTGTACTCAAGAATAAACTCCGCTTTGTTATTCAGCATGGTCGATAAATATGAATAACCTTGGTCAATCACAGAGTAGCTACTACCACGCTTGTACTCGATAACCACAAAGGCTTTTGCTTCTTCATCCCAACAGAGGGAGTCCAAGCGAAAGTCACCGATCATAAATTCGCTAGAGATCAACTCTAGGTTAAATATGGAATCGACGTTGGTTTCTACCAGCTGTTGTATCTCAAGCTCAGTAGCAAACCTATCCCTATTGACTTCGGAAAGACCTTGTTTTGAAACTTTATATAACGTCATCTATCTGCCATCCCTGCTGGACATCTGTAAAGCTATTTTAGACCTAATTTTGTTTTTGGGGGGTGCCCTGTTTTTGGTTTTGCTTTCTCGACACCTAAGCTAGATATATAGCCCGAGCGGCGATCTGGTTAAACCCTTTACCCGAATTTCTATAGACCTAGGGCTTTGCCCCAACTTTTGCCCCAACTTTGAGCAGTGCAGTCGGGTGCAACGACAGTGCACTACTGATCCTAAGGGGTAGAGCTACAGGGGAAGAGGGCCTTTACAGTGCAGCACGGTGCAGTAAAAAGCCCCTTTGAACGGACTTCAAATCCGATGTGCCGTCTTATGAAGAGGGCAGGTGCGTTCTACTCGCATGCGTCTCCGCCACAGGTTCAAAATCGCAAAACAGACCTGATTATTAGTCTCTGCATCACGCCTGAAAACAGGTAAATAACTCGTTATCCCTACCACCGTCCCTGCCACGCAAATTAAAACATTGGTTTAGAAGCCTCTCTATTCCTCTTGAAAATGAACAAACATTGAACATTCGGGAGATGCGCTAATTTGCTGTCCTCGAATGTTACTCTGCTAAGCTTTTTTGACTGACACGTTGATATTGGTAGTTCGGTAGAGAATGCAGACATAACATGATGATAGGTGGTAGGGCCCATGGCCATGACAATTACTGAGTTTCGTGCCCGTAAGTCTTCAGGCAAGAAGCTCGCATTGTTAACTTCTTATGATGCGCCGACTGCCCGGGCTCTCGAGGCTGCTGAAATCGACGCCATCTTAATTGGAGACAGCGTTGGAACGAATGTTCTAGGTTATGATTCAGTGACTCAAGTGACGGTGAATGATATTGTTCACCACGCAAGAGCCGTAGCTCGTGGGGCACCCGATACACTTCTAATCGCCGATTTGCCATTTCTGAGCTTCCAAGCATCTGATTCACAGGCACTGCACAACTCTCGCAGGATTATTCAGAGAGGCCAAGTGCAGGCCGTCAAATTGGAAGGCGGAAGGGCTGTTGAAAATCGTGTTCGGACAATTGTGGCAGCCGGTGTACCAGTGATGGGGCACCTAGGTTTAACACCACAATCGGTCCACCAACTCGGTGGTTTCAAAGCGCAAGCCCGTGACTACAATACTGCTCGGGCATTACTGGATGACGCCCTCGCGTTGGAAGCAGCCGGAGCATTCGCAATTGTGATCGAGGCCATTCCACATGAACTAGGTAAGCTTGTCACCGAACGACTTTCCATACCAACAATCGGAATAGGTGCCGGGCCCGACTGTGACGGGGAGATCCAAGTATTACATGATATCGCAGGATGGAATCTTGATTTTCTTCCACGACATTCAAAGCGCTTTGGTGACTCGGCCAAGGCCACTACGTACATCGCTGAGCAGTACATTGAGGCTGTTCGACAGAAAGATTTTCCAACAATAAGTAACAGTGTTCGAATGCCACAAGACATCATAGCTAGATTGGATTCCAACTAGCTAAACATGATTGACCACGGATCTATTTAGACGGGTTGAAGCCAAAGTGAATCGAAAAGGAAGGCTCAACCGGTTTTCTCACTTCACCATTCAACTGGTTAGCGAACGTAGATTCTATCGTTCGTAATTGCAAGAAATAAAAGATGATTTTAACTGGTCTCTTTTCTATTTCTTGCGCGGGTTCTGCGTTTGTTGAATGTGTTGTTACAGGTAGATCGGGCACCGCGTATCAAAGATGGGCAGAATTTCTGTCGACGCGATACGGAAACAAATACGTGTGAGCACTCATGGCAGTGGCGCACCCAAGTCTTATCCGGTTTTTCCGGCCCCCACCACATATTGTCAACGGCATCACTGTATATCCCTGCTAAGTGACTATAAATTGTTTGCATGAGGCTGGTGTAACGAATTCCCCTAGCTGTCACTTGCGCTGTGGCCAAATTGCTGTCAATAATGTGTCTAATAAGCATGAGAGCTTGGTCTTCCGGGTCTTCAAAGTCGAGAGGGATGGTTAGTCCATTCCGAATCTGCACACCATCGGCATAGTTATAAGTGGGGGCAGGGATAGTGTTGTCTAATCGTAGAAAGTGAGCGTTTCTGACGTTCCATGAATCGTGTGTGTCGAAGGTGGATAATGGGAGGGATATCCCTGTTTCAAAGCGGAACAAGAGATGAGCCAATTGTTGATTTAATTCAATATTGTCATAAGTCCAGCTTCTAGCTGCTACCGCTAGACACTCCAGAATGAAATCTACATTTCGAGCATGTCCCGTAATCCAGATTGCAGGATCGTGAGACGCTGGGATGTTTTTGGCATAATCTGGCCAAATTGAATTCAACATATTAATCTGATCTGCCTGCTTGCTTTCCTTCATTTGGTTGTCAAATCCTAAGCTTCCCCATTTCTTTGCTAACCGTAATAGAGTTTGAACGGTGGATTGATATCCGGACGTCTTGGTACTTCCTGGATGTGCCAACCATGCCAAATTGATATCGGCGCACTTTGCTAAGTCGGAGCAAATTTCAACAAAGTCTCGGTTTGTAGGCTCATACCAGAAGATTGGTTCGGATTTGAGATCACTGGGAGCAATACAATCAAGAAAGTTCGTGTCTTCGTTCCCTCCAACTATTTCGTATTTCGCAAAGACTGGCTGGCCTGTCTGCAGGGGGGAGATTTGTTTATTTAGTAAGTGTTCGGATTTCGCATACTTCATACGAAGGTACTTCACTCTGTGTATACATCAAGGCTACTATATACTGCATATAATATACTAATGATAGCAGTATTACAGTGACGTAGAAAAATGTGTGAATCAACCTATTGATACTATTTGACGTCTGTATTAAACATTTATTCGTGTCGATAGCAGTCGATAGATCGCAAACTGTATGAATCGTTAATCTAATTTGCATCAATCAACGGGGACGAAATACAGCGAAATTCTTTGTGGTTGGTCTGCCTGTTCTTACTAATAATTCGACTTCTAGCGACTCTATATATCTGCCCATTTGCATTGCCACCCGCACTGCTACTACCACTCCACCGGCGGCAAATACGATTAGGGCAAACAAAACACTAACCAATTTCAAACTCCTCGAAAGACTACATGATCTTAAACGCAGTTTAAGATGTTTGCTTTTTCGACAACAGTAGAGAATATATATTTTAGGAACAAATTACGTCTTATTTATGTCAATACTCGCCTAATGAGCGAATTAATGCTGTACCTATGTTTACTATTCGGGCGACTTTGAAGGGACCATCGACGTAGTTTTCGATGGTGTTGTATGAATGAACTGACATTTTGCTAAGAGCAGCATCGTCACGTAGTGATGACAGTCGGTAACCCTCTTCCATTGCGATGTTAGCGACGCTGTCGGCCCCAGTGGGAATAGCGGCTGGTTTCTGTGCGTTTGCGAGACGCGATTCCATAAGTGAAAGCAGATTAGGCCAGTATGCCAAGTGTCTGAAAATTGTTGCTAATGATGGGTGGTTATGTTTTGTGCCATGAGTATTGATCTGTAACACTGTTTCCCAAACGGAATCCGAAATTTCATCACGAGGTAACAACTTTGGAAGAGGGTTGGGCACAAAGGCTGTTTTTATAGACGGATATTCAACATGTTCTTCGGGTTGATCGGTCAATAAAGCAGTTAGTGTAATGAGATTCAAGCTGTTGGATCGGTTGTACGCGGCAAGAACTGCTTTGGCGCTTTGAAATTCTTCGGATGGCATACCGATAGCGTCGATCTCACTCAACGAAACTGGCTCTAGCACTGGGAATTTAGCCTCCGATCGCAAACGAGCTAATCCAGCTTCTGGTTGCCCTGTTGCGTAAAGTGGCTTCACCGCTTTCCAGGTCAAATCTAGGTCTGTTTCTGAATCAGCAAGAACACGCCATATTGATGTGAGAATCGGGATTTGCATCGTGTGCCGGATGTCAGAAAAGATATCAGCTATCTTTCCTGTAGCATCAGATTCTGCCAGTGCTGTGACTGTATCGTAACCAAGATCTTCTGACATTTACTCATCTCATGGACTATTGGAGGCTAATATCATTTTATGGTGTACATCTCTATACATCTAATGCGTTGACTAGAACTCTTGAACGATTAGTATTGAGTGGTCCTTACCTGATTTGGTGCTTGGAACTACCTGATTGGTTTGGAAAGGCAAGGTTGATGGGATGTTCTAAGTTAGCATTCCAACCCGAGTTGAACGCAAGTTTAGATTCGAGGTCTGCAAGCCCCGTTAGAGTGGAAGCTAGCAGCAGCCTTTGCCGAATTATCCAACCCGGACCTATTCTATTGTTCCTAATTGAGTGCTTTTCAGAAGATCCCAATCTATTTGATAGCCGAGTCCAGGTTTGGTTGGCGCATGCACCATACCCTCATTATCCCACTCAATATCGTCCACTAGTCCGAACATATTTGCGCCCGTACATGGGAAGAATTCAAAGAATTCACAGTTTGGTATGGCCATAGTTACATGGAGATTGGCTACATTATTGAGGGAGTTACCACCGTGGTGGATCTCACATTGCATGTTGAATGCCTCGGCGAGGTGGCCGAGTCGAATTAATGGGGTAATGCCTCCAGTAATAGCTACGTCGCCTCTCAAAATATCTGTAGCGTATTCAGTGACCCATTCAGCCATGCTGTAGAACTGACCTGGTAGATATTCGGTGGACATTAGTTGAATATCAAGCTTCTGATGTAATTTTTTGTAATTGTAGATATCTTCCTGTGCAAGAGGGTCTTCATACCAATAAAAATTTAGAGCTTCGATTGCGCGACCAACTTGAAGTGCATCTGCGTAACGATAAGCCCACATTGCATCCAGCATTAGTGTTATATCATCGCCTACTGCTTCCCTTATATCCTGGCAAAGCTCAACGTCTTTTATCGGATCGCCATGTGGATGAATCTTGTGGGCAGTTAGTCCGCTGTGTTTCATCCGTAAGGCTTCTTCAACATAAGCTTCATTGGTTTCGTGGTGAGCAGTGCTTGAATAGACAGGAACAGAGTTTTTGCAGGTACCTAGTAGCCTGTGTACTGGCTGCTCTGAAATTTTCCCATTTATGTCCCATAGGCATATGTCTAAAGCGCCGATAGCATACGGGGAAACACGTTTTCTCGTATGCCACATTGACCCCCATAGTGCACCGATCTCTTGTGGGTTGGCACCCATGAGCATGGGTTTAAGGAACTGGATCAACCCTGGGGTAAAGTGTTCGGCCCCTACACTTGAAGACCCTAAGAACGAATGTCCCGTAATCCCTTCATCCGTTTCCACTGCTACAACACCTAATTGGCGAGTGTCACCAAACGCTATTCCTTCGCCTGTCTGCCATCCTTCCGAAGTCCACTCGAACATTTCCACCTTGATGTTGGTTATTTTCAAAACACACTTCCTGCTATGTAATTATCGATTTGCCATTGGCATCCACAGTATTTAAGTACAGACTATAGTTCCTTAAGTAGTTTCGGCTACTTATCGAAGCTTTATTTATCTTTGATTGTAAGAATTTCTGCATTTAGTTCGGTATTGCATATCAGATTCTGTAGGAGGTGCTAATTTGAAGCCGCGTTTAGCAATCATCCCAGGGGATCCTAGTGGTATTGGTCCTGAACTTGTTGCCAGGATTTCTGCCAATGAAGAAATACTGAATCAAGCCGATGTTTTGTTGGTGGGGGACAGGCACGTGTTTATGAAGGGGGCAAAGCAGGCAACAGTCGAAATTAAATTGGAAGAATGTAATCTCGAATTCGATGATTGGCAGGGAAAATCAGGCCTGCCCTGGTATCCCACGGAAAGTATTCAGCCTTACGAAGTTGATATCGGCAAATCTACCAAGGCATCTGGTCGATCGGTAATAGCCACCTTAGATGTGAGCCTTGGCTTGTTACAGGACAGCATTATTGATGGTCTGGTGTTTGCTCCGTTTAACAAAGAAGCTATGCACATGGCTGGATTGGGACACGCTGATGAACTGCATTACATGGCAGAAAAACTGAAGGTTAATGGCTTTGTAACAGAACTGAATACTCTGGATGGGTTATGGGTGAGTCGTGTGACAAGTCATATGGCTCTGCGGGATGTGGCTTGCTCAGTTACTGAGGAGGGGATCTGCAAAGCGGTACTGCTGTTGAATAAGACACTGAAAGCATCTGGTATAGATAGCCCTCGAATAGCTGTTGCGGCTTTGAACCCGCATGCCGGAGAGGGTGGTAGTTTTGGTGATGAGGAGATCGAAATAAT
Organism: uncultured Chloroflexota bacterium; assembly: GCA_913043205.1. Taxonomy (GTDB): domain Bacteria; phylum Chloroflexota; class UBA11872; order UBA11872; family VXNJ01; genus CAJWLF01. Next base: position 464 of record CAJWLF010000014.1, on the reverse strand, counting down.
TCATCCTGCTTTAGCTAAATTAAGGTCGTCTGGGATTGATGTATGTGGACCGATGCCATCGGATACGATTTTCCTGAAGGCTCGAGCTGGCGAGGTTGATGGGGTCGTAGCGATGTATCATGACCAAGGACAGATTGCTTTAAAACTGATGGGTTTTGACCGTGGTGTTACGGTGCATGGAGGGCTACCATTTCCGATAACAACTCCTGCTCATGGGACTGCCTTTGATATTGCGGGGCAGGGTAACGCAGATGATGGTGCTATGACTGCAGCCTTCGAAGTGGCTTGCGATTTGATCACCGCTGGGCGTAGCTCAGCAGAATAGATTTTGAGATTCTAATCGTTGCCTAATTCAACCCCGGCTGATTCCTCATACAGTTTGGCTACCGCAGAACTGTTTTCATTTTGGTACCCGCGCATACTGGCTTCAGCTAGCAGTTGATGAGTAACGGAGGAAATATTTG
>CAJWLF010000013.1 GCA_913043205.1 uncultured Chloroflexota bacterium | reverse complement strand
TAGGCATTGTATCTCTGCTAAATGCCCGTCTACTAAGTTACGACATCGGTTATTAAATCGAATTAATTCTAGGTGTTTGGATCGCAGTGTGTAGTCTGCCTGGATGATTATTGACAAAATCAGACACTTGACTGACTATTTCATTTCCCAGATAGGATTCTTTATTGCTTAGTGTAGTAGTGGGCGAGCGAGACTCGCGTACCGATCGAAAAGTTAGGCAAATTATTGGGCGATCTGATCCTGCTGATCTGGATTTTATCCGGTTGGATGCTAGCGAGATAGAACTAGCTGAAATAGAGGAAGCCGCATCTGCTCTGTCATTTGGAGGGAATAGACGGCGTGTACTGGTCAAGGGCGCTCCCGTAACCGGATCCCAAAAAACGGCCATGGTTAAATGGTTGAGATCATATTCTGAATTTGTACCGGAGCATGCCCTTGTTGTAGTAGTTTTTTACGTGGATGGGATGACTAATCAACAGAGAAAACGCCTGTGCACAGATTTCAGAGCTATGCAAAACAAATATATACGTGTTGATATATTGGAGTCGTTTACTAGGGCAGGACGTGACACTGGTGCTGCAGATTGGATAATGGAAATAGCTCAAACACAAGGTGTTCGAATTGGCTACGAAGTTGCCAATTATCTACTAAACAAAACTGCACTTGATGGTGGCTCTATTGAGCGAGAGGTCGAAAAGATAGCTGCCCTGAAGGGGTTCAAGGGACAAGTGACTATAAGTGATGTGGATTCCATAGATTTGCACCCGGCAGAACAGGTTGTATGGGATTACTTGGATGCTATAACAGATTGTAAGACCGGACAGGCTCTGCGTATGCTTGAAGCTGCTTTGGATCAGGGAGAGCAAGCACAATATCTGATGTCGATATTAGCGGGGATGTTGAGGCGTTTAGTTGTAGCAAGATCGTTGATTGACAAACCAAAGCCGGAAGCTCATGTTTCCAAAGCCCTTGGAGTGCCACCATGGTTGGCTAACAAAATATTAAGGCAAGCAAGCAATTTGGCAGATCAGGATGCAGAGAGCATGCTGGAAGCTTTATTAGATGTGGACTATCAAAACAAAACAGGGCAATTACAGTATGGTGGAATTGATGCTGCCCTTGCCGCACTTACAGTAAGGCTCTGTTATAGAGCATTCAGATGAGTCTGTGTTAGCTAGATTTTCTTGACGAAGTTTTCGCCTTTGCCCGTGATTTACTTTTGGCTTTCGCCTTGGCTTTCGCCTTGGCCTTCGGCTTGGCCCCGGCTTTGGACTTAGCTTTTGTGACACTCTTTTTAGATGATTTAGTCTTTGATGCATTTTTCGATGCTGGGGCCATCTTGTTCAAAGCTTTTTGGAGTCTAGATTTTCGACGTCCAGCATTGTTTCTATGGATCACGCCTTTTGCTGCTGCGGTATCCAACCTAATAGAGGCTACCCTTACCGCTTGTAGAGCCTCATCTGTGTCTCCAGAGGATATTGCGACTTGTGCACTTTTTACTAACGTTCGCGTTGCTGTTCGCGCTTCGCGATTTCTATCGCGGCGACGAACTTCTTTGCGAACTTCTTTTGCTCTTTCACGCTGTTTTTGTAGTCGATTTTCTGAGGGCAAAACTACCTACGAATTCAATGATCTATACGTTACCGTTTATACAAAATTGCAGTATGCAGTATGCAGATCGTTACCGCACAGTGGACGAGTATAACAGCGCTGTTGATTATGGCTAGGTGTTTATTTGCTAAATCTTTCTAAATCAGTTCGATATACCGTTTTCTAACCTTATAGTGTGGGATTTCAAATTGGCGTAGCAAAAGGTTGAGATCCAATAAGTAAGAAAGAAGTGGTCTGCAGTATTTTGGCAATGCGATAATATGCGGCGGCAGATCTGTCTGCATGTTGTATCAATCTGAGAGAGTTTTATTGCGTTCGTAGCTCAGCGGATAGAGCACTGGTCTTCGGAACCAGGGGTCGGGGGTTCGAATCCCTCCGGGCGCGCCACCTAGTACAGTTTCAAATGCCGTATAGCAAATTGATGTAAAACACCGATGTCGCTTTTCGCAAACCATTTTACAGGCCCCACGTCAGATGTGGCTCTGGTTTTGGTCTACCCTACCTGTCTTACCCCCATCTATTCAGCCTCAATGAACCATTGGGGCACCGGATGTAAACCTCGAGACTTTTGCCAATCGCTTCAGATCGACGAAGTGTAGGCCCTCGACATGTCCAAGTTCCTACGGTCCCGGCCTGCGTGCGGTGATGTTGGCCCAAGCGATGCGATCTATCGCTTCCTTAATCGCGATTGCATTGTACGTCCTGCCCTCTCTCATCGATTGTTGATGTATAGGCGGATATATCATAGTCATCTTGTTATGGGCTGGTTAAACATGTTGAACTAGCTATGCCGTGGACGTATGGGTCTCTAGGATCCAGAATCAACTTGGAGTCAGCAGTGACAAAGGCAGTCCCGGTAATGGAGGGAATGATTTGGCCATTAACCAGATTTACCCTGGCGTCAAAAGTGCTGCCGATAATGCTTTCTTGCCTCCAAAGTTCGCCTTCTCTGATCTGTCCACTCTCGTATAGAGTTGCAATTTTTGCGCTTGTTCCTGTTCCACAGGGGGATCTGTCGTAAGCCCCTCCAGGGCATAGGACAAAGTTGCGGCTGTGTGAGTCGTTGGAGTGTGGAGGGGCAAATAGCTCTATGTGGTCTATTCGTTGATTATTGCGTCCTGTGATACCCGAATTATCAATTGCTTTGCGGATTTGTTTGGCATAGGTAGTTAGGGATGGAATACCAGCAATCGAATAATCGAATTCTGGAGCTTCAACCAAAAAAAACCAGTTGCCGCCCCAAGAGATGTCTCCAGTAACTATTTCTCCATTATCAAGCTCGACCTCTACATTGTTACGATGGCAGTACGAGGGTACATTGATCACAGTGACTTCACCGGATGCGAGTAATTCTGCTTTAACAACGCCGACAGGGGTATCAATTTGATGGACGCCTGGTTGTATTTCACCTAGGAAGGCGAGCGTTGAGATGAGTCCTATAGTCCCGTGTCCGCACATTCCGATGTATCCCACGTTGTTAAAAAATATGACTCCGGCGACACAGTCGTCGAAGTATGGTTCACATAACAAACCCCCGACAATCACTTCGGATCCTCTAGGTTCATTCATAGTTGCTGATCTGAACCAATCAAAGTCCGACTGAAATTTCGCTCGGCGGGTTGATAATGGTCCATTTCCCAAGTTGGGGCCTCCGGAAATCACAATGCGGGTGGGCTCGCCTGCGGTGTGTGAGTCTATGACTCTTACTTCTTGATATGGCTTCATTATTGAATCTGTTCCTATGTCAGAGTCCTATCGACGTTGGGTCTTGATTTAATGGCCGCGCGAATAATGTTCATTATCTCAGAGCGTTCCTCCCCTTTTATCGGTCTTCTGGGGGCGCGTACTGTCTCAGAGCCTAATCCTACTTCGGCCATAGTCAGTTTTATGTACTGCACTAGCTTGATGTGAGTATCCAAGTGGAGAAGTGGGCTGAACCATCGATAAATCTGTCTTGCTTCCTCCCACGATCCGGACATTGCTAGTTCCCATAGTAAAACTGATTCTGTTGGGAAGGCGTTAACTAGGCCGGCTACCCATCCTTTAGCGCCGAGCATAGCCGCTTCCAAAGCTAAGTCATCTACGCCGGCAAAGATTGTATATCTTTCACCGACTGCGTTATATATGTCCGTAATTCTACGCACGTCTTCGGAAGATTCTTTTATCGCGACCAATGTTTCAACGTCTGCCAGCTGTGAAAAATGTTCTGGCTTTAGATCGACCCCATATGCAACTGGATTGTTGTATATCAGTATTGGTAACTCAGATGCGTTGGCTACTAAGCGGAAGTGATCCATTGTTTCTTTAGCATCAGCCTTGTATACCATGCCCGGTAACACCATAAGTCCGTCCACTCCCGCAGATTCACATGAAGCGGCGAAATTGGCAGCTTCTCGCGTAGAGTTTTCGGCGACTCCTATCAGAACAGGCACTCGCTGATTGCTCGTGTCGACGGCCGTTTCAACAACCATCATCTTTTCATGTTGGGTAAGAGCAGTGTTTTCACCGACGGTGCCAAGTGCTACTAGACCGTGTACGCCTGATTGGATCAGGTAGTCAAAATGCTTGGCGGTCTCTTGTAAGTCGAGGTTTTCATCACTGTCAAAACCGGTAGTTGCGGCGGGGTAAACCCCTTGCCAATTAACGTTCATACGAATAGTTCCTCACGATTCTATTTCCCGTGCAAATGACGGATATTTACGAATATCAAATGTGTTCAAACGGTGTGTTGCCATAAATCTACTGGAAAGAGGATAATGGATAATGTCTGCTCATCACTAGTGCATGTTATATCGGCAAGGATTCAGAGCAAGACGGAGGGTGTTTTGCGAATTGATCAGTATGAAAAAGCTCTAGGTTTTGCTCAGCGGCAAGTCTTGAAGCTGACTAATGAACATCCTAACCTTAGACCCTGTTATACAGAACAGGGGAAATGGGACCATCAGGGAGATTCTTGGACCAACTGGTGTGATGGGTTTCCTGCTGGAATGATGTGGCTATTTTATGAGATGACTCAGGATGCCTCTTGGAAAAACAAGGCTATAGATTACTCAAAATTGATTATCGGTCGTGAATATGATCGTGACGTTCACGACCTCGGCTTTTTGTTCTGGTCGAGTTGGAAGCGATGGTTTGATCTTTTAGGTGATTATGAGGCCAAAGAAGTGGTTCTGCAGGCTGGCAGAACGCAAGCCCTAAGATTTCAGGAAAGCGGTAGATATCTAGCTTCATTTATCGGCAAAAACTCCACGTTTATCGACATCATGATGAATGTTGGCATCATTTTCTATGCGGCAGCCGAGGATGGTGATCAAGATCTGCAAAATATAGCATTGCAGCATTGTATGACGACACGAAGGTACTTGGTTCGAGGTGATGGTAGCACCGCGCATGAAGGTATATTTTCTGATGCAGGGGAATTTCTGCGAGAAGGTACCCATCAGGGTTGGCGTTCCGATTCGTCTTGGGCACGGGGCCAAGCGTGGGCCATATATGGATTTGGGACCGCATATTCTTTTACTCACGATGAAAGATTTCTCGCAACAGCAGAGCAATGTGCAGACTTTTATCTAGAGCGAACGCCTGGCCATGGCATCCCACCGAACGATTGGGACGAGCCGTCACCTGCAAATTTGCATGAGAGTTCGGCTGCCGCCATAGCTGCAGGGGGGTTTTGGCGGCTTGCGCGATTGACTCAAAGTCATTCCAAAATTGATTCTTACAAGGAAATTGCTTTTCGTATCATGGACACGCTGACAGGTAAGGGGTTTCTCGCGATCGATGATCCTAATTGGGATGGCATTCTGCTGCATGGGACATATCATGAAAACAATGGGCTTGGAGTGAACGAGAGTGTGATGTGGGGAGAATACTTTTTTGTGGAAACATTGTCGGAAATGTTGAAGGAATTACGTTCTTCCTGAGTAGGCCGTGAGGGGCAAACGAATCTTGTTTCTGCAGGATTGGTCATGCCGTAAAGATATGAGGAATCAACTATGTATTGTTTAAGGAATTAGCTGCTGAATATTGTCGCCCTGTTGTAAGGTATTTGCCAGCTCGTATAAATGAGGAGCGGACGAATGGGGACTTATATTAATGCCTAAAGAGATTATTCATGGGCAAGATGCTCGGCGCCTTGCGATGAATGGTATCGATAAATTAGCCGAAGCGGTCAAATCTACACTTGGTCCTAAGGGGCGAAACGTTGCCCTGGGTCGGCGTTATGCTGCACCAACTATTACACACGATGGTGTGACAGTAGCCCGTCATGTAGAACTTGAGGATGTTTTTGAGGATATGGGAGCACAGGTTTTCAAGGAGGTGGCCAATCAGACGAATATAGTGGCAGGGGATGGTACAACCACGTCTGTGGTTATGGCTCAGGCAATTCTGCAGCAGGGTCTTAGAAACATTGCAGCTGGTGCTAATCCTATGCTCATCAGGCTTGGTGTGCAGAGGGCGATAACGGATGCTATTAAGCTTGTCGAGGATCAGGCAGTACCTGTTAAAAGTTTGGAGGAAATTAAGAGTGTAGCCACTATTTCTGCTGCCGAACAGGCAATAGGAGACTTAGTCGGGGAAGCTATAGACAAGGTTGGCCCTAATGGAGCTGTCAGCGTTGAGGAATCCACTGGATTGAACCTGGAAATCGAATACGTTGATGGAATTCGTATCGACAGTGGATTCTTGTCTCCCTATTTCATTACTAGCGAAGAGCGTATGCAGGCTGAATTGGATGATTGTTTCCTTCTTATCAGTGATGCACAAATATCCTCGGTTGCCGATATTCTGCCGGTATTGGAGGTGGTGAAAGCTAACGGGGCTGATTCCTTGCTAGTGATGGGTGATGCTATAGCTGACGAGGCTATGGCCACATTGGTGATGAACAAGATGCAAGGCAACATTGGCTGTGTTGCAATTGAATCCCCCGAATGGGGTGATGCTAGGGACGAGGTTCTTGAAGATATTGCCGCGCTGACTGGAGGGGTTGTGATTTCGGACCGAGTAGGAAGGGACTTGGTTTCTGTGACGATTGATGATTTGGGTCGTTGTCGAAGAGTGGTAGTGGATCGGGAGTCGGCTACTTTGGTCGGCGGGCACGGTTCTGACGAACAAGTAGCGTTTAGAGTCAACCAGGTAGCTTCACAGATTAAAGAGACCCCATTGCAGCATGACCGGGAAAGGTTAGAGAGCCGCCTTGGTAAATTATCTGGAGGTGTGGCTATATTGAGAGTTGGTGGAGCAACGGAGACTGAGGTGAGAGAAAAGGCTTTCAGAGTGGAAGACGCTGTAGCTGCCACCAGGGCAGCTGTTGAAGAAGGTATAGTTCCCGGCGGCGGAGTTACACTACTGGTAGCGGCTGAAGGTCTTGACTCCGATTTGTTAGATGGTGATGAAAGTACCGGGTATCGATCGGTGATTGCTGCACTGGAGGAACCCATCAAGCAAATTGCACGTAATGCTGGGTTTAATGGGGATGTTGTAGTGGGAGACGTAAAACGGAGGCAGGTTGAAGAAGGCAGCAAGACGATAGGGTTTGATGTTATATCTGAGCAATATGTCGACATGTTGGACGATGATGTAGCAATAATTGATCCTGCGAAGGTTGTTCGGTCCGTTTTGGAGAATGCTGGGTCTATAGCGGGCATGGTGCTGACTATAGGTGCTTTGGTTGCAGAGGTTCCTGAGAATGATCATGAGTCTCACTAGCACCAAAACACTGAAACTGGTCTTAGTAAATTCTGAGCTGGAGTTGGAAGAGAGTTGCCAAATATGGTGATGTTCCCTAAGTACTAAGGTAATAAGTAGCGCAGTGAATTGCCATAGGATTGGTGTTGATGGTAGCATTAGAGTCCGAAGTAAGAGCGTTAGGGGGACGCTAGGTTTGGTTCTCGTCATCGTTGAGGGCGAATCAGATTGAAGTTTCTCGATATGTTCAATTTAATTGGGGAGTTCCTTACTTACCAACCGTTGAAGGAGAAAAAGTAGGAGATGAAACTCGGAAACGTCAGCAGACGTAAGGTCGTCAAAGGCGGATTACTCGGCACTTTTGGTGTTGTAGGCGCGGCGTCCCTTGCGGGTTGCGGTGAAACCAAAACGGTTGAAAAGATCGTTGAGGTTCCTGTAGAAAAGATCGTCGAGGTCGAGAAGATCGTCGAGGTCGAGAAGCAATTGGGTGTGAACGCAGCTCGAACTGACGCCATCGTCGTCGAGAAGGTTAAGAAGGTTGAAGTGGCTGCAAGTCAGTTGAACCGACAAACCGTTGAGCTGTGGTCAGGATTTGACCCAAAAACCCACGGTAAAGTGGGTGGTGTATACGGATCCATCATTGACATTTTCAATGCTGGGAACCCGAGCCATGAAGTGAAGCACGTCATTCAGCCATGGGGTCAGATTAACCCTAAATTGCTGACATCCGTTGCTGCTGGTAACCCTCCGGACGCTGTTCGAAACTGGTACCATGCACTTGGTGGTCACGCCGAAGCTGGCGCTACAACTGCTATAGACAAGTGGGTAAAGCGCGATGCGAAAACTTGGAAGCCTGAAGACTTTTTGGCAGGCCCAGTGGCACAGACCATATTCCAGGGTAAGCGGCATGCCGTGCCTCTATCCGGAATTGTGGCTTTGTTGTACACAAACTTAGATTTGGCTAAAGAAATGGGCGTTACTGTCCCAGCAAACTTTAAGACTTTGGCGGAAGCTGAGGCAGTCGGAGCCAAGTTGTACAAGAAATCTGGAAGCAAGATTAAGACGCTTGGTTTTTCTCCCAGTATGTTCTCAGCACCTACCACATGGGCAGCCGTGTGGGGCGGTGAAGACGTGTACGACGGTAAGGGCAAATTTAATGCCTCTACCGACGACATGAAGACTTTGATGAACTGGCACAAGGGCTACGCAGATACCCACAAAGGTTCTGAATTAGTTGCTTGGAAATCTACATACGGTACTGGCGGCTTTGGGCGTTTCACTTCTGATGGCCCGCTGTACACCAACCTTGTAGGTATGGCTGGTTTGTCCAGCTGGTGGTTTTCAGATATCGATAAGCAAGCACCGAAGCAGAATAAGCAATGGCAAGCCATTCCGACTTCTGGCTCGAAAAAATATCGAACGAGTGACTTGAACACCAACGTGTACATCATCCCTAACGGTGCTAAGAACGCCGAGGGTGGATGGGCGTGGAGTTCATTCCTAACTAGTCCTAAGCAGATGGAGCGTAAGACTGTTGCTGACTCAGTTCCGGCTATCAGAAAGAGTCTTGACACTCCGTTCTACCACAAGGCTTCCCCGTACAATGGTGTAGCTTTGACGGATATCTTCCCGAATACATGGAAGCTACCTCCGTTTGGTTCCTACGGTGTATTCCGTAAAGCCCTTGGTACAGCTCAGGATCAGATATATCTCGGTGAGAAGACGGTCGATGCTGCTCTTGCAGACATCACTAAGGCTACTCAATCCGACATTGATGCTAAAGCGAAGTAATTTTCTCCCTGCTTCAATAAATGCTTAATTTATTGGGTCGGAGGTCTCCAGCGATGGAGTCTCCGGCCCAATTGCAAGTTTATATCTATCCCCAAGGTTTTATGGTGATGCTTTGATAGGGCTATGTGATTACATTGCCAATGAAGATAGTTCTATAAGTAATTGGCGAAGTTTTTATGGTCGATTGGCTAAGGTGCTGGTTTTAGATGAATACAAATCGAAGTAATTTGATGTGGGCGGGGATTTTCGTTGGTCCCTGGGTGTTAGGTTTTCTTCTGTTCACTGCATATCCTTTTTTCGCATCGCTATGGTATTCATTTACGAATTACAACATAGTTAGGGACGCTGAATTTATAGGCCTATACAACTATGAGTTCATGTTTTTCAAAGATATTGTGTTTTGGGTGTCGATTGGCAACACATTTTATTTTGCAATAACACTAGTTATTTTTGGAACTATTGTAGATATATTTTTGGCAGCATTGCTCAATCGAAAAATTGTGGCACGTGCTACTTATAGGCTCATCTATTTTATCCCAGTGCTTGTACCTACGGTGGCCTCGTCCCTTATCTGGATATGGGTTTTGAATCCTCAACGCGGTATTGTGAACTACCTGTTGGAGGCTATGGGATTAGTAGGGCCCAATTGGCTTGGGTCTACTACGTGGGTAAAGCCAGCATTGGTGATTATGGCGATATGGGGGAGTGGTAGGGCGATCATTATATTCCTCGCTGGATTACAAGAGATTCCCAGGCATCTTTATGAGGCGGCGCGTATAGATGGGGCCGGTCCTATAACGGTGTTTCGACATATAACTTTACCCCTTCTTACCCCGGTGATTCTTTTCAATGTGGTAGTCGGATTGATATTTTCGTTTCAAGCATTTGCCGAGTCATACATTATGACCCAAGGTGGCCCCGCTAATGCGTCGTTATTCTACGGACTGAATTTATATTTCCATGCATTTGAAAATCTACGTATGGGATATGCCTCAGCCTTAGCATGGTTGCTGTTTATGATCATAATGTTCTTTACCCTGGTGGTGTTTAGAGGTACTCGACGATGGGTGTATTACGAAAATGAATAGTACGTCAACGGTAGTTGTTACTAGGCGCTCTAAAAGCTTAGCCGATAGAGGCAGGGAGCTTCTTGGTAGGTTCGGTGTACACCTGTTTCTTGCTGGCTTTGGCATCATATTTGCATTGCCCTTGTACTGGTTGTTTATGAGTTCCTTAAAGGAGCAATCCGAAATATTTAAGGTTCCGCCAGACCTGTGGCCAGTGAACCCGCGCTGGATGAATTTCCCTGATGTATTAGAGGTGATACCGTTTTGGACGTATCTGGGTAATTCCTTTGCTCTTGTTGTTTGGTCGACAATCGGAGCATTGATTAGTAATACATTTATCGCCTATGGTTTTGCCAGATTGAACTGGCCGTATCGTGATCAGGTTTTTATACTGGTGTTGGCCACTATGATGCTGCCTTTTCAGGTACGCATGATTCCTATGTACATAGCGTTTCACCAAATTGGCTGGCTCAATACATTACTGCCGTTAATCGTTCCTTCGTTTTTTGGCAATGCCTTTTATATTTTCTTGCTTAGGCAGTTTTACAGAACGATACCTATGGATCTTTCAGATGCTGCGCGTGTGGATGGAGCGAATGAACTACAAATTTTCTGGAGTGTTGTCCTGCCATTAATGAAGCCGGCCATTACGACTCTTGTTCTGTTTGAAGTGATATTCACGTGGAATGATTTTATTGGTCCACTCATATATCTTCGTGATAACGACAGATATACCCTTTCAATAGGTTTGCGAACATTCTTTACTCTATATGGTGCTAGGTGGGACTTGCTTATGGCATGCTCCACTATGTTTACGCTTCCAATGGTGATCATGTTCTTCTTTGGGCAGCGTAGATTTATTGAAGGAATTACCCTAACCGGTATCAAAGGATAGTATTTAGTACTCTGATGGATGTGTCCTGATGTTTGAATCAAAGATACGTCCGGCTGACGATGCTATACAGGTGATCCAAGATGGTGATGTTGTATATCTTGGTGGTAACGGGGCTATAAATGTCCCTGACTTTACAATTGCAGCTCTTGCTAGACGATATGAAAACACTGGGCACCCATCTGATCTGACTATCGTACATACCAGCGGACTGGGCGATCAAGCCGGGGCAGGCACTGATAGGTTAGCCTTGTCAGGGATGATTAAGAGGGTAATTCTGGGGCATTATGGTATGTCGCCCGCTATAGCTAGTCTGGCCCTGTCAGGTGATGTAGAGGCTTATAACTTTCCACAGGGGGTACTTAGTCAATTAATGCGTCGGGTTGCCGGTGGTCATCCTGGGATGTTGAGTCGTATAGGACTTGGAACATTCGTTGATCCTCGTATTGATGGTGGCAAGCTAAACACTGCAACCAAAGAAGACTTGGTGAAATATGTAGAAATGGATGGAGAGGAACATCTTTACTACAAGATTCCTCCTCCTGACGTAGCAATAGTGCGCGGTACGACTGCGGACCAATTAGGTAATATCAGTCTTGAACATGAGGCGGGCTGGTTTGAAATGTTGTCTCAGGCGACGGCTGCTAGCAATCATGGTGGAAGCTCTATAGCTCAGGTTGCTCGGGTGGTGGATGCTAGGACGATAGATCCTCGGCAGGTAAAAGTGCCCGGGCATGTGATTGGAGCGATTGTAGTAGATGAATCGCAGCCGCAAACACTAGTTGAGCAGTTCAATCCCTATTATTGCGGAGTAGAACGTTTGCAAGACCCAGACTATCCCGATCAGGAACTGGATCAAAGGCTGCTTATTACCAGGAGAGCTGCTCAAGAACTTGAAGAGGGTCAGATGGTAAACATAGGGTTTGGCATGTCGGATGGAGTCCCTAGTGCTGCAGAGGATATAGGGATGATGGAGAAGGTAACTTTTACTACTGAGCAAGGTGCATGGGGTGGGTGGCCAGTGACAGGTGTGGCCTTTGGAGCCATGTCGAACCCTACGGCGATACTAGATGCTCCCTATCAATTCGATTTTTACCAAGGAGGTGGTCTAGACATAGCCTTTTTAGGAATGGCTCAGGCTGATGTCGAAGGGAATGTGAATGTAAGTCGCTTTGGAAGAATTCTTGCTGGTTGTGGTGGGTTTATCGATATCACTCAGAGTGCGCGAAAGATAGTGTTTTGTGGAACGTTTGGGGTAAAGGCAAATGTTGAAGTGACGGACGGAAATGTAAAGGTTCATGATGTTGGTAAGGCTGCAAAATTTGTGAAAAAAGTTGAGCATATTACGTTCAGTGGGAAAGAGGCACTGCGTCGTGGCCAGCAAGTGTTATTTATTTCTGAGCGTGCAGTTTTTGAATTAACAGATGACGGCATAAAGTTGATCGAGCTGGCTCCAGGGGTGCAACTCGAAAAAGATGTATTGGGATTAATGGAATTCAAACCTATTGTTGACGACTTCGATTTGATGGCAACATCCTTGTTCTTGGAATAGCGACGCTTAAGTGAATGTGGGAGATCTGAATTGATATATACAGACGAACTTAGTGAAGGTGTTCTGCGTATCACATTGAATCGCCCAGACGTGCTAAATGCTATCAATTGGGAGATGCTGTCTCAGATTGAAGAAACTGTCGACCGTATCAGTGTTGATGACAGTTATAGAGTAGTACTTTTTGCTGGCAACGGAGATCGAGCTTTTTGCGCAGGGGCTGATCTAAAAGTTGTACGTGAATTAGATTCCAATGGATTAGATAGATGGACGACTACCGGCCACAGAGTGCTCGACAAGATTCGCAATTTACCTCAAATTTCTGTAGCTAGTATTCACGGCTATTGCCTGGGAGGCGGGCTGGAATTGGCCCTTAGTTGTGATATGAGAATTGCTCGAAAAGATGCTCAGTTTGGTTTCCCGGAAATAACAAATGGTTGGATTCCAGGTTGGGGTGGGGTTCCATTATTAACACGTGCTATCAATTACAGCCAGGCTGTTGCCATGCTGTTTCTTGGAGACCGAATTGGGTCTATTAAGGCTAACGATTGTGGATTGGTGGTCAACGTGTTTGAGTCTGATGACATTGAATATTCAGTCAAGACTATTGTGGAGAGGTTGGCAAATCACAGTCCGCCCGCAGTCACGTATTTGAAATCTGCCTTATCACTCAACAATCCTGATTCAGTAGCTGCCAACTCAAGCTTTGAAAGTGAAATTCTATGCTCATTGCTTTCTGGTCAGGCAAATGAAACTGATGATTAGATTACATGTAAAGAACGGAGGATTCTAATTGGCTGCAAGAATGTTTGACCTTCAAGGAAAGACGGCCCTGATCACAGGGGCTGGACGAGGGATAGGTCGATCGATAGCCCTGGGTCTGGCAGAGGCTGGAGCCGATGTTGCACTTGTATCACGCACGAAATCTGATTTAGATCAGGTAACAAAAACAATTTCTGGATTCGGTCGAAAAACTTTAGGTATCCCTACTGATGTGAAAAATGCGGATGAAATTCGGAATGCCTACAAGCAGTTTGACGAGGCTTTTGGACAACTTGATATCCTGATTGCTTCTGCCGGTATATCGCAGCGGGTTCCATTTCTTGATGTATCTGAAGATAACTATGATGAAGTTTTCGATACTAATGTGCGTGGGTTGGTGTTTTGCTGTCAAGAAGCCGGACGCAGAATGATCAGTTCTGGCGGCGGCTCGATTGTCCTCATTAGTTCCGTTGTAGCTGAAATGGCTTTAATGAATAGAAATTTGTACGGTGCTACCAAAGGGGCTGTATCTGCCTTGGCTAGATCTCTTTCGTTGGAGTGGTCTTCACATAATGTTCGCGTTAACTTGATAGCTCCTGGATTTATTGAGACGTCTATGACTAAGCCCATTCTTGATGATGATGATGTAAGGCAAGCCGCCATAGATCAAACACCCTTGCGTCGTTTAGGGCAACCGGATGATCTAGTGGGTGCGGCAATTTTTCTTTCGTCAGACGCTTCGAGTTTTGTTACCGGTGACACCATCGTCGTTGATGGAGGTCTTAAAGTCAGTTAGGTATGGAAGGAGGAGGATCTAGAATTATGCCACTTAGTAAGGAGAATAGGCATGGCTGAATTTCATGCTCCACAGGATGTTTACACGGGTAGAGGATGCAGGAAGGCAGTAGGAGATAGTGTAACTAAGTTAGGTGGAAGTCGTGCATTAGTGGTTACGGATCCTCACGTCATAGCTTCTGCTGCTGCCCAAGATGTCTTGGAGTTATTGGAGAATGCTGGGATTGCCACAATTCAGTACGATGGAGTCATAGCGGAGCCAACAGTTGAAATGGTCGAGGCTGGACTAAAGGTGTTTCACTCTTTCAATTCTGACATAGTTATAGGATTGGGTGGTGGTAGTCCTATGGATGCGGCAAAGGCGATTGCTGTCAGGGCAGTTTCTGCGAATAGCAGTCTTCCGAAACTTGAGGGTGCCAACAAGGTGCAAACTGGTAGGCCACCTCTTATATGTCTCAGTACGACTGCCGGCACGGGCGCGGAAGTGACCCCATTTAGCATCATTACTGACGAAGAGAGGGATGTAAAGATGCTAATTTCCAGTTTGGAATTGTTGCCGGACGTGTCGTTTTCCGATCCGGCTCTGGCAGACACAGCTCCATTACGGCCATCAATATATGCAGGGGTGGACGCTCTTACTCATGCCATAGAGGCCTATGTGTCTCGCAAAGCTCAACCCATTACCGATGATTTGGCTCTGTCTGCAATTAGGCGAATATCAGCCAGCATCGTTAGGGCATGCTCAGAGGACTATGACGAAGAAGCACGGGACGATATGACATTTGCATCCATGCAGGCCGGAATGGCCTTTGCCAATTCATCAGTAGCTCTAGTTCATGGAATGGCACGCCCGATAGGGGCTGTGTTTCATCTTCCACATGGACTGTGCAATTCAATATTGCTGCAGAGTGTCATGGCTTTTAGTTTGGGATCTGCTCCGCAGAGGTATGCGTCAATAGCTGACGCATTGGGATGTGAAGTTGGGGGGCTGGATTCAATAACTGCGGCTAATTGTGGTATAGACAAAGTTAGAGAGATAACTGAAATTTTGGCTGTGCCAACACTAAGCCAAACAGGGGCTGATTTGGACCTATTCGAACGATCGGTCGTTAAAATGGCTGAAGATGCGATAGCGTCTGGTAGTCCGGGCAATAATCCTAGAATTGCAACAATTGATGAAATAACAGAGCTGTACAGACAAAACTATTAGATAGGAAGGGAATTAAAATGGCACTGACCAGTGACGATATAAAAGGGATAATCCCTGCCACCATACTGCCTATGACTGAGGACTATAAGCCGGATCTAGAAAATCTAAAGTCATATATGAAATGGCTTGAGCCCCAAGGTATTAGTGCGGTGGCTGTAAACGCAGAACTCGGTGAGGCTCCACAACTGTCGTGGGAGGAAAGACTGTCAGTTGTAGAGACTGTAAAGCTGACGATAGGAGATTCGACTCCAATAGTATCCGGTCTGCTTGCTATAAATACAGAGGAGGCTGTACAGCGTGCTCGAGATCTAAAGTCTGCAGGGGCCGACGCTGTTCTGGTTTTTCCTATTCCAGCGTATCAGGGAAATCCTCTTCCATTTGAGCTTCCGTACGCATATCACTCTGCGATAGCTGATGCTGATATACCTATGATTTTGTTCAATCTGACCCCTTCTCTCGGTGGAGTGATTCTGTCTGCTGAAATACTCGGGGGCTTAGTAGAGATACCTCAGGTCATCGGCCTAAAAGAGGCTTCTTTTGATGCGCAGACATTCATCTCGGTCAGAGATGCCTTGAATTCAGCTTCACGGAGAATAACTCTGTTAACAGGCAATGATCCATTTATATATGAATCATTGGTGATGGGAGCTGACGGAGCCTTAATTGGATTTGGCACTTTGGCTACTGAATTACAAGTCAAAATGCTAAATGCGGCAAAAACTGGTGATTATGAGTTGGGGCAGCAGATTTGGGACAGGTTGCTACCATTAGAACAAGTCATTTTCGGTACGCCAGCACGGGACTGTAGAGCCCGTATTAAAGCTGCTCTTAATAGGCTGGGCATCGTAGACAGATGTGTTGTTAGGCCACCACTAATGCCCTTAAGCCAATCAGACCAAGAGACGGTATGGTCTGCATTGGAAAAAGCAGAGTTGCTGGACAGCTGACTCTAAAACACGTATTTATCGGTGGCCTAAAGCTGAGCAGCGAGTTTGAGTAGTTGTTTGTGCGGACCTATGATTCCGAAGATAATTGGATGAGTATGCGGCCAGCTTCTGTACGTATAGGGTATATAGGAAGTTTGACGCTTTGAGGATTGCCCATAAATTCACTGCTAAAAAACATTTCTGTTATTTGTTCAGTTGGTGCATAGAGACAGTGTCCGGTATCTAGGTCGAATTCCCACCAGTGCCACGGACATATAATTTTATTTCCTACTAATTGTCCTTCTACCATGGGGGCATCATAGTGAGGGCAATTATGCCCAATTGCGTAATATTGACCTTGGCTTAGGCAAACTACAACGGGCTGTTTGTTTATCTGAACTAGAATCGACTTACCATCGATCAAATCACCTGTGCTGGCAACATCGTGCCAAATTCCGTCGCCCGTCGAATCAGGAGATAAGGACCTAGCCGGCTGATTGACCACTAAAGCTTAACTTGCTTGATAGGATTAAACCGACGATGATCGTCTAGTTCTGTCAAGAAGAAACTGCTGTAATCGTGGGTCAAGGTTCTTTACGTATTGGCTCCATCCGTATAGCCGTGCCGATAGGTTGGGGTTATTCGTCGGGTCATCCATAACCTCTTCTATCCATTCAGGGTCTAAGACATTTATTGCCAAATTCATTCCCCCCAAGTCGATATAGTATTGGAGCAAATCAGCCAACTGGTCCGTTGAAACACCATCTCCGTTCGGGCTTTTAATGTGTTTGGTGTTTAATTCCATTATGTAGGAAGCTCCACCAGGTATAGCTGTTTGGTCTAGCTTGCATATCGATCGCATCGCAGCTTTTGGCCCAGAAACATCTCTGCCTTCTGATGGCGAAACACTGATGCCGACTGGTTGACGTGCGCCTCTGCCATCTGGGGTTGCAGCAGTTCTAGAACCATGCGACACGACAACCAGATGGTTAGTGTTGAATATAAGCAGCAAGTAACGACCCCCGAAAGCAGTCACTTTATCTTCGAGGGCTGCATAGTGTGCCATATGCACCTTGCAGGCCATTTGGTCAGCTTCGTCATTGTCGTTCCCATATTTTGGAGAGGAATCCAGCAGGGAATTTTGCAAATCTGTTTTGCCAGCAAAATCTGTCTTCAGACCGTCTAACAGTTCATGCCAGTCGACTTTACGTTCTTCAAAAACTAATTTATTGATAGCTGTAAGACTGTCGGCAGCAGTACTGAGACCAACATTGTTGCAACCTGAATAGGGATATCTTGCTCCACCTTCTGTAAGATCTTTGGCCTTGCTAATTGGATCCCACCATGTGGATGAATAGAAAGGTAACGGCAGGCGCCCTGCCTGACCCTTTTGAACGATACTGGTGCCCTGGCAACCCAAATCAACAAGATAATTTAACTGAGTTACAAAGGCATCCCATACGTCGTCAAAAGATTTGAAATTAGCTGGATCACCTGTCTCTGGGCCAATTCTAGTGCCCGTGAGCATGCAGACACCGTCGTTTAACGCCAGTTCCAGACATTTGGCGACATTGACTTGATTATCCATCGTCGTGGGAGTGGCATACCCAGGCACGATATTTTCAACGCATCCCACAGGAGAATATTGAACGGCAATCTCTTTTGGTATGCCGATACGTTCGAGTGCGGCGATGGTAGGTTCATCATTAAAGAACGAAAACCCTAGGTTTTTTTGTGTTACTTCGGCACACAAATGAACGAAATCAGAGGGGGTTTTAGAGTGAACACGTGCATCGATATCAATAAGAAGTCCCTGGTCTCTGTGAATTTCCATCAACATGTAGGAAAGTTCGTTAGTTCCATCTTTCCCTTCTGTTGTTAGTCCACCGAGCAGTATTAGTGTGTCTTGATATGCTCGATTTAATTTCAGGTAGAATTCTGTCAGTAAAAGCCTTACTTCATCGTCGGTTATGTTTCCAGAATCGATGTCTGACCTGTAGTAGGGGTATAAATATTGGTCGACTCTCCCCCATCCATTGGCTAGGGCCGCTGCATCTCCCATTTCCATGTCTACCCCTCGCTGTACAAACCATATGCACTGAAGGGCTTCGTGGAAATTACTGGCTGGTTGAGCCGGGACTCTATCACAAGTATCAGCAATACGAAGCAATTCTGCTCTTCGTGAAGAATCCGGCTCAGAAATTGCATTATCTCTTGCCAAATCGGCATAACGTTTTGCGTGCTGGATTACCCCTTCACAAGCTATAAGCACACCTTGTAAAAAGTCTTGTCCTTCATCTATATCTGCGGACTGCAATTCTGTAAGTTTGGATTCTGCTTCGGCTTTGATTCCTTCTAAGCCTAATTCGAGCACTCGGTCGAATCCTGCATTCGAATGTCCTTGCACCCAGCCGGATACTGACAACGCACCGAACTCCATGGCCTTCTTTATCTCCGGAGTCATATTTTCCGCGACTACTGCTCGAGCTAATTTCTGTCCCTGCCAGTAGTCGAGATGCTCTTGTAAGTTTTCTGGTATTTCTTTATGTACGGGGAAAATACCACCGGTCAGCTCTGGGTAATCCATAGCACTTTCCCAGTGTCTTGGGTTATTGAAGTGCAGTGAATCCGATCCATAAACGGCGCGCTGTGGAAGACCTGCAAACAATTCATCATCGCGAATCTGAATGGCGTTATTTGTCAAAGTGTGAGCTAACGCCTTTGCCCTCCGAACAGCCACCCCTTGTCCCTCAGTTTGCTTATAGGATTCAGTGACTAGCCTCAGGCGCTCGCCTCGAACAGGAGAGTCTTCCCAAGTTATTGCTCGATTTCGAAGACTGGAAATCCTTTCTTTGTTCCTAGACTTTTGGATGTCTTTTTCGATTATGGCCACCAACTGCTCTCTTTCGTGAAACATGACTTAAGTGACTACAACTGCCCGACACGTTGCGATGTGTAATGTCAATAATTAAGACTGCACCATTATTCTAATGAAAAGTTCTATATTAGTCTTCATCAGTTCGAATTGAATAATTACCAAATTAGCCATTAGCCAATCGGAATGTACCGTTTTGGTTCTAGGATACGGAGATAACACTTTGCGAATTTAGTTTAAGAATCTACTCAATTGCTGACAGGGCGCTCCGGGGCTTTTGGCCATTTTGCACTCGGCGCGTAATGGATAGCCACGTTGGTTTTTAATAAATTGACTGCAATACTGCATGCAATTCGCAAAGCATGAATAGTCACTGAAGTTGCATCTATTATTCCAGCTTCCTTCATGTTTACATAATTCCCTGTAATAGCGTCATATCCGTACCCAGGATCAAGATCATATATTTGGGAGATGATTGTAGATCCCGCGTGTCCGCTATTGATGGCTATCTGTTCTGTAGGTCTTTTTAGCGAACTTGTTAGGCATATTGCTCCCGCTTGCTCATCGTCTGCCCATTTAGTAGTTGCCAATGTATTTGCTGCAGTTAGAAACGCGATTCCTCCACCTGCCACAACTCCTTCTCTCAACCCTGCTCTTGTAACCTGAATTGTTTTTTCAAGGGTTCGGCGAAGTTCCCTACGCTCAGGTTCGGTAGGGGCACCGAAAATGATTTGCCCCACCCCCTTTCCTAGGGTTCCCCAACGCTGTCTTAGCATTGCTCTCCCTTCTTCGTCTGTGATTGATTCGAGCTCTGTTGAAATATGGTCCATACGTGATTTTATTTGTTCTTCGCTGCCACCACCGGTAGTAATCACGGATTCGCGTCTATTGGCTACAACACGGGTTGCCAATCCTAGATTGTCGCCTAATTCGGAGCCAATATTGGATAATGCCATAGTAACGTTATTAACTACTTTCCCACCGGTAAATACTGCTATATCTTCAAGAATGGCTAGTTTATGATCCCCGTAACTAGGTGCCTGGATAGCGAAAGCATTTATTGCCCCGTTTGTTTTGTTGACGACCAATACTTTAAGAGCTGCCTCATCTATGTCGTCGGCAATAATCAAAAAGGGCCTTTCGTAACTAGCTAGTTTCGAAAGCAGTAGCCCCATTGTTTCAGATCCATGTATGACTGAGCTAGTAATGAACACTAATGCGTCTTCTAGTATTGCTTCGGTTCCTTCTTCGTTTGTTGTCAGATGAGGTGAATACCATCCGCGATTCATTTGCATGCCAGGACTGTAGAAAGGATGCACTCCAACTACAGGCTCAGCCCTAACACCTATGTTGGCTTCGGGCCCTAAGTGAGCAATCATCTCTGCGATTCGTTCTCCGAGAGCAGCATTTTCGCTGCAAGTGGTTGCTACTGATATGAGTGTGTCGCTTGTGTCTGCTGGTTGCGAAAAACTCCTAATTTCCCGTTCGACTGCTCTAGACGCAGCCTCTATCCCTCGGGTCAAAATCATGGCATTCGTTCCAGTTGCAATTTGGGCAACACCGTGCTCGATGATACTTTGTGCTAGGGTGGCGGCCGTGGAGGTCCCATCTCTAATATTCTTTGACATTGTCGAGATACCATCGCGCATAAGATGGCTTCCGATATCTTCTAATCTATTAGGTGCTTTGATCGAATTTGCGATGGAGGTTCCATCTTGGGCAGAGATCGGTAATTCGCCGACGTTATCGATTAGCACGGTGGTTGTAGTCGGTCCTAATGATAGCTTTATCGTATCAGCGACGTAATCTGCACCTCGTTTTAGTGGCAGTAAGGCGTCCATATCGTGATAAATGGATTTGGCTCGGCCAAGCCGTCTTGTTGTTATGGGTTCTAAGGATGGATCGCGCACTGTGTGATACCTACTAGGATGAGGATTAACGACCGTTGTTTTGGCATGTATTGGATGATACTAGTCGATATGCATAATTATGTGCAGATATTCGTACAATGGGCTTATCCAATAAGAATCTTCTACCGTCTTGGGAAATGTCGGTAATAATTAAGCGATGGCAACACATGTTATGGCATAAATTTCGTTATGGAAGACTCAAAAGCATTCATTCTGGGAAGTTCAGGAACTCCATCTCGCCCTAAGCCGGTTCGCTCATCAAAATCTGAAATGATTTTTGATTCCGAGGCCCGTTTTGCCTTGGGGCGAGGAGTTGATGCTGTTGCTGACACAACAAAAATTACGCTTGGTCCTCTATGCCAGAATGTGTTGCTGCAAACGCCTCCCTTTCGTCCCGTGATAACAAATGATGGGATATCTATTGCTCGGTCGATTAATTTGCGGGATGAGTACGAAAATATGGGAGCCAAATTGATTATTGAGGCAGCGTCTGAGGCGTCATGGTGGGCTGGGGATGGCACCACGTCTGCAACCATCCTTGCGCAAGAAATGTTGCATGCGGGACTCAAAAATATAGCAGCAGGTGCAAATCCCATGATGTTGCGTCGTGGGATTGAGTTGGCTAGTGGTGTTGTTCTTGAAGAACTAAAGAGAATATCTGTCGACGCTCGAAATGAGAACGTGCTTACTCAGGTTGGCACTGTTTCCGCTAATAGCAATGTACTTGGAGAACTAGCAGCAAAAGCTATTCTTGAAACACAGCCAAATGGTGGTGTTGTGGTTGAAGAAGGGCGTGGGTTGCAGTCTCAGTTGAGGCGATCTACTGGGGTAAGTATGGACGAAGGCTATGTATCTTCAGCCTTCGTTAACACGGTTTATGGAAAAGCCGAATTAGACAATCCATACATACTTATAACCGATCGGCGAATAGTTGAATTTGGTGAAATTAGACGCTTGTTGGATTCATTAGTTGACAATGATGTGACGTCCGTTTTTGTTATGTGCGATTCTGTGGATGAGGTTGCATTATCCGACGTTCTTGCGGCAAACAAGAATGAAAATCTTCAATTAGTTATTGCAAGCAACCCAGTTGCTGGGCTCAGTCGTAGCGAAGTATGCGAGGACTTAGCCATAGTGACTGGAGGCACGTTTGTGTCTGATGAATTTGGTCGGTCTTGGGACAATGTAAATTCTGAAGTATTCGGAAGGGCAGAGCGTGTCGTGGTTGGCCCAAAAGAATTTTTGATTGTAGGTCCAAAGGGTGATCCTGCTCGAATTGCCAGTCGTATATCGGCTATGCAATCTGAAGCTGATCGAACTAGGAATCACACTCAGGCTGATCTGATCAAAAATCGTATTACGCGTCTTTCAGGCAAGATGATCACCATTGAAGTCTCGGCCTCTACTGGAACCGAGAGGACTGAACTGTGTCAAAGGACTGAAAATGCTGTTTCTGCCTGTCGAGCGGCGTATGACAATGGTGTTCTTCCTGGTGGTGGACGATCTCTACTATGGGCTAGATCGGCATTAGATGTGTTAGATGTTCATGGGGATCAGGCTACTGGTGTAGGTATTGTGCGGGAAGCGCTTCAGCGGCCCACTGAGCAAATTGCCATTAACGCGGGGTTAGATGGTCAACTGATTGTTGAAAAAATTGAATCTGAAGATGATATCGAGTACGGGTTTGATGCGCTATCGAGGAGTTGTGTAAATGTATTCGAAGCTGGTGTTTTAGACCCACTTGACGTGGTCTCTAGTTCTCTGCGTAGTGCTACCAGTACGGCTGTGTCGATACTCACCACTGAGACTGCCATTCGGCACACGGAAAAGATAGAGGATATTGAAATTCCCGGCATGGGTAATGAAGTAAACCAATCTCAGCCTGAGCGTCGTACAACTGAGATTCTTTTTGGTGACAATGGTCGTAGGAGTCTGCATAGCGGGGTAGATAAATTGGCGGATGTTGTCAAGGTTACACATGGGCCGACCGGTATGAGCGTGGTGCTGGAACGTAGAGGTTTAGCAGGAAGTTATTGTCCGGCAGTAACCAGAGACGGGGCCGATGTTGCTCGAGAAATAGAATTACCTGACCCTATAGAAGATCTGGGAGCCCAGCTTTTGCGCGAGGCGGCTTTGCATACAGAGTCAATGGCTGGTGACGGTACAACCACGGCTATGGTTCTCGCTCAAGCTATTGTTCGTGAGGCTGACATGCAGATTGCTGCCGGTAGAAGCCCGATGTCAATTGGCAGTGGGATTAGATTGGCTGCAAACTATGTAGATGCTTATTTGAGAGAGCATGCGCGCGAGATTTCCAGTAAGGCAGAAGTCGAGAGGGTGGCTCGAGTTTCTTCTCGTGATTCCGAAATCGCTACTGCGGTGACACAGATCGTGGACCATACTGGAGATGATGGAGCGATAGATGTTCGGCAAGGTAGAGGTGTCGAAACAACTATAAGAATTAATAATGGATTTCAGGCCGAGGCAAGTTTGACAGATGCATTCTTTGTGGATGATGCTGATCGTTCGCAAACTGTCATCGAATCCCCATATATCGTTGCGATTTTAGGCTCTGTACTGATAAGAGATTTGGCATTACTGTTTGATGTTTTTACCAACGCAAATATCGTTACTGATGTTGTTTTAATTGCTGAGGACTTCCCAACCGAAACACTCGGAGCTTTGAGAGCTAATTGGCGACAGGATGGTCCGCGTGTGTGTCCAGTAGTAACCAATTCGTTAGATTTGTCTGGCAGTGAAGTTTTGATGGATGTTGCCGCAGTGACGGGAGGTCAGGTTATTGGTGACGCAATTGGGCGTCCCTGGAACTCTATCGATGTCAATGTATTAGGGAAAGCACAGCGCGTAGTGGTCGACATGAAATCTGCTGTAATTGTAAATGGAGCCGATCGGGAAGATGGACTTGAGAGACGCAAGCTGCAGATTGTGGAACGAGTTCGGGAAAGAGACAGGTCGAATGCTACGAAAATAGCTGAAAAACAGTTGCAGCGGTTGTCTGGGAGAATTGGAACGATATACGTGGGAGCTGCAACACAATTAGAAGTCAAGAGACGGTTACAGCTTGCCGATGATGCTGTTAAGTCAGTCCGTTCAGCATTGACAAGTGGAGTGGTGCCTGGTGGTGGAGCTGCCTATTTACACGCGGCCCGCTCTCTTCCGGAATTGCCGGAAGAGAGCGATGTCGGTGCTGGAGTGTCTGCAATGCGGAAAGCGCTCGACGATCCATTTAAATCGATTGTAGTTAATGCAGGGGAAGACCCTGGTGGGATTCTGGCTCGTATCGACTTTGGGTCTTTCTGGAATGGGTATGATTCCGTGACTGGAAAATTTATAGACTTGTTTGAATCTGGAATAATTGACCCGCTACTAGTTTCCCAGCATGCTCTTGCAGCAGCGGTTAGTGTTGCTTGTGCAATTATCACTACCGACACGGTAGTTGCCGAAAGACCGGAACGTCATGATGGCGAATTTGAAGTAGATGTGGCTACCTATGCCGAGATGCTTTATGACGATCCCTCAACAAAGCGGAAGTTCTGATGATGTTGTGTCTCGACTTAGGTTAGAGATGAAACTTATTGAGATGATGGCTGTATGAGTAATAACACTGATGTGCTAATAATTGGTGGTGGCATAATGGGGATATCTTCTGCGTATTGCCTCGCCGATCTGGGATGCGATGTAACAGTAGTAGATTTAGGTCGTGACGAGCTTGCCTCGTCTTATGGGAATGCTGGGCTGGTTTGTCCCAGCCATTCTGTGCCGCTGGCTGCTCCTGGTGTTATGGGTGAGGGATTGAAATGGATGTTCGATCCGGAAAGTCCTTTCTATATAAGGCCTCGTATTGATCTAAATCTTTTTCGCTGGCTGATGAAATTCCGTTCTTTTGCCAATCAGGAACATGTAGACCGTGCTGTACCTCTATTGCGGGATTTGCATTTAGCTAGTCGGGGCCTATTTTCCGAGTGGTCGGATCAATTGGAAGTTGATTCTCATTATGAGCGGCGGGGTCTGTTCTATGTGTATGACTCTGATAAGGGAATGCAATCAGGGTTACACGAAGCTGATTTAATGAGAAAAGCTAATATTCCGAGTACGGTGCATTTGGGATCGGCGGCCATAAGGCTAGTGCCTGAACTACGCGAAGGCCTGGCTGGGGTGATTCACTATCCCGACGATGCGCATGTTGATCCTGCTAGGTTTGTCGACGGGTTGGCTCAACATGCTGTTGACAAAGGTGTGACTCTCATTAATGAGGCTGAAGCCGTTGGATTTGAAACAAAAGATGCCCAAATAATTAAGGTTAGAACAACCCGGGGAGATTTCATGCCAGAGCAAGTGGTTTTGGCTTCTGGAGCATGGACTCCTGAATTAGCTGCTATGCTCAGACTAAGAGCAGTTATACAGCCTGCTAAGGGTTACAGCATCACCTACGCTCGTCCTGTCGAATCATTCAACGTTCCTATGTTGCTGGTCGAATCTCGAGTAGCAGTGACACCCATGGGGCCGAATCTTCGTTTGGCGGGTACATTGGAGATGGTAGGGATGGATTTAGGGATTAATGAACGTAGATTAAATGCAATCAACAAAGGGGCTGCACGTTATTTAAATGGGGTGGATTCTCTGGGTCATGTAGAAACTTGGCGGGGGCTCAGACCTTGTACCCCTGATGGGTTGCCTTTGCTTGGACGAAGTGAGCGTTTGAATAATTTAGTTTTTGCGGCAGGGCATGCAATGATAGGTTTATCATTGGGGCCGGTAACAGGGCAGGTGGTTGCGAGACTAATTACTGGCGAAGAACCTGGCTTCGACTTGAGTATGACCAAGCCCGAACGATTTGGGTAGCGGGTGTTGCTCATCCATCGATTATTGACATGGGTCTGGTGTTGCACAGCCATTCTAGCTTCCATTGCAATGCTAAATTCATGTTATGGGGACAGCAATGCATATATTGTGCGAGATCGGTTTGACAGGTCGCAAGATGGGACTGAATTAGATTCGGATTCATTCGCGGTACAGCATATGGATGTTAGTGCCAAATGTAGGCTCGATAAAGTGCAAAAATGGGTTTCCTGCAAAGCCGATGGGTATCTTGAAGGCGTTAGCCTTCGCTGGACTACAAGTGGTGCGCGATACTCTACTGATCCAGTCTTTGAATTTCCTCTGAATGATCAAGAGTTGTTAGCGGACGATCTGAAGGTTAGCTTAGAGTATTGTAGCAATTCTTCTTGTAACAATTTGATTAGGATTGTTTCACTGAGTCAATTGGAGGTTCCTTCCAAAAAGACCACACCACCTCCTCCAACCCAATCCTTAGTATTTCCATTTGAAATCACAGAAAATTATGATCCAATCACTAAGTCATTTGGAGGGTTATCGTATTCGGGCAGTTATGTGATAGGAGCTTTTGCTGGGGGATTTGGTGAAGACTTGTGGGAAGTGAGAGGGAAGAAGAATCCTGACTTGCTACTTGAAATGGTTCCAGAGACGGTTCTGATTGCCTCTGGATCTGGTACTGTCAAAATTACTGAGCAACAATTTTATGGGGACGATATTGATCCAGAGGGTCAGTATTGGACAGATTGGGAAGTGATCATCTACATGGACAATGGTCTCTATTATATTGTCTACGACCATGTTGTAGATTTGATGGTTCAGGACGGTGAAGCAATTGAGCAAGGTGATCCAATAGGAAAGGGTCGGCCTGGTCGAATCGGAGTACCCGGTTCTAGTTCGTTTCAGCATGATGTAGATTGGGTTGAGTGGGGATTGAACCGAGCCGTAGGGCCTAATGATGGCAGCTTGATGGACCAACAACTTGATTCGTGGGCCATATGTTGGGAACCATATCTCCGAGAGGATCATCAGGTGTTTGTTCAAAGGGCGTTAAGGAAGATGGGTGAGCTTGGATTTGATTATGGTGATAGCGTCTGTTTGACAGACGAATTCAAGCACAACGCTGATACCGAATCAGTGATTGCTTGGTAATGATTTTGACCTGTGCATACGACTGGCCTGGTATATGGAACTAGTTTCTAAAATATTTTGGCTTCTTCTTGCGGGTGGGAGTGGGACGGTGGCTCGTTATGTCATAACTAACATGATGCATAATTCGAGTGGGGCCGGATTTCCCTGGGGAATACTTGCGGTCAATGTTGTGGGAAGTTTTTTATTTGGGGTTATATGGGCAATATCGGAGTATTGGTCTGGTGATATGGATCAAGTCAGGCTGATATTGCTTGTGGGATTTATGGGAGGGTTCACAACATTCTCTAGCTTTGCATTTGATAATGCTAGATTGTTACGGAATGCGGATTGGATACAATCGGCCGGAAATATTTTAGGCCAGAATGTAATGGCTGTTGTGGCAGTTTTCGCTGGCATAGCATTCGGACGCATGATCGGGTTATTTTTGGAAAGAATGAATTGATATGAAGCAAGGGTCTTGGTCGATTTATTTTGCATATATTCCATCGAATTTGCCATTGAAAGTATGGATATTGGTCGCCATAGTGAGTGTTGTTCTTAGTGGATGTGGGTATAACAATGATGTATCTAAACAAGATGTGGTGGTAGATCCTCAGCTCGAAACTAATGTCACTACTGTTGTTGCTACCACGATCCCACAAACCGATTTACTGACAAATACACCTATGCAGATAGTGGTCCCAGAATTTGATTTTCAGTCTAGTACTGCTTGTTCAAACCGTCTGAATAATGAGGTCATTGAGATATTGCCTTATCAAATAAACTTACCTTTCGATGAATCAGGTTGTAAGAGTATTGTCCGATTCTTCGATTTGCGTATGGTGCTTCTGGGCGCAGGGGGTGAAATGGTGCCCGCTCACACAGCACAGCTTGCTGTCCGATCCAGGGTTACAGCACCAATATCCGGAAACATTAGATTTCGTAAAATGCAGTCTGATCTGCCTGATGGGTACCACTTGTATGGAGCTGGTGCACTCCGTATTCAGATAATCCCTACTGATCCTTCAGGAAACTCAATTAAATACAATCCGGTAGTTCATTTATATGTTCCTGGCGATTCAGAAATTGCCGAAAAATACCTTGATTTACCTCGGGAAAGTGCCGGAGCCAAGATAGCACGTGGCGACACAATTGTTAGTTCCATTAGTGATGGAGCACTGGATCCAGAGGCAAAGCATAATCACAATCTGATCATGTTTTACGAGGCTGATGGCGAGTTTGTTGATGTGTTCGGCGATAATAGGAGCGAATTTCTAATTGATGATGTTTCGATGGGACGATGAAGGACATACATTATGAGGAATGGTCGTGGAATTAATCGTGCTTGGATCAGGGACTTGCGTTCCTGATCCTGTTAGATATCCGTCTTCGCATTTATTAAGACTTGATGATGGTGAGTTGTGGCTTCTAGACGTTGGTGTCGGGTGTTTACAGCAATTGATGAGAGCTGGTGAAAATCCTAATGAAATAGACCACATATTTATTAGTCACAATCATCCTGATCATGTGGGAGGGCTGGCTGCCCTAATTCAAAGTTACACTCATGCCCCCGGATTTAAGAGGGAATCAACCTTGAATATATATGGTTCGAATGACGTGGGAAATTATCTGCATTATGTGCAATCCTTTTCTGCATCGTTCGAATCTGGATTTGACATTGCCTTTCACCATCTGGTTGATGGTCAGGAATTTGTTGTTGGTGAAGCAATTCTACGAACCGCAGCAGCTATTCATCCAATTCCTACCCAAGCTCTCAGGGTTGAATCGTACGGAAAAGTATTGCTTTATGGGGCTGATGGAGCTCCGTGTGACGCAGTGACAGAATTGGCAATAGGAGCAGATTTGTTGCTTCTTGAAGCCGCTTATCCTTCGAGTATGAAGAGTGACGTGCACCAAACCATAGTTCAGGCGGTTGAAGTGGCATTGAATGCAAAGGCCCGGAAATTGGTGTTGGTACATTTGTACCCAGAAGTATTAGCGATGAGTCATGATCAACGTTGTTCAGAATTTAAGACACTAAACTATCCGGGCGAGGTCATTTTTGCAGACGACCTCGCCCGTTTTATTTTTTGAATCTAAAAATGAATAGAGATGTTAGATTTGCTTTGTTTTCTACAGGTGCATTACAACCATTTTTGTTTCAGTCATTTCCTCGACAGCGTAGCTTGGACCTTCTTTCCCAAATCCGCTTTCTTTCACTCCTCCATATGGCATCAAGTCAGTACGCCACTGGGTGCCGAAATTGATATGAAGGTTACCTGAATCGACTTGGCGAGCAAATTTCATTGCTGAATCAAGGCTCTCCGTAAATATTGCTGCACTTAGACCGTAATTTGTATCGTTAGCTAAGGCGATTGCCTCTTCGATGTTATCGACTTTGGACACGCCGGCTGCAGGACCGAATAATTCATCGCAGCTTACGCGCATGCTCTTGTCGACATTAGCTAGCAATGTAGGTTCTACGAATGCGCCATTGCGGCTTCCGCCGGTAACAAGCTTGGCGCCATCGTTGATAGCGCTATTAATCCATTCTTCTACACGTACAGCATCGCTCTCTCTAACCAAGGGCCCCATTTGCACGTTCTCATCGCGCGGGTCACCGTATGAAAGTTTTCCTACTCTTTCACTGAACGAATCTATGAAATCGTCATATACAGTGGAGTCGGCGTAAATACGCTGTGTGGAAATGCAGACTTGGCCAGCGTTAGCATATGCGGTGGATAACAACGCGGTGTGAACCTTGTTCATGTCTGCGTCCGGCATAATTATGACAGGCGCGTTCGATCCTAGTTCCATAGTGACTTTTTTGAGTCCAGCGGTTCTACAGATCGCTTCTCCAACCTCACGGCTACCAGTGAAAGATATTTTCCGCACTCGTGGATCTGCTGCTAGAGCATTACCAACTGTAGATCCGCTTCCTGTGATGCACTGTATTGCTTCGGACGGCACTCCTGCCTCGAGCATTATTTCGCAAAGTCTTAGTGCGACTATAGGCGTATCCGATGTCGGCTTGGAAATAACAGCATTGCCAGCTGCTAATGCCGGACCAACTTTGTGGCATACTAGGTGAAGTGGAAAATTGAATGGGGTTATGGCGAGAACAACTCCACATGGTACCCGAATTGTGAAACCGAATTTGTCGTGGGTTACGCCCGGTCCCCCATCCAATGGTATTACTTCGCTGCCCAGGCGTTTAGCTTCTTCAGCTGACAAGTAGATTATTTCTGCTGCTCTCTCAACTTCCACTCGAGCTTCGGTAATGATTTTACCCATTTCATGAGTAATCGTCTGGGCCAAATCTTCCCGTTTTTCGACTATCATGTCAGCTGCTCGATGCAATATTTGATAACGCTCAAACCCGGTGAGAGCCGCCATTTTTTTGGCGCCAATCTCGGCCGTTGCAAGAGCAGTTTCGACGTCTTGAGTGCTGGCTGATGGGACAGTGTCGTATAGGGATCCGTCCCAGGGTGACAACACTTCGATTTTTTGATCTGTGTCGATCCATTTTGTTCCCACGTACATTTTCACGAGGCTGTTCTCCTTGAAGCTGATTAAGCTAGAACCAAAGTTGGCTATTTACCTTGCCGGTATATGTTTACACAAATTGGGTACCTGGCATCGCAAGGTAAAATTGATTCTAGTTCATTGATACCCTATCCGTCTTGTGTTGCAATGATTTTTTTGATTTAAATCTGTCTGTAACACTTGTATTTAGTGTGTTAAATGTTGTGAACCCAAATACCGAAAATCGAATGGTTTTCTCGCTACGTTATCTCTGCTGGTGTGCGTGTTGTTCGAAACTGTCTTGTAACAAAGCGTATACTTTGCATCTCGTATGGCAGTTAGCCGAATCGCTTTAAGGGGTAAGACAGATATGAAGGCTATTGTGGTGCATGAAAATGGGGGGCCTGAAAAATTATCTTTCGAAGATATTGAACAACCCGAAGTCGGTACTGATGATGTCTTAGTCAAGGTAGAAGTCGCTGGAGTCAATTTTATTGACACCTACCATCGCAGTGGGATTGCTGGGTATGGTTTGGAATTGCCTTTTGTCCCAGGAAACGAAGGAGCGGGAGTAGTGGAGTCTACAGGGCCCGATGTCGATGGGTTCAAATCTGGTGATCGTGTGGCTTGGGCGATGTCTTTAGGTTCTTACTCTGAGTACGCCGCTGTACCGTCTTCCAAGTTGGTGGTTCTACCATCTGGAGTGTCGACTACACAAGGGGCGGCGGTGATGCTACAAGGAATGACTGCCCACTACCTAGCTAGTAGCACTTTCCCTCTGCAATCTAATCATACTTGCGTAATACACGCTGGCGCGGGTGGTGTTGGGCTGCTTCTGACTCAATTAGCTAAGCGCCGTGGTGCTGCAGTTATCACGACTGTTGGTACCGAAGCGAAAGCTGAATTGTCGCGAAATGCCGGATCCGATCATGTAATTCTGTACAGGGATCAGGATTTTAAGCAGGAAGTTATGCGAATAACTGATGATGAAGGTGTAGAGGTGGTTTATGACTCAGTTGCTAAAGAAACTGCGATGAATAGCCTTGCTTGTTTAAAAAGACGGGGTACTTTGGTCTTGTTTGGCAATGCAAGTGGACACGCCCCTGCAATAGACCCTTTGTATTTGTCCCAGAATGGATCGCTTTATGTTACTCGTCCTACGCTGGCAGATCACATGTATAGCAGACAAGATCTTGAATGGCGTGCCGGTGATCTGTTTCGGATGCTTGGGGAGGGAGATCTTGATCTAAGGATGGAACATGAATTCCAATTAGCTGATGCGGCGGAGGCACACAGGCAGCTAGAAGGTAGACTTACTACAGGAAAGGTGTTGCTTAATGTTTAGGAGTCTCAATTGAGTGTATCTGCTAATTCTTCAAACCCAATGAATTTCATCATTGTGATTTCAGACTCTTTGCGTCGGGATCATGTGAGTGCATATGGTGCCCAGCCTGAGAGATGGGCGTCTGGCGGAACTTGGTCGATGCAAACTCCGAACATAGATAAATTGGCAGCTCAGGGAGCC
Organism: uncultured Chloroflexota bacterium; assembly: GCA_913043205.1. Lineage (GTDB taxonomy): Bacteria > Chloroflexota > UBA11872 > UBA11872 > VXNJ01 > CAJWLF01. Next base: position 39,027 of record CAJWLF010000013.1, on the reverse strand, counting down.
TTATTTGAGAATTATCATTTAGGTTCATTCCCTACAGTCTTGAATCGACGTGAAATGCTTACGGGCCGATCTGTATTCACTTATGGTGAATGGGAGCCTTTCCCTGACAAAGAAACCTCTATGCCTGAAGTGCTTAATGCTGCGGGATATAAGACCATGTTGATCGCTGACACTCCACACATATTTCGGTCTGGATACCATTATCAGCGCGGATTTACCGGATGGGATTGGATTCGTGGACAAGAGAGTGACGAATATAGGACCAATCCCGACTTCATAGACCCCCCATTTGATCTCCGAAAGTTAAGAAGTAACGCTCAGTCATATTCGCAGCATACACGCAATCTTAATTATGCTCGATACGAGAGCGAATACTTTGCTCCTACAACTTTTAGGCGTGCATCAGAATGGTTGGAAATGAATGCGACTGAAAGTCCATTTTGTTTGATCGTTGACACTTTTGATCCCCACGAGCCGTGGGATCCTCCTCAATGGTATGTAGACAAATTTGATCCCGGGGCCGATGTTCAGATTACCTTTCCAACTTACGATTTCTGGGAAGAATTTCTGTCCGCAGACGAATTGCGAAATGCACATGCTCGTTATTGTGGGGAAGTGTCAATGGTAGACCGCTGGTTTGGTCATTTGATGGATACAGTGGATGCGATGAATCTATGGTCAAATACTGCAGTATTGTTTATGTCTGATCATGGGTATCTATTTGGGGAATATGGAATTACTGGCAAAAGCATTATGACTCATAACAAGCCCGCCAGTCCCTTACCGCTATTTCCGGCAATAAGCCACATTCCTATGTTAGGTCACATCCCTGGATTCACATCTGCAGGAGATCGAATATCCGGATTTGTGCAGCCTCAGGACATTTTGCCTACATTGATTGAATTAGGTGGAGCTGAATGTCCAGATGGGATACACGGTCATTCATTTATGCCCTTACTGACTGGTGAAGCAGAGGATATCAGAAAGGCGTCTATATCATCGCACAGCGTGGTTGGTATGGTGGCTGGTAGGCCGGCTACAGTGCGCACCCATGATTGGACGCTTTATATGGGGGCGCCAGTATCCGATGAGACCCCGATATCTATCACAGGTTACGGTGGAGGCACAGCAGTCAATGTGCTTAGAGACGACCAAGTACATATTCGTCAAGAGAGCCCTATAGATTTAAGCCTACAGCCGCATCTTTACGACAACCAGGCGGATCCGGATCACCAAGTCGATTTGGTTGATGAGAAGCCGGAGATTGCTCGCGAATTACAGGGGCTTCTGGTGGAGTATCTGGAATCGGTAGGAACTGCGGAGAAATACATCGCCCCTCGGCGAATACATCGTTTTGGTTAGCGTATCGGATTGAGCATAAACATTTGGAGTTAGTCTGTTTGGACATTCATTTAGCTGTCTCGCATGTCTGATAGAACTGGTGCCTCAATCCTGTTCTTATGCTTTTGCCACTAGCACTAAAGATTGTCCAAATGGCGGATGGTAAATTCCCTCCAGGCGTTTTAATACAGGGACAGCAAATCGATCAAATAATAGGGCCTGTTTACCTATCATATTTGCATTCAGGTCTCTAGTCCGTATGAGTGATCCATTTAGGTACCAGGCAAAGGCCCCCACTATGTTTAGGTGGTAGCAATGTTCTATCTTAAATCCGGTATCGACAAACAGTTTGGACAAAGTGGACTTTGAATACCGTCGGTAGTGACCAGCTGCGGTATCAAGAGTTCCGAACAGCCACTGGTGGGCAGGTACGATAATAAGCGCCCTTCCATTATTCGGTTTGAGGATTTGATGTATTCCACGAACTGCTAACAGGTCATTTTCTATATGTTCTATGACGTTTGAACTGACTACGGTATCAAATCCAGATTTAGTGAAGTCGCTGACCATGCTTTGGTCACATATGTTACCTAATACCGGGTGGAAATTAGCACATTTGCCTATTCTGTTAATTAGTGTGTCTAGTGCTGCCTGCGATGGTTCAATTACGGTCGTGTCAACTTGCGGTAGCAATAGTCGAGTGAGGTTTCCACTCCCCCCTCCGACCTCTAGGGCTTTATGCCCTAAAAATGGTTCTATCTCTCCAAAAAGCCACCTGTGATAATTGTTAGCGTCAGCTAATGCTCGGGTCATTGTTTCTAGACCTTTCGGCTCTGGCCCGGATGTCCTATTTGATGAGTCTGGTCTAGACATATCGCATTGCTAGTCTAGGGGTAGGGGTGTGTTCAGGAGTATACATAGTGCTCACTATCAGATTTTTTCCAAGCAATTTTACTGGTCAAGTGGTTGGTCGTGCATGTCGCGCATTAGGTGTTTTCTAACAATTGTAAGGCTTGCCATTTCGATGCCCAGTCCATAATAGGTGATAGGGATTCCGACAGTGAGGTTTTTAATAGCGATTCTGTATATAAATAGAGTTTCAGCATTGCTAAGGATGATGGTAGTCTGGGTACCTGAGGATCTTCTGAAGTAGGCAGCTTCTAATAAATAAACGACGTTGTTAGGGAGCTAACTGTAGGGTCTATTGGATATCCCTGGCGTCGCATTGTTTGTATATTGTCCGGGTTAAATGTAGTGCTATTTATTTCTAATTGTGAGATTCTAATAGGGATCAAAGCCGAGTAAGAAGATGCTTAATATTGAATAACACAGATTCTAATTCTGAAGATGGCGAAGGTCTCGGATATCGTTTTGGTTTGTTTGTGCGGACTTCACTAACCATATTGCGTGATCACCCATTGTTACTTCTGTATCCCGTGCCTGGAGCCATTTTGACTCGGATGATCTTGGTGGGAAGTCCGGGAGCAGCACTTTCCAACTTATCTCTAACGCAATTGCTACCAATAATATTGATACAGATATTTTTGAACCAGGCGCAGGATTTGGCGGTTATTTTTTCTGTATTAAATCATTTACGAGGTAGAAGGATTGGCTTCGGGGTTGCCATAACCAAGATATTTACTTTGGTGCGCCCGCTGTTGGGATTGGTCTTTTTGCTGGGGGTTACTCAGGTTCTGATAGGTCAATCTACAGGAGCTATTTTATTTATTGCCTTACTAATACCCATAGGATGGTCATACGCTAGTATTTTTGTGTTACCGATATTGGCGGACAAAAATCCCTCTGTACATGTTGCTATCAAACTATCGTTTTCGATGGCGAATAGGTTATGGCGTGATGTGCTAATGTTCTTGGCGTTTATGGCTGCCCTCACATTAGTGATAGCAAATGTCACAGGTGCAGTCACCAACATGGGGGCGCAGGGTGAATCAGAATTGACAAGAGCGATCTTTATGGCATCTATCATTAGCTTTCCCTTTGAAGTTCTTCTTACGGTTTTTGGAGCTACTCTTCGCAGTGTGACTTACGATTTTCACCGAGATTCAGAGTCGGCGTGACTATCGAAAGTTGGATTGTGTTACCGTATTTACTAACGTATAACCCTGATAAAGACGGCTACGTCGATACAAGCCGAGCTATGGAGTTTCTAATCTAATGTTTGCTTCCATTGGTAGAACTTGGTCTATCGTCAAGATTTGCTGGGCAATACTTCAAAAGGACCGTGAACTCGTTGTTTTTCCTGTATTTTCCGGGGCTTCAGCAATCTTGATAATTTTGATATGGTCTGGTTTAGCGAGTGGTTTGGGAGCGCTAGATAGATTGTTTGGTGAGTCAGAATTGACCAACGTTGATTACGTGTTACTGCTAATTATATATTTCATAGTGTCTTTCGTGATCATCTTTTTTAATTCAGCACTTGTAGGTGCAGCAATGATACGTATTCGGGGTGGGGATCCCACGGTCAAAGATGGTTTGAAGATTGCTATGTCCCGTGTTTCCACAATAGCTGGATGGGCGATTATATCTGCCTCTGTGGGATTGGTGCTTCGAATATTGAGCAATGCTTCTAGGCGTTCAGATAATGTCATAGGCCAAATTGCAGTTGCGATAGGGGCTGCAGCTTGGGCTTATACAACTTTTTTCGTGATTCCTGTACTAGTAGTGGAAAACGTCGGGCCGATTGAATCTATTAAGAGATCGAAATCTCTACTTCGGCAGACTTGGGGCGAGCAAGTGACGGCAAATTTTGGCTTTGGGGTAATGGGGGTTTTTGTATTTTTAGTAGCAATGGTTCCTGCAATTGTGTTTGCACAGGTAAGTCCTGCCCTTGGTTTGGTATTAGCTGTGCTTGGTGGAATATCAGCGGCTCTGGTAGTTACAACGATGGATGGCATTTTCAAGGCGGCTCTTTATGAATATGCGGCAGAAGACTTGGTAGCAGATGGTTTCGAGACAAGTTTGCTTAGGGACTCATATAAGGCTTCTCACTGACATTCAAATTTGTACCGCAAGAAAACTTCATCACCACTACTAATCGATGAGATTAGCGACATGGTTCTTGTTTTATCGTTAGCAAAAGGAAATTTTCCTTCCACGGGAGTTCTTGGGTTCGATTCACCGATGATAATAGGCGAAATAGTGAGGAAATATTCGTCTACTAGGTTTTCGGCAATTAGAGAATAATTGAGTGTAGCTCCCCCTTCTGACAAAACCCTCTCTACACCTTTGTTTTCTCGTAACCATTGCAGGACGTCAGTCGAAATCAGTTGCGGCCCGTCCATTTTTATAACGTAAGCCACGTCTTGGAGTTTGCTGGATGTCACAACTTTTTCTGGCACAAAAAGTAGGGGGCGAGCGGGATATATATCATGCTTGAATATCAGGGAATTTGGGTCAACATTGCCTGTGTTGGTCAGGATGACAACGAATGGTGGGTTTGGTAACCCTATTTGTGTGCGCGCATTGACGATATGGTCATTCATCAAATTTCTATCTAGATCGATATCCAAAGTTTTCGTGCCTCGCATGATCGCATCGAAATGGATTCGCATACGCCTGTAAGTACGTTGATCTTCTGGACCACTAATGTGTTTGTAACTGTGATCCGGCGGCGAAATCGCGCCGTCAGCAGTCATTACCATATTGATAGCAACATAAGGGCGTTCATGTGATGCTGCAGGCAAGCTGATATTGTCATACAGTCCCGGTTCTTTAAATAAATCTCGCTTGTTTTTTGTTGGTGCTGTCATAGTTAATTATTTCCTTGTGGATTATTATGCCCTGCAAGATCTGATTTTCCTCGGAATTGGTATTCGGACGTGGAATCTTTAATCGTTGTTTAAATGGTATGAAATAGGATTTATCTCTTGGCCAACTTACTTGCAAAAGAAACTAGTCCATATTTGCTTCAACACGCTAACAATCCTGTTGATTGGCATCCCTGGGGCGACGAGGCCTTTAAGAAAGCTAAGGGTTTAGACAGGCCTGTATTTCTCAGTGTGGGCTACTCATCGTGCCATTGGTGCCATGTTATGGAACGAGAATCTTTTGAAGACCCGACTGTTGCCGAAATACTCAACAGAGAATTCGTTGCTATTAAAGTTGATCGGGAAGAGCGGCCTGAAATCGATGCTATATACATGAGTTCGGTTGTCTCTATGACTGGCCAAGGCGGTTGGCCAATGAGCGTCTTTCTCACACCCGATGGGCTTCCCTTTTACGGAGGGACATATTACCCCCCTGTTCCTAGGCATGGAATGCCTTCATTTACCCAAGTGCTCGACGCATTATCTGGCGCATACAGGGAGCGACGTCAAGAGGTGACAGATGCCGGAAAGGCGTTGTTACAACGTATTGAAACTGGATTTGCTTTGCCTTCGGAAGGGCAGTTAGCCGAAGGGACCATAGTAGAGGCTGGTAACAGTATCGTGTCAGCCTCTGACTTAGAAAATGGAGGTTGGGGATCGCAACCGAAATTTCCTCAACCTATGCTGATCCACTTTTTGTTAAATCGGTATGTGGCATCAGGCGATGATGTCGCCTTAAAGGTGGCGGAAGGTGCGTTGCAGAAGATGGCGAGAGGTGGGATTTATGACCAAATAGGAGGGGGGTTTCATCGCTATTCAGTAGACGCTTTTTGGTTGACTCCTCATTTTGAAAAAATGTTATATGACAATAGTCAGCTTGTCCGAGTCTATGTAAAAGCCTGGCAAATTACGGGTAATTTGATTTACCGGAAAGTAGCTGAGGAGACGCTGGACTATGTCATGCGTGAAATGACACTATTAGATGGAGGGTTCAGCAGTACGCAAGATGCTGATTCTGAGGGGGTTGAAGGAAAATTCTTCTTATGGGATAAAGGCGAAATACATGAGGCTTTAGGGGAGGCAGCTGAAGATTTTGCGCGAACATTCAACGTGTCGACAGAGGGTAATTTTGAAGGTCAAAATATCTTGAATCGAATACGTCCCACTACGATTCAGGATGAGGGTGGGGATTCAGATAGTGCTCAGGAGCTGTCGGGGTTTGATGATGCCCGTAAGAAACTATTTGAAATCAGATCAACTCGTATAAGACCTGCTACTGATGACAAAGTTATTACATCTTGGAATGGGCTTATGATGGCTGCCTTTAGCGAGGCGGCCATAGCCTTTGATCGGAGTGATTACTGGCATGTGGCTGAGAAAAATGCCAATTTCATCGTCGCCAATATGCGGAATAATGATGGTCGTCTTTTGCACACTTGGCGGAATGGAAGAGCCAGTGTAAATGGATTATTGGAAGATTATAGCTATCTAATCGAAGGTCTTTTGTGTTTGTATCAAGGGAAGTTTGATGAGAAATGGTTTGTGATTGCACGTGAACTTGCTGATGTGATTTGTGACCGTTTCTATTCACATGAAGGAGGGTTTTTTGACACTAGTGACGATCATGAAGAGTTGATAACGCGTCCAATGTTCTTGCAAGATAATGCTGTCCCTTCTGGTGGGGCTATGGCGGCTACAACACTTCTGAAAATTGCGGACTTGACGGGCGAGTATAGATACCGAGAGATGGCGGAGTCGGCATTAAAATCTGTGTCCAACCAATTGGATCGTTATCCGACCGGGCATGGCCAATGGTTAATTGCCTTAGATTATGCGATAGCAAACCCAGTAGCAGTTGCTTTAGTCGGAAAATTTAAAGCTAAAGAAATGCAAGATTTATTGGCTGAGTTGCGGAACCAATACAGACCGCATTGTGTTGTGGCATGTGGGTTAGGAAGTAATTCGGCGGTTCCATTACTCAAGGGTAGGGACGTTTTGAACAGTCAGCCGACTGCATATGTGTGTCGAGATTTCGTTTGCTCTCTCCCGGTGACAGAGCTACATGATTTACGAAATCAACTGATGGATTAACATTCACTCTAGCCCTGCTGACTTGCGCAATTTGGACACTTCTGTGCTTGTCAATAGGCGTGATTCACTGAGGCCTAACCTACCTATATTTAATGTTGCAAGGCCGGTGCGTCGCAGGTGAGTCACTGATGATCCTATCGATGAAAACATGCGTCTGATCTGACGGTTACGTCCCTCTCGCATAGTCATCTCAAGTTCCGTGTGACTATCATAGAAACCTATTTCCTTAATCTTGGTTGGAGAGGTGAAGCCGTCTTCAAGTTGCAGTCCATGTCTAAGCTTGTTGAGCTGAGATTCTTTTGGCCGTCCTGTAACTTTGACTAAATAATGCCGATAATGTTCGAACTTTGGGTGTAAAAGTCTATGTGCTAGGTCTCCATCGTTTGTTAGCAGCACTAGGCCTTCGGAGTTCCAATCGAGTCTGCCTACTGGAAAGAGACGGTGGCGCAACAACTCTTTGGGTAAGCAATCCATTACCGTCTTGCGTCCATAATCGTCTTTAGTGGTGCTTAACACTCCGCGTGGTTTATTTAGGAGTACATAAACTTTGATGACGTTAGATGGATTGATGGTTGATCCGTCAAACACCACAATGTCGGATTCAGGATGAATTTTAGAACCCATTCTTGTTATTACAGATCCATTTACTTCAGCTCGACCGTCTGCAATAGCAGTTTCCATGGCGCGACGGGATCCGAGTCCTGCCTTCGCTAAGAAGACATGAAGTCGTACGGATGATTTTGAGTGGTTTTGGGTCAGTGTTGATTGTCCTAACTCGGACTCCAGTAGGTTAGCGGTGTTCCATTGAATAGTTAGTCAACATAATAAGATATTTGGTTACTAGACAGTATTATAAAAGTAGACAACAAGTGGTGTGTCTTAGATGCAATTTGGCATAATATCAGTTGCGGTGAATGGAGCAGGCGATAAGAAGGAAATTAGATGGACGACTCAGGCTTGAGTTATTTTTCTATTGTCGAGGCGGCGGCTCAGATTCGTGCTGGTAAGTTGTCGAGCTTTGATTTGGTCCGAAATGCTTTGGATCGTATTAACACCCTTGATTCAGACAATAAAGTTTTTATTCAGACCAGTCCGGAAGAGGCTGTGTCTAGTGCCAGGCAGGCTGATATTGAGTCAGCTAGCGGTATGTTTCGGGGTCCGCTTCATGGGTTGCCTGTCGCAATTAAAGATCTATGCGACCTAGCTGGAACAGTGACGACAGCTGGTTCTTTCGCAGCTCCGCTGACCACATCGGTTTGTAATGCATCAATTGTGGAAAAATTGATCCAGGCAGGCGCGATCATAATCGGAAAAACAAATTTACATGAGCTAGCATTAGGAGGAACAGGGGTTAACCATAGTTTTGGTACTCCCGCTAATCCATGGGGTATCGATCGCATTCCTGGAGGGTCGAGTAGTGGGTCTGCAGTTGCAGTTGCTAGTGCCATGTCTATAGCTGCTATTGGTTCTGACACTGGTGGTTCTATACGTGGTCCGGCAGCACTCTGTGGGATTACTGGTCTGAAACCATCGTTTGGTCGCGTCTCGAGACGTGGCGTGTGGCCGCTGTCAATGAATTTAGACCATGTGGGTCCAATGGGAAGAAGCGCGATAGATTGCGGCATTATGTTAAATGTTATGACTGGATATGACAGGTTGGATCCGTACAGTGAACCGATACATCGTGAGAACTTTACTCGGACGGTGGGGCTAGGCATAAGTGGGCGAAAGATAGGGGTTCCCCGGCAGTTTTTTTTCAATGATTTGGATAATGATGTTGGGCAATGTTTGGACAATGCGATCAGAGTTCTGGAGGGTATGGGGGCTTCCCTAGTACCATTGGATTTTGAATGGGCGGAACAATTATTTCAAAATAATTCTAGGATGGTTCCAGTGGATGCTGCTTTTTCGAACAAGACGATACTTGATGATGCCGATTCAGTTAAGAAGCTGGGAGATGATGTTCGCGAGCGGTTGTTGGAACGGGGTTGCAATGTTGATGGCAGGGATTATAGCGCTTGGTTAAACCTGAAGAAAGACTTGACGCGTCGCAGCGATGAGCTATTCAATTCAGTTGACGTTCTGCTGACTCCAACTGTATTTCGGACCGCAAGTTGTATTGATAGTGACCACACTGATGAGGCCAAACGAATACTCAGTTTTACTGCGGTATTCAACCAGACGGGGCAACCGTCTATTTCGGTACCGTGTGGGTTTGATAGAAACCAGCTGCCTGTTGGGATGATGCTTTCGGCTCGCTTGTTCAATGAAGCTATGCTGATTCAGGTTGCGTCAGCGTATCAGGAAGTTACGGATTGGCATTTACATAGGCCTGTATAGTTTTCTCTATTTTGCTATAGAGTCAGCGTTTAAACGACGAAGTGCTAACAGACAGGCTGACAATGAAATGGTTGAGGCACAGATGAAAGAAGCTGATACTCCCATATTTCCTGCTACAAGAGTGCCTAGTACGAGAGGTCCGAGAGTCATCCCGGTCCCTGCTAGTGTTGTCTGAATGCCATATACGGTTGCTGTGCGATGTTTGGGAGCTGCCAGTCCCACCAAAGAACGTTGAAGTGGACCAACAAATCCAAAAGCGACTCCTTGTAGTATACGCAATGCAGCAAACGTTATGATGGAAGGGGCGAGCGCCTGAGGGATGAATAATATGGCAAAAGCGATTAATGCCCCGACTAATACACGTTGATATCCCCACTTCCTTGCCAATTCGGGAACGACTAAAACTCCCACGAAGGTGAGTGCGCTGAATCCACTTTGTATCATGCCTGTCCAGAATGCCGCTGTTCCTCGATCCGTAAGCTCTTGGATCTGCAATGGCAAGACAAAATTTATGCCGTTTCCGGAAAACCACAGAGATCCTTGTAATATACATAGGATCCACAGGTTGGAGGTCAGCAATCCTCCCAAGTCTGATAACACATTTCTTATACGGCCTGTTCTGGTTGCGATATTACTTTGACTTGGTAATGATTGATCATTCGGCTTGGGTCTTTGAAAATTTTCTACAGCAAAGATTTGCACCAGCAATCCTGCGGTTATGCTTAGTATCCCACCGGCGACGAAGGTGTTTTGCATCCCTATTGTTCCCGCTAATATTCCCCCAGCCGCTAATCCTGCCGTCATTCCCACCATGTGTGCAGCTTCCACCCAGCCGACGATGCGAGTTAATTGATTACTAGGAGCGATTGTGGCCATCAGAGATATGGAAGCTGTTCCAGGGCCAGATGCAAAGCCTCGGAATAGAACTACGAAGAACAATAACATCGGATCATTTACAAAACCTGCTGCTGCGATTCCTATGCCGCTGACTATCATTGCTCGTACGACCATAGGTTTGCGTCCGATGCGATCAGCTAGGTACCCCCAAAATGGTGAGCTGATAGAGAATGATATCCCTTGTGCGGCCCCTATAAACCCGGCCCATTTAGCAGCATCCGCTGGGTCTGGAACGCCTATTTCTTGCAAATAGAGGGCTAAGAAAGGAATCATCAATGAGTAACCGAGGAAATTCACGGTGTTACAGAGGATTATTACTACAGTTGTTCTCTTCCAAGCTGTCTGCTTGGTTTGTCCAATCATCAGAGTGAGGGGGTCGTTGTTGTATGTTGATGTCTGAGTGCTGGGAGTCGGAGGCTAGCTAACCGGTAAGAACTAGCAGTATTCGATACAGTTCCTTTAAAGTTGGTCAACACGGTTGTTGAGCTATGGCTATTCCCCATCTTCACCGTTGAATCGGTCTTTAAAAAACCTATTAAACAAGGCGATTGCAATGCCAAGTAATGCGAGAGCCCTGAAGGCCCGCCAGATGAATCGGAACATTTAAATTATCTCCCTATTTGAGTTAGTAATTAGGCACAGATAGTTTGCAAATTATCTGGCTCTAGACAAAACAGTTCCAACATTCTAACTCGAGCGAGTCTTCTAGTCGGGTGGATTGGTATTTGCGTTTGGTAAATTGGATCATCACAGGGATGATGTATGGGCTTGTGTTTGCCTAGTATCGAGGATGTGAGTCAATTTGTCCAAACGCAGAGTTGTAGCGCCCGTTAATATAGGGTCCATTATTTTCATGCAATATGTGACAGTGTTGATATATGACTGATAAGACGCTTCCGGCTACTAGCCGGGACATACGAAGAATATGCAATTGGTTGATTGACCGAGAAGATGAAGCTCGCCCTTGGCATCCCAGAGAGATGTTTCAACTTGTTGTTCATCATGCAGAAGATCCTAATTTATTTGCGTCGATTGAGCAGGCAGCTGCTGATTCGGCCTTGAGTGGACGACCGATTTCTGTCGCTCTAACAATGGCGGGCGATAGGCTTAGAGACGGATGGGCAGTGGAAAGAATGGCGATAGACGGGAGTGCTGCTACAAAATTATTTGATGATCGCTTTCGCAAGCTTAATTCGTCGGTTCTGCAATCCATTGGCACTGGGCTAGAACGTGGTCTGACTAATAGGTTAAATGGTATGACTGCTGAGAAAAAGGATGAAAGTGGTCGCGCCGAGCTTGAAGGAATTATGCGTATAAATGCTGCCGCCAATTCCACATTGGATTTGGAGCAAACTTCGTATTTGGCAGCGAAGACCGTTGCTGATGTGATGGAGCTTGATGAGTGTTCCGTATGGATACTTGATGATGAAAGTAATAGGCTGATTCTGCATCAAACGCATGGCTTGAATACTGATCTTGTTGGTAAGGCCTCTATGCAAGTTGGGGAAGGTATTGCTGGTAGCGCCGCTGAACTAGGTGAGTCGGTGGTGGTTCGCGATGCTTGGGCAGACCCTCGATTCAGGGTGTTCCCGGGCCTAGGCGAAGAACAGTATTGCAGCATTTTGGCAGTGCCAATCGTTCAATTTACAGCAAATCGTTTACTTGGCGTGCTCAGCATGCATAGCCGGGAATATAGAGATTTTAGCGGTGCGGAAATTGAGTTTGTTGAAACTGCGGCAGGTCAGCTGGCTATGGCACTGTGGAATGCCAATCTGTATGAGCAAACGGATGAAGAACTACGGCGTCGATATAGCGAATTAACTACGCTTCAAAGAATAGGTCAGAGCCTGACTTCCAATTTGAACTATCGGGATGTGTTGGAGCAGATTACAAGTTATGCCACTTCTATTATTGAAGCAGATAAGGCGGCCATATTTGAAGTGGATAATGACCGAATATTTATTGTGGCACACCATAATGTTGGTCCTGCGTACCGGCAATTAAGTATGCGTGTAGGTGAAGGAGTTGCCGGAGAAGTCGTGAAATCTCATCAGCCGGCTATTGTGATCGACGCATTAACGGATAGAAGATTGATGGCGTCACCAGAAATGATTCGCGAGGAAGGGTATTCCTCAATGCTATGTGTTCCATTAAAGTCTCGTGGTCGTGTCCTTGGTGCAATTACAATTTACTCTGAGTCGCGTCGTGAATTCGGCGATCATGATGTTCAATTGGTGTCCTCTTTTGCTGATCAGGCTGCGATTGCTATGAGCAATGCTCGATTGTACGCTCAGGCAAATGATGGCATGGAACGAAACTCATTATTGTTGCGTGAGCTTCATCACCGAGTAAAGAACAATTTGCAAACCGTTGCTTCACTATTAAATATGCAAAGCAGGCGGACCGAGTCGCCCGAGGCAGGGGACATCCTTGCGTTAAGTGCAGGTCGAATAACTGGTATGGCTGCTGTACACGACTTATTGTCTGGTGATCGCATAAATGTTGCTACGGCAACAGATATTGTTTCCACTATGGCCGATATTGCTAGATCGGATATTGTGGCTATGGGGAAAAATATTGCAATTTCAGTCGAAGGGCAAATTGTAGACATTCCTGAAGACAAAGCTACTACTTTTGCGCTAGTAATAAACGAATTAATTTGGAATGCAATAGATCATGGATTCTCTGATAAGAGTGAGGGCAAAATCGTTGTAACAACGTCTTTTCAAGATGGTGACCTGCTGGTTGAAGTTAGAGACGATGGAAGAGGGTTGCCGGCCAATTTTGACTTAGGGGTTAACGCTGGCTTGGGGCTGTCGATAGTTAACCAATTGGTGGTAAGGGATCTTAAAGGAAAATTCCAAATAGCTGGTTTCGATGGGGTAGTGGCAAGTGTGACGTTTAGTCCTTAATTGGCGTGATTTCATTCTGATTTATCCACTTTGCTGGCACGGTTAATTAATAACTAAAGTCCTATAATTAGTAGATAATATGTGCTACGCTATCGTCGCGTGTTGAAGCATTATTGAGTATTTAACGATAGAATTATAGGAATGGTCTAATGACGCTACAGCTAGGTGATATTGCTCCAGATTTCACTGCAGAATCTACTGACGGTGAGATTTCTCTACATAATTACCTCGGTGATTCTTGGGGATTACTTTTCAGTCACCCGGCTGATTTTACTCCTGTGTGTACCACGGAGCTCGGGCGAGTTTCTGCCTTGAAGAGTGAGTTTGATCGACGTGATGTGAAAGTGCTTGGTTTGAGTGTAGATGGATTGGAGGATCATATTGAATGGTCATCAGATATTGAGGAGACTCAGGGTACGGCCTTGAATTTCCCCTTGATAGCAGACCCTGATCGGCACATTGCGGCTACTTATGGGATGATTCATCCCAACGCTGACAATACGCTTACCGTGCGGTCGGTCTTTGTTATTGGTCCTGACAAGACAGTTAAATTGAGCCTAACTTATCCTGCTAGCACTGGTAGAAACTTTGATGAGATATTGCGAGTTCTGGATTCACTCCAGTTGACTGCAAATCATCAGGTAGCGACACCAGCAGACTGGATTAACGGTCAACATGTCATCATATCTCCGACAGTAAGCGATGATGAGGCAAAATCTAAATTTCCGAATGGTTGGGAATCTCCCAAACCATACCTCCGCATTGTTTCTCAGCCAGACGATTAGTCTGAAAGCTATGTGCTTTGAATGTAGGACAGGGATGAAGTGCATTCATACCGAATTCAAAGTTTAGATTCCAGTTTGCCAGTCCCAAGTTAGATTAGTCATCGGAAATACCGGTCCTTCGTAACATACACGTTTCGGGCCAGATTTTGTAGCTACTACACAGCTATAGCATATTCCAATACCACAAGCCATTCGGGCTTCTAAAGCAAACTGGACAGACTTGCGTTTGTCCGAGGGTGTATGGTCAATGTGATTAATTTTATGGTCTATTGCTCGCAGCATTGGTGTAGGTCCGCATGCAAATATCTGGTCGGCCCAATGATAATTGTCTGCCAGAAGGTCGACGACCGTTCCTTGGTGGCCCAAGGATCCATCGTCTGTAGCTGTAAGTAAATTACTTTGTTTAGGTATGAATTTTCTTGGGGTGATGCCGTGTAATGATCGAGCTCCGTTGAGAATAATTGTCTTTGTATGTTCACTTGCATATTGATTCGCTAAAGCAATTAGTGGTCCCATTCCGATACCACCTCCCAGCATGAGTAGGTGGCGCGTATCTGACAATACTGTGAAAGGGGAACCCAAAGGACCTATAGTGTCAATTTTGTCGCCCGGTGAGCAATTTGATAGCCACTCCGATCCTCTGCCTACCACGTGATAGAGGATTGAAGCCGACTCTCTATCTGGATCGATTGAAGACAAACTGTATGGTCTGCGTAATAGAGGATCATCACCTTCAGAATTCAGCATATGTACAAATTGGCCGGGTTGGGCATTATTGCTGATCGATTCTGAGTGGAAGTCGATCCACCACAACTGATTTGACAGTTTTGTGTTACTTATCACTTCAACGTATTGAGAGGCAGGATTCATTTTGTCGGGATTCCTGTACGATAACTGTCTATCGTTTTGACGTTGTACCCGTCTCTGCCGGCCACTATGGATTTTGTTAGTGATGCAGCGGTATCAAGTGAGGTTAGGCATGGCACTTGACTTTCTGCAGCTGCTCTCCGCATGTGAAATCCGTCCTGCAGCGTTGAGCGATCTCGAGTTAATGTATTGATAATAAGAACTGTAGAGGGGTCTCGTATCCTTTCAATTATTGTTGGAGATCCTGATACTGATTGACGCAATCTGCTAACCATTTCCACCTCTAAACCATGTTTTAGTAAGAATTTTGCAGTGCCTTCAGTAGCCATTATCGAATAGCCATTTTCATACAGTAATTGTGCAATGGGTAAGGATTCCAACTTGTCCCGGTCTGCTATCGACATTAGTACTGTCCCAGAATCAGGTATCTCAAGTCCGGACGAAACAACAGCTTTATAAAGCGCCGGGCCATATGAGTGATCAATTCCCATGACTTCTCCTGTAGATTTCATTTCTGGACCTAAAAAAGTGTCTACGCCGGATAATTTTGCCATTGAAAACACAGGCGCTTTGACTGCTACCAATGGCGTGTTTGGATGCAATCCACCACTGTATCCCAACTCACTCAGTTTCATTCCTAACATAATTTCTGTAGCGAGTCGCACCATTGGTACTCCGGTAACTTTACTCAAGAATGGCACTGTCCGACTGGCCCTTGGGTTAACCTCTATGACATATACGTCTTCATCCCAGACTACGTACTGTATGTTGACTAGTCCCCGTACGTTTAGTGCCTGACAAATTCTCTGGGAATATTCAGTCAGAGTTGTGATGGAATGGTCCGAAAGATTTAGCGGTGGATATACAGCAAAGCTGTCTCCGGAATGTACCCCAGCTCTCTCCACATGTTCCATGATTCCGGGTATCAGTGTATGTTCGCCATCACATATTGCGTCGACCTCTACCTCCATGCCCTCAAGATATTTATCTATCAACACTGGGTGCTCAGGAGATGGTTGTGTTACTTCATTTATATATCTCTCTAAACTTGATCTGTCGGAAGCTATCTCCATAGCCCTTCCGCCTAACACGTAAGATGGTCTTGCTAAGACTGGATAACCCAAGTTGTCTGCTACTTGAAGAGCATCCTCTATGTTTCTAACAGTAGCTCCGGGAGGCCTGGGAATACCGAGCTGTTCCAGTAGCTCGTCGAATTTCTCACGATCTTCGGTGGCATCTATGGAAGATACTTTGCTACCAGCTATCGGAATCCCTAGATTGTATAAAGGAGCAGCTAGATTTACTGCAGTCTGGCCGCCGAATTGAACCACTGCTGATGGATAAGTGCCGTTGGATTCATTCTCGATAACGTCGGCGACACTTTCTTCGTCTAGAGCTTCGAAATATAGCCGGTCACTTGTGTCAAAATCTGTGCTAACTGTTTCGGGGTTGCTGTTGATCATCACGCTGCGTCTGCCTCGACTTTGCAGTGCCCAGGCTGAATGGACACTGCAGTAGTCGAATTCTATTCCTTGTCCGATTCGTATAGGTCCTGATCCGATGACTACCGCAGAATTTGCCCCAAATGGCTC
Source organism: uncultured Chloroflexota bacterium (assembly GCA_913043205.1). GTDB lineage: Bacteria > Chloroflexota > UBA11872 > UBA11872 > VXNJ01 > CAJWLF01. The sequence goes on along the minus strand of CAJWLF010000013.1, from coordinate 22,375 downwards.
AGCTTCATTTTCATGTTCATACGTGCTGTAGTAATAGGGTGTGTACGCTTCAAACTCGGCAGCACAAGTATCAACAAGTTTATACACGGGCCGAATTCCGAGCGAGTGACGCAGCTCTCTGACGCGTAAGGGCAACAAATCTACCAGGTTGCCTATCATTTCATCAGAGAATCCCAATTGTTTGGCTTCCCAAAGGAGGTCTGCATCAAGAGGATTACTAAGGAGTCTTAGTTCCATGCTATGAATATTTGCTAGTTTAGTGATGAAGAAAGGGTCTATGCCTGTATTGGCCGCAATAGATTCAACTGATCTACCTCGTCGAAGGGCGGCCATAAGTGCCCATAGCCTTTGATCGTTAGGGGTGGTTATAACTCGATTCAGTTCGTCTTCTGAAGACCAGGATGGATCTTCCCAAAGGAGAGTTTTTCCACCTACTTCCAGTGAACGAACAGCTTTATTTAGGGAGGCCTCTATTGTCCTTTCTATAGCCATTACCTCTCCTGTAGCCTTCATTTGAGTTCCTAAAGAGCGATCTCCTGTAGGAAATTTGTCAAAGGGCCACCTTGGTATCTTTGACACGACGTAGTCAAGGGCAGGTTCAAAAGCGGCAGTTGTTTCACGAGTTATCGGGTTGGATATCTCATCAAGATTTAATCCAACAGCAATTTTCGCGGCGATTCGAGCTATGGGGTAGCCTGTGGCCTTCGATGCTAATGCTGAGGACCTACTTACTCGAGGATTAACCTCTATTACTCTGTAATCAAAGGAGTGTGGGTCTAATCCTAGTTGAACATTACATCCTCCCTCAATCTTTAACGATCTGATTATGTTGATAGAAGCCGATCGTAATGCCTGATATTCCTTGTCGCTCAACGTCTGACTGGGAGCAAATACTATAGAGTCTCCGGTGTGCACTCCCATCGGGTCGAAATTTTCCATGTTGCATACTGTGATGCAATTGTCAGCACCATCCCGCATAACTTCATATTCGATCTCTTTCCAGCCGGATAGATATTCCTCAACTAGGACTTGTCTAATAGGGCTATTTTCCAGTCCATTGACAACTATGTCCTCAAAAGTGTCAGCATTTAAGGCAATTCCGCCGCCCGTTCCTCCCAAAGTGTAGGCCGGCCGGATGATCAATGGGAATCCTATTTCAGACGCGGCTTCCCAAGCTTCTGGCAGAGATTCTGCTATAGAGCTGCCGGGGATAGGTTCTCCGATCTCTAACATCAATTTTCGGAATTTATCACGGTCTTCAGCTTGCTCAATAGCCTGTATGGGAGTGCCCAATACTTGAACCCCATGTCTAGCTAATATTCCTAAATCAGCTGCCTGTTTTGCTAGATTGAGTCCTGTTTGTCCTCCCATGGTAGGCAAGATGCCGTCTGGTTTTTCTATGGTTAATACGCGTTCGAGAACCTCGCAGGTTAGAGGTTCAATATACACCCGGTCTGCAATGTCCTCGTCAGTCATGATTGTTGCGGGGTTCGAATTAATCAGTACCGATTGGACTCCTTCTTCTCGCATCGCTTTGCATGCTTGGGTGCCGGCATAGTCGAATTCTGCTGCCTGCCCTATAACTATCGGGCCTGATCCTAGAATTAATACCTTTTTCAGATTATTGTTTTTCAAATTTCTCCACCATATCAAGGAACCGGTCGAATAGATATTGATTATCTTGAGGGCCTGGTGATGCTTCAGGATGGTACTGAATAGTGAATATTGGAAGGGAATCGTGAGTTATACCCTCGACAGACCCGTCATTCAAATTTACATGACTGACCCGGTAACCATTACAGGCTGGGATTGATTTTTCATCCACCTGAAAGCCATGGTTCTGAGAAGTGATGTGGACTTGGCCGGTTAACAAATCTTTGACTGGGTGGTTGGCTCCCCGGTGGCCGAACTTTAAGCGGCTGGTTGAAGCTCCAATTGCTAACGCCACTAATTGATGACCCAAACAAATACCCATTATTGGTATCTTACCGATGATTCTCCGTATCGAATTAATTGCAATATCAGCTTGTTCAGGATCACCAGGTCCATTTGCTACAACTATTCCTGCAGGATCAAGACTGGTTATGTCTTCTGGGCTAGTGTCATATGGGAGCAGGGTTACTTCACAGCCTCGAATGGCTAAAGACCTGAGGATATTCGTTTTTGCCCCACAATCTAGAACTGCGATTCTATGCGTTGCCTTGCGTTTATTAGGGGCTCTCCAGGGGCCCCAATACGAATCTTCAAAGAAACTTGGGTTCATGCTAGTGACTTCTTCTACGAGGTTTTGGTCTGACAATGGCGAAACTGATCTGGCACGATCTACTTGATCAGCTAAGAATCTGTCCAACCCTTGCACCTGTCCTGTAGTCCAAATGAATGTTCCAGGATCAGGGAAATCACTTGGAGTTTGTGTGATAAACGCCCGGTGTATACCGCCGCCGCGCAATATTCGAACAAGCTTTCTTGTATCTATGCCTCCAACGATTGGGATATTGTTTTGCAAAAGAAATCTGTGGAGACTTTTCTTATGCCTCCAGTTACTCGAATTAGGAGATAGTTCTCGGACCACTAGCCCCGAAATCCACGGTCGTCGTGATTCAACATCTTCAAGATTGGTCCCATAGTTGTTGATTAGGGGATAAGTTAGGGTCACAATTTGGGAACGGTAGGAGGCATCCGTGCATATTTCTTGGTATCCCGTCATGCTCGTGTTGAATACTAATTCACCACGAGCGTCTTGGTTTGCTCCGTATCCATAACCAAAGAAATGTTGGCCGGTTTCAAGAGTCAAGACGGTCAAAGTCTTGGCTAATGATGGTTGTAACGGATTGTCATCCTTAATCGAAGGTTCAGGGTGGATCAATTGTGTGAACTTTCGTGATCAGATGAGTTATAGACGACTGCCCCTTCGAAGATGGTCCAAAGCACTTTTCCTTTTAGGGGTAGACCGTGATATGGAGTGTTTTTACCCTTCGACAGGAACGCTTTCTTATCGACAACCCAATCCTTTGTTGGGTCAAAAACTAGGATGTCTGCAGTTGAGCCAATGCCTAATGTGCCGTATGGCAATCCATATGCACGCGATGGATTGATAGTCATCTTTTCCAGGAGGGCAGGCATTTCCATGGTGCCATCGTGGACTAGGGATAGACATGATGCTAGCGCAGTTTCAAAGCACGAAAAGCCTGGTGCTGCTCTAGCATATTCCAGATCCTTCTCATGCGATGCGTGTGGGGCGTGATCTGTCCCGATACAGTCAATGATGCCCTCTGCCAGGGCCGTTCTCAATGCCTGTACATCCTCGATCTCTCTCAGCGGTGGGTTAACTTTTGTATCCCCATCGTAAGGAGCCAAGCGTGCTTCGCTTGGGGTTTCTCGTCCATTCACTATTGAATCGGTGAGCGTTAAGTGGTGTGGTGTAACTTCCGAAAAAAAGTTGATATCATGTTCTCGTGCTTGACGAAGGATTGGTACCGATCCTCTGGAGCTAATATGCAGAGCGTAATATTTACCTCCGGTTAATTCAGTGAGAGCTAAGTCCCGCGCCAACATTATTTCTTCAGCTTGTCTCGGTGCCCCTACAAGCCCTAACTTTATTGACACGAGACTTTCGTTCATTGAAGATCCGGCTATTAGGCTAGGGTCTTCGGCATGGTTGGCGATTGGTAACTCAAATTGAGATGCATATTCTAGTGCGTGTCGCATAATGAGTGGATCGCCCAGAGGGATTCCGTCATCAGAAAACCCTATCGCTCCTTCCGATGCCAGTTCACCCATTTGAACTAGTTGCTTACCCTGCATATTCATTGTGATGGATGCCAATGGGAGTACTCGTATAGAAGCTTCATCCTTGGCAAGTTTTAATATTGTTTGTAGTACTTCGAGGGAATCTACAACTGGCTTTGTGTTAGCCATACTACAGATTGTGGTAAATCCTCCTGCAGCAGCTGCCCTAGATCCACTGAGAATGGTTTCTTTGTATTCAAATCCAGGTTGTCGCAAATGACAGTGAGGGTCTACTAGCCCGGGGCATACAATTAATTTGTTTGCATCGATGATAGTAGATCCGTTGGGTGCTGCCAGGTTATGGCCTATGGCCTCTATTCGGCCATTAATAACCAGTAGATCGGAAATGTCATCATGTCCGTGGGCTGGGTCTATAATTCGACCGTTTTGGATTAGGATACTCTTAGCTTTGGCCAATCGGAACCTCCCTGCTATTACCAGACAAGAGGTATATGATCGACATACGTGTTGCGACACCATTGATCACTTGTGACTGTATTTTGGATTGCTCTCCATAGGCCACTTCATCAGAAACTTCGACGCCACGGTTTATTGGTCCTGGATGCATCAATATGGCGTTTGGATTTGCCAACCCTAAGCGGTTTTTGTTGATTGAATATAGTTGCGCATATTCTCTTATATCAGGCATACACATACTCGTCATACGCTCTTTTTGTATGCGAAGTGCCATTATTACGTCGGCCCCTTCTATTGCCCGATCCAAATTAGAGTCGGTTGAAACTCGATCTTGAAAATCTGTAATTTCTTGCAGGTGAGAGGGTAACAACTGAGAAGGACCACTGAGAACCACTGTGGCTCCCATTTTTGTGAGACCCCAGATATTGGATCTTGCTACCCGGCTATGAAGTATGTCTCCAACAATGACTACACGCTTGCCTTTGATTTCACCCAATTCTGAATTAATAGTAAACATGTCTAACAGGGATTGACTAGGATGAGCATGGGACCCATCTCCAGCGTTGATTATTGGGATGTCTAGAGTTTTGGCAGCCAAATAAGGGACGCCCGATGCTTGATGTCTTATGACGAGCATGTTTGCCCCTAAAGATTGTACGGTTTTCACGGTATCTGTTATCGACTCTCCTTTCTCGATACTACTACCTGAATTAACTATGGTGATGACATCAGCTCCCAAGCTCTTTGCTGCTAGTTCGAATGAAACTCGCGTTCGTGTGCTTGGTTCAGAAAAAACCATCGCTACCGTTTTCCCACGTAAGGTAGGCACTCGTGCAATTGGTCTCTGCAAGATTGGCAGCATAGCTTCTGCTGTCTCAAGTACTGCAGAAATATCTTCGTTGCTGTAAGTATCCAGGTCCAACAAATTTGCTTGTTCGAAGCTAGTCATAATTCATCACCGGCACGAGTCAGAGACACTAGGTCTTCACCGTCGATCTCGGATATTTGTAGTGCAACTTGCTCATCTTGTCCGGTAGGGACGTTTTTGCCGACGTAATCGGCCCTTATTGGCAGTTCACGATGTCCTCGGTCAATCATGACAGCCAATTGGATGGTACTAGGTCGGCCGTGGTCATTCAATGCGTCCATTGCTGCCCGAACACTGCGCCCTGTATACAAAACGTCATCTACAATTACTACACTAATACCATCAAGACTGTGTGGTATATCTGTGGGGCTCACAGACGGTGGGCGCATCTTCATCGACAGATCGTCTCGATACATAGTAATGTCGAGTTGCCCAACCGGCGGGCGATGTGATTCTATTCGATGAATGACTTCGGCGATTCTTTCAGCAAGAGGGACTCCTCTAGTGCGGATGCCAACAAGCACCAGGTCTGTACAGCCTTGATTTTGTTCAAGTATCTCATGGGAGATACGTTCTATGGCTCGACGCATGGCCCCTGGATCCAAAATGGTTCTTACCATAACTAAAGAAAAACCCTCCCGACACTGGGAGGGCTATAACCAATGCTAATCAGTAAAAGACACACCATAGATAACACGCAATCCTTTCCGCCTCACTGGGTCGGATTAAAGGCATGGAGAGTATATTGTTTTATGGTGTTCTAGCAAAGCTAGTTTTATGCAAATTTAATATCTTAGGATTGTTTTGGAGGCAGACTGACAACGTTTTATGCTCAGATTTTGTGATTTCTCGCAATTATGTTGTCACGATGCCTACCTGTCCCGATAAATTGTACAGGTACTCCAATGTGTTCTTCGATACGCAATACATAATTTTGGGCCTCGGGTGGTAAGTCTTCCCATTCGCTTATTCCGGCTGTGGGTTGATTCCAGCCAGGGAGTTCTTCATACACAGGTTCGGCTCGGTAAAGTTGGTGCGTGTTGGGAACCCAGTCAATTTGCTTTCCTCTGACTTTGTATGCTGTGCAAATTGGAATATTGCGGAAGGAATCCAATAGATCAATCTTTGTTAGGGCCAAACCTGTCAGGCCGTTAAGAGCGGATGCGAATTTAACTGCAACTGTATCCATCCAACCTACTCGTCTGGGTCTTCCGGTGGATACGCCAAACTCCTGACCTTGAATCCTTAGTTTTTCTCCGACTTCATCATTGAGCTCGGTTGGGAATGGACCCTCTCCCACGGACGATGTAAATGCTTTTGCTACTCCGATCACTTTGTCAATTTGATTAGGAGATATTCCTGCTCCTGTTGAGGCCCCGCCTGCGGATGGGCTTGATGAGGTTACATATGGATAATGGCCCCAGTCTAAGTCTCTCATTATCCCTAATTGACCTTCGAGTACAATATTCTTATTTTGTTCTAGGGCCCCCTTGATAATTGGAAACGAATCTACCACATAGGGCCGGATCTGCTCCCCCCAAGCTAGACACCTCTCTATCATTTCTCCTGCATCTACCGGATCAGCTCCTAATACGGCTTCAAGATATAAGTTTTTTTGTCTGATCACATGTGGTAAGTATCGTCGTAAATATTCTTCCTCAAATAGATCTGCCACCACAACTCCTGAGCGAGCTGTTTTGTCCGAATATACGGGCCCATTGCCTCTCCGTGTGGTTCCCTGCACAAGTTCCCCTCGACCTTCTTCTTCGGCGGAGTCGATTGATAGATGGTATGGCATTATCACGTGGGCCCTTTCGGCAATTAGGATCCGCTTTTCCATTTCCAGCTCGGGTGCGGATTTACGCAGGGAAGCCAGCTCCTGCATGAAAGATTCGACGTTGATGCCTGTTCCTGGGCCGAGCAGATTTGTAGCTTGGGTGTGAAAGATACCGGAAGGTATTAGATGTAGACCGAATTCACCATACTGATTTATGACAGAGTGACCCGCATTGTCGCTACCTTGAAACCTTATAACAAAATCGGCCTCAGAAGATACGTAGTCAACGATTTTGCCTTTGCCTTCGTCCCCCCACTGGGTTCCTACAACACACATGACACTCATAATTGGAATCCATTTATTGACATAATTGCTCCAAAACAGAACGTATTAAAGAAAGTTAGTGCCTTTCTATTTCTACTAATAGTAGAAACTCGAAGTATCCGTGGTTCAGTCTCTTCCATGATTTGTATTGTTTGTCGGTACAGCAAACAACAGAATTACGAGAAGCTAGTTTGCTGAATAATTGGGTTGTCCGTCAATGCTTTTTGGGGTTTACAACTGGCTTTGATAAATGATGAGAATAAGGGATGGGGATTGTTAGGACGTGATTGGAATTCCGGATGGAACTGGACTCCTACAAACCAAGGGTGGTCAGTAATCTCGATAATTTCTACCAAATTACGATCTGGATTAATGCCACTAGCGATGAAACCATGGCTTTCCATGGTTTCCAGATAGTCGTTGTTAAATTCCATACGGTGCCTGTGTCTTTCTTGTGTTGTGGTTGTGGTGCCGTAGGCCTTTGATGCTACTGTACCCTGACCAATTGCACATCGGTGTGATCCTAGTCGCATAGTGCCCCCCATATCTATAGTTCTACCGTAGTGATCATCCATAGGTGAAATCACAGGATTAGTTGTATGTGGATCGAATTCAATGCTATTTGCATCGGCTAGGCCTAGTACATTCCGAGCATATTCAATTACTGCGACTTGCATACCTAAACATAATCCAAGATAGGGGATTCCTGCATTGCGGGCATGATGAGCAGCTGCAATTTTGCCCTCAATTCCTCGGTCTCCAAACCCACCAGGTACGACGATTCCATCTATACCATCTAAAATGCTGGTTGGTCCACCTTCTGCAATGTGCTCAGAATCTATCCAGCGGATTTTTATTTGTCTGCCATGGGCTAGTGCCCCATGGTGCAAGGCTTGTTCTACACTGATATAGGCATCTGTAGCCCCAACATATTTGCCAACGACAGCGATCTCCACAGGGTTATCCGATGTAGACATACGCTCCACCATTGCCTGCCAATCTGTGAGATCCGCAGGTACTGCATCCAATCCTAGCTTTTCTGCTATCAAAGTACCCATTCCCTCGTCCTGCAGAATTAACGGCACTGAATAAATGTTGTCTACGGATGTCAGTGAAATAACGGCCTCATTATCCACATCGCAGAACAAGGCAATTTTTTCTCTGGTGTCTTGTTCAAATGGGAGGTCACTTCGACATGCAATTACATCGGGCATGATTCCAATACTGCGGAGCATAGAAACGCTATGCTGAGTTGGCTTTGTCTTTAGCTCTCCAGTAGGTCCTATATGGGGAAGAAAGGTGACGTGTACATACATGACATTCTCTGGACCTAGCTCCCGTCTTAGCTGGCGCAGGGCTTCAAAAAAAGGCAACCCTTCCATGTCACCAACAGTGCCCCCTACCTCTACTACTACCACGTTTGCTCTGCTAGTTTCGCCTGCTTCTATTATTCGCGTTTTGATCACGTCTGTTACGTGAGGAATTACTTGAATTGTTCCCCCTAAGTAATCACCTCGTCGCTCTCTACGGATAACGTCCTCGTATACTTGCCCACTAGTGAGGTTGCTGAGTTGAGTTAGATTCTCATCAGTGAATCGTTCATAATGTCCAAGATCCAGATCTGTTTCCGCCCCATCGGCAGTCACGAACACTTCTCCGTGTTGTGCAGGGTTCATAGTTCCTGGGTCAACATTGATGTAAGGGTCAAGTTTTACATGAGACACTCGGAGACTCTGACTTTTTAGAAGACGCCCAATGGATGCACAGGTTACTCCTTTACCTACGCCGGACATTACTCCGCCAGTGACAAAAATATAGCGTGGCTTCATATTTGTACGCGCCTGACACTCACTAATAAAGTCATATTTGCAATTTTATACGTTTTAAATTGGCGCAAGATTCGATTGATCAGCATTACGCGTTTTCCCCAGGTGGTCGTTTTTCTCTGGTACGGGACTGTAATAAAACCACAGATGTAACATCATGAGTTATGCCTCCGCGTGAAATATTTAAATTATTTGCAATTTCTGGTTTTTCAACGCCTAATTCTTTGATGAATTTATCAATAGAACTGGTTGCCAGACTGTCAGGATCTGGATGACTTATAGGTATCACGTATGCGGGAGACAATGATTTGACCAATTTGACAGATTGTTCGCAAGTCAGGTTTTCGGTTCCTCCTGCTGGTAAAATCAGAATGTCTGGGGAGCCGAGTTGCTCAATTATGGAAGAGCTTGGCACATTATCTAATTGCCCTAAATGACATACAGTAAGGTCGTCTAGTGTTAGAGTAACCGCGATTGGATGAAGATTTTCAGAACCTTGCTCTTCAGACGTGATGGTTACCGGGATGGCGTCTATAAAGATACCACCTATTTCGTATTCTCCTGGGCGCTCGACACGGTATACCGCCTCGCGCTGATTCGGCACTACTTTCCGAATCTTTCGACCAATCTGACTGATAGAAATAACATCAGCCTTAATTTGGAGGTTTTGATATTTGGGGTCGGGAAGGTAAGGGTCTACGAGAGCTATTGAGTTTCGGTTGCGTATACGGAAGCAATAGCTTCCGAACCAAGCTATCTCCATCCAAATCCTATGCTAAGGAGATTCAATTAACTGATAACGCTTAAACTGTAGCATAGCGGAGGGGCTAATGCTGCATCCGTTTAAATTGCTTAAGTTTGTTGTGATATTAGGATTTATGAAAAGTTTAAACAAATGTAACAAGTTGCTATTTGGTTCGATATGGCATCCAGTGCATGAGATCGTATCTTATTCAGGGCTGTTGCGTACCATGGTGGCGCGCGATTTAAAGGTTAGATATCGAGGTTCTGTTCTTGGCTTCGGCTGGTCCATGTTAAGTCCGATATTGATGATGCTCGTGTTTACTGTGGTATTCAATGTTCTCACCAGTACGGACATTCCGGACTATCCACTTTTTCTTTTGGCAGGACTTATCCCGTGGACTTTTACTCAAAACGCGCTTGTTTCGGCAATGAGGAGCATCACTGGTAACCCTAATTTGATAAACAAGGTTTATTTTCCTAGAGAATTATTACCGCTGTCGGCAGTCTTATCTTCGTTCATTCACTTCGTCATTGCTTTTTCACTGTTTGTGTTGGCGCTCTTTGTTTTCCGTGGAAACGTGTCAGCAACAATTTGGTTTGTCCCCTTGATTATGTGTTTACATCTGATGTTTGTGACGGGCCTAGCCATGGTGATGGCAGCTGTGAATGTCTTCTTGCGTGATCTTGAACAGGTGGTTGATATAGGTATGCTAGCTTGGTTTTTCTTAACGCCTATTTTTTATGCATTGTCCGTCGTTCCAAACACGCGTTTCCTAGGATTGGATATCCACCGTTGGGTATTTACTCTTAATCCTATGGCGACTTTGATTTCTGATTATCGCTACACGATGCTGTATGGTTGGCTTCCAATTCGTCACACGGCTATTACCGTATTAATTTCTGTTTTTGCTCTCGTTCTGGGGTGGTGGATGCTGCGACGATTTGCTCATCGATTTGCGGAGCTTGTTTAATGACAAAAGCTGTGCAATTCAATGAGGTATCAAAAAAGTTTGAATTGCGACATTCGCGTGATCAAAGCTTTTTTGATCTTGTCACCAAAGCTGTAGGGCGTAACACGGATGATGTAGAGCAATTCTGGGCGCTGAAAGAAGTAACGTTTGAGGTAGAAGCTGGTGAAACCCTTGGCATCATCGGACGCAATGGTTCTGGTAAAAGTACGATTCTCAAACTGCTTAGCGGTACTTTGAAGCCCGACCTGGGTAGGGTGGATGTCGAAGGACGGGTCTTTGGTTTATTGGAACTAGGGGCGGGCTTTCACCCCGATTTAAGTGGCCGCGAGAATATCTTTTTAAATGGGGCGTTTTTGGGAATTGACCGGCAGCAAATGGAATCTCTTTATGACAGCATAGTGACATTTGCTGAGTTGGAACAATTTATCGATACACCAATCAAGCATTATTCATCCGGCATGTATATGCGGCTAGGGTTTTCAATAGCGATCGCCGTGCGTCCCGATGTATTGCTTATAGATGAGGTCTTGGCTGTGGGTGATGCGGCCTTTGCCCGGAAATGTTACGACGCTTTGGCAGTGGCTAAGCGTGATGGTCGAACGATGTTGTTTGTATCTCACGATCCAATTTTGGTTCGAAGGTTTTGTGATCGGGTTCTGTGGATTGAGGAGGGACGAGTGGTGCAGTGTGGTTTGGCCCGAGATGTAATTCAATCATATTTGCAACATGTTGGCGGTCCGACGTCTGGTGAGGAGTATAAGCAGACAGCCGGTGACGAAGGCGGGGAAGAAGGTGTAGTACTGTCAGAAGTTATGTGCATCGATGAGTCTGGCAACAACACTCACACAGTTTTACCTGGGGCGTCTATTCGTATTCGTATGAGCTACTCTTGTACATCAGTGATCGAGGATGTGGTGTTTGGGTGTTCTGTATCTCGCAGTGATGGGCTTCACGTGTTTGAGAGTTCATCTATAGATGAGTGTTCTGAATGTCGATTGGACTTAGGTTCTGGTCAAGTGGAATTATCATTGGGCTCGTTGCATATGGGGCCGGGTGTCTACAAGGTTTCTGTTGGGGTTTGGCAAATTGGAAATGAAGAAAAGCCCTTACATGTCCTAAGGCAAGTTCTAACCCTCTATATGGGAAGATCAGAAAACCGCAATCGCGGGGCAATTTTTATGCATTCTCGCTGGGGTATAAAAAAAGAGGAGAACGATTCGTTTGCTGGGACCAACTTGGTGCGTATCCCGCAGCCTGATATGACTACGTTGCCATATTCTCTTGCATGGTCTCATGCTCCAGAATGTTTACAGATGGGCAATGGTGAAGATGAATACTTAGGAAGTGGTTGGTATCCCGTAGAAAATTGGCCTCCTGAAGTACGTTGGATGGGAAGTAGCGCGTGCGCTGTGATAACTCAGGATGTTGGTAAAGGGACACTGGTCATTCGTGCTTGTCGACCACTGCATCGGGAAGCTAGTGCCGATGGTAGGGTGTTGTTGAATGGTCAAGAGATTACGCGGTTTCGCTTGAGTGGGATGGATTTTGAGGACCTTGCAATTCCTCTCACTCCTGTGAATCAACCTACTCGCCTTGAAGTTGTAATTGAAATAGATAAGACCTTTGTGCCTGATAATATGGGTATAGATCCCGATACCCGAGAACTTGGGATAGCCATCCGAGAAATTCGTGTCGAATAATTCGTGATGCTAGCCGATGCACGAAAACAGCATTCATTCGTTACTGTAATTGTGTTGAATTACAACGGCATAGATTTTTTACCATCTTGCTTAAGTGCATTAGTTGCCTCGAATTACCCACGCCATTTGTTTGAAGTTGTTGTTGTCGATAATGCGTCTACTGACGGATCAGTAGATCTCATTCGAAAAATGTTCCCGTCTGTAGATGTAATTGAAGCGGGATCTAACGTAGGGTTTTCACACGGTAATAACTTGGCTATGCGGCGTGCACCTGGACCATTTATAGCACTAGTAAACCCTGATACTGTGGTCGACCCTAACTGGCTAAATCCATTGGTGGAACGATTACAAGGAGACGCCACATTGGGTGCTGTTACATCAAAACTAATACTTGATACACCTCGAGTTCCTGTAACTATTTCTTCTGATGTATTTTGTCCATCAGCGTTAGGTGTAAATGAAGACAATCGTTCGCTTGGTGTTCGTCTTTACGAAGTTCAAGGTAGTGCAAAAGTAGAATATCGTTCCGGTGTGGGGCCAGTGGAAATAGACGATGAAGGTAAATTGTTCAGATGGACGAACGGTGAGGCTGAATTAGCTATTCCTTTGCGGACTGAATTGGATCACGTCGCTTTGCGTATCTCGGCCCCTCGACCTAATAACGATGTAGTCTCCTACAGAGTACTCGTTGATGGCAATACTGCGGCTTACGGTCCGTTAGGTAAAAAGGCGGAGTTGTGTGAGTTTGAAGTCAGATCGAGAATGGCTAGTGAACTGATTCAGAATGCAGGAAGCGAGTTGTTACCGGACGGTAGTTCGCGAGATCGAGGCACTCGGCGCTTTGGGAACAATCATTTTTATGATTGGATTGGAACTAGATACAACGTTAGTTGTGAAGTATTTGCTTTTTGTGGTGCTGGGGTCCTTTTAAGGTTGTCCACAATGCATAAAATTGGCATGTTTGATGAACGTATATTTATGTACTATGAAGACACTGATCTGTCAGTTCGAATGCGGCGTAACGGATGGAGAATTGAATATGAGCCAAATTCAATCATAAGGCATCATCATGCAGGTCTATCAAAGGAGTGGTCCCCAGGTTTTACTTACAACGTGACGCGCAGCAGGATATATATCATCTGGAAGCACTGGCCTCGCAAGGAAGGGATCAATGCTGTCTTGTATTTTGTTGGGGAACTTATCGGTTCAAGCACAGTTATGTTGAAGCAATTAATGCGAAATCCTTTCCGTATACCTTTGGAATGGGCGATGCTGTTTGCACGGATGAAAGTGATGTTGAATTTACCTGTAGACATAGTGTCGGCAGAGATCTTCCGAAGGAAAAGGCAGCAATTGACCTTTACTGAGGCAATAAGTCGATGGATAGTAGATCGATGAAGGTTGGAATATATAACCGATGGTTACACACTATGGGAGGAGGGGAAAGGCATTCGTGCATGGCCGCATCAGTAATGTCCCACGATCATGAGGTCGAGTTGGTATCGCACAAGGGTCTAAATCTTGATGATTTAGGACGAAGATTCAATATCGATTTGTCAAACGTATCTTTGCGGGTAGTACCAGCTATGCCCCCTATGAAATTCCAGAAGTTCACGTCCCGGTATGACTTGTTTATCAATTCCTCTTTTATGACAGGGCAACCTTCTGGAGCAAAACATAGTTTGCTGCTAGTGCTATTTCCGTCACCAATAGAAAGTGGATTATGGGCGCGATTACGAAGATTGTTAGGGGCGTTGATCATTCGATGTCTGTTAGTACCTGATTTCCATGATGGTTTTTATGATGTTCAGGAGCTTGGGCATGGATGGTTTCGATATAGCTCGGATCAATCTGTTCTTCGTTTGCGAAACCCCTTAATTGGGAACGATATCAATATAGAGATTGTTTTGGGTAATTTCCGTCCAGTAGGTCTTGGTTCAGTAAACATCCAAGCTAGTGTTCATGGAGAAGAGGTGGCTCGCACAACAATAGATTCGAATGATGGTGAATATATTTCTTGGCGATTGGATGTTCCCGCTAGGTTGTCTACAGGGCCTGAACTCGATGTGGAAATCCGATGCGACACTTACAACCCGGCAGACATGGGTTCTGATGACAATCGGGAAATTGGTGTTGCTGTCACTGACGCATTTATTGTGCACTGGCGGCATCGTTTGTATCAGATGGTGTTTCGTCGGATGGCAATGTCTCTAGGCCTTCGTTTGGAAGGAGTAAGGAGTTATGGGTCTCTAGAGTTTCTTGACAGTTATGATCTGATTTCGCCCATATCAGAATTCTCACTTGGGTGGATGCAACACTATTGGGAGCGTGATGGGCCAATTCTTTACCCACCTGTCTCGACTCAAAATTATTTTTGTGGCGACAAGCAGAATATTATCCTGAGCGTTGGGAGGTTTTTTGGAGCAGGTGGACATTCCAAACGCCATGATGTCCTCATCAACGCTTTTCGATCAATGATTGACGATGGGCTTGAGGGATGGGAATTACATCTGGCGGGCGGAAAAGGTTCGAGAGCAGTTGACGTTCGTTATTTTGGTGAATTAGAGCGGATGGCCGACGGTTTGCCGGTTGTACTTCACCCTGATATATCTTTTGAGGCGTTACGGAATCTTTATAGCCAAGCGACTATCTACTGGCATGCTAGTGGTTACGGATCAAATGTGAATAAGAATCCCGTCATGTTTGAACATTTTGGTATTACTACGGTGGAAGCAATGGCTTCAGGGTGTATTCCGGTGGTGATAGGAAAAGGTGGACAGCCAGAACTCGTTACAGATGGTACAAATGGATTTCTCTGGAAAAACGCAAAGGAATTAAAACACAGAACGTTGCAGATAATTGGTGATCAGAAACTTTCTGGGCGGCTAAGGACAGCTGCGATCCAATCATCGAAACGATTCAGCGAGTCTACATTTCGAGAACGCTTGCTAGATTTGGTGTTTCGGATGAGGGAGTCGCAGTGAAAAATCGTTTACCTAATCCGGATACGGCTAGACAGTTCCTAGTGGGATTTGAGCATGTTGAAGGTGAAGGTCTTCAATATTATCTGAATACAGCAGTAGACAGAATATTGACTACGATGGAATTGTTACCTGACCTAGGGCCTGACTCTCTTGCGCTTGAATTAGCAGCTCAGCCTTATTTGATGACCGGTTTATTGCATAGATATCTCCCTTCCCGTATTCACGTAGCTAACGAAGGCGATTTTAGTGGGGGTATAGACGGAGAGATTGAGCTTGTGCACAGAGATATGCCTAATCCTATTCGTTTTTCTTATGAGAAATTCAATTTGGAATTTGACGACTATCCATATCCAGATGAAACATATGATCTTGTGATGCTTTGCGAGACTATCGAGCATCTTGCATGGGATCCTGTTCACACTTTGCATGAAGTAAATCGAATTCTCAAGCCGGGGGGGCATTTTGTAGTTAGTACACCGAATGCGTTCCGCCTTGAAAATTTTAAAAAAATTCTTCAATGGAAAAATTTCTACCCACCATATTCCGGATGGAGTTGGACTAGTAGGCATAATCGAGAGTTTGTCCCCTATGAACTGAAGAATCTATTCGAGGTAAACGGTTATGAAGTTGAAGAAATACAAACTCGATACGATCCCGGTTACGACTATTCTAGGTGGTTAAAAGTTATAGGAAGGTTATTGGATTCTGCTCCGGTAGCGAGAGGTGTGCTGGATGTTATACATATGCGCGCGCGCAAGACGGGAGACCCTCGATATTCTTATCCGGATGACATATTCGCTGATCGCTACGCTTACTCGCGCATCAATTCTAGCGTGATAGATATGTCCGATGCGCCGGAATCACAATTGACATCAGGATTTTATCTACGAGAGGTTTGGCCTCCGTGTGTGAGATGGACTAACGGTCATGCTTCTGCAACTTTGAAGTGTGATGGCCATGCAACTCTCAATGTTAAGTTCTATAGTGGGGAGGGTATGAATGGTAGGGTACGAGGCGAAATAATAACTGGAGACACTAATACTCGTTTTGATGTTGAATCTGCTTCGTGGAACACTGTATCGCATTCGCTTCCTAGTCATACAACTGACTCAGTAGAGGTCAAGTTTATTAACGAATATGTCCCTACGGCTGGCATTCATGATTCTCGTCCATTGGGATTGGCTATCAGTCGGATTTGGCTAGAATGACACGGTTTATGAGATTTGTTTTAGCATTGTCACGGCGTACTACGTTGTTGATATTTGTGTTCCTGACCCTGTTTTATTCTATGTGGATGGGTGTCAATCGGGCAGGTTATGGATACAGTCCTGACGGTACTTTTGCATTTGAGATGGCTAAGAGTCTGGCGATAGATCCAGATCACGAATATTTCAACAAGTTTAATAAGAACTTTTCGCGTTGGGGTATAGGATTGCCAATCGCTCTGATACCTTTTGTTTTAATCGCCGAACCCTTTGCTGACAGTGCTCCACAGAGAG
Source organism: uncultured Chloroflexota bacterium (assembly GCA_913043205.1). Taxonomy (GTDB): domain Bacteria; phylum Chloroflexota; class UBA11872; order UBA11872; family VXNJ01; genus CAJWLF01. The sequence goes on along the minus strand of CAJWLF010000013.1, from coordinate 5,476 downwards.
ATTCGATATTTGTTGATGGACATGAATATACGGTCTCCACCTTTCCTTCGGTTGGACCGGGACAGGCTGCAAATGCTAACCAGCTTCAGTTGATTGACGTTGAACTACCCGAGATGGCTGCAGTTTCTAGGGTCGACATGATTAGTCATAGTGGCCTTAGTGCCCATATACCGCAGGGGTTATCCGTAGCCCGTATGATTGTGACAGACGATGCTGGGGATATTACTAGATATCCAATTAGAGTCGGGATTGAAACTGCCGAATGGGCGTTTGATAGAGCCGATGTTAGGGCCACTGTTAAGCATCAAAGTGGGCGTGTGGTAGGTAAGCATATAGGGAATACACGAGCTAATTTCTACTTTACTTCTTTTGTTTTAGAGCCTCCTGTTGATATATCCAAACTCCAGTTTCAACACGTCGGTGATGATGGAATATTCTTCGTGGATTCTCTTGCTTTACTTGAATTTCAATCCCAGAAACTAGTTGATGTTGGTGGGACGGGTCGGGTGTGGTCAGAGAGGCAGAACAAGGAATTCTTCCTTAGAATGCCGTCTCCTCTTGTAAGCGTTATAGCCACGGCTCTTACTGCAGCTTTGTTGTATCGAATAATCTTATTGTTTGGATATGAGAGATATACAGGATTAGGGATAGCATTAATTTACGGTATCGCTACCATGGCTTGGCCATTTGCAAAATTTGATTTTGCGGAGCCGTTAGTTTCGTTATTCATAGTGATGGCCTTTTGGGGTTTTAGTAACTATATAAATGCAGGATCATCTCGTTATACGTTTTTGATGGCTTTGGCTCTACTGGGAGCAGTCCTCACTAAATACGTTGCGCTAGTGACTGTACCTATATTCTTTGCAAGCATTGTCTTGGCAAACAAATACCACTGTAATTCATGGAAACAATGTGCCAGCAAAAGCTGGCGTGGCTTGATTGCCTTCTTTTTACCTTTTGGAGGCATCACGTTGTCAGCAATTGTTCTGCTGGCGATAATTCTAGATTTTAGGTTTCTTTATCAAGATGAGTTACTTGGAGGGCTGTCTAGGGGTTGGCTAGGCGTTCCCATGTGGTTGGGCCTATGGGGACTATTATTTAGTTGGGGCAAAGGATTCTTTCTATACAATCCCATAATGATTCTTGTAGTGCCGGGCTCTATCTGGTTTGTACTAAGACATGGATGGCGATCCACACCGTTTTTGCTGGTCCCATTAGCTTATTTGGTGTTGTATAGCAAAAAAGAAGTGTGGTACGGGGGTAACACGTGGGGGCCTCGGTACCTGGTTCCCACTGTTCCTATTCTGATGGTTATGGCCGCGCCGTTGGTGGAAAAAATAATTCAGACAAGGACTAATGCGATTAGATTTGGTGTTGCGGCACTATTAGTCGTAAGTGTTTTTGTTCAAGTGCTGGGTATGTCAAAAGATTTCGACTTGTATTTGGGTGTATATGCAGATCAAGTTGTGAATCAGCTTCCTAATGCAGGTGTCGAGTATGGTGGTGCGGAGTATCAACAATGGTCATCAAAGCAACCAGAAGGAGATCTTGCAGCAGTACTCTATTCATACCAGTTTTCTCCATTGTTAGCGCATATGTGGTTGCTCAGAGCGGATTTAATCGAACTTTTTGCCCCTGATCGGCTTGACTGGTATGAGGCTGCATTGTGGAAAACCCCTTGGTCTCGTTTTGGGATATTGGCACATCCCAGTGATCCTGGTCATGCTACGGGACTTGATTTTTGGAGCATGACTCTCCTAGCGAATTATTTCAATCATCAGATCGTTGTAGTTGCTACTATAGCTACGTTGGTAATGATGCAAATTGGTGCCTTGACAGTGCTAGGGATGTTGTTACGTGGTGAAGCGGCAGGACATATTGTGTCTAGAAGAACAACATTTGTGGCTATAATCTTCACAACTGCTGTATTTATGTCCTTTGACACACTACATTTCATGCTCTAGTTTTGGTCATGGAAATAGGCGTATATGTCAGGAAATGCATTGTCTGAAAATCGCATAAATGAAGAATTGCTGCAGATTCTTGTGTGCCCAAAAAGTCACGGTTCGCTGGAGCAGCGGGGTGATTGGCTTTACTGTGAAGAAAGTGGCCTTCGCTATCCGATTCGTGATGGAATCCCAGTGATGCTTATCGATCAGGCGGAAGCTATTTCCAGCGCGGAGAGTGACCCAGTCGCGGGCGAATGAATAGGATATCCTCAGCTCTCGATTTAGCACGCAATTTTCGCCGACATCGTGCTGTTGCTCATCCCAATACTGCTAGATTTGCTTACCATTGGATGAAGGGGAGTGTTGAATTACCGTATGGACCGGTAAAGATGCACATAGAACCGACTAGCCTTTGCAATTTGCGTTGTGTGATGTGCCCTCAATCGTTGGACGCTATAGGTGACGATTTTGGCTATATGGATCTAAGTCTTTTTGAGAAAATCGTTGAACAGGCAGAGGGACATGTCAGGGAGGTCAACCTGTTTTTCCGAGGCGAATCTCTATTGCATAAGCGAATATTTGACATGATACGAATTTGTGCCGATGCAGGCATAGTTTCCAACATAAGTACAAATGCGACCATGCTTACAGAAGATTATAGTGAGCAATTAATTAAGGCTGGCCTTGGCAAGATGACCATTAGCTTCGATGCGGGAGAGCCTGAGATGTATGAAAAGATGCGGCAAGGGGCAAAATTTAAACGTACTTTACGTAATGTGCTCCAGTTTTTACATGAGAAACGTCGATCCGGCTTGTCCAACCCGTATGTTGTTATGCAAGTGATTCAGCTCTGGGGAAAAGGATCCACGGGGTTGATACCCGAGATTCCTCCTGATTTCATTCGCCGGTTTGACGGTTTGCCTGTTGATGAATGGGACTCTTTGTGGGCCCATGGATGGGCTGGCACTATGGGTAACGATGGAGATGAGTACAGTGCCCGGCCTATAGGTCCTCACTATTTCCCGTGCAACTGGTTATGGAAATCGATGGCGGTTTATTGGGATGGTACTGTACCTGCCTGTTGCGCAGACTTTAGCAATGAGCAGATTGTGGGTGATCTGAATGACAATTCGCTAATGGAGGTTTGGAATGGTAAGGGTATGCAAGCTATAAGGGAAGCACAGATTTCCGGGGATTTGAGTGGATACAAATTATGTGCAAGCTGTGACGCTATCTGGCAAGATCCAGGATCCTCATGGAAACTGTTTTCAGTATTACGATCGATAACTACTCGCAGCCCTTTGCCATCGTTAGTGCGCCAAAAGCGAGCAAAACCTGTAATTGAAACATAGTGAGGAAGACCGAATCGATGGTCGCAGTGGATGAAATATATACAGGAAATTACTGTCGATTATATCGGTATATCAGGTATTCACAGTGACATATGAAATTGGTGCTACGTTAACCATATTGGCAATAGCACTAGTTGCTTTCGCGTCAGGCAGGTTTGCCTTTGATCAAATAGGATTGACGGTACTGTTGGCAGTGTTCTTAGCTGGGTTAATTCCGTTTCATGTGGCGTTTCAAGGATTTGCTAACAATGCCATTATCACTATTGCATCTGTGTACGTTGTGAGTGAAGGGTTGTCTCGTACTGGGGTTGCTTATTTTTTTGGGCAACAAATACGGCGAATAGCTGGTTCAAGTGAAGTATTGCTCATGATTATCGTTATGGTTTCGGTAGGGATTCTCTCAGGATTTATGAATGCTATTGGGGCTGCTGCAGTTATGTTGCCTGCAATAGTCGCCGCCGCTCGCTCTATGGATGTGCCAGTATCTAGAGTGTTACTTCCTTTATCCTACGGTGCGTTGATGGGTAGTTTGCTTACTCTGGTTGGGACGCCAGCAAACCTGTTAGTCAACGAATACATGGTTAGTAGAGGCTACGCGTCATTCACATTATTGGATTTCAGCCCGTTAGGAATAACAGTTTTGCTTTTTGGAACTGCCAGTATGGTGATTTTTCGCCGATGGATACTTCCAATTAGGCCAGCTGGTGCTGGTATAGAATCGATGTTACCAGCCTCTTCTAATAAGCATCAGCCGTATAGGCTAGAGGAGCGCTTATACGAGGTTTCTGTTCCGGAAGGTAGTGCCTTGACTGGCAAATCGCTTACGGATTCTGAAATTGGAAAGGCTTATGGAATTTGGGTACTTTCTGTAGCCAGAGCGGATAGGCGTATTCCAGGGCCGGTGGCTACAACTTTGATACGTGCTGGTGATCACTTATTTGTTAGTGCTCGGGAACAGGACCTCAGTCGATTTGTTGAAGAATTTTTGCTGGAGAGACATGACGATTCTGAAATTGATCCAGGGCAATTAATTACTGAGTCTCTCGGCGTTGTAGAGGCGGTAATCACACCTAGAAGCTCGTTTATCGGGAAGACACTGACTGAGATTCAATTTAGGGAAATTTATGGGGTGTACGTTATAGCTATATGGAGGGACGGTAGTCCCCGTAGAACGCATCTGGCTGAGGTTATGTTGATGCCTGGTGATGCCCTGCTAATCCAAGGCTCTCCGGCGCGTATTGACTCGTTAAGGCAGGAACGTGACGATTTTGTGATAATTACCGAAGAAGAAGGTATACGATTTCGGAAAAGTCGTGCACCGTTAGCCGTCCTGATTTTGGTGGGGTTCGTGGTGTTGATGATGAGCGGATCGGTCCCAGTAGCTGTAGTCGCGCTTGGTGCTGCGATGGCAATGGTTTTTGCGGGAACCGTTACCATGGAAGAGGCCCGTCAGTCGATATCTTGGAGTGCAGTATTGCTTATTGGTGGTATGTTGGCGATGGCTGAAGCTATGACGCAGACAGGGACTGCTAGTTTTTTGGCTGAGTCGATCGTCGGAGGCGTTGGCGGAGTTGCGGATCTTACCTTGATTGCTGTCCTGGTGTTGACTTCAGCATTTGCTGTATTGATTAATAATCATGTTGCTGCTGTCATCATGATACCTCTAGCCATAGATGCGGCAATAAATTCAGGTGCTGATCCTCGAATGTTTACTATGGCGGTTGCCTTGGGTGCAGCGACTGGATACATGACCCCTTTTGCTCATCCAGGGAACATATTAGTGATGGGTCCTGGCAACTATCGATTTATCGACTATATGCGAGCAGGGTTACCTACAGCTATTGTCGTGTTAACGTCTGGGTTTGTTGCCTTAAAAATAATGTTTTAATTTGGAGCAGCTGCTTAATAAGCCACAATCGGCCAGATAGGGACACCTGCACATAGTGTATCTATCTCTTGGGGTAATACTGTACCGGGGATCAAACCACACTTCTATAGTAAGACTTCCCATATACACGGAGCGGCAGTTATTGAGAGGGTTAGTCTGAAGTCGAACGCACTAATATAGCTAAGTAGTGTAGTCGCTCTCACAAGCAACGAACAATTGATAGGAGAATGGAAATGAGGATCAAACAGGTAATAGTTAACGGCCCTCACCAAGTGGATCTTGTTGAG
>CAJWLF010000012.1 GCA_913043205.1 uncultured Chloroflexota bacterium | reverse complement strand
GTCCTAAAAGAGCATCTTAGACGCATACCGTGCAGCTAGTTTACTCGAGTGTATGCTCGTTTAGGAAGTACAACATCTCTATGCTCACTTCTCTCCCAGCTCAATAGACCGCGAATAAGCAGCCGCAATAGCACGGCCAAAAGCAGCGCGCAGCCCATCCTCTTCCAACACTTGTAATGCTGCAGCCGTCGTACCACCGGGAGAAGTTACTTGGGCACGTAGCAAAGCCGGATGCAAGTCCGATACATCAACCATATCCATAGTACCTCGAATAGTTTCAAGAGCTAGTTTTTCACTCATGGGTCGAGGCAATCCGAGTAAAACCCCAGCATCGGTCCACGCCTCAAGAACCGCCAATGCATATGCCGGACCACTGCCACTCACAGCGGTTGCCATGTCTATATGACGCTCATCGGGCGTATACATCTCCACTCCAAGTGCCGCTAATATTTCCCGGGTTTTTGTCGATCCTGCATGATCGACACCACTAGCAGCAGTCCACAAGGTTATGCCTTGCCCCAGTTGTGCCGGAGTATTCGGTATAGCTCGCACAATTCGCTCTGTATGCAAGTGCGCAGTCAATGTTGCCAGGGTAGCCCCCGCAACAAAAGAAATCACCAATGTTTCTTCAGTCAATGAGGGATAAATTTCAGCCATTACATTCTCAAGATGCTGAGGCTTTACAGTAAGCAGAACAATTTGTGAGCCCGACACCCCTTTAGTGTTGGAAGCATTAGTGCCGATGCCAAGATCTTTTCCTATTGAGTCCCTAACAACCTGAGAAGAATCACAGGCCACGATCTCGTCTGTAGAATAAACGTTTTCCCTTAGCAATCCACGAATCGTTGCACCCCCCATAGCTCCCGCACCTATAAAACAGATTGACGCCATGTTGCATGCCTCTAACTAGCCTAATAGCTTAAAGATAGATTGCTAAAATACCTACATTCCGATAATCGATGCTATATCGTTATGCAACCGGAGTAAACGTTTAGCCTGCATAAATCGGATAGCATACACAACAAACCAACGCATCTGACCGTGATTACACCGCGTGCCCAGAATATCGCACTGACCACTCATAGTGGCCATTGCCATCACTTAATATAGGAACATTATGTGCTCAAAATTGGACTGATAGGAATGCGTTCATGTGGCAGAACGTCAATCTTTAACAGCCTGGCTGACGGACGATCATTCCATGCAGATAGTCTGGGACGACTAACAGCAAAGGCTGCTCACATAAGCTCACCCGACCCACGCTTAGACCGATTGGAACAACTTGCAAGCTCTAACCATGTGACTAGGTCTGAATGCGAAATAATCGACTTTGAAGGGATAGGGTTAGGTGATGGAGGAGGGCGACAAGCAGAATGGTTAAACACGATGCAGCCTTTATCAGTAATCGTATTAGTCATTGAACTGTTCCAAAATGAATCACCAATGAAGCCTTTATCTGCGCAGATAGATGAAGTCTACGCAGAGCTAATCATCGCAGACCTAGGAACAGTCGAAAGCAGATGTATCAAAATCCAGGAGGATCTCTCTAGGGCCCCTCGCATTGATAGAACAATCTTAGAAAATGAACAAAAACTCTTTGAATGTCTTCAGTCATCCCTAGAAGCCGGCGCTCCACTTAGCTCCCTTGACTGGACGCCATACGATACAAAAGTTGTCCAAAGCTTCGGATTTACCACTCTGAAGCCGATCGTTTTAGCATTGAATACTTCGGAAGAAGACATTGGCGACTGGAGTGAATTAGTCGAAAAAGCAGCCGCACACACTGGAATAGACAATAAATGCATCGCATGTTTTTCCGGTAGCCTGGAAAGCGAAGCTGCCGATATTACCGATCCGAACGAACGCAAAGAGATCCTTTCAGAGCTCGGTATCTTAGATGACCCTAAATCACGATTTATTGACGCCGTTATGTCTGCCGCCGATCAAATCACCGTATATACCACAGGCGAAAAAGAGACCCGATCTTGGCCAATGAAAAACGGAAGCACCGCTCTAGATTTCGCTGCAACCATACACACAGATCTGGCTCGCGGATTCATACGTGCCGAGACTATATCTTTTACAGATATGGACAAATTGGAATCGATAGCCGAGATTCGGAAAGAAGGGCGAATACGACAGGAGGGACGTGACTACATTTTGCAGGATGGCGACATCATCGAAGTGCTTTTTTCGCGATAATGGTGCTAATACTGCTCAGCATGAGCAATTCCGACCACCTCCTGCACGGAACTAACCTCTTCTGATTTAAGAAATTTCTCTAACCCAGCAACAATACTCAACCCAGTATCAGGGTGCACAAAGTTATTAGTCCCTACCTGAATACCTGAGGCCCCCGCCATAATATACTCCAACGCATCGGACGAATCCCTTATCCCTCCAGCACCGACAATAGGGATGTCTATTTCAGGGTATACCTGATAAACAAACCTGACACCAATAGGCCTGATTGCAGGGCCTGATAAGCCTCCTGTCACGCCACCTATGAACGGACGTCTTCGGATTACGTCTATTTTCATGCCAACGATAGTGTTCATTATCGTCAGCGCTGCAGCCCCTGCCTCTTGCGCCGCCACCGCTATAGGACGCATATCGGTGACATTTGGAGACAATTTGGCTATGAGAGGCAGACTTGTAGATTCCACTATCGCAGTAGTAGCCTCGGAGAGCAGATCTGCCTGTGTGGCAAATTCCATACCCTTGTCTACATTAGGACAAGAGAAATTGGCCTCCAGACCGGCTACTCCTTCTATCCCATCCAAACATGAAGCAAGATAACGAAATTCATCAACACTATATCCAGAAATGCTCACTATCACCGGAATGCCAAATGATTCCCAATGTGGAGCCTCTTGATCCAGTAACCCCTGGATACCTGGGTTTGGAAGCCCTATCGAATTTATCATACCTGAAGGCGTTTCCACGGTCCGTGGGGTAGGGTTGCCACTTCTTTTTTTCGGAGTGACCGTCTTCGTAACAAATGCTCCCAAACCAGAAACGTCAGTGATCTTAGAAAAGTCTTCCCCAAACCCAGAAGTCCCAGATGCTGTCATTACAGGGTTGGTCAACAGTAGCCCAGATTCATAGTTAGGAGCCAGATTCACTGAAAGAGAAGGAACAGAATCTGCGACCAATGTTCAAACCTCTCCTCTGAAATCACACAATAACCCATTCGACACGTACTATAACAAGGAGTCGACCAACAGTGGTGACTGCTAACTAATCACTGGTTTCCAATAAGTCTAGTTGAATCAGTGTTCTGTATTCATGCTGCGGTAAAACACCCGCTCGCTCCACACCCAAAACAAGATTGTGTTACGATGGGAATGCTGGGAGGCATTGCTCAAACAGGTTTAGTCGTTAAAACTCTGGAGAATGCTCCCTACTATGGCTGTCATTATTGCGGTAGCCAATCAAAAAGGTGGTGTGGGTAAAACCACCACCGCTTGTAACCTTGGGGCTGGATTAGCGCGGCGGGGTGAGCGTGTCCTGCTAGTGGACATGGACCCGCAGTCTAATTTAACCGCTGGCTTCGGACTCGAAAAAAATCTGGACGACACCATTACGCATGCCCTGCTTGACCGAAATGCGTCCCTACCCATACTGCAAGTAGAAGACAAGTCTGGCGTAGCCATTAACGTGTGTCCTGCTGACCTATCTCTCTCTGGTGTCGAAACCGCATCAGTAGAAAAGCTTGGACGCGAGATGCGGCTTCGAGATCAACTTAGCAAAGTGGATACCGACTACGACTTTATACTGATCGACACTCCACCTTCGCTAGGGGTCCTAACGATAAATGCCTTGGTAGCCGCCAATTGGGTCGTTATACCAACAGAGGCCCGTTTCTTCTCAATGCAAGGTCTAGACATGTTATCTGAAAGCCTAGAAGAAGTGCAGTATTTAAATCCAAATTTACGAATCATGGGTGTCGTGTTGAGCAAATTTGACCGACGCCTTAGAGAAGAACAAAAAGTTACAGAATACCTTAGAGAATCATGGGGAGATCGAGTGTTTAGTACGGTAGTTCCGACCAACAGCAAAATATTAGAAGCGTCAAGTGCTGGAGTTTCACTGTACGCATACAAAGGGGCCAACGCAGCCAGAGGAATATATGACAAATTAGTAGAGGAAGTGATCGCCCGTGTCTAATACCGATGGAGCAGCATTCGATCCACGTCGTCTTAAAGACAGACAACGCCCTTCAAACGTTGTAGCCAGTGTTATTTCCCCGAAGAACAAGATGAAAGCAAATGGATCTACTGAGATCAAAGTGTTCGGCGTCGGTGGGGCCGGAAATAATGCTTTGAACAGAATGGTGTCAGAAGGGATTTCCGGCGTTGAACTTATAGCAGTAAATAGTGATTCACAGGACTTAGCTCAGTGCTTGGCTGCATCTAAATTATCAATAGGTCGCAACGCAACTGGAAACCTTGGGGCGGGAGGAGATCCATCAATGGGAGAGAGAGCTGCCTCAGAGAGTATCGACGAAATCAGATCTTCCATCGAGGGAGCCGATATGGTTTTTGTGACCGCCGGCATGGGTGGAGGAACAGGCACAGGGGCGGCTCCTGTAGTTGCCAAAACAGCTATGGAAATGGGGGTGTTAACCGTAGGGATAGTCAGCAAACCATTTGTTTTCGAAGGTAGTCATCGCAATCAGGCTGCTCTAGATGGCCTGGATAAAATGAGCAAAAACGTCGACTCATTGGTAGTAATAGAAAATAACTTATTGATGAATGCTGTCCACAGAGACACTTCAATCGAACAGGCTTTTTATCAAGCCGATAAGATGTTGCTGAATGGGGTGCGTGGCATAACAGATTTAATCACTACAGTCGGAATAGTGAACGTTGATTTCGCGGACGTCCGTAGTGTCATGAAGCTGGCCGGAACAGCAGTTATGAGTTTAGGTTCCGGTCGTGGAGACAATCGTGCTGACGAAGCACTGCAAGCTGCCATGGACAGCCCATTACTCGCATGTCCTATTAGCAATGCTGATGGAGTCCTAATCAACATTACTGGTGGGGAAGACCTTGGGATTCATGAAATCAACCATGTCGTCACTGGCATACAAAAAATCGCAAACATCGATGCTCAAATAGTATTCGGCGCCGTCATAGATCCAAGACTATCTGACACTATGACAGTAACTGTGATTGCAACTGGGCTAGACAGGTCCTCAATCAATAGAAGGCAAAATAACTACGAAAGCGAAATATCTCTGGATAGGTTTAATAAAGTACGCGAAATTGTGATTAACACGAACAAATCGGAGGATAAGGACGCTGTCACGACAAACCAAACCGATGACTTAATCGATAACAGCAACCCTATAGCAACCGAATCACCGATCGAAAGCCCCGATCCAGAACCATCATCTACCCGTTATGACGATACCGCACCAAAGTCACAAAATACAGATTTCGAAGTTCAACAATCATTTGACCTTAGTGACAGTGAAATCCCTGCTTTTATCCGCAGACGACAGGATCGTTAAATGCAGCAGAACGACAAAAAAGACCTGACGTCTAAAAAAGTGGCAAAAAACTCCTCACTAGCATCAAATCTGCGTAACGAGGAACGTAGCCTACGAGTCCTCGGATTCACCCTGCATCAAGCACGAGCGATGGCATTGCTGAAGAGAGAGTTGCTGCACGCAAAAAGTGTAGTAAGAAAACTAAGACAACCAACAAACACATCGTCTGTAGACCAGTAATTGCGCAGCTACCACCCCAGTGTTTTTCACGGCATGATCGTATCTGAAGCCACAGTCCTGTCATATTGTTGTTGAATAATGGGACCCCTGAAATGTTCATATGGATTGTGCTTACCTAATTTACTCATACTATGATCACCCCGGACTAATCAATTGGTGTCAGCCTTCAAGATATGAACACTCGCACGAAATCCATCCACATGGAGCCACTTTGAAATCACATTATGAAATGATTGTAATCGGTGCTGGATCTGCCGGATATCACGCCGCCAGAGTAGCAAGCACGCCCAACCGTAGTGTTGCTTTAATCGAAGCAGATGAGGAATTCGGCGGTCTATGCATATTACGTGGCTGTATGCCAACAAAAACTATGCTGCGCTCTGCTGAAGTCGCCCAACTCATACGAGAGTGTGGGGACCTTGGCCTAAGTACGGGCAAACTGGAGATCAACTGGCGCAAAATAGTGCATCGCAAAAGACGCTTAGTCAATGAATTCGCAGATTACAGGCTTGAATCAGCAGAAGGTTTGCCCGGAATCGAAATCATCCGAGGTTGGGGGTCCTTTGTATCTCCAACCGAAGTATATGTTAACGGCAACAAGTTAACAGCCGACCATTTTGTATTGTCTACAGGATCAAGAATATGGAATCCCGACATACCAGGACTCACTGAGGTTGGATATATCAATAGTGACGACGCACTGGAACTATCTGAATTACCAAGATCTATAGCAATATATGGAGGAGGTCCAGTGGCTATAGAGTTTGCACAATTGTTCCAACGACTAGGCACAAAAGTTACGGTCGTACAACGTAGCTCTCATATACTTAGCAGTTTCGACCATACCGTGGCTCAGTCATTAGAGCGCTACCTACAGTCCGAAGGAATCACAATACTCACTGAATCGACAATTGTTAGGTTAGAAAATGCACCTGACGGGAAAAAACGCTCCGTAATCACACGAGCAGGGCGAGAATTCGCGATTGACTCAGATGAGATTATGTTAGCCCTTGGCCGCAAGCCTGCGATTGACGGACTTAACTGCGGCAAAGCAGGAATAGATTGCCCTGATGGACAAGTCCAAGTAGATCAATATTTGAGAACTTCCAACAATAGGGTATTTGCTGGTGGGGACGTTGTAGGAGGCAGGTCTGTGGGACATCACCAGTTGGTCCATGTAGCCACGCAACAAGGAGAAATTATCGGCCATAACGCGTTTCATTTGTCGGACTTAAAGAAGTTTTCAACTGATTTAATCCCACAAGCAGTGTTTACGGACCCTTCCGTCGGCATAGTAGGGATGACTGCTAGAGAGGCCTCCTTTAAAGGCTACAACGTTATAGAAGCCTCTGAAACATTCGAAGATCAGGGTAAAGCCTTAACAATGGGACAAAACAAAGGCCTAATAAAAATCGTTGCTGACCGTGACAACGGCCATATCCTTGGGGTACACATTCTTGGCCCAAATGGATCTGAATTAATCCATGAGGCAATAGTAGCGATGTACTTTAACGCAACGATCTATGACATCGTTCAAATACCACACCTGCACCCCACGTTGTCAGAACTGCTCTTAGAACCAGCAGAACATCTAGTAAGCCTGATTTCAGAAAGTTGATATTACTGAAACTGAGCACTACCCTACTTACGGGGCGATTGGATAGGTATAAACAACTAGTAAAGTAATCAAAATAGCCAAGTTCAGCCATTATCATTTATCACTACAGTTCAGGGGGGTAACATTCTGGACAAAACCAGGAATAAAGATCAGGGCAAGACTGCCAGGCGGGATTTGCGGGACCGGATGGAAGAAGCATACATCTCGCATTGGGAAACCGTAGGTAGCAATGATCTGGCGATATTTCGAATCGCACGATCTGACGATCAATTATTTTGGGATTTTAAAGCTGGGCAGTATGCGCAGCTAGCATTCTGGGATCAGCCAGAATATGACCCAAGGCCTCGGCAATTTTCAATAGCCTCAACGCCTTCCAATAATTCGGAACTAGAGTTTTATGCTGTCCTGGTAAGAGAAGGAGGGGAAGACGGAAAAAGCTTGGGAAGTTTTACCGGGACATTGTGGAATCATCAGGCCATAGGTAGCAAAATTCTCGTAATGGGACCAGCCGGAAGATTTGATTTAACTAGAACTGACTTAAAACAAGTAGTTTGCGTTGCTACTGGAACAGGCTTAGCACCATTTGTATCGATGGTAAGAGAGCAACATGAGCTTTATAGGAAAACTAAATCTTTTGACCGGCAGATCACAATAATTCACGGAGTGAGCTACAGCAATGAATTGGGCTACAGGGACGAACTTGAATCACTTTCTGCAGACAATGACTTTGGCTTTACCTACATCCCAACCGTCAGTCGACCCGACCAAGACGCCGATTACAATGATTCAATTTCTTGTGGACGAGCAAATGACCTAGTTCGCTTATTGCTGAACGAGTCCCACTCGGGAAGAATCACACCCGTCCCAGCAAAATCTATCAATAACGCCCTTGTAGGTTTGGATAACCCTCAACAGGCAGCTTATTATCTCTGTGGTAATCCGGAAATGATCGCAGATATCACCAGTGTTTTGGAGCCGCGTGGCTATCAGATAAAGGGACGAGGAGCGCAAGTGATCACAGAGGATTATTGGTAATAATTAGCACCACTGAAACTATCCGACTAAACTCGTAAAGATACCTGAAGTAACTAAGTGCATCATTACACGTCTACACCGTTACTATGAACTAAGGAGCAACCAGTTTGACTGATCCGTTACCGCCAAAATTGATAAAAACATTAAAGTCCATTGACAGCCCTACCATCTCCAACGCAATAGAACCATTCAAGATCCGAGGGCGACATGAAGGGTATTTAGGTCCTGAAATCGAGTGCCGGTACCCGGAAGAAGGAGTAATGGTCGGATATGCGGTAACTGCGAAGATCATGAGTATTGCGGACGATGCAGACACCCTCATAGAGAATCGGTTTGCTTTTTTCGATGCGATCAACAACTCACCCAAACCAGCTGTCTGCGTAATCCAGGATATATCTGACAACCCAAGACGAGCTTCTCAGTGGGGCGAGATGATGATGACCTCATGTAAAGTGTTAGGCGCAGTGGGAGTTGTCACGGATGGAGCAATTCGTGACATTGAAGAAATACGTGAGATTGGTGGAGTTCAATTTTTTTCGCCAGCCGTATGCGTTTCGCACGGTCAGTTGGCCATGGTAGAGGTGGGAACTCCAGTCACTATTTCCGGATGCGAGATAAACCCAGGTGACCTGCTTCATGGTGACATTAACGGTGTAGTAAAAATCCCTCTTTCTATCGCTGAAAAAATGCCAGAGGCTGTGGAAGAAATACGAAAACGTGAGGGTGGGGTGCTAGAAGGCCTAAAGCCAGGTATGAGTATGGAAGAGTTTCGCAAAGTGTGGGACTACAGATAGAGACCAACCATAATAATGCAGTGAGACTAGCCAAACCTTTGGATATTGGTAGATTGGAAGGGTTGCTAAATTTTGATTTACCCAATTGCACTCTCGAATACCGCAAAATAACCAAATCAACAAATGACGATGCTAAACAGGCAGTAGAGCAAGGTGTAAAAGGGACCTACCTGTTCGTAGCAGATCAGCAAACAGATGGAAAAGGGCGCAGAGGAAGAAAATGGCAAACGCCGGCAAATTCCTCTCTAGCCCTATCTCTAATGATCACTCAAGCTAAAAGATTCGATGCAGGCATACTCGCTCAAGCAGCAGCGGTTGGATTAACTAAGGGGCTTCGCCAACCATATTCAGTAGATGTCCATATTAAGTGGCCAAACGATGCCGTCATTAAAGGCAAAAAGGTTGGAGGAGCTCTTGTAGAACAAGTCAATGGAGCCTTAATCATAGGATTAGGAGCCAATTTAAACGTAGCTCCCAAAATCATAAACAGGTCATCATATCCAGCAACCAGCCTAGCATCAGAAATTGGCAAGCCCGTAGATAGAGAACTTGTTATCTGCTCGGTAGCGTCTTCATTGATCGATGCTATTTCAGATATGAACCATAATCCCGATCACCTATTCGACAATTATGTAAACTTATCTCGCCTCATAGGCAAACGGGTAACTGTAGAAACAAACCACGAATTAAAGCAAGGGATAGTGAAGACTTTCGCTAGCAATGGATCTATTGTCATCATTGAACAACGCACAAAACGTACATTGGAAATCGTCTCTGGAACACTGAAAACAGATTCAGCGTAACTTTGCCGACACTACCCCAACCACATTAGCATTTGCGACCTCTAAATCTTGGACAACTTGCTTGGATAAAGAACGACTAGTCTCGCCGTGAGTAATCATCATCACTGTAGCTTCACACACAGAACTCACTAGGGCGGCACTGTCTAATGGAGCTACGGCAACCACAGAAACACCTGCATCAACCGTGGCCAACAAGTAATTCGACAACTCATCAATAGAATACTTAGACATGTCGAATCCGACATAGTCCACATCCTCAAACGAAGTCTTAGTTAACCCAGTCGGATATATGCAACCCGGCTCGACTGCACCACCGACTTCCATCGCCCCGAAAGATCTTCTCTTTGCATTGTCAATATCGTTGATTCCTACCAGCAATACTCGATTACCGTGGGATGCGATAGCTTGTGACAAACCACCGGCTATTCTAGTCGTGGATTCATGATCTGACAGTTCAACAAGCATGACGGAGTGTGCTTTTTGAATTCCCAGGGACCCAAATAGAATTCCATATAATCGATTAGCAGCAAGATCAGTCATCAAAACCCTCGACATGCTGTCTCAACCAAAACATCGACTGCCCCACTACTAAACCAGCGATACCACCAAACAGACTGCCTGCGAGCAAGGCCCATCCAATATTTGGCCGAACAGGATTCTTGCCAGACCACGCTGGCTCAATGATACCTATCTGAAGCGCCACCCCATCTGCATTTGGTGAAAGTGAACTAGACGCAGACATAACTACCAAGTTCGCCAAGGCATCAGCCATTATCATTGCAGACTCACGAGTCCTAGCTTCCACTTCAATCACCAAGCGCGCTTCTTTAGATATAGCGCGGGCCGAGGAAGAATCAGCAATGTTCCTTGCAGACAAACCGTCCCTCAGATCCACCGGAACTAATTCCGCAAAAGCAGGACTTGTCACCCTTGCCCCATAATTCGCTGCTATCCGATCCGCGGCTTCGATAGCACCCAGATCCGGGGCAGTCGGCAAAAATGACACCTCTACTCGAGCACGATATTCGGTAGCCGTAAAAAACACAGTAAGTATTGCGATAATTAATCCAGATATCAGTCCCACTACCAACCCGAGACACTGCCAAGAGTACCGACGCTTAATACGATCAAAATTAGTTATTTTAGACATGCTCATACATCAAATTTCACTAATAGCCGTAACCCGAGCTCATCCTCAATATCACCAGCATATAACTTGTCTCTCCAGTTATCCCAGAGAATGGCGATACTTGCAGATACGCCAAGAGCGCCAACAAACCGAATAATAAGGTTTATCATGTCGTTCAGTCGTTGCGGATTATCGGGAACCACCGCCAGATCGATTATTGTTATTGAAGCCAATCGGTATACGGTAGGGAATAGCAATTCTATGTCTTCAATCATCACTGTCGCCGCCGCACGGCTTATAGCTAACGCTTCCCTTTGGTTAGAATGACGTACGATTAACGATAGCCCTCGATGGGAACGCCTCCCCTCTATCATCCCTACTAACGATCCAACGTTGACAACATCCAATTCGTCTTCTTTAAGTTTCTCCGCTGTCAATACAGCAAATTCACTTCCACCAGCAATACGCTGCAAGTCATCCACAACAAAGTCTGCCGCGGTGGTCCTGCTAATCTCGACATCATATTTAGATTCAAACTGGGACGGGATCTTTGCAGCTACCAAAACTTCGGCTCGACCCAGATAGGTAATCCCATCAAAATACGACTGCGACACCGTAACTACTGAAACAATCAAAGGTATTGCCATCACAAAAAGCCACCGTCGCGCAAGAGCACGAATCATCCTGTCAGCGTACATTGTTCTCACCTAACCTGACTGGGTTCGGATGATGCTCCAACACCGATTCTAAAACCAATTCTTTCATAGATTCTGCAAACACCTTCTCGTCAAATCGCCGAGCATGCTGCTGAAGACGCCTGGGGACATACTTCGAATCATCAAACTCGCTTAACGTAGCCTCCAAAGCCCCCACCTCTGGTTCATGAAACAACTCTCCTGTAGTTCCCGGCAAGACTGTGTCTAAAGCACCACCCGCTGAAAACGCGATTACAGGCCTTCCAGAGGCTTGAGCCTCCACAGGCACGATGCCAAAGTCCTCTTCACCTGGGAAAATTAGAGCCTTACACTTGGACAAAAGGGATTTTAGCTGATCATCATCAACCCGACCTAAGAATTCAACAGTAGGACCAGCCATGTTGCATAATTCCTTCATCTGTCGCCCGGAACCAGCAACTTTAAGCCTGACACCCAACCTAGAACATGCGCGAACAGCTAGATCTATGCGTTTGTAAGGGGCCAATCGGGAAACAATCAGAAAATAATTCTCGTTTTGTTCGGATGAGTAAAAGTTACCGGTTTCCACAGGCGGAAAAATTATCCGGCATTCACGACCGTAGGCGGATTTTATACGTTGTGATACGACTGAGGAAATTGCAACAAACACATCGACACGATTGGCCATAACAAGATCCCATCGACGCAATCCTGAAAGCATCAACTTGATCATTGGACGAACCATTGCCGGAATATCTTCGTGCAACAAATAGTTTTCTGGGCTCCAAACAAACCTAGTTGGAGTCAGGCAGTAACATATATGACAAGTGTTGGGACCAGTACGAACCCCTTTGCAAAAAGCACTACTGTTGCTAATTACTGCGTCATATCCATCAATTCGGGTACCCTCAAAAGAAAGCGGGTACAAAGGCAAATACCACCTGTGTAGACTGGATGATTTTGGTAGTGACTGAATAAATCCCGTACGGACATCTTCCGTTTGAAACCGATTATCTACCCGGTCCGGATCATATATGGAAGTGAATATCGGACTGGCAGGGTAGAGCTCCGTAAGCTTAAGTAATACTTGTTCGGCGCCACCCATTTGATTGAGCCAATCGTGAACCAACGCTACCTTCATGGCACATAAATCTTATTTAGCTTGCCCATCTCAGTATGCACCCTCTCCTCGTATCACCGCCGGCAAGGTACGGAGCAATATTCTTACGTCCAGACCTGGAGACCAGTGACCTATGTAATAAGCATCGAGCATAACCATCTCATCAAAAGATAAATTGCTCCGACCGCTAATTTGCCATAATCCTGTTAGCCCAGGAGTTACCAGAAGTCTATTGTGGGCAAATTCGTCATAGGCAGCCACTTCAGAGGGAACCTGCGCACGCGGCCCTACCATACTCATGTCTCCACGTAGCACATTCAGGAGCTGCGGAAGCTCATCTATACTGGTTCGTCGAATAAAACGGCCTACCCGAGTACGCCTCTGATCATCAGCCCTTTTAAAAAGCACCTCATCTCTAGATTCGGGATATATTTGTTCCAGCAAATCCTCAGCGTTCTCTACCATCGATCTGAACTTCCATAACCTGAACGGCTGTCCATTTTTTCCAATTCGCGTCTGGCCAAACACTACTTTGCCAGGAGAATCCACACGAATTGCCAAAGCGGTCAATAATATGACAGGACTCAACAATACCAATGCCGTCCATGCCACTACGATATCTAATGCACGTTTCTGTATAGCGCGGAATCCTGAAATACTATTCGTAGTCAATGTAAACAATGGAATCCCTGCAACTTCTTCGGTGCTAATCCGCCCAGCCTGAAGTTCAAATAAATCAGGAACCACAGTGAAATCCAGCTCTGCCTCCCGGCAAACTCGAACCGAGTCAGCCAACGCTCCAGAGGAAGCTGTCGGTAGCGCAATAAACACTTTCTCTACTTGATGAGTAAGTATCATTTCCTTCAGTTCATCCACCATGCCCAATAGTTTGAATCGACCAAAATCGCGACCGTCCCCACCAGGATGGTCCAAAAACCCCATAGGCAAATATCCTGTCGAAGACGATGCCACCAATTGCTGCATGAGCATCTTGGCGACACTACCCCCCCCAATAACCAGAACCCTTTGTAGATCCAGTCCACGACGAAATCGCCAGGAAGCTAAATATCTAACGGCATACCGCCATGTCCCAACACTCATAACAGCTCCGACAAACATATAGCCAAACATTAATCTCGAGAAAAAAGCTGGCCTGAACAAAAAGAATAGAATGATTACGACCGATGTAGCTATGATGGACGAATACAGGACTCTAGACACATCGTCTAAGACCCTTGAGGATCGACTACTATACGCTCCATGAGTACCCATTAGCAGCAAGTAAACAATTCCAAATGTGAGTCCAACAGGCCAATATCCAATCAGCGGAGTGTATTGAAATGGGGTCAAGTCCGGTCCGACACGAAGCTCATAGCGCAAGATGTGAGCCCCCACAAAAGCTAATGCTAACGCGATTGCATCTCCAGTAATCATCGCAATAGGCCAGGCATAGCGACGCAAACTTTTTGTAATCAACACGCCCTCGCTATGGTCTACTTTTTGGTCTGTAAAATCTGATTTCATCAGGACTCGATAATTCCCTCGTAAGCAAGTAGACATTTTTCAGCAGCTTTATCCCAAGAAAACCTACTCGATTGCTCTATGCCTAAACTGCGCATTTTTTGCGCTCGTTCCGGTGAATCAGTGATGCTGAAAATAGCATCTGCCAAGTCACATGGGTTGCCAGGAGACACAGTAACCGCAGCTTTGCCGGCCACTTCCGGCATAGAAGAAACGTTGCTCGTAACTACAGGGGTGCCACATGCCATAGCCTCCAACACGGGCAGTCCAAATCCCTCATATGAGGAGGGGTATACCAGTACACGGGCCGCGTTGTACCACATGGCTTTATCACTTTCCGCAACGAACCCTACAAAAATAACCTCGGATTCAACTCCTTCTTCCCGTACAGCACGATCAACTTCATCATAATCCCAACCACGCCCACCAGCTACCACAAGGTGTCCTTTATACCTGTCTGTACGCCTAAGTTGAGCAAAGGCACGCACAAGAATGTCTACATTCTTCCGACGTTCGATAGTACCAAGATAAAGGATGAAATTATTTGGTAAGCCTTTGTCTGACCTGAATGACTCGATCAAGTGCTCGGGCTGTGGACTCATTCCCTTATCGACACCCGGATACACCACATCGATCTTCTTTGGATTCGTTCCATAGTGATCCGCTATATCAGTTCGAGTTGCATTGGAATCCGCAAAAATACGTGATGCGCGGTGAATAGACAGACGACTCATAACAGGCAAATACATCCTTCGCCTCAATGGATGAGCTTCACGCACCATGACATACGACAAGTCATGAACAGTCAATACTTGGGCGGTGCCATCAAGTATAGGTGACACATTGAGAAAAGAATGCAATATATCTAATCCGGATCGGCGAGCAAGAACTGGTAATACAGTTTGCTCCCAAGCTATACGCTTCCATGGGTTATCAGCACCCTTAAAACCTCTGTGAACTATACAATTAGACCCTATGTCAAAGGGCAATTCTTGTGCGTCCCCATTTAGGAAAAGAACGTAATCATGATTGGTTTGCACAAGACGGGACACAATTTCCTGTGTATAACGACTCACACCGGCATTGCGATAGCCAGAACCTGTGAACAGCATCATCGCATTCAGCCCTATCACAGCCAACTATGATCTCCTAAAACCAAATATTTCATAAAATCGGAACGAGACTAATTCAAATACGTTATTCAGATTCTCCAAACATTTTTCGCAAATTCTTCCTGAATAATTCGGTGTCTGCATTAATAGCTAGTCTCCATATAGATTTCTTAAACGGCGTCCGATAATGGAGACCATCCGGTTCCCCGGAAGTCACTTGATTAGTAGATTTAGCCCGATGGTCCACGACTGTCATCCCCCAAGCAGCATCACCCCCAACATCTACTGTCACCGGCAATTGCTCAACTTCGACAATATCAGGAAACGCTAATGTCATTGCAGTCAATGCGTCATGGATGGCCAGTTCACTACCTCTCGATTCTGTAGGCATTTGCATACGAGTACTTTCTCTATAGTAGGCCAATGGGCCCGCCAGAAACTCAGCCGCTGCCGTGATTTTTATATCAGCCAACTCGAATTCAGTAGAACCCATAGTACAGCGTATACTGGTGTCGAACGGAACCAACAGTGGAGGCCTTTGCCAATCGGCTTCAAACATCTCTTTAGCAGACACTGGATCGCTACCTACATTAAATGTAGCTACTGGAGTTATATTTCCTGGCGGATAGACCGTTCCACCCATATAGGTCATATCCATAATCTTTGAAGCAAGGTAGTGATCTTGCCTCAAAGCCAATGCAATGTTCGTAGCTGGCCCCAACCCAAGCAACGATATCTCTCCAGGCCGCTCGCTACAAAGCCGTACAATCAGATCGGATGCGCTTTCCGTACTGTATGAAAACCCTTGCTCGCCAATACGTCGATCACCAAGACCACTATCACCATGAATATGAGTTGCATGATCCTTTGTAGGTTTAGCTGCAAGAGATGATTCAGCTCCAAGTGCTATAGGCACCCCTTGTAATCCGGCCGCCCGCACAGTAGCAACTATGTTATTTGCAGCCTGCCGTAAAGGAACATTGCCATACACTACTGTTATTGCAACAATTTCAAACAGTCCACACGACGTCATCCACCACAAAGCAGCACTATCGTCAATGCCGCCGTCAGAATCTATGATTACCGGTATTCTTGAATTCACGCTAATAGGATATCCCACAGCCCCTGCATTGTGTGATCAGTTCCATCGCATACTCTCGGTTCAAACAAGAGAGGGTCGAGGCCTACAACTCGGCCCCGACCCTCCTCAAAACAAACTAATCTGGAACAAAAGCGACTAGTTACCAATAACCTCTTGCGTCATTGGGTCAAACAAGTGCATTCTGTTCATATCTACCACAATCTCAAAATCAGTCCCTGGATTCACCCGGGTACGTGGATCGACACGGGCAACATATGTATCGTCACCAGTGATAAGGTAGAGATATATCTCGGAACCTAGAGGCTCTGCAACATCCACTCTACCCACAGCACGCTGATCCTGAGTTGTAGCACTGGGTGCAAAATCGGGATTCCATAGATCTTCTGGACGAATCCCGAAGATAAGATCCTTGCCTACATGATCTGCATAAGCAGCACGTTTGTCAGGGGGAACAGATAAGCTCGCACCCAACACTTCCACTTTCAGATCATCAGCTGAGCCAGTAACCTTAGCGTCAAAGAAGTTCATCGCAGGGCTACCAATGAAACCCGCCACAAACATGTTGGATGGGTGATCATAAACAGTCTGCGGGGAACCCACTTGCTGCAAAACACCGTCCCGAAGAACAGCGATACGACTACCCATAGTCATAGCTTCGATCTGGTCATGAGTAACGTATATGACAGTAGTCTTAAGACGTTCGTGCAATCGAATAAGTTCGGCACGTGTCTGAACCCTTAGCTTGGCATCCAAGTTAGACAGCGGCTCATCCATCAAGAAAGCCTTCGGCTCTCGAACTATAGCTCGTCCCAAAGCCACTCTCTGACGTTGTCCACCAGAAAGCTCCTTAGGTTTGCGATCAAGTAGCTCACCGATAGCTAGAAGTTCAGCAGCCTCTGTTACACGTCTATCAATTTCCTCTTTCGGAGTCCTACGCAATTTAAGCCCAAAAGCTAAGTTGTCATAGACGCTCATGTGAGGATACAAA
Source organism: uncultured Chloroflexota bacterium (assembly GCA_913043205.1). Classification (GTDB taxonomy): domain Bacteria; phylum Chloroflexota; class UBA11872; order UBA11872; family VXNJ01; genus CAJWLF01. The sequence continues at coordinate 57,526 of CAJWLF010000012.1, read as the reverse complement.
GCATAGCTCTGGAAAACCATAGCAATGTCTCTGTCCTTAGGGGCAACATCGTTGACTAAACGATCACCGATATGGATATTTCCTTCAGTCAATTCCTCAAGACCAGCTATCAGCCTCAAAGTTGTCGACTTACCACAACCTGACGGACCAACAAGCACCAAGAATTCTTGGTCTTCGATCTCCAGGTTTACATTATTGACAGCAGTCACCTCGCCAAATCGCTTGGTAACTCCATCAAGGGTCAAGGAAGCCATTCAGCAACCTTCCTTCCATCAGACACCGAGGACTACTCCACGATGCCAATACGGCTCAGAGGATCGTTCCCTCGATCCAACACAAGCCCGGCAAAACCAGAACTCTACGGTAAAAACCGTGTCCTGCCGCGAGAAATCATCCATATTTGGGAGATAAAGATGAAACCCACCACACATTATGCCTCGAGATGGCATACTAGTTGACAGGTCTCACGAATTTACCACTGACCAACTTTACGGTCAATGTGTAACGTGTAGTCAAATCGAACCGTTGCCACATTGTCATCCCGGTAAAAACCACGGTGATGTATTTTGTAGCCTAAAACAATAGGAGTGTAAGGAGCGTAGGTTTGTGGATACATCCCAGTCGATTTTGGATTATTACTGGTTAATTCCAGGAAAGCTTGCAGGGGGATCACATCCTGGAAGAAACGGATCCTTGGCCATCAATCTTCCGATCCTCCGGGGCGCCGGTTTTAACACGATAATTACATTGACTGAAGAACCCATCAACCCGAAGCTTCTATCGCTTCACAACTTCAGCTCGTTACACGTCCCGATCGATAACTTAGGGGTGCCAACCGAAGCTCAAGCTTTCCAGGCGATTGATTACATTAGTGCTGCCATACAAGATGAATCTCAAACTCTGGTCCATTGTTATGCCGGATACGGCCGAACCGGTCTTATCCTTGGGGCAACACTGATAGCAAATGGCTTAGCTCCTACTCAGGCTATCCACCGCATCAGGCAAATTAGACCTGGCGCCATTGAATCAACAGAACAGGAACAATTTCTTCTTCGGTTCACCCGAACATGTTCGGAGCGTAGCCAATCAACTACAACCTGACCAGCATAAATAAACTATTGTGCACTGCTGTGGACAGCAACGTTGTACCTTGTGCAGTATCGCAAGTAACAGTTAATGGAGATACTATTTTCAAATTTGCTTTCGGACACTCCTGTCTCCAACCAATAAAATCTGCCGTAACCTATGACCACTTGTTTGACATAGCTTCGATAACCAAATCGTTCACGGCAACAGCGATAATGATCTTGGTAGAAGACGGGCAGCTCCGCCTGGATCACAAGGTATCATCGTTAATGCCACAATTTGATGGACCTGGCAAGCACGCAGTGACCATACGCCAATTACTGACTCATTCGTCAGGATTACCTGCACGCACCTCAATATCAAAAGTAGCCAAATCGCGTGAAATGGTTATCGATATGACGGTAAACACTCCTTTGGTTGCACCAGCGGGAAGCAGAGAGATATACACCGATCTGGGCTTCATATTGCTAGGCGAAATTGTCTCTAAAGTATCTAATTTGATGCTAGACCAATTTATCTGTGAACAGATACTGGCACCATTAGGAATGAATGCGACTTTCTTTAACCCCGACAAGGACAAAGTCGCACAGTGCGCAGCCACAGAATTAATTCCTAGCCGAGGAGGGATAATTCAAGGAGAAGTACATGACCCTAAAACATTTTTGATGGGCGGAGTTTCTGGACATGCAGGTCTTTTTTCGACAGTGTCGGACCTAACCAAATACTGCCAATTATTCCTATCCAAGGAAGATACGAAATTTCCTCACATACTATCCGCAAGATCACGAGAAAGTATGACCTACAATCACACCGCACACTTGGGAGTTCGGAGAGGTCTTGGCTGGTCTCTGAATCCATGCTCAGGTTTCGGGTTTGACCCAGGTGCAGGCCCTTTTGTTTTCGGTCACACCGGATTTACGGGCACATCCATCTATATCGATCCAACACTAAATTTGACAGTTGTTTTGTTAACAAATCGCGTGCACCCATCACGCAACAACGAATCCTATTACAAGCTTAGAGAAAAATATCATTCTGCTTTAAGAGTGCTCGTCCAGTAACTAGGCACATCCTGGATCAATTTCCACCAACCAATCGCCCGCAAAATCCTAGGCTCGTATCTCCATTGAGCCTGATCATCCGAGAGGGAGATCATCACGTCGAGACCATTCATACCAAGATCCTATATAGTTCCGAATTCGTCGCACACCTGCAATGTGCAATCCGATATAGGTGTGCGAAGATCTAGCCCCACTTTGACAATAAACTACGACGGACGAAGAATGACCTATGCCATGTTCAATCAGAGTCGACTTAATATCATCTGGGGACCGATACTTACCAGCATCATCGACCAGAACCTCGTGCCCCATCCTAATCGCACCCGGGATGTGTCCACCTCGGGGATTGCCCCGCATATTCACCCCATTAAATTCTTCATTCGAACGAACGTCCAACACAATATGCTCGCCCGCAACGATGTCATCAGCATTAGCCATGCAATCTCGAGAACTCAAAATGTTAATGTTACCCATAGCATAGATGTTGCGGTCAGGTCCATCCTCTACGACTTTGTTACACTTTCCCCACTCGGCAAATCCACCATCTAACACTTGCACATCCAAATGGCCCAAATAATGCAACATCCAAGCCCCTCTAGCAGCAGCAGTGCCACTCCCATCGTCATACACAATCACCTTGCTGTTACGATCGACACCAGCTGTTCTAAAAATTTCTAGCAAGATCTCATTAAAACCAGTGAGATCTCGTTCGGATCGTATAATGGGCCGCTGAGATGAAACATCGACATTTCGGGCTCCAAGTACACGGCCTGCCAAAAAGTCTTCTGCTGGCCTCGCATCTAACACGACAATACCAGAAACGTTACGTTCTAATAGCAAATCCAAACTATCAACATCAATCAGCATTACAAATATTCCACCTCTCTACTCACCCATTATCACAATCATATTGTGCGGTATAAAATCAACAATAGGCAGGATAATACTAACCAAGCTTTGCGTATCATTAACAAATAGCGAGCCAATCTAGGATCATGCATATCGAGCCCATAATCACACGGCATAAAAAAGTCCTTTTGATAGACGCATATGGGACGCTTTTCAGCACTGAAGATGGTAATCCACCAGTTGAAGCACTCGCAATAGAACTAGCCGCTCGAGGCCACAAACCAGACATGGTGTTGCTGGCACATGCACTGAAGCTTGAAATGCATCATTATCGAGCCAAACAACGTTCGGTCAAAACTCGGGAAGCCTTAAAATTACTGCGGTTCGAATGCGCCGCCATCATAGTACGAGAGCTACGCAAATCAGAAAATTTCAATTTAGAGATTGGCCAAGTCGTCGAATCTCTAGTGTCCGCGTTCGAAGTACGCCTGTACCCCGAAGTGCAAGCATCAATCGCTTACGCACTGGACAAAGGCCTTCGATTAGCGGTTGTCAGCAATTTCAGTTATTTGTTACCAATCATTATGCAAGACCTCGGAATAGCAGACTATTTCGAAGAGATTATATTTTCAGCAGAACTGGGAATAGAGAAACCTTCTGTAGATATATTTACCCACGCAGTCAACCAACTAAAATGCAAATCACATCATTGTGTAATGATTGGTGATACTTATGAGGAAGACATCTTGGGAGCATCTTCAGCCGGTATCAAACATGTACTAGTATCCCGCACAGATAAACCCGAGGCTGCCGGTACAACTATCGCCAGAGATTTGCTTGAAGCCGTAATTCTAGCGGAACACATGCTGGACTAGATGTCGTTGATGGTGCACGCCATTTCAATACCTGCTTTAGCCGCCTCATACCCTCTATTTGAGCGGTCGTTTCGAGTCCGAACTTCCGCCTGCTCGATTGTATTCAAAGTCATAACCCCAAAAATGATGGGCACCCCACTATCCAAACCAGCTTGCATTATGCCCCGGGCAGCTTCTCCTGCAACGTAATCAAAATGAGGGGTATCACTTCGGATAACCGCCCCGAGGCAAATCACAGTATCATACCCACCACTATTGGCTAATTTCGCAGCCGCCACTGGAATTTCAAATGCACCTGGCACCCTAATCACGTTGACCAGATCAGTGTTTAGACCCTCATCCCGCAGCGCTCTGTAAGCACCATCAAGCAGACGATCCGTATACTCACAATTATATCGCGACACAACCATAGCCACACGCAGGGAATCTTTAGATGTTTTCATTCAAATACATGCCCCATCTTCTCCGCCTTGGTTGCCAGATATTCTGCATTGTGTTCCCCAGGAGGGATCACCAACGGCACTCTAGAAACTATTTCAAGACCGTAACCCGAAATTTCCATGCGTTTCTTCGGGTTGTTGGTCAAAAGGCGAATTTTCGAAAGGCCAAGTTCTGTAAGAATTTGTGCACCAATCCCATAATCACGCTCATCAGGGAGAAAACCTAACGCTTCATTTGCCTCTACTGTGTCCATCCCTTGATCTTGTAACTGATATGCTCTCAATTTGTTCACTAATCCTATACCTCTACCTTCCTGCCTCATATACAAGACAACACCTCGTCCTTCTTCAGCAACCATTCGTAGAGCGGATTGTAACTGTGGACCACAATCACACCGCTGAGATCCAAACACATCTCCTGTAAGACATTCATCATGTACACGCACCAAAGGAGCAGGCCCAGTCAGCGACCCAAACACCATAGCGACATGATCATCACCGGTCGTCGTATCGTTGAACGCGATGGCTCGAAACAAGCCAAATGGTGTTGGAATATTTGTCTCAATCATTCGCTCTACAAGCTTTTCTCTCCGTCTCCGGTGGGCAACTAAGTGAGCTACTCGAATGACAGCCAGGTTCTCAGAGTCAGCAAACGCAAAAGCCTTGTCTAAAGTAATGTCATCGCCGTCATCGTCTAATATTCGAACTAACACTGCCACAGGTGCCCTACCTGAAAGTCGAGCTAAATCCACACTAGCTTCCGTGAATCCAGTCCGCCGCAGAACTCCCCCGTCTATAGCCCTTAAGGGCCTTACCATACCCGGCTTTCGAAAATCCTGAGCAGTCACGCTAAGGCTTGCCAATGACCGTATAGTCTCCGCTCTACCGTGCATGCTTGTCGGATTGTCTTGCCTAAGATCCACACTTTCAGCATATACAGGCCCAGACGCTCCCAAGTCAATATGCCCAGGACCCTCAATCTCTATGCCTAATTCAGCCATCCTACTGCTACTCATCGCCACAAATACCTGATCGCCTAACTGCATCATCCACCGGGTGGTACGTGCCGTCACTGACTCAGCCGGCACGACAAAACTAGTCTGCAACCCTTGCTGCGTTTCAGAAATTATTAAGACACCATCTTCAAACTGCTTGATAGCAGTTTCGATGCTAGAGAAACGATCATCTCGATCAAGCATTATATTTGCCCTGATCCTTCGTTCCGTGAAACCATAAAGCTCTCGACATATTTAGCAACAATATCCACCTCAACGTTGCATAGATAACCGCAATCCATAGACGCCATCACAATGCTATCGATAGTGTGAGGAACAAGAGCCACCTCAAAACAATCCCCAGCCGCCTCGACTACGGTCAAGCTTGCTCCATCAAGCGCCACATAACCCTTGCTGACAATATAACGAATTAGATCATCACCAATTTTCAACCTAATACGCAGAGATTCACCATCAACAGATCGGTCTACTAACTTGGCCAAACCGTCTACATGTCCCTGAACAAAATGTCCGCTGAACCGCCCATCTACACCTAGTGGCGATTCTAAGTTAACTTTCTGACCGACCTCCAAATTACCAAGATTTGAACGTTGCAAAGTTTCCGGAATAGCATCGAACCAAAACCCTTTACTGTCAATTGCAATTACTGTTACACATACACCGTTCACACAGACGCTATCACCAATCTGCAACCCCTCTATAGTCTTGCTACTACTTATGTGAAATGTAGCGCCATCCGGAGAACTATCGACAGATAACGTTACTCCAATTTCTTCAACGATCCCTGTAAACATGACGCTAGCAAATCTCGCTTGTCGGGCCCCAATTACCGTCCATTGGGATCTTGATTCTCATGATATTCATGAAGCACTGCACTAACTTGAACATCCTCACCGTGGGATTTTACCGTTATATCCGCCGATTTCAGCACCCTTCTCAGAACACCTATGTCATCTCCAAAAGACGAACCTGTATCCACAGTAGTCCCAAAGCGTTTCGAAGAAACAAAGCAGTCGAGACGATCGACAACACTGTGAGTAAAAAACGATTGCAATACCTTTGTGCCTCCTTCCACCAGTAAATTATGCACCCCTCTATCGCCAAGTTCACCTAATAGTGCGTTGATTTGCTCGGCAGGTTCAAAGGGTAATGTGATCACTTCCACACCTGTCTTTGTTAGACGCTTCACTTTATCTTGCGAAGCGTCTGGTGAAACTACAATTAGGGTGCTACCTGGTGTTTCAGCTGACAGCATTCTAGATTCAATAGGTGTCCGTGCCGATCTATCTAAAATGACACGTAAAGGATGCTCACCTGAATATCCATCTAGTCTACAAGTCAAGCTCGGATCATCCTTTAGTACAGTGTTAATGCCTACCAATATTGCATCTGAATAAGCACGCATACGATGAACTTCCATCAAAGCTTCAGACCCACTGATGTACCGTGGCTGACCATGCGGAGTTACAAGCCTCCCATCTTGGGACATAGCCCACTTTGCAGACACTAGTGGCCTCTTAGTTTGCAGCCATTTCAAATATCCCTGCATAAACTGGCGTGCTGTCTGATTCTCAACACCTACATGAACATCAATCCCAGCATCTTGGAGTTCTTGTACGCCTGAAAGGCTAATAGGATTAGGGTCCAACATAGCTATATGCACAGCCGAAATACCCGCATCAATTATGGCTTTTGTACAAGGCGGAGTAGAGCCCTGATGTGCACAGGGCTCTAGTGTCACAAATAATTCCGCACCCTTGGCAGCCTTGCCTGCCCTAGACAACGCCAAGGGCTCAGCATGGGAACACAATTCTCTGTCGGTATGACCTCGACCAACAATTTGTTGATCACGAACTACAACTGCTCCAACGGCTGGCAATGGCGCAACTTGCCCCAATGCGACAGTAGCTTCATCGATAGCAGACCGCATACAACTTTCATTACCCATGCTTATTTATATCCTACAACTAGCTAGCATTTACACATTCGAATGTGGCACAGTCTGTTGGTAAATCTCCAAAGGATGCAGATTATAATGAGTAGAGTTCAACACTCTAGCCGACCAGTACTGGGAATTACAGGGACGATAGGGGCCGGTAAATCGTCTGTGGTAAATATCCTCAAAGATCTCGGGGCCAGAACGATAGACTCTGACGAAGTCGTCCACACCCTATACCTAAACGGAACCGATTTGCACAAATCGGTTATGGAAGCTTTTGGAAACTCGGTAGCCGGTCCTTGTGGAATTGATCGCCGAATATTGTCTGAGATCGTGTTCAATGATCCATCAAGCATGCAAAAGTTAGAATCCATAGTACATCCAGCCGTCACCGAAGAGGTGCGCCGACTGCTCGCCATTCCAGGGGATGAACCCGCAGCAGTTCTGGAGGCGATTAAGCTAGTACAGAGCAAAAACATAAACCTTGTGCTTGAAGTATGGATCGTTACTGCGGACAGCGCCGCCATTATATCCCGGTTAAAAGCATCCCGGGGATACAAGATCTCTGAAATCCAAAGACGATTAGCTGCGCAATTAGATGCTACAGGCATTGCACAATACCTCGACAGTAATAACCCAACTGTTCGATATCGGTTCATCGAAAACAATCTGACAGAATCTGATTTAAGAAAGTCCGTATTGCGCTATTGGCAAGAATTTCTACAATCTGCAAATTGAACTAAATAGCTGATGCGATTGCGACAACTGCATCGGCATCAGTCCCAATCACCAGATAAATCGCGCTACCATCATCAATAATCACACCGGTCTTTTCTCGGTCAGACCAGTCTCCACGCTTTCTAACACCCGACAAATCCCCTTGTGACGGTTGGACAGACCCCACTTCAACTGCAAACTCGGATGCCAATATCTCCAAGAACTCCTCATGATCCGAAACGGTATCCCATACAGTCTTCAAAACCAAAAGATTATTATCTTCAGCGCTATAGATCACATATTGATCACCACCCCACCCCTCACCACCAACCCCCTTCTTCAAATGCCCTTTGTTAAACACCAATTCTAGCCAAAACTCCCCCATTGTGTTGCGACGAGATTCTGCCCAACCAGATGGCAAATAGGGAGAAAAGTCAGTAATTTCCACCGTTAGTGGATTCTCATATTTCAGATATTTCTGCGGGTGAAGAATCTGTTCCGTAGAAACTGGGAGATTGTTATATGCAAGATTAACCCGGTCCCATCCACCACGCTCCAACAAATTCTCTACGAATGGAACCCCGTACTTATATGGGAAATCAAATCGTTCCTTAAGATAGTACTCAGTAGTATGCAAGCCCGGATATTCAGTCTTCCCGACAGATCGTCTGAGATCGTTGCGATCCCCACGAGTTGCCAGGGCTTCAAAAGCTTTAAGACCCGTGATTGAAGCATCGCCCTCAACAAAAGCAGTGTAGGCTAGCTGTAAATCAAGATTTGCCCTGCCAGTAATATCATCCGTTTCTTTTAGACCAAATTGCGCATCCTGTAACGCATGCGCATATTCGTGAGCTACAACCATCTTGAACAACCCTGAATCGGGTGCGGCCCTATCCAACACACTCATTTGGTCAGTATCAGAGTCATAGAAACCCAAAACTTCTCCCAAAAGTAATTGGTAGCGAAGATTCCGCAAGTTCTCTCCAGGCGAAATTAGGCCAAGTAGTTCCCATTCAACTTGGTCCAGAAGACTCTGTTGCAGCGTATATTCTTTCGAGAATAAATCGTCTAAAAACAACATCCACTCATTGTCGGTAATCGTGTTGATCTCAGAGAGAGAAGTTGTCAAACCACGAATCTCCTCCACTTTGGTAATTATGGAATTGATAACAGTCTGTGTCTCGACATCATCTATTGAATTTGCAATGCCCGGAGCAATTACTGCATCATTGTTGCCGCTACGAGAAGCTTGATATGAACCTGCTAAATCGCAAGAAACAAAAGTCAACCAAATAAGCCCAAACGCAAAACATAGTGCAAAAGCTTCTTTGCTTAAATAGCTAAAACTGCGTGGAGAATGACTGCTTTGTTTGACGTTAGCTTTCATATTATGAAGAGAGATTTAGGTGATCATTCGGTCAGTCAACACTTATCCATTGGACTATCAATTAGATAACCCATTGTGGAATTCTCTCCATTATCACCCAAATCGACCATTAACGGTGGTAGAAATAACAACAGAGGACGGGCATAGTGGATGGGGGGCTGCGCCAGGTAGCGGACACCAAGACAGCGAGATTTTACTTTCTGCAATAAATGTTTTTCCTGGCTCGAACATATCAAATTGGCGCTCATTGCTGTCCCAGGTAGCACAATCAGTCCGTCAAAATGGCAGATCAAATGCTGCAGAGTCTGCCCTGGAATGCGCATTGCTTGACGCACTTACAAGGGCCAAAGATTTGCAACTTGCCCATTTACTAGGGGCCCTGCGTACGAAGGTGCCCGTATACGCCTCAGGCGGCTATTACCCTGCCAATTCTAATAATAGAACTAACATGCTTCAAGATGAGGTCACGCAAGCTGTAACTGATGGCTACAAATATTACAAGATGAAAATCGGCCGGGGCACACTGGATGAGGATCTTATGGACGTATCTGCTGCCATCGAAGCTGGAAAAGATAACTTGCGTGTCGCGGTAGACTCAAATTGTGCCGACACATTGTCAAAAGCATTGGTGCTAGGTAAGGAGCTGCAACGTATGGGCGTGATTTGGTATGAAGAACCATTACCAAGACACGATTTTGACGGATACCGAGAGTTGAGAGACAAGCTCGATATACCAATAACCGGCGCAGAAGCGCTATCTTCCAAGTCCCAATTTTTCCACGCACTCTCCAGCAGAGTGTTCGATGCAATTCAACCAGACCTTGCCGGTACCGGCGGGTTCCGATCAATGGCGGATATTGCCGCATTAGCAGAAGTGTCTGGCTGCAGCTTTATGCCCCATTGCTGGGCCGACAGCTTGACTAACCTATCAACCCTTTTACAGGTCTCAACACTCCCCAAAACACTAGGACTAATTCCCGATCTCCCTCCCCTTCTCGAATGCGACATCACAGAAAACAAGATTCGAAATCAATTATTAGATGTAGAATTGAAGCCGCAACCTGACGGTTATATTGAATTGCCTGTTGGTTCAGGATTGGGAATAGATGTAAATCGCGAGGCTCTAGCAAGATTTGCAGTAGTATAAATACAGACATTTCCCGACAAACGACAACAGATTCACTATCAAGCCAACCAGTCCACACAAATATCTGATTACAGTTTTTCGATTCTTGATGTTTCGTCAACCTGCTATACAAAACACTGGTATAGTCGGACAACAGTGAGCTATAACAAATCGCACAACTTAAACCTTGGACGACTCAGCCTCAACGCCTTCAGATGGATGGACGCAGGCTTCACTTCACTAATGTCACAACGCGGGTGGAAAAACCTTCCAAAAGCCAGCTCGTTAGTTTTTCCTCATTTGACGGAAGATGGCATCCGTCCAGCAGAAATAGCCCGACTAGCCGGCGTATCTCGTCAAGCAGTAAATCAAGTGTTGAAAGATCTCAGAGAGCGTGACTTGGTAAAAGTTACACCTGATCCTGACGACCATAGATCTCTGTTGGTTGTGTGCACACAGCGAGGGCGTCGCTTTGGAGACGACGCTGCAGCTGTTGCAGTTGAGTTGGAAAAAGAGCTTCAAATCCGATTAGGCTCCAACGAAGTCCAGCAGATGCGCTCCTGCCTGGAAGACGATTGGGGACCTCCTCTGGGCTCCATTCCGCAACGCGACTAAGAGAGCGTAAGCCCACTATCCAAAACCATAACAGTGCCCGTGACTGTATCTGCCTCAGACAAGTATACAACCGCATGCCCTATATCATCCGCTGTGCAAGCCCGCTTCAACAATGTCTTATCAACATAGTCATCTATAAACTTATCCTTCCCTTCTACCCATCTGGTGAGAATCACGCCGGGAGCGACGGCATTAACCCTCACCTCTGGTGCAAATTCGCGAGCCAAAGATTTAGTTAGGGATATCAAACCCGCTTTAGATGCAGCGTACGCTATTGAGCTTCCAGAGCCATTGAGGCCTGCTACAGACGATATGTTTACTATAGATCCTACTGAAGATTTAACCAGCTGCGGCATCGCCGCCTTACTTGCGTAAAACGCTCCCTTTAAGTTCACCTGCATAATCTGATCCCACTTCAAATCGGTCATCGAACCCAGATCATTTTGTGGAATAAAGTGGGTCATTCCAGCGTTGTTGACCAATATATCAATTTGACCAAACCGATCCATAACATGATCAATCATCGATATCACAGATTGCTCATTACCTACATCAGCTTGAAAAATTGTAGCCTCAACTCCAAAGTCCAGGATATCTCTCAGTGTTGATTCAGCACGTTCTTTGGATCGCGAATAATTCACACATATGCGAGCGCCTTTTTCGGCCAAATTATTCGCAATAGCCGCCCCAGATCCTGTTGCCGACCCTGTAACAATCGCAACCCTACCGTTCAATTCACCCATTACACATAATCTCCCATGTATATGCTTTTATAGCACCAATACAGAAACCCACATCTGTTTGTTATTCAGTCTATTTCGTGGAAACGACTGTTGTCAGATCCTCTTTCTTAGGAGCTGGAAGCCCACAAAACTCCTCGTAATCAATCAGCTTTGTAACAGAAGGCCGTTCACCGCATACAGGACAGTCCTCTTTAGGCGACGTCTTGTAGGTGATGAATTCCATTTCCAGAGCATCCCAAGTGAGAAGTCTGCTTTCAAGTGAGTCTCCAATCCCTAACAGCAGCTTTACTGTCTCAGTAGCTTGAAGAACACCAATAACTCCAGGCACTACACCAAGAACCCCAGCTTCAGCACAGCTAGGGGCCAACTCCGGAGGCGGAGGCGAAGGATACATGCATCTATAGCAACCTTTTTCTGGCATAAACACACTTACCATTCCCTCGAACTTCAGAACACTTCCATCTACCATAGGTTTCCTCAACATGACACAAGCGTCATTCACCAGATATCGGGTAGGGAAGTTGTCACACCCATTCAAAACTATGTCGTAATCAGCCATAATATCCAACGCATTGTCAGATGAGAGAACAGTGTCATGCGTATATACCGTGACATCGGGATTCAGCTCTGTGAGCGTTTTTCTGGCAGAATCGACTTTAGGCACGCCAATACGTTCGGTGTTGTGAAGAATTTGCCTTTGCAAATTACTATCCTCCACCACGTCATGATCTATTAACCCTATAGTCCCAACACCAGCAGCTGCGAGATAATACGCAGCTGGGGAACCCAGTCCACCAGCCCCAACAAGAAGCACTTTCCCGTCCAACAACTTTTGTTGCCCCTCGGCACCAACTTCAGGCAAAAGCAGATGCCTGCTATATCGACGAATCTGATCGGGCGTAAACAATTTTTGACTCCATCTTCAATATCAGCATGGTACCTGTTAGCAAAGCATCTCTACAATCAAGATTAGCTAAATTAGCTAAGAAAGTTCGCCTTCTACCGGAAAACCATCTTTCACCCAGCCCTCCGTACCATCTCTAAGGTTAAATATCCCTGTGCGACCGGAAGCAACCGCCATCTGAGAGGCAACGCCACTGGATCGGCCTATGTTACATACAAACAAAATATCACCGTCAGGCAAAATAGCAGGGTCCGCCAATATATCGTTCAACGGCACAAGTCTGGCACCGGGAACATGCGCCTCATCATACTTGCCCTGATCGCGAACATCTATGATCGAAACACCCTGATCTATCAGCTGTTTAGCTTTCTCATTCGATAAGTCTTCATATCCCTTATTTCCCAATTAACGCTCCTATGCCTTGTGCGAGTATCCTCGACCGGTAGATCAATACATTCAATTAATTCTACTAAAACTTTAATAGCATCCAAGTGATAGCTCGTAACCGAATATCACCGTTTGACTTACAAAGTTTCAATTGAAAGTTCGAGCATAACCAAAATGAGACCATTTCACACGGCAAAAGAGCCATTCCTCCGCCAGAATGTGGGGCACGCGTCAATCACTCCTCAGACCAGAGTAAATGCCGGAGTATTTGGCACCTGGAAACTGCGATACGTAGCCGGGAAATTCGGCATGGACGACAGTAGTCATCTCAGAATCACTGAGAGACAGGTCGGAGACTGGGAAAGGCCCCAGTTTGCAAACCCCAAGGGATCTGGTTATACGACGGCGCACAGTAATGCCAACGTTACCCTGGAATTGGACTACTCTGAAACGCTACACGAAAGACCATTCCGCAAAACTCTTGTAGTCACAGTAGCAAATGGACATCTAACGGAAGGAGATTGGATCGAAGTCATTTACGGAGACACGTCTGGTGGTAGTCCCGGCCGCAGAGCCCAAACTTTTCGGGAACCGGAATCGGAATTCCACGTCTTTGTAGATCCATTCGGAGCAAACAAATGGTTCCCTATGGAAGACCAACCTTTTCTCGAGGTGCTAGGCGATTCAGCTTGTAGCATTGAACTCCGATGTCCATCTACCACTACACCTGAATCCAATATATGGCTGCAAATCCGAATGGTAGACAAATGGGGCAACACTGACGAAGCATTCACCGGACAAGTTTCGCTAAAGTCAGACACTCATGATGCAGTCTCAAACCTACCCAACGTTGTAACCTTACAGGAAGAGCACCGCGGAGTAATGCGTATCGATGGGATTACGGTTGATAGGGTTGGAATAACCCATTTTCAAGCCTCTTGCATTAATCCAAAAACGTCTGGCAGATCCAATCCATTACTCTGCGAGATTGACCCATCCCCACTGTACTGGGGAGATTTGCATGGACAAAGCAGGGAATCAGTTGGGACTTTATCGGCAGACGATTATTTTCGGTTCGCACGAGATGATGCAGCAATCGACTGCGTGGGACATCAGGCCAACGACTTCCAGATAACAAATGAATTCCACAATGACCTGACCAATATCGTCAAGAAATACCACGTGCCACAAAAATATGTACCATTTTTTGGTTGGGAATGGTCAGGAAACACGTCATCCGGTGGTGACCGAAACGTGCATTTCCTTAGCGACACTGGCCCGATTCATAGATCCAGTCACGCTCTACTAGAAGACTTCAGCGACACCAACAAAGATGCTTGTCCCGTAGATGAATTATACGCCCGACTAGAAGATAGGGATGACGTATTGATTGTTCCTCATGTAGGAGGGCGACACGCTGACCTCCGATTCCATCACCCAAAGTTGGAACCTGTCATTGAAATTCATTCATGCCACGGCACATTCGAATGGCTGGGGCGTGATGCTTGCGAACTGGGCTATCGAGTTGGGTACATCGGAGGTAGCGACGTGCATATAGGTCGTCCAGGAGCTGCTTTGCCAAGTGTAAAAATGGGCGAAGATAGCCTAGGCGTAAGAGGTGGATTGGCAGGCATCATGGCACAGAAGCTAACAAGAGAAGCAATCTTCGACGCGCTTCAGAAGCGCCAGTGCTACGCAACTACGGGAGAGCGAATTCTCATACAATTAACAGGTAACGGATCCCTAATGGGAAGTGATCTTGTCAGGGACAAAGATCTTGTGATCGAAGGAAGAATCGTAGGGACAGATTTATTGCAATCTGTACAGTTAATGCATAATTGGAAAACCATACATGAATGGCGCCCACGTGCTGGAAATCAAACCGGTCATGCAAGAATCGTTTGGGAAGGCGCAGAAGGGAGAGGACGCAGACGCTCTACTGACTGGACAGGCAATTTAAGTGTCCAAGGCTGCAGTATAACTGAGGTAAGTACCATAGGATTTGATCATCGCGGGGAAAGATTGACCAAAAAGTCAGCAAACACTATCCAATGGGCAAGCCACACTGAAGGGGATCAGGACGGAGTAGAAATAGCTCTCTCATCCGTAAAAGGAAAGCTGAATTTCAATACTCAACCGGTAAGTTTCTCAATCAACCTTGACGACATAGAACAATGTGGACTCGTCTACGAAGCAGGAGGAGAGGGTAGAAAAGTCAAAATAGAGTGGATAGATCCTTCCGTTGACACATTTGATCTGGCCATAGCTCACACGGTGCCGCTTTCCCAATTAGCCTCGGGATTGTATTTCATAAAAATTGTACAGCGCGATTGCTCTATGGCCTGGACAAGTCCGTTCTACGTCGATTAAGGGCATGCATTACATGGACTTAGGAAACCGATAGTAAATTCCTCTACAGTGCTTTATTCCTAAAAATACATTCATGAATACGGAAGGTCACGTGTGGCTCTAGGAAGACCCTCTGTCAATCGAATATTGATATCTATCGTCATCGGCTCAGGCGTGTTGATGTCTACGATTAGCCAAGGCAGTTTGAACATATCACTGCCCGAAATAGCAAAAGAATTCGATGTTGACTTGACGGTGGTACAGTGGCTTTCACTGTCGTACTCGATTGGCGTGATAAGCCTAGTCCTTTCATTTTCCAGATTGGCAGATATTTTCGGAAGACGAAAGTTCTACTTGCTCGGATACGCCATTTTTGCCAGTGGTTCACTCCTATCGAGCCTTATGCCCGATTTATGGATGATTGTAGCTGCAAGGTTCTATCAAAGCATTGGTGCAGCACTAGTCCAATCGACCGGAGTGGCCCTTCTAGTCGCAACATTTCCTGAAAACCGTCGAGGGCAAGCACTGGGGATTAACGCCACATTCGTTACCGGAGGGATCCTTCTCGGCCCTATAGTAGGTGGAATAGTCACGGAACTAGTCAGTTGGCGGGCAAATTTTTACCTGCCGGTACCAATAGCTATAGCGGCAATTTTTGGGGGCTGGAAATTCATACAGGAACACCCAGAAAAAAGCTCTAGTAAATTTAACTGGCTAGGAAGCATTTTGTTGATCCTCTCCATTGCACCACTCATATTTGCGCTCAATCAGATTTCTCATAGTGGATGGGCCCACCCACGAGTGCTGTCGGCCCTAATTATTTTTTCAGCGTCGACCACCATGTTCTACATGTCTCAAACGCGATCAGCCTACCCATTAATTGACTTTTCCATCTTCAAGTTAAGACCATTCAGTTTGTCTCTCGGCATAGCACTTCTAGCCAACATGGCCAGATCAAGCACCCAGCTATTGGTCCCTTTCCTGCTGCAATTAGCAATAGGTGTGCCAATCCATCACGCCGGAATGATGATGGCTATCATCCCTCTAGGGGCGATGTCTATTTCTCTGGTAGGAGGCTGGATGTCCGACTTTTGGGGGCCAAGGCTTCCGTCTACTGGAGGATTAACACTTATTTCAATCGGCATGATCACATTAGGATTCATTGACTCAGAAGCAAGCTATCTACATATTTCATTGCCATTACTCATGTTGGGTATAGGACAAGGCCTATTTATGTCGTCAAATTCAAGCTCGATTATGGGATCTTTACCTAGGAATAAGCTTGCAATAGCAGGCGGTTTTAACGTCTGGTCCCGCACCTTTGGAACAGGATTGGGCCATGCAGTGTGGGGGGGCGTATTTGCAGCAATAGTGACCGCAAATGCCGACGTACAAACAGCGTTAAATGCTGAAGTAGAACATCTTATGTACGGATTCAAAATTGTTTTCATCTGCGGGGCCGCCACGACAGTTTTGGCCGCATTACTAGCCGCAACTCGTGGGAAAACAGTCACTCCGCGTGCTATCCCACCCGCCAATAGATGACCGATTCACCTATCTCCGCGACGAGCGAACCAGTCTGCCCACGTGCCAAAAACCAAAGCTATCACATAGTAGATAGCCATCCCTGGTGCCGCAAACAGTGATAAAGCAATCATCAACAAGCAAAGTAGTTGCCCCAACCTCACTGTAGCTTCAGAATCTAGAACTTCGACTAACCAATGAGACTCACGATGGTCAATAGATTTCCCTGTCTCATGGGCAGAATCCGCAAAGTTAGCCCCGACAAACCGTCCTATTTCATTTAATATCTCTTCCACCTTAGATGAGTCGCCAGATACCGATCCAAGCATTATGGATGGCCGATTCGAAAACTTCAGATGAACATCCCAGAACAGTTCTCCTCCACCAAAATCCCTGTAACGACTTCTCGCCGTGATAGGTACAGATTGCAATTGACTAAACTCGTATACCTCGGCTGACTGAGCTAGAAAACCCAATACTCTACGGTGTTTGACAATAACCCGTCTGAAGTCCTTCTCAAATATGACATCAACGCTAAGACGCGACCCAATCATTACCATCCAAAACATAAGAGGTATCGTCAATGGAAAGCTCCATGGATGCAAAAACCCTATCTGCACACCAACTGCCAAAAGCAATGAAATACAAACCAGAAATTGAAGTCGGTCTGAAACAACCCCACCTAGAATACGCAGGCGTGATAAATTGTCTGTCCATAGGTACATGTGATATTCAAACACAAATGCTCAATTTGTCAGAATTAGGGCTTATTGGATACGGGCCAGGCATGTACGTATAGGACAACACCTAACCTGACTAACATATCCCCCACTAGCACCTACACTGAGGTACCATGATTTGTATGAAATAGCACTCGTGATATGTAAGTTGGGAGTTCCAACCTTATGAAAATAAATCAGGATTTTTCTGTGTCGTGGATAGGGCACGCCACGTTTCGAATTAAGACACCAGGTGGCAAAACCATCCTGGTAGATCCTTGGCTTGAAGAAAACCCTTCTTGTCCAGATGCTGAAAAGAAACAAGGTGACATCGATTTGATATTGCTCACACATGGACATTTTGATCATTCGTCTGATGTTGTGCAGGTAGCCCAAGAAAATAATGCTCCAGTGCTAGCAATACTAGAAGCAGCAGATTGGGCTGAACGAGCCGGGGCCCCCAAATCCATCGGCATGAACATCGGAGGTACTTACAGTTTCGACGAATTACGCATATCGATGGTAGAAGCTAAACATTCGTCATCGGTGGAAGAAAATGGAACTATTGCATATTTGGGGGTGCCAGTCGGCTTCGTAATCAAACTAGAAAACGATTTCACAATATATGTGGCAGGAGACACGGCTTTGTTTGGTGATATGACTCTTATAGGAGAAATATATAATCCCGACATGGCTATTCTTCCTATAGGAGATCACTTCACTATGAATGGGTCGGACGCAGCAAGGGCATGCCGTATGTTAGGCGTGGCTCACGTGAT
This sequence comes from uncultured Chloroflexota bacterium, assembly GCA_913043205.1. Lineage (GTDB taxonomy): Bacteria > Chloroflexota > UBA11872 > UBA11872 > VXNJ01 > CAJWLF01. Next base: position 39,010 of record CAJWLF010000012.1, on the reverse strand, counting down.
CCCATGTCATTACAAGACATTTCCATTGTTAGCCCAAAATGCCGACTCTCTAGTCAAGAATCTACCAGCCAACATAACTGCTCACATACTTTCACCGGGGGAATCCGTAGAATAGAGTGGGCCTTTTCAGAAGAATTTCATTGACACAACATCCAACTGACACAGATAATCCGAACCCTTGGATGTAACACCTACTGTGCCTGCACGGTGTACGCAACGAGACCGTGGCACAATCTATGGTTGCATCTAGTAAAACAAAATTGAATACCAAGTAAAAGCTATGATGGAGAGTAGTACGCAGCTACTTGCTTCCCATAGAGAGCCGGAAATACCCGCTGGAATCCGGCAAGCGAGGCCGCCGAAGTCGCTCCGGAGCTTTTTGTCCCAACTTTAATCAGTTAAGACAAGACGGTTATTCCGCCGTAATTATGGGAATCGAGAGGACGCAATGTTGCCGTCAATCAGGGTGGTACCGCGGACTGAAAGTCCGTCCCTGAGGGACGGCTTTTTTTGTTAGTTAGGGTTAAATTTGTACCAAGTTAAGCTGTTGGAACAGTATGAATAGGGACCAAATCGATGAGTAATGATTCAAAAAGTGGAAGGCGTAGTGGGGGACAAATAATATGCGACGTACTTCTCCAAGAAGGCGTGAATGCAATATTTGGAATGCCTGGTGGGGCTAGTCTTCCGTTCTATGACGCCCTATATCACTACCCTCAAATAAGACATTATCTGGCTAGGCATGAGCAGGGAGCCGGTTTTATGGCTGACGGATACGCCAGGGCAAAAAATCAAGTAGGGGTTTGCACCTCAACATCCGGTCCAGGTGCTACAAATTTTGTTACAAGCATGGCCAGCGCGCAGATGGATTCTGTACCAGTTGTGTACATAACCGGACAAGTAGCTAGGGAGTTCATAGGCACGGATGCTTTTCAGGAAACAGATGCAACTGGCGTAAGCATTCCAGTAACAAAGCAAAATTACCTGGTCAAAGACATTGATGAACTGCCGCGTACCGTTAAGGAAGCCTTTTATTTGGCAAAAAGTGGGAGGCCAGGACCCGTACATTTAGACATACCAAAGGATATATTTCTAGCGGAGACGGACGCCCCTATACCAGATGAAATCGAAGTGAGGGGATATCAACCAGCCAGCGCGGGTGATAGTGGGATGATTCGCAGGGCGGCAGATCTCATAAATGAGGCAAAAAAGCCCGTAATTATTGCCGGACATGGAGTAGCTATATCTGAAGCTTGGGACGAACTCAGAGTCCTAGCGGAAAAGGTAAATATTCCGGTAATCACCACGCTGCATGGAGTAGGCTGTTTTCCAGAGACCCATCCCCTTTCAATGGGGATGCTAGGCATGCATGGCATGTATTACGCAAATATTGCAGTTGATCAATGTGACCTCTTAATTGGAATAGGGTTTCGGTTTGATGACCGAGTCACTGGCCGAGTCAGTGGATTCGCTCCTAATGCCAAGATAATCCACATAGACCTAGACCCAGCTGAGATTGAAAAGGTCGTACAGACTGACGTACCAATAGTCGGTGATGCTAAAGCAACATTGGCACAATTGAATCCAATTGTAGGAAGAGCTGAAACAGATACATGGCTCGATTACTTATCTAAATTACGGTCCGAACACCCATCCGAAACCCCTCCCGACACAGACCAATTCTTACCACAACATATGATCAGACAGATCTACAAACATAGTGACGGAAAAGCCAAAGTGATAGCTGATGTAGGGCAAAACCAGATGTGGGCATCTCAAAATTTCTTTTACGATCATCCTTTAAGTTTCTTTTCCGCGGGCGGAACGGGACCAATGGGTTATGCACTCCCAGCGGCAATGGGTGTGCAAGTAGCATGCCCTGATGATGAAGTCTGGTGTGTTACGGGAGATGGAGGATTCCAGATTAACATTCAAGAACTGGCTGCCGTGGCAGAATACAAAATACCGATAAAAATTGGAGTTATGAATAACGGTCATCTAGGGATGATTCGCCAATGGCAAAACCGTTTCTACGACGGACGCCTTATGGGGGCAGAGCTCGCCAATCCTCCATTCGACAAAGTCGCCGAAGCCTATGGTATCCCTGGATTAGTTGCGAGAACCAAAGATGAAGCAGATGAGGCTATAGCTAAGGCAAGAAGCATAGACGGTCCCGTCTTAATTGATTTCATGGTTGCCGAAAATGAGGACTGCATGCCCATGGTTTTTCCAGGGGCAAGTCTTGCAGAGACAGTGGAAGCATAGTGCTAAGTCAACGCGAACAATCTATCCAATACAGCACAATGGTTTTGCTTGTAGAAGATCATCCAGGCGTCCTAACAAAAGTTTCGATGGTACTTCGCAGGCGAGGATTCAACATAGCAAGTCTTAGTGTCGGACACTCCGAACAACCCGGTGTATCCAGGATGACGATTGTGGTGGAAGGCACCGGACCTAGGATTAAGCAATGTGAAAAACAATTGTACAAACTGATCGAAGTTCTTAATGTTTATGACCTAACAGAATACGATCGTGTCGACAAAGAGCTTGCAATTGTGCGAATTTCAGGCCAAGGTGGCAAGCGCGCCGAAATCACCAGCGCAGCTCAGGCCTTCGATGCCGAGGTAGTCGATTTAGGGAAAGACTACGTTACATGTCAAATCACTGCATCACCCTACTCCATCGAAAGATTCCTGGAAATGGCGTCAGATTTCGGGATTATGGAACTCACCCGAACTGGAGTCGTGACAATGGCTAGGGGACGCAAAGCCGGGTTGGGAGCCCAATCAGTGGAACAAACCGAAAAAGAAGTTACCAGTCAGGATGGAACATTATGAACGACGTACAAGTTTTCTATGACAATGATGCAGATTTATCCGAGTTGGAAGGCAAGAAAATCGCAGTCCTCGGTTATGGAAGCCAAGGACATGCACACGCCTTGAACCTGAGAGACAATGGGGCAGAAGTAGTTGTAGGGCTTAGAGAGGGAAGCTCTTCACAAAAAAGGGCAGAAGCGTCTGATCTTTTGGTCCTTCCAACCGCTGAGGCGGTAGCTTCATCAGATCTATCCATGGTATTGGTGCCAGACCAGGATGCACCAGAGGTGTACGAAAAAGATATAAAGAGTAATCTGCGTGAAGGTGACATGCTCCTATTTGCGCATGGCTTCAACATCCACTACGGCCAAATCACTCCTCCCGATAACGTAGATGTAGCAATGGTTGCACCCAAAGGGCCAGGGCATATAGTTAGAGATCAATTCGAAGAAGGGGTGGGAGTTCCTGCCCTATTCGCTATACATCAGGACCATAGTGGGCGAGCTCGCTCGCTCGCAATGGCCTACGCCAAGGCCTTAGGCGCGAGTAAAGCCGGAATAATAGAAACCACTTTCAAAGATGAGACCGAATCTGACTTATTCGGTGAACAAGCAGTCCTATGTGGAGGAACAACAGCTCTTGTTAAGGCCGGATTCGAAACGCTCGTAGACGCAGGATATGCTCCTGAGCTGGCCTATTTTGAATGCCTGCATGAACTAAAACTGATAGTAGATCTTATGTATCAAGGCGGCATCGACTTTATGAGATATTCCGTCAGTGATACAGCTGAGTATGGAGACCTAGTTTCAGGACCTAGGGTTATAGGTGAAGAATCCCGCCAAGCTATGAAAGAAATCCTCACCGATATACAAAATGGCTCCTTCGCTCGCCAGTGGATACTAGAAAATCAGGCTGGCAGGCCAGCATTTAACGCAATGCGGCAACAAGACAAAACTTTACTGATAGAGAAAGTTGGAGATAGGCTCCGTGGTATGATGCCTCACCTGAAAGGTCGGCGCGACTAATACTAGGGCTACTCTGATGTTATCGTCCTCAAATTTAACTCAAATCCTATTGCAAGAACTGGTGCTTATGCGCCCCTCTCTCGCTAACGCGAGCAGGAGGGGTTGATTAGGACGCCCAAGGCGTCAGCGTATTGATCTAGATAACGCCCAGTGATTTATGCATCCACAAGGGCAGGAGGACGACAATGAAAACAATCAGGATTTTCGATACTACACTTCGAGACGGGGAGCAAGCCGCCGGAGGCTCTTTGACTATTGACGAAAAAATGGAGATCGGCCGACAACTACAACGTCTAGGGGTCACTGTTATAGAAGCCGGGTTCCCATCCACTTCCCCCGGTGATTTTGAAGCCGTGCAATTAATGTCTCGCGAGTTACGGGATGTCGAAATTGCTGCTCTAAGTGGATACGGTGAAAATCTAGTCGAAAAAACTTGGGAGGCTCTAAAAGAAGCAGAGAGGCCCTTGCTTCACACCGTCATTTCTACTTCTGACAACCATTTAAAGAGCCAACTAAAAATGAGTAGAAAAGACGTACTTGAGCTTACCAAGCGAACCGTAACATTTTCGCGTCAACTTGTTCCCCATGTAGAGTTTTCCGCAATGGACGCAACCCGTAGTGACCCTGCCTTTGTAGCTCAAGTGCTAGGTGTGGCAGTCGCTGCAGGAGCCACAGTGGTCAACATTCCAGATACCGTAGGTTACACGATGCCGGAAGAATTCGAAGAGCTTATCGGATATTGTATGGAAAATGTGCCCGGTATATCCGAAGTTATTGTATCAGTCCATTGCCATGACGACTTAGGACATGCTGCAGCCAACTCTTTAGCTGGTGTTCGCATGGGTGCTACCCAAATTGAATGCACAATCAATGGAGTAGGAGAGAGAGCAGGTAATGCATCGTTAGAAGAAATAGTCATGGCCCTGCGGACGCGACAAGATTTCTATAATGCCGATACTGCGATCAAATCCGAGGAAATCTACAGAGCAAGTCGAATAACTAGCAACTACATGGGAATGCCAGTGCCGCCAAACAAGGCTGTAGTGGGAAGCAACGCTTTTGCCCATTCATCTGGTCTACATCAAGACGGTATGCTCAAGGACCGCTCTACTTATGAGATTATGAAAGCCGAGGACGTTGGACAAGCACAAAGCAAAATTGTTCTAGGAAAGTTCTCTGGGCGCCATGCTTTCCGAAATCACCTATCTTCCATGGGTATAGATTTCGAAGACGATACAGAGTTCCAGCATGCATTTGACACTTTCAAGCGTGTTGCAGATCGAAAAAAAGAAATTACAGATCGTGACGTAGAGGCCATAGTACAAGACCGACTTCACCGCTCTATAGAGGAAAAATATCGTCTTGAACTTTTGCAGGTCCAATGTGGCACATCAGGCGTCCCCACAGCGACCGTCCGATTAAAAACACCGGATGGATCTACAGTAGAAGATGCAGCGCTAGGAGATGGTCCGGTTGACGCCGTCTACAAGGCAATAACTCGAATTGTAGACATGCCGGTAACACTAACCGAGTTTGCAATTTCTGCAGTTACCGAAGACACCGATGCGATCGGGGAGGTAACAATACGCGTAGTAAGTGGTAACCGAACAGCAACTGGTTATGGTGCAGACACTGATATCGTAGTAGCTAGTGCCCACGCATTTGTAAATGGTCTCAATCGCTTAGCTACAGAGTCCGCAATAGTGGGTTCAGATGAACGTCAGGCAGCTTCGGTCTAATGGGAAAAACGCTACTAGATAAAGTGTGGGACGCACACACCGTTCGCCGTCTACCAACCGGACAAGACCAATTGTTCATCGGGTTGCACCTGGTGCACGAGGTAACCAGCCCTCAAGCATTCGGCATGCTCCGTGATGAAGGATTACAAATTAAATACCCTGACCGCACTTTTGCAACTGTAGACCACATCATCCCAACAGATAACACCAAACGGCCGTTTTCCGACCAAATGGCTGAGGCTATGTTCTTGGAGATCGAGAACAATGTGCAAGAATCTGGAATTCCATTTTTCAATGAGGAATCTGGTTTGCAAGGCATCGTTCACGTTATAGGCCCCGAGCTGGGGCTAACCCAACCAGGCATGACCATTGCTTGTGGAGACAGTCACACTAGCACCCACGGAGCTTTTGGGGCTGTAGCTTTTGGCATCGGGACGTCACAAGTGCGAGATATACTGGCTACCCAGTGCATGGCCCTCTCGCGTCCTAAGGTCCGACGTATAGAAGTCAACGGAAGACTCGGTAAAGGTGTGTTCGCAAAAGATGTAATCCTTCACATCATAGGCACACTCGGTGTGCATGGGGGAGTCGGGCTAGCATACGAATACGCTGGTGACATCTTCGATAATTTCTCTATGGAAGAAAGAATGACTGTATGCAACATGTCCATCGAAGGAGGGGCGAGGGTAGGCTATGTTAACCCGGATAAAACAGCATTCGATTACCTAAAAGACCGGAGGTTCTGTCCCACAGGATCAAATTATCAGGAAGCAGTACATTGGTGGAAATCGATGGCAAGCGATTCAAATGCCGATTATGCCGACGTCGTCATCATAGACGGTGCATCCATCGAACCTATGGTTACTTGGGGGATTAATCCAGGTCAGGTGATCGGTATCAATGACACTATCCCTGATCCAACGCAAGCACACGCCGGTGATCGGGATTCGATAACAGAAGCACTCGAATTCATGGATTTTGATGCAGGAGCGCCTATAGCCGGTACGCCTATAGATGTAGCATTTATAGGATCATGCACCAACAGTCGGATATCGGATTTAAGGGAAGCAGCAGATATCGTCAAAGGAAATCGGGTCGCAAAAAACGTAAGTGCAATAGTAGTGCCCGGGTCTCAGCAAGTACTTAACCAAGCTGAAACAGAAGGATTGCATGAGATATTCCAAGAATCTGGTTTTGAGTGGCGAAGAGCTGGCTGCTCAATGTGTCTAGCAATGAACCCTGACAAACTGGTCGGAAATCAAATATGTGCTTCTTCCAGCAATCGAAATTTTAAAGGTAGACAAGGTAGTCCAACCGGAAGGACTTTGCTAATGAGTCCGTCAATGGTAGCTGCGGCAGCTCTATCCGGATCCGTAGTAGACGTGCGAACGGTATAGTTTCAGATGAAAAACAAGAGTATAAAACAAGTAACTGGCACTGCAGTACCAGTGCAAGGAAACGACATAGATACTGACCGAATCATTCCTGCCCGGCATCTGCGATCCATCACATTTGAGGGCCTAGGTCAGTACGCTTTCGAAGACGATCGAAAGCAGGCAGACGGTAAGCATCCGTTCGACGAGCCACAGTACTCGGACGCCTCTATCCTTTTGGTGAATCGCAATTTCGGGTCCGGATCTTCCCGCGAGCATGCTCCCCAAGCTTTAATGCGCTGGGGGATTAACGCCATTATCGGAGAGAGCTTCGGTGAGATATTTTTTGGCAATTCAACCACTATAGGCATCCCTTGCCTAACCGTTAAAGAGCAAGAGGCTCAATTTTTACAGGAATCCATAAGATCGGACTCTTCCCAATCAATCAATATCGACCTAGACAAACAGTTAATTAACCTAGGCCTGCACACAATTGAGTTCCAATTAATTGAGTCAGTTCGACAAAGTTTTTTGAGTGGAGAATGGGATTCTTTAGGGCAGTTACTTGAAGCATCCCAAGACACTCAAAAAGTGTATGAAGGCCTTCCCTACATTGCTGGATTTACCCATTTATTTAAGGAGCATTCAACTGACTGACTTCAAAATCATATACGCACCTGGAGACGGAATCGGCCCAGAGGTGATAGAACAATCCTCACGTATTCTTGCTGCAATCGGTGACCGATTCGGACATCGCTTTTCAGGAGACTACGTACCAGTAGGGGCCGACTCTATCGAGCAATTTGGCACAGAACTTACAAGTGACACCATAGATAAATGCCTCGCTTCTGATTCAGTGCTCTTAGGAGCATGTGGCATTGCCGGAGGTGCAGCTGTAAAAGGCAGGCATCCTGAATTAGCAGTGCTCGGACTTAGGAGGGAAATGCAGTTATGGACCAATCTGCGACCCATGAAAGTATATGACAGCTTACTAGACGCGTCTCCTGTAAAACGAGACCGTCTAGAAGACGTAGATATGCTGGTGCTTCGAGAACTCACTGGGGGCATTTATTTCGCTCAGCCCAAAGAGCGCCGCATTGTAGATGGTGAGCGGGCTGCAGTAGACACCCTTTTGTACAAAGAGTCAGAAGTAAGGCGAATTGTGAGGCGTGCCTTTGAGCTAGCAGGTGATCGAAGGAAGCACGTAACTTCAGTCGACAAAAACAACGTTCTTGAATCATCCAGGTTTTGGCGCGAAATTGCTGAAGATGTGGCATCTGACTTCCCAGATGTACAGCTTGAACACGTTTTGGTTGATGCTTTCGCGATGAGATTGGTGCTTTCCCCACGCGATTTTGATGTTGTGGTGACGAAAAATATGTTCGGTGACATTATCACCGACGAAATGGCAGTATTGTCTGCCTCTCTGGGCATGATGCCATCAGCTAGCCTCGGAAACGGTAACAAAGGTCTCTACGAACCCATACATGGAGCAGCGCCAGACATCGCAGGCACAAACCAAGCTAACCCGATTGGGACCATTCTCAGCGCTGCTATGATGTTACGTCTTTCCTTAGGACTTGAAGATGAGGCTAAGGCGGTAGAATCTGCAGTAGAATCTGCCTTGGCTCATGGATTCCGAACACCTGACATAGCCGAAACAAAAAACAGTGCCGTCGGAACCACAGAAATGGGTGATGTAATTGCCCAAAACATCATCAGTCCCCCAGTAACCAAATAGGCCTTACGGAGAGGTCGGCAGATGAAGACAGAAGCCAAACACAACAATAATAATCGTTCGGCCCCAATACGGAGACACCGTTCGTGACACAAATCAGCATATTAGACACAACTCTACGTGATGGAGCCCAAGGGGAAGGCATCTCTTTCTCTGCATCTGACAAATTAAAGATTGCCAAACGGCTCGATGAGTTTGGCGTAGGTTATATAGAAGGGGGATTTCCAGGCGCAAATCCGAAGGACATCGAGTTCTTCGATAAAACCTCCAACATGACATGGAAAAACGCAAAGATTACAGCTTTTGGCGCTACCAGATATAAGAATACAAAATGCGAAGACGATGATGCTGTTCAGGCAGTAGCCACGAGTGGTGCACCTGCTGCAGCTATAGTTGCAAAGTTCTCGGAATTCCAAGTCAAACACATACTAGAAACAGATCTCCCTGAAGGGTTAGGTATGATTTCTGACACTGTCTCTTATCTTCGCAATTGTGGAATGGAAGTCATAGTAGACGCAGAGCATTTCTTCGATGGCTTTAAGGCTAACCGGGATTACACGCTAGCCGCTGTAAAAGCCGCAGAAAAAGCAGGAGCCGATTGGATAGCGCTATGCGATACCAATGGCGGATCTTTGGTAGACGAAGTTAGAGATATAGTGGCCACAGTAAAGTCCGTCACATCTGTACCGATAGCAATACACGCACACAACGATTCTGGTATCGGGGTGGCCGTTTCGCTAGCAGCCATAGGTGCGGGAGCAACTCAAGTACACGGCACAATCAATGGCCTCGGCGAACGAACAGGAAATGCAGATCTGTGTACAATTATTCCAACGCTACAGTTGAAAATGGGCTGTAATTGCGTTACGGATCCAAATTTGGGCACATTAACGGAGCTCTCTCACTATGTTTCGGAAATGGCAAACATAAGCCCCAATCAGCAGCAGCCATATGTAGGCAATAGCGCGTTCGCCCATAAGGCCGGATACCATGCCAGCGCCACAGCAAAGTTTGAACAAGCCTACCAACACGTTGATCCTTCAGCGGTTGGCAATGTGCAGCGGATATTAGTATCAGAACTGGCAGGTACCGCGAGCATTAGCACCCGGGCAGCACAACTTGGGTTAAAGCAAAGTCGTAAAAGCGCATCCGAAACAGCACGCAGATTAAAACTACTGGAATCAGCAGGGTATCAGTTTGAGGGGGCTGAAGCATCTTTCGAGTTGCTTCTTCGAAGACAGAGTGACGAATACACACCACCCTTTGAGCCTATAAACTTTTTTGCACTCACAGAGACTCGCAAAGGAGATTCACCTCCGTCGGAAGCTATGGTGAAACTACTCGTTGGCAAAGATTCATATCACACTGCTGCCGAAGGTAACGGTCCTGTAAGTGCTCTGGACGCTGCACTACGTAAAGCCATTTTGCCTTCTTACCCAGAACTTGAAAAAGTCCATTTGGTGGACTACAAAGTGCGAATTCTTGACAGCGAAGCGGGGACAGACGCCAGTACACGGGTGTTGATCGTAGCAAGCGATGGTAATAGGAGCTGGAATACCGTAGGAAGCTCTACAAATGTGGTCGAAGCCTCCTGGACAGCCCTCGTTGATAGCTACGAATACGCACTGATGCTACCCCAATCTGAAAACTGACTGTCAGTGTCATCTCGCATAGTTCAGCTTATCGATAATATCTGAAATTGTGTCTGAAGCATGGTAACGAGATAATCGCACGCTCCCTGCCCCCACATGACCTCCCCCTCCATAATGTGCTAAAAGCTCTCCCACATTGGACCGACATTCATCATTGAAAACATTGTGACTAACCGCCACGACCGTCATATCGTTCCGGATGTCGAAAATCTTTACCTGAGCACTAATTTCCGGAAAGATACTAAATATCAAAAACCTATTAGCAATAGGACTAGAATACCCACGAAGATCAGTAACTACCACATTCCCTTCCACATAGGATATCTGCCTCAAGAAGCTGCTGGCCTCGTCTTGCTCATTCAGTAACTTGCTTGTTCTGTCAGCAACTTGACTACTCGCAAGAATATATTCAAGTGGTCGCCGCTCTAAGAGCTGGTCCAAAACCCTACAAAAATACTTGCTAACAGATTCGTTGCTTAGACGCGGATCAAATGTGTAAGAAATCAACATCCATCCACTAGGATTCACAACATCAACCTCTGTGATACGAGCGGAGTCAACCCTGTCAACTTCATCAATAAAACTTTCGTAGTACTCTAGAGCAGATCCTCCATAATATTCATAAATCAACCTAGCTGCAGAGTCCGTAAGGCCAAACTTCCCTCGGAACTCTCCAGCCATCGAGTCGGCAACAGAAGCCTCAGACCAATGGTGATCGAACCACATGCCCACCCCATCAATATATGGCAAATTCGCCAGTATATCTGCATTACCGACAGAAATGGCACCGCGTACCAAATCAGCTGGTTGAGCCAGAGATACCTCATGTATGTCCTCAACAATGCTTAGTAGAACACCACAAGCAAGCCCGTCTAAATCAGGACGAGTTATTAATCGCATTAGATCCGCCATAAATCACAGCTTGCTACTTCCAAATCTGGCAGAGGCGATACCAAAATCGCTCTTACTCACAGGGGATACCACGGCTATTCATCAGAAATCATCTCAATCGAACTACGAACTTAGTAGAACGATCTAGTATTCATGCGGCGGCAACATTCCATCTGGGACTTCCGAGAAATCTTCTCCTGGCAACGGCTTAGGCAATGAGTGGCCAATTCCTGTATGGACTGGAGGCATAGCTCTCGGCTTCCAACGTAAAACCCCCTCTTTTTTGATTCTATGCTGCAATAGCATTATTGCATCTATCAGAGCTTCTGGCCGAGGAGGACAGCCAGGCACATGAATATCTACCGGGACTACCCTATCGACTCCCTGCAAAGTGTTATATGTTCTGAATGGACCACCTGCAACAGTGCATATCCCCATTGCAATAACATATTTAGGATCAGGCATTTGCTCATACAATCGCCTCACTACAGGTGCCATTTTATTGGTAACAGTACCTGCCACAATCATGACATCAGACTGACGTGGAGATGACCTCATAATTACGCCAAACCTATCTAAATCATAGATTGGAGCCGCCGAAGCCATCATTTCCATTGCACAACACGCTAAACCAAAAGTCATAGGCCACAAAGCGTTAGCCTGCCCCCAGGTAAACAGCTTGTCGACTGTCGTAGTTAACACGTCAAGGGCGCCATTTTTTTCGCCCAATGTTAGTAAGGGAGGATCCTTCATTTCAGGAGATTCTTCTAGACTCATCCTATCGCCTCAAGACTTCCTCATCGAATCGAAATTGAGGAACAACTAAATTTGTTATGCACAAAACAATAGCAGAGATCCACAGATGAACAACAATCAATTCTTAATACCTATTAATACCTATCCGATCACCAATTTACAGTTTATGATAGATGCTACAGGAGAAAATAGAATTTTAGCCTGATTGTTCAATTCGATACCATCCAATTAGATAACTGGTTAGAACAAAAGGCATCGGAGCGTAGATATTGAGCGACGACCGTATCCAACAGATTATGCAGGCCTTGAGCAAAGTCGAAGACCCTGAACTTCACAAAGACATGGTCACTCTTAACATGATTCGTGACGTAGTAGTAGAAAACGACGACGTATCACTTACTGTCGTACTTACGACTCCAGCATGTCCCATGCGAGATGAGATAACCCGAAGAGTGACAGATGGATTACACGTATTAGGATGGGTAGACCAAGTCAACATAAACATGACAGCAGACGTACGGTCCGACAAAACCCCTGCAACAGCTTCGCTTCCAGGAGTGAAAAATGCTCTAGCAGTTGCCAGTGGAAAAGGCGGAGTAGGAAAAAGCACTGTAAGCGTAAATCTTGCAGTAGCATTATCTCGGCATGGAGCTTCTGTCGGAATATTAGATGCGGACGTATATGGCCCAAACATCCCATTAATGATGGGGGCCCAAGGTGATCCGGTTTCTGTACAAGGGAAAATCCAACCGCTTGAAGCGCACGGTATCAAATTGATGTCACTGGGATTCATGCTGGAGGAAGGCACGCCCGTAATTTGGCGAGGGCCTATGATAGGCGGAGCACTAAAACAGCTAACAGCAGATGTAAATTGGGGAAATATCGATTATCTAATAGTGGATCTCCCTCCCGGCACGGGGGACGCATCGCTATCGCTTGCACAGTTAGTACCGCTGGTCGGAGCAGTAGTAGTATCGACACCTCAGGAAGTCGCGCTCCAAGATGTACGCCGGAGTATTTCGATGTTTGAGCGGCTCAGTGTAGACGTACTAGGAATTGTAGAAAATATGTCTTATTACCTACACGACAACGGTGATCGAGTGGAAATATTTGGACATGGCGGTGCCAAGGATGCCGCAGAACATTTGCAACTACCTTTTCTGGGCGAAATACCACTCAGCCCTATTATTCGGAAGGGTGGTGACTCCGGCAATCCTATAACTAGTAATAAAGAAGCTCCCCTAGGGGACATATTCATGGACATAAGTGCTAAAGTAGCTGCTACAGTCAGCGTCAAAATGCTCGAAAAAGTAGAGCCTCTGCCTATGCTGTGATTCTTTAGTGCTAATTGCTAGAGGTAATTGATTAGCACAGCGTAGGGATCTGCAGATAAATTGCGTACCACTTCTTGGGACGGGGCATTCTTCCAGGTTGTACTGTAAAAAGCCTCTTTCTCTCGATCGGCCACATCACATGCCCAATCTGATACGACAGCAGTTGCATAGCCGTTACGACGATGTTCGACCAAAGTTGCAACTCCTGCCTCAGCCCCTCTATCCCCCCATCGTTCACAATAACAAATAGATACAACTTTCCCATCAACTTTCACTATTCGGCAAGGCTGATCAAAATTAATCTTGTCCTTTAACCCAGCAAATTGCCCCTCTATCACATCGGCCGATTCCCAACCGACAGCTATGGTTTCCATTTTTGAATTCCCGACAGCATTCAATCGATAGGCAGGTCCCGATTGAATTTCCAAGCCACCATCAACAGCCAATAACTCTTGGTATTCCAAATGATGGACAGGAGGTTTATTAAATCTTCCTTCCGTATTCTCGCTGACTGCTAACTCGGATAATCGATTCACAATTATCGGATCAACATCCTGTCGTATCCGCCAAACTACCCCATCAAAAGTCCGACCCAGAAAAAATCTCGGAGCAACGGCAGGAACATGCTCATTCGTGGCTATCATAAGGTCCAACCCAGAACGAGTTACATGAGAAAACAGAGTTTCAACCTCAATTTCAAGCAGTTTCTTACCCGAAATCATTGTTCAACATCTTCATTTCAGCCATCAGCCATCAGCCATCAGCCATCAGAACTTTACTCAACTATATCTTCGCTAAGATTAACCGTTGCTCATACGCCCATATATTGTTTTTAATTGCGACGTATTGCAAATCTAATAATCAAAAATCCCATTATCAGAACTACAATGAACAGAATGCTTAGGACATTCAGATAGTTTTCAATAGCATGTTGTATCTGTTGTCCAAACACAGTCACCATAATTGCGACCGAAAAGAATCTACCGCCCCGCCCAATCAAAGAAGCAAGCAAAAATCGCCTGAAATTCAATCGGCAAACACCAGCTCCTATAGCAAACACTTTGTATGGTATCGGTGTGAATGCGGCAATGCTTACAGCCCATACATCACGACTTTGATATTGCCTTTCCACATACTCAACACGTGACTCACTAAAAAGTTTTGTGAGTACAGGCCTACCTCCCTTCAGCCCAATCGCATAGCCTAATCCAGCTCCCATGATGGAACCTACCGTTGCCAATCCGGCAAATGCGAATACAAATCCCGGGTTGCCTGCCATCAATACAATCATTAGCCCATCGGGAGGCACAGGGAAAAAACTAGACTCCCAAAACGCCAGAATAAATAGAGCCAAGGCCCCAAATGGAGACTCACCCCACGCCAAAACCCACGAAACAAGGTCGTGCAACATTTCACTCATACAGTATAGCTCCAGAATTCGAACATCGATTGACTATGCTCTCTTGGCTGAGTTTATTGGCTTAAAGCTGATTCTATGCGCGGAGCAGGGTCCATGCCTCAGTATTGCCTTTTTATGCTGTGCCGTACCGTACCCAGCATTTTTGTCAAAACCATACTCTGGATATTTGGAAGACAGCGTTGTCATATAACGGTCCCTGATTACTTTGGCACAAATCGAAGCCGAGGCTACAGACAAACAACGGGAATCCGCCTTCGATAAACTAAACACGCGCTGCCCGCTAGAAACTGGCTCCAAGCTCAGATAGTCAACTAATAATACATCTGACACTTGGTTTAACCCGCCAACAGCCCGCCTCATTGCACACATTGTCGCCTGCACTATCCCCATAGCGTCTATCTCCGCTACGGAAGCACTAGCCACCGCAACTGAAAGCGCCTCTGCATAAATATCATCAAATAAGCGTTCTCGAGTTCTTGGAGTAAGACGTTTAGAATCGGTCACTTCACGCAGACGCCTTCGATTTCTTAAAACACTAATGTCCAGCATAACTGCGGACGCAAACAATGGGCCTGCCCAACTACCACGTCCAACCTCATCTACACCAGCAATAGTGATTGCCCCATCTCTAATAAATTTCGCTTCCACACTAAGCCGCGGTATTGCCGCACGCTCATTACTCGCCATATAGGAACTCAGCTACGAGACCTCTCCCTAACACGGGCCGCCCTGCCCTGTCGCCCACGCAGATAATACAACTTTGATCTACGGGTCCGACCCTGCCTGATGACTTCAATGTTTTCTACAAACGGCGAGTGCAATTGGAAACAACGCTCCACACCAACGCCATGAGAAACACGTCTCACTGTATACGTCTCTCGTATGCCACTACCACGTCGCTTGATGACTATTCCTTCAAACACCTGGATACGTTCCCTATCACCTTCCCGAACTTTCACATGAACCCTGACGGTATCCCCTGAGGAGAAGTTGGGGATGTCTGTTTTTAGGGCTTCATTATTAATTTCTTCGATCAGCGTAGTAGACACAGAATTACCTCGCCCAACAAAAATAAAATTCGCATATCGGGCATTCCTCTCCTAGAAGCAACAGAGTTTATGCCTCGTCCAAGCCCCGAGTCTACCTGACTAGGTGAAGGTTAGAAAGAAAATCTTTATCTAAATTGAAAAGATCACTCCCAATCGACATTCGCTGATGTTTTGCGAGGATTATTTAGCCTGGAAGATCCTAGTTTAAATCCTGCAGCGATAGTTGTTGACATATCTGTCAGGTATCTGTGAACCAAATGTTTCCCAGGCTCCTCGTTTATATCACCGTGCCCAGATCTAAAGACACAAGCTATTTCATCATCTATACGTTGCCATAAATGACTTCCCTCATATCTAGCGCGATTCGACAAATCCGCCAACTCCCTGAGCCAATCTTCCCTTTCTGCTATTTTTCTTGCAGAATCAACGTCGATTAATGCAAACCTTGATTGCATCTCACTAGACCAAAGATTGCGCCGAACACCACGAGATTTAGGCACTTCAAGAACGTCATCCAACCAGTCAGACAGAAGTTCAATCGCACTTGCAACGTTTAGAACGAATCCGCTTAGATCACAAGAAACTTCAGCATCGTTTTCAGCATTCAATGATTCAATACGCGAACCCAAACAGTAAGCAAAAACACAAGACGTCAAAACACCAGCTGCTATTCGAGCGCTACGCGAACTTTCTGATTTTCGATAATACCCAAATATTGGTGCACCAATTGCGTCAGAGAATCCCTCAATTTGTAGGCCCATACAGATCACAGGTTCGAACAATGCCCAAGCTGATTGTTTCCCAGCTTCTACTTTCCGAAATGCATCATTAAGCGACATCCTGAAACACCAATCTAGTCCTAAGAGTCAATAGGCCAACACATAATATGCGAAACAAATTTATAGCCAAACCATCAGTCAAGTATCTTGACAATCTACCCTTCCACGGATATACACCAATCGTATGTATTGTAAAACGGACGTAACGTCGTTCAAGATCTGGCAGGCGAATAATGCCAACTCAATTTTAGCGGAGAGCAGATGGGTACAACCGACCAAAAACCACCTATTAAGCCATCTTCCGTCCTCCTTGAATCAGGGACGGAAAATATAACCAAGGCTCCGTCCGACGTAACCAGTCAGCCTCAACCCCATAGATTTGCATGGCCAGAGTGCATACAAGTGTTTTTTGATAAAGATCCAGCCGCAACAAATATATTTGAAGTACTGCTATACCAGGGTCTACACGCTATATTACTTCACAGAGCCGCCCATTGGCTCTATAAGCGAAACGTCCCTATCATTCCAAGATTGATCTCACAATTCAGTCGGGTAATCACAGGAGGGATTGAGATTCACCCCGGAGCTAAAATCGGGCGTCGGTTTTTCATAGATCATGGCTCTGGAGTCGTCATTGGTGAAACTACTGAAATAGGTGACGATGTCATGCTTTATCACCAAGTAACGTTGGGGGCATCCGGCTGGTGGAAAGATATGAAAAACCCCGGCAAACGCAGACACCCCATAATTGGGAACAATGTCACTATAGGAACCGGTGCTACATTACTGGGGCCAATCAACATAGGCAACGACACCAAAATAGGAGCGATGTCATTAGTATTAGAAGACGTTCCCGCCAACTCAGTTATCATAGGATCGGCAGCGAAATATCTAGTCAAGGGAAGTAAGCGCGTATACGACATGCCCTTAAGTTCGTCGGAAATCCCTCCCGAATACCACATATAACATCGTCTCATGCGTCCTGGCTTTTTGAGAAAACCAACGAAGTATCCCGATGGCTCTTATAATCTGAAATGTTAAGTTCAACACCAACTCATGAAAGTAATTCTGAATGTTGATGTCAACGCTCTTCGGGCATACCCTACGAGATGCTCCATCAGACGCCAGTACGCCGAGCCATTCTCTACTAGTTCGGGCCGGAATGATTCAGCAACTCGGTTCAGGAATATACAGTTACCTACCCCTGGCATGGCGGGCACTTGAGAAAATCGAGCGAATCCTTGCCAATGAACTAGAGGCTATAGGAGGTCAGCGCATAAGCATGCCAGTCATTCATCCTGCCGATGCTTGGAAAGCAAGTGGAAGATGGTCGTCGGTAGGAGAAGAAATGGTGCGATTCAAAGATCGACAGAATCACGACATGGTACTAGCAATGACCCATGAAGAAATCGTAGCAACCTTAGTCTGTCAACACGTAAAATCTTACCGGGACTTGCCGGTCATGGTTTATCAAATACAAACAAAGTTTCGAGATGAACCGCGCTCCCGGGGAGGACTAATTCGAGTCAGGGAATTTGTAATGAAAGACGCATACAGTCTTCACACTCAGTCAGAAAACGTCGATGAATTTTATAAGCCTATGTATGAGGCTTACATTCGCAGTTTTCGCAAATGTGGGATTGAAACCCTTGCCGTAGAATCTGATTCAGGCATGATGGGTGGAACCATAGCCCACGAATTTATCTTAGCAACGCCAACCGGCGAAGACACTGTGCTGGTTTGTCCAAATGGAGATTATGCCGCTAACTTAGAAGTCGCGACACGTAAGGCAGAAACGTCAAATCCTGCTCAAGACCAGATCAACATACTGGAGGAAGTAGCGACACCTAACCATCAATCCATAGATGAGGTTGCAAAATTCCTCAACATTACCAATTGCCAGACATTAAAATCAGTATTCTACAAAACAAAAGATCGCTTAATTTTGGTCGCAATTAGGGGGGATTTGGAGGTCAATGAGACGAAGCTTGCTAAAATACTCAAATGCACCCCAGAACCGGCCTCAAAAAAAGATTTAGCCAGCGCCGATATTATTGCAGGTTACGCTTCCCCAGTAGGGCTAGATGATATCTTTGTGGTTGCCGATATATCGGCAACCACAACCATCAATTTAGTCGGTGGAGCAAATAAACATGGCTTCCATCTCAAAAACCTAAATTACGGCCGCGATTTTATAGCTGATACAGTCGCAGACATATCTTCTGTCAAAAGTGGGGACCCTTGCCCTCGATGCGGCCACCTCATGCATGCATGCCGCGGAATTGAACTAGGTAACATTTTTAATTTGGGGCCAAGTTACTGCGAAAAAGCTGGAGCGTATTATCTAGACGCTGACGGAAACCAACAACCCGTTGTGATGGCAAGTTACGGCATCGGCGTAGGCCGATTATTGGCATCAGTAATAGAACGACACCACGACCAGAATGGCATCATTTTCCCTGCCACAATAAGTCCGTACGACGTCCACATTGTGCAAATAGGTCAACAGCCAGAAATCGTAGCAGCCGCAGAGCAACTCCACACCCAACTGGAATCGGATGGTCTCACAGTATTACGTGATGATCGTGCCGAGTCTGCCGGGGTAAAATTCAAAGATTCTGATTTGATCGGCATACCCATCCGAGCCACTATCAGCACCCGCAATCTAAAACTAGATCAAATCGAACTAAAATTAAGACACTCAGATGAGCCTGAGCACGTTGCATTGTCAGCCGCATCACACCATATTCAGAATTTGCATTCCAGACTTATTGCCAAATTGGATCCTGAAGTACCACTTTGGGATGCGGCATCTGATGCAATAGCTCAATTCTCATAATTGATGTCTGCAAGCAATATAGAAACTATTTGTACAGTTTGTAATCACCACCACCTCAATCTTCCAGATACCATCACATGCAACCGATGTAATGCGGCCCTAAAGCCTGTAGATGGCTATCTAGTTAACCCTGTTAAAGATTTAGACATCCACGCCAGCTCAAATAGTGGAGTTTGGAAGTATCGCGACTTATACCCAGGGTTTATAGAGAATTCACCCGTTCAAATCACGCTGGGGGAACAGACTACCCCTATTCTTGAGCTCACAAAATGGGGAGGCAAAATCCAATTGCCAGGCCTAATAACTAAATTAGAATCCGTTCAACCAACAGGCTCCTTTAAAGACAGAGGAGCTGCAGTAATGCTGTCTTGGATAAACCATTATGGCCATAATTATGTAATTGAAGACTCCTCTGGAAATGCAGGTGCCTCGCTCGCAGCTTACGCCGCACGAGCAAGCATAAAGACGACAATATTCGCACCGCAATCAACCTCAAATGCAAAAGCGGATCAAATTAGATCCTACGGGGCAAATCTTGTAGAAGTGAAAGGAGGGCGTAAAACAGCTGCCGATGCAGCCTTACAACAGGTTCTCAGCTCCCAGTCTCATTATGCTTCCCATGCGCTGCATCCATTATTTGTTTCAGGAATGGCCAGCTTTCTACTTGAACTCCATATGCAATTAGGTGAAATGCCAGACCATTTAATATGTCCCGTTGGAAACGGCAGCCTGATCCTAGGATCATATGCGGCAGCTAACATGCTCATAAACACAGGAAGGTCCGCACAACCAATGCCGCGCCTACACTGTATCCAGTCCAAAGCATGCGCTCCGATTGTAACCGCCTACAAATCTAGAAGCACATTACCAGCTACAGTAAATCCTAGAGACTCGATAGCAACAGGGTTGTCTGTCAGCTCACCTAAACGAGGGCCAGAAGTATTGGCTGCCATATACGGATCCCAAGGGGTTGCAATATCCGTAAAGGAGGATGAGATTATGAAGGCTAGTTCTGAAATTTCTAGCATGGAAGGAGTGTATTTAGAACCTTCAGCATCAGTAGCATTCGCAGGGCTAAAGCACCTCGCAAAGAACGGAGTGATTTCTAAAAACGACCTGACCGTCATAGTGTCCAGCGGTCACGGCCTCAAATCATTCGGGTACCGATAAACTTGACTTCAACAAAGAAATAACCCAACTAGCAAAGTTCAACTTAAGCCTATTAAACTCCACCGTACAGCATCATCACGAACTATAATTAATTTGGGAGCTCATGGAAACAGCAGCAATCATTTTGGCCGCCGGAAATTCATCCAGAATGGGCAAACCCAAATCCTTGTTACCATGGGCTGACCGGCCATTGTTGGAACACCAACTGTGCACCTTGATGACGTGCAAAATTGATCCGATCATCGTGGTTCTTGGTCGCGACGAAAGGAATATACTGTCAGCTCTTCCACACTTCCCAGGTGTAAAATTCAAATCAAACCCTAATCCCCAAATGGGTCGATCACACTCAATCAAACTGGGAGTTAGAGAGGTATCAGCCAGTGATAGTAAGCAAGTAATAATTGTTAATGTAGACCAGCCACTTTCAAGTGTATTGATTAATCGCTTGATCAATGCTGGAAATCAGAACCCCAACTCAGCTTTAGTCCTGCCTAAGTATCGTGAAGCCATCTCTCATCCACCCTTAATACGAGCTCATCTGTATGATGAATTAACTTCTCTAACAGAAGATTCATTAGGCCTACGCCGGCTAATAGATCGATTTAAGCACACTGCGATCCTAGTAGACATCCCAGACCCGGAAATACCTCCACATTTCAATACTCCTAACGAATACGAGGCAGCTCTAAAAAATCATCAAAAGTAACCCCTCAATAGACAGGTTGCCCAACTTTGGCTTCAGCATTACACCGCAAACAGCGTGTCAATCCAAAATAATTAAACCAGTCCCAAATATAGCTCAGAACAACCGGCACGACATGCCAGGCGGAAATACCTTCTGAGGGTTCAGCAGACCGTTGGGACTGAATATATCCTTTATAGCCAACATAGCATCGATATCCGATCGTGAAAGTAGTCGGGGAAGCTGCTTGTTCTTCTCCATTCCCAACCCATGTTCCCCAGTTAAAGTGCCTCCAGCTTCTATACAAACATCAAGTATTTCCTCTCCTGCCTCCATCACATTATCCAAAGCCCCCTGTTCATTAGAATCGAACAATATGATCGGATGAATATTGCCATCTCCGGCATGAAAAACATTGACTATCTGCAATCCGCGTCCACGCCCTATCTCATTTACACGCCGCTGTACTTCCGCTAATCGCGTGCGTGGCACGACTCCATCCTGTACATAGTAGTTTGGAGACAAAACGCCAATCGCCCCAAAAGCTCCCTTTCGCGCCGCCCACAATTCTCCGCGCTCTAAGTCAGAATTAGCAAGCCGCACCTCGTTGGCTTCACTGTCATTGCAAATCTGAACAATTCTTTCTGCATCCTCATCTAACCCAGCCTCAACTCCTTCAACCTCCAAAATCAGCACAGCGCCGGCATCAGTCGGTAAATTGACTTCCGGCATCCAACTGGACACTGCTCGGGTACATCCTTGATCCATCAATTCCATCGCCGCCGGGATGATCCCTTCAGCAATTATCCTAGATACTGTTTGAGTGGCTCGATCAACAGAGTCAAATACAGCCAACATTGTCCTGACCGACTCAGGAATGCGCATCAAATTTACTGTGATTGCCGTTACAACACCTAAAGTCCCTTCCGAACCTACCATCAACCCAACCAAATCGTACCCTGGTACATCCCGCGATATCCCACCGATTTTAACCAAACGACCATCCCCCGTAACAAACTCAAGACCGAGAACATGGTTGGTGGTCACCCCATAGGCCAGAGTATGTGGCCCGCCCGCATTAGTTGCAACATTTCCACCTATCGTGCTCGCTTTTTGGCTCGAAGGATCGGGCGTATACTGAAATCCTTGAGGGTTCACTTCAGCGGAAACATCTAGATTTATAACGCCCGGCTGCACTACGGCACGTCGATTTCGCAGATCTACATCAATTATCTTGTTCATGCGCGTCGTTGATAAAACTATCCCACGCTGAAGCGGTATCGCCCCACCACTAAGGCTAGTTCCTGCCCCCCTCGCAACGACCGGAACAGAATAGCGAGCTGCTATTTGCATTATCGACATCACTTCTTGGGTGGAACTGGGCACTACGACCACATCGGGTCTAGCTCTCTCCACTGATCCATCGTACTCGTAGAGAATGGTTTCATGACCAGTAAGTACAAATTCAGGGTCCATAATTTTCTTGAGTTCTATTTCAACCCGAGAAATCACATCGCTATCTACCAGCGTCATCTTAGCCACCAATCGGGCACAGGGCGTTTCTTACAACCAGCCGATATAAATTTCGCCATCTAGTTCAAACTCCTTCTGGACATAGTGCCTAATCGAGTCTCTAGCCTAGGTAGATCCCGGCGCAAAATTTTAAGTTCTAAACAGATCAACTCTTCAATCCCTGCACATTCCAATAGTTTCTGTCGTTCCTCTACGGTGACTTGCAACAACTTGAAGATTAAGCTCGTCAGATCGCTGGGCCTCTCTGGTAAACGAAATTGACGTTGCCATTGTCCAGCCACCGCCAATACCACCTGCAAATAAGACTCAAAAGCCGTTTGCAATTCTCGCAGAACATCACCATTCATCACCCGGTCTCCCCATTCAACTAATTCCACATCAGCAATTACACGTGGTAAACGCTTGACTAATTCCACAACCTGAAATCGCTGACGGCCTTGTACGACTATATCCATAGTGCCATCCATATTGGCGTCACATTCAATCACATCTGCAATCGTACCGATATCGTAGATATCTATATCCAGCCCCTCTTCCGCACTTCCAGCTTTAATCAATACAATCCCCAATGGCTTGGACCTTGACACACAGTCTTTTATCAGTTCCAAGTATCGGTCTTCGAAAATGTGCAAAGGCATCTTCGCTGACGGAAGCAAAACTGTATTTAACGGGAAAAGATCAAGTCGCATCGACTAATCCTTCAATATCAACCCCACACAAAACATTGTCTATCAGGCGCACTTTATCAATCCACACTGCACCACTAAACACCGCAGGACCTCTGATCTTCTTCAATTCAACCAATTCAAACGCATCCGCAATACTTAGATACTCCACCCTGACGTCTTCATCCGGAATCAGAACATCCAACATTTTTTTCCGCAGAATATCGCAGTCTAGCTCACCATGCTGGAAGGAATGAATACCAACTTTCAAAGCCTTATACAATTTGGTCGCACTACTACGTTGCTCAGGCAGCAACAATCTATTTCTACTACTCACCGCCAACCCATCCGTATCACGGACAGTACCTATTACGCGCAATTCAACATCAAAATTTAAATCGTAAATTAACTTCTGCACAACACGTGTCTGTTGCCAGTCTTTTTGGCCAAAGTAAGCCATGTGCGGCCTAATTAAATTGAATATTTTGCACAAAATAGTCGCCACCCCATCGAAATGATTCGGGCGATAAATTCCCTCCAACTTCTCAGCAAACACACCCATCTTTACACGCGTTTCAAACTGATCAGGATAAACGTCAGTAAACGATGGCTCCCAGACCAGATCAGTGCCAGCTTGTTCAAAAATAGTCATGTCCTCATCTCTACTGCGTGGATATGAAGATAAGTCTGCTTCACGACCAAATTGCAACGGGTTGACAAATGAGGTGGCTACCATAAATTTACATTCTTTCCTTGCTACATCAAGTAAGGCCTTATGCCCCTTATGAAGCGCCCCCATCGTCGGCACCACTCCCATTTTCAATTCGGAATTATTTGCTAAGGAATCCTTAAGATTTGCTACAGATCTTACAATTTCCAATATATTCACCTAGCTAATGTGATTGGTAACGTGCAATTAGCACGCTAAAGTCACATGTGACTGACATCAGTCAGCTGTACAAGGATAGAGACTTGAGGCCTTCAAACCTAGCACCAAACATCGACAAATTATTCCATAACTTAGAACGCGAACTAGATAAAACACATGTTTATTGGAGCGATGAGCAGACGCCAACTGTAGATGGCCTAACAGCTTCCATCGTTGTAGAGCCTCAAACCCCTGAAGAAGTTGCCTTAGTGTTGCGCCTATGTCGGGATAACGATGCCTACGTAATACCAATTGGTGGAGGCACCAAATTGGCATTTGGAGACATACCGAGTTCCTATGACGTTGCCCTACGAACAACCAACTTGAACAAAATCCTCCAATACGAGCCGGCCGACATGACTGTTTCAGTTGAAGCAGGCATTTCCCTTAGAGACCTCCAAGAAACGCTAGATCGGTCGGGCCAATTTCTTCCATTGGACCCGCCTTTCAAGTCTTTATCAACAATTGGCGGAATAATATCCACAAACGCTATTGGTCCTCAAATAACAGGATACGGTAGCGCTCGAGATATGCTAATTGGAACCCGTGCAGCCCACAGTAACGGGGAATTAACTCAAGCGGGCGGTATGGTCGTTAAGAACGTAACAGGCTATGACCTAGGCAAGTTGTATGTAGGATCGCTAGGAACACTTGGAATACTAACTGAGGCAAATTTCAAACTCCAACCCAAGCCAGAACTATCATCAACAATTACGTTTGAATTTACAGCCTCCTCAACGGCAGAACAAATACTCAGTTCACTCGTATATTCAACTCTTCAACCAGAATCAGTCGGACTTCTAGGTCCAGGTTCAACTAGTCCCATGTATCAATTATCAATCCGCTTCTCCGGCAGGGCGGAAGCCGTAGAGCAACAGTTGTTGAGCACACAAGTCATTGCCAATAACATCGACTCTCTGGAGGCCAAGTTCAGTGGCAGCGATGACGAGACTCAGATTAATCCTTGGAGCCACCAGGATCAGCTATACGAAGCATCTGTAGAAAATGGGGCGACACTGTGTCGAATCACTGTGTTACCCTCACAACTCGCCAAATTGATGAATGATATATTTAATCGCTCGAGGAACATCCATGTCGAGGTAGAGGCCTGGGCAAACGCATTTAACGGAATATTATACGTATCATTTGAAGCAGTGAATGGTTCACCCTTAAACAAACTCGTAAACACAGTAACCGACATTAGGCATACGGTGGAAACACTAGGAGGCGCGCTTGTGATAGAAAGCTGTGGAAATACCTTAAAGCAGCAACTTTCTACGTGGGGAGAATCACTAGACCCAAACGCTCTAAATCTGATGCAATTGATGAGAAACAAGTTTGATCCTACGTTCACGGTCAATCCCGGCAGATTTGTCACGGGGGTTTAGTTTTGTACGATGTTTGACTCAATGAAGCCAAAAGAATTCATAGGGTTCTCTGATTTCGACGCTCCAGATAGCAATGTCGTCGACACATGTATTCACTGCGGATTATGTCTGAACGAATGCCCTACCTACCGGGTACTAAGAGTGGAAATGGATTCTCCCAGAGGACGTATTCAACTAATAAACGCTGTCAATAAGGGTCATCTTTCACTAAACGATGAGTCTTTTCAGAAACATATGTTTCTGTGCCTGGACTGTCATGGCTGCGAGAGTGCTTGCCCTTCCGGGGTTGAATATGGATCTATTCTTGAGGCAGCTAGAACTCAAGCAAATCAGGTTGGAAGGGAGCCACGTGGCATTAAGATCGCCAATCGAATAATGAAACATTTATTTGGAAACCCCTGGTTACTTCGATCTACAGCAAAAATGTTGCGTGCTTATCAACGGTCAGGATTTAGGGATCTTATATTAGATATGCTGCCCGAACGTCTTCGATTAATGGAGGGTTTGACCCCCGCAATATCAAGCTATTTCATTCATCCGAAAACCATGTCACATGTACCCGCATTAGGAAAACCACAATATACAGTTGGGTTTTTGTCAGGGTGCATTATGAGTGTGGCATTTACACATGTTCACGAAGCATCACTACGAGTACTAGCGAGAAATGGATGCGAGGTGCATCTGCCCAAAGATCAGATATGCTGTGGGGCCCTAAATTACCACAATGGAGATCGGGCCACAGCACGGACTTGGGCAAAACGTAACCTAGTTGCGTTCGATGACCCAAAATATGATGCAATCGTGGTAAATTCAGCAGGGTGCGGATCAACTATGAAATCTTGGGCTGATTTACTTCAACAGGACCCTGAATTCTCTGAAGTCGCAGACAGAGTATCGAAGAAAGTTTATGACTTTTCGGAGTGGCTTGCACATATAGGAATACAGACCCCTCCGAATAAAATTGATGCACGTGTTGCTTATCAAGATGCTTGTCATTTGCGACATGCACAAGGCATTACAGCGCAACCACGTGATTTAATTTCTAGAGTGTCAGGGACCACTGTTGTAGATCTGGATCAGCCACATTTATGTTGCGGAAGTGCTGGTGTCTATAGTGCAATCAACACTGATCTATCGCTACAAATTCTAGATGAGAAACTGGACTCGATTGAATCATCCCATGCAACACACATAATAACGACTAACCCAGGATGTCAATCCCATATAGCAGCTGGACTAAACCGACGGAATCAGGATGTGAAAATAGTTCACATAGCAGAATTCTTAGACGCAGCCTATGAGGGATCCGACATTTAGACGGTGTTATCGCTGACGGCCTAAAGCCTTTACAGTCCCAGCTCACAGCACCGATGAAAAAATCATTGACCAAACGTCGCTAGCCCCGCTATAGTTCTCGACAGTTTGTGCACGATTTCACAAACTACGGATAATCATGTTTGATGACATCAATCGTTACTGTCATCAACACCAATCGCAAAAAAAGAGGTGCGGTGGTGGACGAATCAGAATCAAATTTCCCAGCTTGCCAATCATGTGAAACAGGATCTTTAGTACCGTTATCGGACTTCGGAGGACAAGGGGCAGCAGTGCATTGGAAGGCTTGGGTTTGTACCAATCCAGGCTGCCGGTACAACTTAAAAATCCGTAACGGTGAAGTCTATATGAATGAGCCAGTTGTAGACCTTAATCACTCCTCGCGTAAGTAATAAACCCAGACACGCTGGATAGATTCAGGGTAAATTAACGGATAGGTATTGAAGAACTGTCTGGAAGCACCTGGTGTCAAGGCGGCCCTTAACACAACTGAATAGATGCCCTTACTTCCCGCAATCGAACGCTACCGAGCAGTGTGAGCGCTGCCGTGGTTTCTTTTCGGAACAAGCCATTACGGAGCACGACAGTAATCTTCTTTGTCCGAAGTGTAGCAATGAAGCTCAAGCCGCCGAACGCATACGACAGGGAAAACGTCTAACCGCCTCAAACATATACAAAAAGATTGTATCTGCTGATTATCGAGCCGGATCAATCGTCCTATTGGTTGTATTCGCATTTATTGGTGGATACATATATTTAGCGTCATCGTACTTTGGAGATGCCACCGTAGACTTCGAAATAATCCGAAGAGCCAGGGTCGGGTTTACTCAAAATTTCAACCTTGGCAATCAGGGCTTCGATTTTGCTGAAACTATCAACGGAGGGACAGTGCAAGTAAATAGACCGAGCTATCCATATCCACACACTTCAGCAAGGCTCATTGACGGTCTTCCCGACCACCAAGTACCATCGTGGCGATCAGCTACAACTAGGCTACCAATATCTATCATATTTGACGCAAACACCGATCGGATACTCGACAGAATTATAATTTGGAACCACCCAGAGGAGGATGTCAATACTTACATAAAATCTTTTGAGATTTATGCTGCTAGCTCAGTAGAATCCGAAATGGTATTGCTGGGAGCTTTCGAGAACCCGTCTGATCCCACAGAGCATATCTTCCCGTTATCCACACTTAAGCCGGTCCGGCAAGTCAAACTGGTCATTCTCTCTACTCATGGCGACGGTGAATACGTTTCAGCAGCAGAAATCGGTCTTTTTCTACCTCGCGACAACAGAACTAAACCACCCGTCGTCGACACAGGCAGAGCCCGATGATTCAACTTCAGAGTGGTGGATAATATGTTGAAACACCTGAAGTCTAAATTGGCAGAAAAACGCTTACGGGAAAGTGTCGCCAGCTCTAGAAATAGTTTTGGATCTAAGCTTGCCGCCATCTTCTCTCGGTCAGCCATCAGTAACCAAGAATGGGAACAGATTGAAGAGCTGTTGCTGCAGGGTGACACTGGACCTCAGTTTGCATTTGAAATCGTCGACCAACTTCAAAATAAGGTCGACAAACTAGGCATTAATGATGCAACAGCGATGCTGGAGGAATTGCGGGCTGAATTGATTAGCAGTCTAGAAGTTAGCCAGGACTCTAGTCCCATTACAGAACTTCCCTGCGTGATCATGGTAGTTGGCGTAAATGGATCAGGAAAAACCACTACACTGGCAAAGCTAGCTCATTCTTTAGCATCCAACGGTAAAGTTGTGATGCTAGCAGCCGGTGATACTTTCCGTGCTGGGGCTATAGAGCAAATACAATATTGGGGAAATCAACTCAGTGTCAGAGTGATCGCGCATCAGCAAGGGTCTGACCCCGGTGCTGTCGCATATGACGCTGCAACAGCGGCAATAGCACACAAAGCAGATTTTTTGATCGTAGACACCGCAGGCCGCCTACACACAAACTCGAATCTAATGGCAGAGCTTGATAAGGTATCCCGCGTGCTCAACCGATGTATTGAAGGTGCCCCTCACGAGGTTCTACTGGTATTAGACGGAATGAGCGGGCAAAATGGATTAGCCCAAGCCGAAAAATTCTGCAATGAAATTGGAACTACTGGTGTAATCCTGACAAAATTAGATGGGTCAGCAAAAGGTGGGGTGGCGTTTGGCGTGGTCAGACAATTAAAGGTTCCTATAAAATTCGTAGGGACCGGCGAAGGAATAGATGACCTAGCTACATTTGATCCAATTATATTCGTAGACGCATTACTTGAACATTCAAGAGGGCAGGGAAAACAAAATTAGAAACTTAAAGGGTGTTGTACTAGCTGGAGGAACGGGAAGTCGACTCTATCCTCTGACCTCCGTAACCAATAAACATCTTCTCCCGGTATATAACCGACCCATGATCTACTACCCACTGGCAACATTAGCTGATGCAGGGGTAACAGAAGTAATGTTGGTCACAGGAGGACAAAGTGCTGGGTCCTTCTTGCCGCTGCTGGGTGACGGAAAACAATTTGGATTTAACCGACTTCAATACGCATATCAACAGGAAGCAGGAGGGATTGCCCAAGCTTTAGGATTAGCAAGAGAGTTCGTCGGGGCAGACGATGTATTAGTAATACTCGGAGACAACATCATAGAAAGTAGCCTCTCAGAAGCAGCCAATGAATTTCGTGATCAGCGGGGAGGGGCACGATTAATCCTGAAGGAGGTGTCAAACCCATCTTCTTATGGCGTCGTAGAACTACACGAGGATCGCATAACAGAAATTATAGAAAAGCCCGAAAACCCAAAATCAAACCTTATTGCTACTGGATATTACTTTTTTGACTCCTCAGTGTTTCAAGTTGTTGAAGATTTGACGCCGTCTGGAAGAGGAGAGCTGGAAATAACCGACGTCAACAACCACTACGTTCGAAAAGGGAACATGCATTACTCAGTCTTGGATGGATTCTGGGCTGATGGAGGAGAGTCTATCGCCTCTTATCTAGAAACAAACAACTTGGTTGCCCAAAAGGGCACCCTAAATCGAGCTGATTTACCCGAATAATCAAACTAACTCAAATATTCGAAAGTTCCTCCTGCCATCGAAGGCAGAATCGTTACCACATCCCCATCCACAACCCCAGCATTTAACCCGCCTATTTCATTAACTTCAGTATCATTAATAAATAGGCTCGTATACTGCAACACGTCTCCTGAATCACCGACAAGAGAATTGCGAAGAGCTGGATGCTCAACAAATAATTTTTCTAGCAAATCAGAAACATTATCCGCATCGAGAGACACTATGGCCTGTCCACCAGTATGCCCCCTCAGAACACGAGGGATTCTTATATCTACAGACACGAGGAAATACGCTCCGAATCACTTCTATAACAAGCCATATGCATCAAACACATCAACCCATTACGCAAATAGCACCGCAAGATCTTAAGCAATAATGCCGTGTAATCCAACCATCTAACACTCCAATCACACAAATTTCGTGATAGCATGCCAAATGATGACAACTGTATTCAAATAAGGGAGGAAGAAGATGTCTAACAATAAGGCACAGTCGCCAACACCCAAAGTAGGAGATAAAATCGTAGCCGAATGTACGGTTTGCCATGTGCGAAACAGCATAAGATACGGTGAAAAGAAGTCCATGTTTGGGCTGAAAACCACAAACTATTGGGCCTGCGAGAGATGCGGCAACATACAATCTAGGCCGCCGGCGTAACCGGTTAAACCACCATCCTCCGCATAATGATTCCGATTTCCTGGTATCAATTTTTGACACTAGGTTGCTTGCAGTTGAAAATAACCAGCTAGTACTAAATGGCCGAGTAGTATATTTGAAACAAAAAAGGGCGTTCGACTATGTCCCATAAGATAAGTGTGCGCGGTGCCAGCGAGCACAATCTTAAGAACGTCGATCTGGATATCGATCACGAATCTTTGACCGTCATCACCGGTTTAAGTGGATCGGGCAAATCTTCTTTAGCCTTTGATACGATATTCAAAGAAGGCCAAAGACGCTACGTAGAGTCCTTATCGGCATATGCGCGTCAATTTCTGGGCCAGATGGAAAAGCCAAAAGTAGACCATATAGAGGGATTAGCTCCAGCCGCCGCCATAGACCAGAGAACTGTCAGCCGTAATCCCCGTTCCACTGTAGGGACTATCACGGAAATTAGCGACTATTTAAGGCTACTTTACGCCAGGATTGGGAACGTACATTGTCACGTGTGCGACACAGTTATAGAACCTCAAACTTCCCAACAGATTGTTGACAATATTATCAATCTGCCCGGAGATAATTTCGCAACGATTTTCGCCCCAGTAGTACGACATAGAAAAGGTGAGCATCGTGAGTTGATGACACAACTAAGAGCTGCAGGGTTCGTCAGAGCACGCATAGATGGTGAACTAACTCGATTCGAACCACTTCCAGAATTATCCCGTACACACTGGCATGACATAGATGTAATTGTCGACCGGATACGCATTGATACGTCTCCCATCGAACGAATAACTGACTCTGTGGAATCAGCTATGGAACTAGCTAATGGACTTGTGATCTTAGGCACGGCAGACGGCGACTTCCTTTACAGCGCTAGTTATGGTTGCCCTAATTGTGGGGCGAGCACAGAACCTCCAGAACCCTCCACCTTTAGTTTCAATAGTCGACGAGGGTCTTGTGGCACTTGCAAGGGCTTAGGCAGAATTAACGATATAAGCCCTGAACAACTGGTTAAAGATCCAGACAAAAGTATCCGCAATGGGGCTCTAGCCCTTACTAATAAGTCTGGGTACACACTTTACGCTCGTATGCCCATGACCAGCTGGGAACAACTTGGACAGGCTTTTGGCTTCGAAATTGACAAGCCTTGGAATAGCTTCAATGAAGACCAGAAAAAACTTGTTCTTTACGGGGCAGGAAGCCGTACCTACACAAGAACTGTGAATTGGTCTCGTGACAACGAACAATCACACGGGTCTCGCACTCAAAGACGCCGCTGGCAAGGACTCATACCTCTGTTACGTAGGCGAGCAAAAAGAAGTGCTCAAATGCCATCTTGGGTAAAGGAAATCATGTCGGATCATCTATGTCCTGATTGCAATGGGCATCGGTTACGACCCGAAGCCCTATCGGTAAAGTTTAACGGTATAAATATCGCCGAGTTGAGCGAAATGACAGTGACTAAGGTACAAGATTTCTTGCAACACTGTGTCTTGAACAACCGAGAATCTGAGATCGCCCAACAGGTGCTGAGAGAGATCGACACAAGGCTATCTTTTCTTGAAAAAGTTGGTCTAGGATATTTAACACTCAATAGATCAGCAGACACATTAGCCGGCGGGGAAGCTCAAAGGATACGGTTAGCAGCGCAAATAGGAGCCGGCCTCCAGGGGGTTTTGTATGTCCTAGACGAGCCTTCAATAGGATTACACCATAAAGACAACGTGGGCCTATTAAATACACTTCAAACATTACGGGATCAAGGCAACACCTTAGTGATTGTTGAACATGATGAAATGACTATCAGGCAGGCAGATGCCGTAGTCGATTTCGGCCCTGGGGCCGGTGACGATGGCGGTACGGTAGTCGCATCAGGATCTCCAGCACAAGTTGCCAGATCAAAATCGCCAACCGGAAGATTTCTCAAGGGATTGGACCCGATCATCCCACCAACTACACGACGCGAGGGAAATGGTAACAATTTACAAATCCTAGGGGCCAGAACTCACAACCTGAAAGATGTAAACGTAACAATACCCTTAGGGACGTTAACCGTCGTTACAGGTGTATCAGGATCCGGAAAGTCAAGTCTCGTAAACGACATAATTAAAAAAGAACTGTCACATCGTCTGCACGGGAGCCACGATCGTGCTGGCGATCACGACGAAATCACTGGGGTCGAGCATCTAGACAAAATCATCGAAATTGATCAGTCCCCAATAGGCCGAAATCCACGGTCCAATCCGGCTACCTATTCCGGAGTTTTTAAACACATCAGGGATCTTTTTCAACAACTTCCAGACTCTCGCGCTCGGGGCTACAGTCCAGGCAGATTCAGTTTCAACGTCAAAGGAGGCCGATGTGAAGCCTGTGCAGGAAGAGGATCCAAGGTAGTTGAAATGCAATTTATGGGCGATGTCGAAGTTACATGTGAAGTTTGCGACGGACAACGTTTTAACCGTGAAACATTGAAGGTACTGTACCGAGGCAAAAGCATATCCGACGTCCTCAATTTACGTATTCGAGATGCTCTCCAATTTTTTGAAAATATACCGGCCGCACAACGCATATTGCAGACGATGGTAGATGTTGGGTTGGGCTATTTAGCGCTAGGTCAATCCTCAACCACTCTGTCAGGAGGTGAGGCTCAGAGGCTAAAACTCAGCTCAGAGCTAGCCCGACCCCAAACTGGAAGCACAATATACATACTGGATGAGCCAACCACAGGGCTTCATTTTGAGGACGTCAAACGTCTCATACAGGTTCTGCAACGCCTAGTCGAAAGTGGCAACACTGTAATTGTAGTAGAGCATAACCCTGACATAATTAAAATGGCTGACTGGATAATCGACCTCGGACCTGACGGTGGGGATAAAGGAGGACGGGTGGTCGCAGAAGGTCCGCCTGAACAGATCACAGGTGTAAAAAAATCGCATACTGGAAATATGTTAGCGGATATATTGGAAGGGAAAAGTTTGATTTCTGGCCGCAAGACACGAAAGCAGCGCAGGAGTCGAAAGAAGAATAATTCGCTCATAGTCACTAACGCGACTAAACACAATTTGAAAGGGATCGACGTATCTATACCGAAAAATGAAATCACGGTAATAACAGGAGTTTCAGGATCCGGCAAATCATCTCTCGCGATGGACACTATCTTCGCAGAAGGACAACGTCGATTTGTAGAATGTCTGTCTTCATATGCACGCCAGTTTCTTGGGAGACTCGAAGATGCCGATGTAGGAGACATATCAGGACTCGCACCAGCTATTTCAATTACGCAGGAAAATGCGACTCGTACACCGCGTTCCCTAGTAGTCACTAGTACAGAAATATATGACTACCTTAGAGTTCTGTACGCAAGAGCGGGAGAGCCCCATTGTCCAAACGGCCACGGACCGATTACAGGTACCACATCTAGCGAAATATCCGCCAGGCTTGCATCCCTGCCAGACGGTCACAAAATTCAACTTTTGGCACCGGTCAAGCCAGAACCCGAACAACTACCCAGTGACCTATTAAAACAACTTCTTTCGGAAGGGTTTATAAGGGTAAGGGTGAGGGACGAAAACATAAATCTCAGTGAAGGATTGCCAGATTTACAAAACGACACTTGCACTCCTATATCGGTAGTCATAGATAGAATCACTTGTGACCCCGCCCAATCCGACCGAATCGGCGACTCTGTGGAAATGGCTTTGTCACGAGGATCGGGCCGCCTGATAGCCGAGGAGTATGATCTAAACAACGAGCTGATAAAAGAGCACAAAATGAATACACAACCATTTTGTGCTGATTGTGGGGAAGGCCTCAATGTACCCTTGACCCCACGTCACTTCTCGTTTAACTCCTATTTGGGAGCATGCCCCGACTGTGATGGACTAGGTTCTCATTCGATAATCGACCCCGATCTTGTTGTACCTGACGAATCTCTAAGTTACGCCGGCGGAGCAATAGCCTTCCTGGAATCAGACCCTATAGATTCCTGGTGGGGTCGATGGGCAACAGCACTGTCTGATCATTACGGAATTGACCTATATGCACCATGGGGCGAACTCAGCCCTAGCTTCAAACAAATACTACTTTATGGATCCGATGGGGAATTGATAGAACGCAGCTATATTAAAAACGATGACCGAGGAGAAGTTCGCAGCATTAGGAGAGAAGAGTGGGAAGGCTTTATTCCTATTTTCGAACGCTGGTTTGAACGCACCGATAACCCTGGTCGGCAGCAGTCTATAGGACGATTTATGCGAGACGATGTGTGCTCTACTTGCGAAGGAGAACGGTTACGACCAATTCTAAGATCAGTACAATTCTCGGGTCATACGTTACCCAATCTCTTGAAGATGACTGTCAGTAACGCCTTGCAGCACTTCAAAGCATTAGCTACAGGCTCTTCGAACAAGATCATGAGCGCCAATGACCGTGAAATCGCAAAGCCGGCCATAGACGAAATCGTAAACAGACTGTCATTTTTAGAAGACGTGGGGGTTGATTATCTTACTCTAGATCGTGCAACTGCCACTTTGTCAGGGGGTGAAGCCCAGCGTATTAGGCTTGCCACGCAAGTCGGAACACGCCTAGTAGGCGCACTATACGTTCTAGATGAGCCTTCAATAGGGTTGCATCAACGAGACATCGATCGTTTGCTAAAATCTTTGGATAGACTGCGCAACCTAGGAAACACTGTCATCGTCATAGAACACGATGAAAAGACCATTCGCCATGCAAACCACATTATAGACATAGGTCCTGGAGCCGGAGAGCAGGGCGGACAAATCATAATTTCGGGATCACTTTCGGACGTTGTGAAGTGCAAAGACTCACCAACTGGTCGTATGCTGCGAGGCCAAATAACAGGGAACCGCGTTAAGATGATTCCTAGAATCCAAGAGGCTGACCTAACCATAATGGGCGCTAGAGAAAACAATCTAAAGGATCTCACCGTTTCAATCCCTGTAGGGGCATTTACCGCCGTCTCCGGCGTGTCAGGATCTGGGAAAAGCACCCTCATTGACAACATTCTACGAAAGTCGTTGCGCAGAACGCTGCACGGAGCGCTAGATATACCTGGGGAACACGATGCCATAGATGGCACAGAGCATGTGGACAAGATAGTTGTCGTCAATCAAGCCCCCATAGGCCGAACAGCCCGCTCAACACCAGCCACATACACAGGAACTTTCGCAGAAATACGGGCACTTTATTCACGATTACCAGAATCTCGAATGTTGGGCTTCGGCATTAGAAGATTCAGCTTCAATGAAGGCCCCGGCAAATGCACAGTGTGCCGAGGGGAAGGACAGCAAAGGATATCTATGCAGTTCTTAGCCGACGTTGAAATCCAATGTGAAGTCTGTGAAGGCAAACGTTATAACTCTCAAACTTTGAGGGTGAAGCACCGAGGGAAGAACATTGCAGATGTTCTGGCCATGACTGTCGATGAAGCACTTGAACATTTTACAAATGTCCCCAAGGTAAAAAGATCTCTACAAGTGCTTAGTGATGTGGGGCTGGGGTATATCAGATTGGGCCAATCGGCACGAACATTGTCAGGCGGAGAAGCTCAACGAATAAAATTAGCTGCAGAACTTGCTAGAGTGGCCACGGGAAACACCTTGTACATACTTGATGAGCCAACTGTCGGATTGCACGCGTCCGATGTCGATAAATTGCTAGAAGTCCTTAATCGTCTCGTCGATGCTGGCAACACCGTAGTTGCAATCGAACATGACTTGACTGTAATAGGACAAGCTGATCATGTAATTGATTTAGGATTAGAGGGGGGGGACGAAGGAGGAAACCTTGTGGTTTCAGGTACTCCTGGCAAAGTGTCTAACCATGGGACCTCATACACCGGCCACTATCTCAAATTAATGGCGGATCAGATTGCTTCAAAAGGTTGATCATTCGAAATCATTCATAACCCCACTTACATAAGCTATCCTCCTAATTGGGCAGTAGCAAAACCAATTCAAGATCGTAACTATAGAAGACTCACTTAGGGATATTAACTTGGCTCGCACTAAACTGATCGCTGGCAACTGGAAAATGAATATGGGCATTACTGACGCTGTCGACCTTGCTAGATCTGTAGCAGACAAAACTGCTTCCAATACGGATGTAGAAATAGCAATATTTCCTACCACTTTGGCCCTTGCATCAGTGTCCGAAGCAGTTCAAGGGACCAATGTTCAAGTGGGAGCCCAAAACATGCATAATGAGACAGATGGGGCATTTACAGGTGAGATATCCCCGACAATGCTTCAGTCGTTAGCAAGTATGGTTATTTTAGGACACTCTGAACGCCGTCAAATATTCGGGGAAACTAACGACTTTATAGCCCTTAAAGTGGCATCCGCAGTTTCAAACAACATTACGCCTGTAGTATGCATTGGAGAAACTCTGGAGCAGCGTGAGGCCAATGAAACATCTAATATATTACAATCGCAAGTCATCGCAGCTTTGTTACATCTGAAAGATCTACCCGCCCACGATATGGTGCTGGCCTACGAACCGATTTGGGCTATAGGTACTGGTGTCAATGCAAATCCAGATCAAGCAGAATCCACTATTGCTGCCATACGTAACTTCCTATCCACCAGATATGGAAGCTCCGCCGCAGACGCATTGCGGATCCTGTACGGCGGAAGTGTAAACCCTCAGAATTGGGAAGATCTCTCGTCGCAAGAAAACATTGACGGAGCGTTAGTCGGTGGAGCTAGCTTGAAAGCAGATGACTTTGCAAAACTCGTGAAAACATCGTCGTCCATCACAGATTTAGAAATAGATAGCTTAGTCTAAGTCGGTCGAATGTATCTCTATATAAGACTCCAAATGCTTAGCCAATATTCGCATCGACCGGGGACCTCGTCTTATTGCACGCAAGCGCCTTTTACGAACTAACGAATAAACGTGAGACTTTGATATCTTCAGCATTGCTGCAACTTGGGAAACAGTGAGTTCCGGACCTACAGGATCCAGGTAGTCTGTAACCGACCGTCTATGAACTCGAACCGCTTGATCGGAAACCCGAACGGCTGATATAGCCCCGTTAGAAATCAATCTGTAAACTGTAGAGGGGCTTACCCCCAGCTGACTCGCCGCCTCTCTGACAGTTAAAAGGTCAATCATTACTCTCACCTGACCCTTGCCATGGCCATCGAACCACTAATTAAAAACCCTAGAAACGCCAGCGCAGCATAGACGGCTAGAATCACTCCAGGTGGCCAGTTGAGAACATCCGGCACGTACATATAACTCAATGCCGCCTGAAACATAATCGCCAAAAAAAAGTTTCTGGCATAACAACCGTCAATCCACGACCTAGCCAGAATCAATCCCGTCGCTATATAGGCAGCCACAACAAACATATTTTTGAGCAGTGGAACAGTCATAGAACTATCTACAGGATTTATCAATAATGGCCCTACAACCTGCTGTCCTTCCATAAGAGCCAATCCTATAGCCACCCCCTGCCCAGTGGCCAAGACGGACTCGCGATCATTACGGAAACCGAGGAAAAACATAACTAGTAATATACTGATCAACAAAACGAATTGCTGACCCGATGACTGCCCTAGAACAGTAGGCACGTTAGCTAGCTCATAAGAAAACACAATATTCAGCCTATCGCTAATGTAGCCAACCAGATCATTGACCGTCCTATCGATAGCAGGTGACACTCGCTGATTTATGACAGAATGAGCCCCACAACCTACGACAACTCCCAGCCAGGCCGCAACTTTCGATAATTGAACAGACGGACCTATTCGAGTCCAAAAAAGAACCGCAATTATTGAAAAAGCTAGAGCTCCCCAATGAGGTGTCGCAGTCAGCGTCTCAGCAAGCTTTAAGGCGCTATTCAGAAAATCCATCCCTATCGCCCTTAATTCCAAAGTTATTCCCCGCAGGTGTAGTAAAACATCTTATGGGTTCATTGAACCAATATCGACTCATACATTTCTCGACCATATTATCGAAATAGTCGAATATTTTGATCAGAGTAGGACAAAGCTCTGCTAAAATCGCGGCTGCATACATACTGCACACAGGTCTTAACAAAACACTCTCGGGTCGGTGGGTGAGTGGCTAATACCACCAGACTGTAAATCTGGCGCCCGGAAGGGCTACGCAGGTTCGAATCC
>CAJWLF010000011.1 GCA_913043205.1 uncultured Chloroflexota bacterium | reverse complement strand
GTCCTAAAAGAGCATCTTAGACGCATACCGTGCAGCTAGTTTACTCGAGTGTATGTTCGTTTAGGAAATCTGATCCTGTTGTTAGCTGTACCGGCTCGATCATCCCTTGATCACACATGAGTGATTGTGACGAGGTATACGGCTGGCTGCAAATATGCCCGATAGACAGACTACTGATGCAACATAGTATGGAGTAGCGTTCGAAAAAATCAAACCTGACGATGCTGCAGTAACTCCGGCTACAAATGATATTGAGAAGCCTGATGTCAATATGGCCATAACGTTGCCCATCTGATCTGATGTTGAATGATCACCGCAGCTGGCAACTACCAACGTCTGGCACGCCTGTTGAGAAAGCATTTGGACGCTTGAGCAAATAAGCAGCAATATTATCGAGTTGGTTGCACCAAAAATTGCAGAAGAAATGCTGCACAACAGAACTGCAACAACTAAGAGGCTTTTCCTTCCAATTCTGTCTGAGACGATACCAATTATGATTTGGGCAATGCCTCCACCAATAGCGCCAGCTGTGATTAATGGGCCGACTAAAACGATGCTACCGGTTAGGTCGGTTATCTTTAACGCCGACAACAATATGAACACTCCAAAAACAAATGCTGTGCTCATCCGTGTCAGTATAGAATTTCGAACGCCAACATCTAGCAAGACTGTTCGCATCTGGGCAAGATGTCGATGGCCTGAATTGATTTCTGTGGCATTTTTTACTTTTGGTGCGTCTTGAACCAAACCATATGTGATACCGACACTTACCAGTAGCAACGTTATACAACCACCCAAAAATGTGTCCAAGCCGAAGGAGTTCACTATTAGTGCCAATGGAGGTGCTATTAAAGCTGGGCCTAGTACGGTAGCCATGCTCAATAAACCACTACCGGCCCCTTTCGTTTTTGAATTTGTATTTTGCATTACGTATGAGAAAGCGCCACTCCAGAAGAGTGACCTGGATAATCCGGCTATAGGAGCCAAAATAAATAACGGGATGGGCGATGCTGAAATAGCTAATATCACGATATAGAAGGCTTTACCAGAGGCGCCAATAGTATATGCAATGCGGCTACCTGCCTTTTTTATAAAAATGCCGCTGCTTAGCCCTGCAGTTGCTTGTGTCAGGTGAAGGATAATCAATATCCAGCCTGCATCGGATATGCCAAAGTTCGCGTAATCTCGTAGCAAGACTGGAAGCATCGTAGTCATGCATCTCCAACCAGCTAACCCAAAAGCAAACGCTGATACAAATTTGTACAGGTGTCTGTTCAATTGGATTATGTCCTTTGTGCATAGTCTCTAGTAAAAATCGAGTCTACAGCAGGCAGATCGTAGAAATGGCCTTATAACCCCCCAGTCGGCCGTTTTGAAGTTTACATAACGTCTATGGCAGATTTATTCATAGGCGCTGGCAATAATGTTTTCAAGGTAATCGTGGTCAGTGCGACAAAATTGTTCTCGATCACTACCCATGAATCGTCAAATCTGCCTCGGCAAAGAATGTCCGCACTGAACGGACCCCAAGTATTTATGAGTACCCGATATGTACATCATCCGCTCCAACTTGCAACGCTGCTTACCGCCTATGGTGACCCGCGTGGGAATCGAACCCACAACCTACTGATTAAGAGTCAGTTGCTCTGCCTGATTGAGCTAGCGGGCCGTATAAATTCTATATGAACCGCATTGATGAATCAGGAAGTTTTACGGTAAAGGGGTCCAGTTAATTACTTTTGGAGCCCTTATCATTGCTAAATCGGATCTCCTTAACTCGGCTCCTAATTACCTCCACTAGCTCACCGTCTGTGTGTGAAACGGACAGTGCTAGGAACTCGTCTGCTGTGATGGAGAACTCACCGAGCACTCTACGATCAATTGGTCACGGATAAATGTACTCGTCGATTGTTTCGTCGTCAAAGGCCCTGGCTTTGTCAGCCATTCTAGCTATCCAAGGAACACCGTCCAATGTGTAATCTCTAGGCCTTGGCCGAAATGGATTGTCGGTCATATTGAGTGGTTCCTATGGTTGCGTTGCTGCTGACAATGGTTAAAGGTTAGCCTATGGCGGCTCGTATTGCATCAGCAGGTGAAATACTTTGCGGGGACAGTAGTAATTCATGGATAGACTGGAGAGTTGATTCTTGAAGGCCTATAGATTTTGGACAATCTGGGTTTTGTGCGGGCAGCTTTGATGCTGCTGACAGTAACCCTAGCGTGAAATGGACGTCTAGCTGGCTCTTTGAAGGATAATCTTTAATCCATTGGCTCATGATTTCGTCGTACATTTTGTAACTTAATCCGTTAAGTGCTCCGAAGAATAGTTGCTCATTTTTCACGATGGATGGGCTCATGGTATAGGAACATATTCGTTTTTCTATCCAGTCCGGTCCCAGCATCGAGAAATCGATTAATGTGGCGTGGCCGTTGCGAACAACGATGTTAGAAGCGTTGCAATCCATGGAACCATAGGTCCAAACCCCCATTTTTGCGGTCCTCAATACTTTTCTGATGGCCATTTCTAGTTCTAATGTGTTCGCTGTTGGATTAAGTCTTTTGGCACCCTTTAGATATGTGGGTAGGTATGATAAATCGCGTTGCCGTAATCGTGATCGTATTAACTGTTCATTCCGAGTGTCGATTTGGGAACTAACACTAGACATGTTTGGTGTGCTCATATAGGTGACTTCGACACTCATTAGGGATCTGATAAGTTCTGTTGGTTCTATTTGGCCTGCTGCATTGTCTGAAATCAGTTGGCGCAAGTTATGGTCCCCGCACCAGCTGGTCGCCATCGATATCATCGACTGGTCAGCAGCGATGTATTCTGGTACAGCACACCCCATTTTGTTGAGATAACTAATGGCCTGAACTTCGCAATTCATCGATTCCAGAGCTAAATTGTAAGAATCTCTTTTATAGACCTTGATTGCCAGTGTTTCTCCTGAGGAAAGTTCTGCTTTGTAAATCTCACTCCCGCTATCAACTGTATATGTTTGAAGAGAAATTATTGTTTTATCCGTTAAAAGTTGGCCCTCGAATTTGGCAGCTAGACTCCGTAAAGAGGAAGGAATCATCGATGACAATCATCCCACGGGCCATGTACGCCAGTCCTAGTCATTCGTACTGGCGTCAAATCTAATAAAGATAGAATATCTTCTGGACGTGCACTGCCCCCGCTACCGGCAACAATCGTCATTCCTATTTGTTGATCATTTAGTATCTTTATTGAAATGAATGCCCTCCGCAGATCTATGATTTTAGTTTTTAACCCTCTTGTTACCTCAGTCACCTGATGTTCTTTTTGAAGGAAACTGTTGAGCCTTGTAGACGTCGACCGATCCATGGATGCGACTGTTGCCAGGTAATCGATGCTGGTAATTTGGGAGGTTAGCTTGCCGTATGACGGGCCTGCAACACGAGCTTCTGAAACAATTAGCCCTTCTGGCACGACTTCATTCATCGATTTGGATATTTGTCCGAGCTCGACACCCTCGCTAAATTCGCAATCCAACATTTCATTTGTCGCACAATGTCCCACTGGCACCGGAGGAG
Organism: uncultured Chloroflexota bacterium; assembly: GCA_913043205.1. Classification (GTDB taxonomy): domain Bacteria; phylum Chloroflexota; class UBA11872; order UBA11872; family VXNJ01; genus CAJWLF01. The sequence goes on along the minus strand of CAJWLF010000011.1, from coordinate 77,562 downwards.
GGAACCGTAACTGGGGCTTTGGTGAATATCCTTGTGAGTATGAAAGAGGCAGTCTTGCCCTACGAAAGGTCCTCTCCCATCCTGTAATGGAATCTTGGTGGGGAGTGAATCGAGCTGGGCCAGTTCTCGAATATACAATTCGGTATAGAAATCTTTCGGTGTTTCTGTCTGTCATGGTTTGGAATCCAAGGATGATATCCGCTCAGACATAGTAATTAAGTCTTCTCTCATTTTCACGAATGGATCATACTTTTAATAGACTTTTTATGGGATTTCTGAAATGCGGTTGTAGATACAAGTGCTCGTTTTGTTACTTAATCAGGATTACCCAGCCATTCAATGTGTGGACAGACAGGCCTGCCGTTGTAATGGTGACGAGAGATAATGCCGATATTCTTCAATGGTATGACACGGCATTCGTGACCCTTGATAAATTAGTTGCTAGGCCATCAGTGATCAGAATGCGGTATTACCTTAGACGAGCCACTCCAGTCATTAAGTTAACCAGGGAAGAAGTCTTCGCCCGCGACGGTGATGTTTGTCAATATTGGGGTGATAAAGGGCTTTAATTCACTAATGATCATGTAATTCTAAAGAGACTTGATGGACTCCATACTTGGGGCAATTTGGTTACTAGATGTCGGTCATGCAATCATCGAAAAGGAGCTCGCGTTCCTCGGGATGCTAATCGTTGAACCGCCAGTAAAGTCAGTTGCTTTCGCAACAACTTGTATATTGAGCGCCTTTGGCGATGTTAGCTGTGAATCCCGGTTGAAGTTCCTCCGTCGACCGGTTGAGCGCACCGGGAAGACCTAGTTGAGCTTAGTCAACTCGATTCCATTGTAGTAATGATGCAATATGTCCCTATAGTCATATCCCTGGTCTGCCATTCCTTTTGCACCCCACTGACTCATCCCTAATCCGTGACCTAACCCACTTCCTCTTAAGGTGATTGTTTCTGGGGTGCGTTCTTTTCGCGTGAACACCGAATTATTGACTAGACTGATTCCTATTGGAGCCAAATCGAACGCGATGCTTCGTCTATAGCTGCTAACCTTTTTAGTACGATTTGACCGCATGGCAGTTGGCGTGGACACAATACGAGTGGTAAGCCGTGCATGTTCCGCCTCCACCGTGAAAAGAGTACTTGAGACATCCAATGCAGCTCGAATGCTATCGCGTTGTAGAACAATTGGATTGGGATCGGCGTCGATGACTACTGTTATCGCTCGGCCGCCTGTTCCGCTCTCGGGAATCGAAAGGCCGTGAACCGCATCTACAATAAACCCTTGTTGCTTCAGCAGGAGGTTCAACTCTGGCAATTCATAACTTCGAGACCAGTTGAAGCTTTTAAACCCCCAATTAGACTCTAGTGCTGCGTCATCATGAGTTGATGTGACGCTACGAAGATATGGGACGTAGTTACCCCACACTTCCTCTGAATTCGCTGTAATCCCTCCCGTATTAGCTGTGTATAAAGCATCGATTGCTTTGTTGTTATATGTGGCGATTAGCCCTGAGGTTTTATTTACAGCTGCCACGCTTGGTGTTGTTTCCGCCGATACTCCTTTATACGCCTGGCAGTATTCGGTATCACAGATGTCATGGTCTTTCCTTGGTGATAAATTGCGAACTGCATAAGTTCGTGCGGCAACTGCCTGAGCCTTCAAAGCTTCCATTGGCCAGTTTGATGGAACCTCAGAGCCTACTACGGAATATAAGTATGTTTCCAAAGACAGGACGTTTATGAATTGGTACCAAGATCCTCTTGGTTTAAGCAGCAACTGACCTCTGTAGTTGTTGCCATTTATCGAGATAATATCTGATTCTTTTGGGGGTGTGAGCACTAAGTATGTTGGGGTATTTGCGACTGTTTGTCCATTCCAATTTATCGTGTAATCGGCGGGTGTTTTTTTAGGGAAATGACCGGTTTCAGAACGTATCAACCTAGCCGTCTTCATAGCTTCAGCCCTGGTGGCGGATAAAACTGATGTTGGACTATCGCTGTCGTGGGCTTGAGGAAGTTGGAGGTTCCAGCCGTTCCTTACGACACGCAACAGGGATTTTTGGGTAAGACGAGCGGTGTCATCTGGGATGTTGAGTAATTTGCTTCCGGGTGGCGCCCAAATCTCCAAAGTCTTTGCTTCGGCTATAGTCAGCGCAACACGTATCACCTTTGGTTCTTTTGTGGCTGCAAATGCTTTCTGGGAGTCTAGCAACATTACAGTAACAAAGAGGCACAGTAACGAAGCCGTGCTCCATCGTATCAAGTTAGTGAATACCATTCGTTAATTAGAACCATCACTAGTTACCCTAAGGCAAGTGTGACTTAAAACGCATCCAGCCTAAGAGTCGGAGCTAGTACTCGATTTACCTTCGCTAGAGTCGTCTGATGCCTGCTCACTTGCCAGAACATCCCCATCACCTTCTTCCTCTTCCATGTCCTCCGGCCGAGCTTGTTCTCTGAATTCTCGAATACTTTTCCCAAGTGCTCCGCCAACAGCGGGCAATTTTCCGACACCGAATATGATGATCACAATGACCAGAATAATCAGTAGTTCGGGAATACCAAGGCCACCTATAAACGGCAAGACGCTACCCCTTACTTGTTGAGACATTAAATCCATGATCCCATGGATCCTATTACGTGGCGAACCAGATCCACCACGGATTGATTATACAGAAAGGTTTTCGTGTTGTGCTTATTAGTATTCTTGTTTTGTTGCAGTAAACCCGTAATCAAGCAAAATCCGGGCATCATCGAAGTGGTTTTGACTTGATAATACGACGGCGACCATTATAGTGTCGCCCTTTTTCGCTGCTGCCAGCAATGATAGCCCGGCGTCATCGGTCTCACCCGTCTTTAACCCTATAGCACCCTCATACTCCGTGATTAATCGATTCATGTTTTGTGGACCGAACCAGCCGTGTCCGTCGTTGCTCTCAATGCTGATACGCTCACTGCCAACAATTTCCATGATTTCTGGTTCGTTGAAGATTATGTGTCTGGCTAATAGGGCAAGGTCATAGGCAGTCGAATAATTGTCGGAACTGTCATATCCGGCAGCGTTGTCAAACATAGTGTTGGTCATTCCTAAGTTTTCTGCTAATCGATTCATTTCACGTAAAAATAGCGTACTGCCTCCTAGTCCTTCTTCTAGAGCCTTAGCAGCATCGTTTCCAGAATCTAGGAGTAAACCTGCTAACAAGTCACCTATCGTGACACGATCATTTTTGAGTAAACCCATTTTGGTGGGTGGCTGCATTGATGCATGGCCGCTTACTACAATGAGGTCCTGCTTGTCACCTAACCGAAGAGCCACAACAGCCGTTACCAGCTTTGTTATGCTGGCTATCGATTTGATTTCTCGTACTTGTTTGCCCAGCACTGTGGATGAATTGCTTAGGTTGACCAGAAGATATGACTCGGCTGAGATTGAAGGGGTTGGCAGGTCGGGCCCGGTAGAGTGAGGAAACTCATTGATCGGCAATTTACGTGGGGTTTCGATAGACGCATCGCCTGCCCGGTTTTCAGTCTTGAGGGTTGGGACGGGAGTGATATGTGGCGATATTGAAGTGGTGCTCCTTACCAATCCAACTGCTGCCAATAGTCCTATGATCAATAATGTACCTATTATGATCGCTATTACTGTTGACCTGACTGTCATCGGTCCAGAATTCGAGGCACGTCCCCTTATGGAGGACTCCCTTTTCTGCAATGTGTAATTTCTGATGGAACTATCAGGATGCAAACGCTCGATCTTGACCTCATTGCGGGTCCTTCGCCTACCGGACGTTTGATTAATGTCTTTGCGTCGAGGATTTGGACCTAAGATGTTTTGAATCCCTTCTTCAAGTAGCAGTTTGGGCGCGTGACAACGTGTCTAAAGTCAGCTTTTATGGGTGTTCGAGTCATCACTCTGTGTTGGTTTAAGGTAACCGGTTTAAGTGGATGACCCGATGCTACTAGCGTGTTGCAACTATCAACACCTATTATTGTCATCGTTGTCATAACGGGTCAAGAGGTGTTAAGTGAATTCGACGGACCGTCAATCGTGTAACGTTCTTGACATCATTGAACGAAAAAAGCACGGCGTTGAATTGACTCGAGCGGACATCTATTGCTTTGTAGAGGGGTATGTCGCCGGCACTATTCCTGATTACCAGGGTGCTGCACTACTTATGGCAATTTGTTTGCGCGGGTTTTCGCTTGAAGAGACGGTCGCTTATACGGAAGCATTAGTGGACAGTGGTAGTAGGCTTGAATGGAAGAATAATCGTCACCTAGTAGTTGATAAGCACAGCACGGGTGGAGTAGGGGACAAAACATCCCTAGTGGTTGTGCCTCTTGCCGTTGCCTGCGGGCTTGTTGTTCCAAAATTATCTGGACGAGGTCTTGGTTTGACTGGAGGCACTATAGACAAATTGGAATCGATAACCGGATTTCGGGCCGACCTTTCCGCTGGGCGTGTTAAGACGCAAACTATGTCTATTGGAGGAGTTATAGCATCTCAAGGCCCTGATCTAGTACCTGGAGACGGAATTATTTATTCTCTCCGTGACGTCACCGCTACTGTCGATTCTATGCCGCTAATTGCCGCTAGTGTGATGAGCAAGAAAATTGCCACAGGTGCCTCTACTATTGCTATTGATATGAAGGTGGGGAGCGGGGCCCTTGTAAAAGGTAAAACTGACGCTAACCATCTCGCAGAAACCATGATAAGCATTGGTCGGGCTTTTGGAATCAAGGTTAGGGTTTATTTCACCGACATGAGTCAACCAATTGGTAGAGCTGTCGGCCATTCCACCGAAGTAGCGGAGGCAATCAATATTCTCGAAGGTGAAGGGCCTGACGATGTACGTGAGCTGGCAGTAACGATTGTTTCTGGATTGCTTCGTGATTCTGGACTGCTGCCTCAACCGCGAGCTGCCCGATCTTCTGCAGAGAGTCATCTTGATAACGGGGATGCACTAAGTGTGTTAGATAAGATCGTAGCAATGCAGGGTGGTTCCTTGATGGAATTTCGCCAATTACCACCACACGACACTGTTCTGTCAAACGAGTGTATTCCGGCACCTAAAACAGGCTATATTTCTCGCGTCGATCCGATTGGGATTTCGAACGTGGTTCGACGGCTAGGTGGAGCTCGTTTTTCCAAAAATGATCCTATCGATTTATCGGTTGGCATTACCGAATTGCTTAAGGTTGGGGAGACAGTTGTCGTAGGTGACCCTCTATGCAGATTGCATGCCAACTCACAAGTGGACTCCAAAAATGTGAAAGGTGCGCTACTTGATGCATTTGAAATATCGGAGGGTCCTAATGCTGTCTCTCCACTAGTTATTGGCCAAAGAGTTAGTTAGTGAGCTTAAATGGTAGTTATATTCAGTTCTGCCTATTTGAGCGTATAAAATTTCAGCGGGAATCATAGACCATAAAATCGGAGTGTAATGTAATTTGACTGATTCTATTGGTGGAGATGCAAACAATTCACTTAGACGACCATACAATCCAATAGAGGTTGAACAGAAATGGTATGAAGTGTGGGAATCTGAAGGCCTGTTCAAGCCGGACACTAACGCTGAACGAGAATCGTTTTCGATATCTATGCCTCCACCTAATTTAACTGGTGCGTTGCATTATGGCCACGCCGTTTTTGTAACTTTTTCGGATCTTATGGTTCGTTGGAAGCGAATGCAGGGTTATTCAACTTTGTGGTTACCAGGAACTGATCATGCTGCTATCGCGACCAATGCTGTACTGGTGAACCAATTAGCTAAAACCGGTCAGCATCGTGAAGATTTGGGGCGTGAACGATTTGAGGAAATGTTTTGGGCTTGGATAAGGGAGAGCGGTGAAACGATTCGAACTCAATTGCGTAGAACAGGGGCCAGTTGCGATTGGTCGAGAGAGCGCTTCACAATGGACGAAGGGCTATCTAATGCTGTGACGGACGCCTTTGTGCGTCTTTGGGACAAGGGGCTGATATATCGAGGTAGTTATTTGGTTAATTGGGATCCGGCTGATCAAACAGCAGTCTCCGATATTGAGGTTGAGTATCGTGAAGTCGATGGGTATTTATGGCATATAAATTATCGCCTTGAGAATGGCGAATGTATCCCAGTAGCGACCACCCGTCCGGAGACGATACTTGGGGATACAGCAATTGCAGTCCATCCAATGGATGAACGATATGATCATTTGTCTGGGCAATTTGCTATCGTTCCATTTTTGGACCGAAAAATCCCCATAGTTTTCGATGAATATGTTGACAGGGAATTTGGTAGTGGGGCCGTCAAAATTACTCCCGGACATGATCCTAATGATTATGAGATGGCTAAAAGGCATGATCTGGAATTTATCAACATAATGAATCCGGACGGGACACTTAATTCTAATGCTGGCCCTTATGAGGGCGTTGACAGGCTAGTTGCCAGATCACGAATCGTCAATGATTTGGAAACCATGGGACTGGTCGTTAAGGTTGAACAACATGTGCATTCGATTGGGCATGGTAGTAGGTCCGGAGCAGTGATTGAACCAATGCTTTCTGACCAATGGTTTATCGACACTAAGCCCATGGCCGAAAAAGCCGCTGCTGCTGTTCGCTCGGGTTTAATCAGATTTCATCCGCCAAGATTTCGCGAAGTGTTTCTTCGCTGGATGGATGAGATTAGGGACTGGTGCATATCGCGCCAGTTATGGGTCGGCCACCGGTTGCCGGTTTGGTATTGCAAGGGATGTAATGCCACCCTTGTGGTGCGTGAACAACTTGAACTATGCAACAAGTGTGGTGCGATAGTGGTACAGGATCAAGATGTCCTTGATACTTGGTTTAGTTCAGGGCTGTGGACATTTTCTACTTTGGGATGGCCTGAAGACACTGACGACTTGTCACGTTTCCATCCCACTACCGTCATGGAAACCGGGTATGACATTATATTCTTTTGGGTCGCAAGAATGGTTATGTTAAGCCTGGAGCTTCGCGATGAAGTCCCGTTCAAGGATGTCTATCTTAATGGCTTAATGAGGCGTGAGGATGGCTCAAAAGTAAGTAAGTCAAATCCACAACCTGGAGATGATCCGGTCGAAGTGATTGATACGCACGGTGCAGATGCTCTTCGATTTATGATCGCTACCGGCAGTTCTGCCGGCAATGATATGAAATTAGTTTGGCAAAGAATGGATTCATCTCGCAACTTTGCAAACAAACTATGGAATGCTTCCAGGTTTGCTATTGAGGCGATTGGCGAACACAATGCCAAAACGCTTGGGCCTTTAACGCCTATGGATGTGTGGATTTTGGGGAGGTGTGACCATGTTGTCAGCGAAGTGACACGACTTCTGGAACGGTTCCAGTTCGGAGAGGCTGGTCGGTTGGTCTACAGCTTTATTCGGGATGAATTTTGTGACTGGTATATCGAATCTACGAAAGTTCGCTTGCAAAGTGATGATATTCATGCGGCGAGTCGAGCGGCCGCCACTCTTAATGAGGTTTTGTCGGTGTCCCTTAGGGTTCTTCATCCATTTATGCCTTTCATCACTGAAGAATTATGGTCCCATTTGCTGCCATATATGCCCAAGCAGACTAACAGGATAATTGTATCTGAATGGCCGTCTTCGAAGCAGAGAGGGAACGAAACTATTGTAGAAGGGGTCGAGGCATTAATCGAAGCCATTTCTTCTGTTCGTGCCGCCCGAAGCGAACTAAATGTTCAGGCTGGGGTGTGGATTGATGTGCTCATTCGCCCATTTAAATTTGAATCCATTGTATCTGATGAGATTAATGTGATTGCCCGATTAATGAGAGCTAAATCCGTCAGGATCATCCATAAAGAATCAGATGTGCCGGATGAATGTGTCAGCCTTGTATCAGATTCGTTCGAAGTGCTCCTGCCCCAAGCAAGCATGGTGGACATTGAGTCTGAACGACTACGGTTGACTGAGCAATTGTCTATGCTTGACGGCGAAATAGATCACGTGATGAATCTTCTTTCCAATCGAAAGTTTATCAGTCGTGCACCCAAAGCTGTTGTTGCCAAAGAGCGGGACCGGTTACGAGAAGCTCAGGAAAGGCATTTGGCGTTGTCTACCCGGTTGAAAGGTTTGCCGGCGGAATGAATGGTGCTAATCAATTCTGATCCTGGTATGTGTCCTAGCCAAGGCTAGGTTATTCTGAGTTTTCTAGTCCGACATACCAGTTGCGATTCCATGTTCGGTCATAATTCCCGAACGATGAGGTGTCCTTTTTGTTCTCTGCCTCTTTGACTTTATCTATGGCTTGCCTCGTTTGTGATGATATTTGATCAATGTGATGCAATGCCATGGCCTCGGCCGTCTGTGGTACTACGGGAGCCCCCCACTCTTTGGTGCCATGATGGGAAAGCACCATATGACGTAATCGCAACTCGGTGTCCTTGGAGCAGTCAGTTGCTTTACAGGCCTCTCCAACCAATTCATCTCCTATGACAATATGTCCGATCATCACCCCGGTAGCGGTGTATCTAAAGTCATCGTCAACATCCAGTTCTACTACTTTGCCAATGTCATGCAATATGCAGCCGGCGATTAACAGGTCGCGATCAATTTCCTCGTACAATTCTGCTACAACCTCGGCTATTTGTACCAATTCTAATATGTGTTCTAGTAATCCTCCGACGCTGGCGTGGTGACGACTTTTGGCTGCAGGCCATCTCTCTAGTTTCGACGATACGTGTTCATTGTGTAACACTGCTGCGATGACATCGCTGATCTCGACATTGTCAATAAGGCCAAGTACTTCTGATAGTTGTTCACTTAGGACCTCTGGCGATTTTGACGCTTTTGGAAGCAGCGCTGTTGCATCTAATTGAGTTTTTGACAATACCATTGATTCAAGTTTCAGATTGAGCTGGTTTCTAAACGTGTCTGCATTAGCTCGTATGTCGACAGTCTGCCCGGACAGTGGTTCTTTGATCAGAGACGGTGGAGGGTCGAAGAACACAGCCCGAATAGTGTCTCCTTCCGTGTCCCGTAAACTCGCTGAAATGAAGGGGTTCCCGGCTGACGACGTGCGCACTTCGGAACTGAGTGCGTAAAATGTAGCTTCTATTTTGGCACCGTGCGTGAGTTCAGATATTTTCATTTGTTGTCCATTATATCTTTATGAGTAATTGCCCGTAGTTAAGCCAGAGTTGGTAGTTATGAAAACCCTTACTGGTAGTCTACGTCTATGAGTATACCGGCCATAAATTAGATCTGAGAGTGTGTTCTGCTGGGAAATTGATATTCCTCGAACTGATTTCTTGCTTAGATACCGGAAAACTGTGTCTTGGTAGTTCTAATCTGCGGGTAAAATGAGAAATGGTCTAGCCGATAGCAGGCATTATGGCGGCAGTATGTTCTTCACATATATAGTATGTACACGCAAGTATCGCTCCTAAAAAATGAGTAGTCGTGACAGATAAATCTAAGAGGGTGTCTGCATTCTCTGTGCAAATACTTTCAGGCCTATTGTCCTCAGTTGCCGAAGAGATGGGTACTGCTCTTCAACGGTCAGGGTTTTCTCCCAACATTAAGGAGCGTCGCGATTATTCGTGCGCCGTTTTCGATTCGCATGGTCATGTTATCGCCCAGGCTTCCCATATTCCAGCTCATCTGGGTGCTATGCCTTCTTCGGTTGATGCCGCCCGTAATATACTGGGCGATCAACCCAAGATTGGTGATATGGTGATCCTCAATGATCCCGATAATGGTGGAACTCACCTCCCTGACATCACTACAGTGTCTCCGGTTTTTTCGGATTCTGAGGGTATGTCTGGCGTTCTTGGTTTCCTTGCGACCAGAGCTCATCATTCTGATGTGGGTGGTATGAGCCCTGGGTCAATGCCTATCGCCAATGAGATATTTCAAGAGGGGCTGATTATTCCTCCAGTATTTCTTTGCCGTGCTGGTAAAGAAGATTCTGATCTGCTGGCTTTAATCTATGCAAATGTTCGAACTCCGCGTGAACGGAAAGGTGATTTATTGGGTCAAATTGGGGCTCACCGCATAGGGGAGCAGCGCATGTTCGAAATAGTTGGTAACTATGGCGAGTCCAATGTGCGTGACATGTTTAGCGAACTTATTCAATACTCAAAAACTCTGACTAAAGCTCGACTATCGAAACTCCCAATTGGGGAGTATTGCTATACGGACTATCTTGATGACGATGGGTTTGGTGAGATCAATATCCCTATCTCCCTGAAGATATCGATTACTGGCGAGAAGATACTTTTTGATTTTTCTGGCTCTGCTGAGTGTGTTAATGGCTGCGTTAATGCTCCGATGGCTGTAACTCTAGCGTGCGTTTACTATGTGCTGCGATGTGTTATTGGTAGTGACGTGCCAGCTAACAGTGGAATGTATGATTGTGTTGACGTCATTATCCCTGAACTTTCGGTGTTGAATCCGGGGCGGTCTAAAGCTGTGGCGGGAGGGAATGTTGAAACCAGCCAAAGGGTGACGGATGTTATTTGGGGAGCGCTTAGCCAGGTATTACCAGAAATGGTGCCTGCGGCTGGAACGGGATCTATGAATAATCTGTCGTTTGGTGGGCGTGACTGTCAAACTGGTGATCTTTTTGCCTACTATGAAACTATGGGCGGTGGAGCAGGAGGAGGGCCGAATACATATGGGGCATCAGGGATTCATGTGTCAATGAGTAACACAAGAAACACCCCGGTCGAGGCGCTTGAATTCGATTATCCAGTGATGGTGGAACGGTATGAACTGCGCTCTGGTAGTGGTGGTGGAGGGATTAACCGTGGAGGATTAGGTCTGCGTCGTGATATACGGGCACTCAATCCTATGCGCGTATCGCTACTAACAGAGAGGCGGTCAAGAGCTCCTTATGGGTTGAATGGAGGAGAGTTTGGTGAGACAGGAAAAAACCGAATGTTTTCTGATGGACGCTGGAGCAATCTGCCAGCGAAGTGTTCTTTTGATCTGGCTGCTGGGGAGATTGTATCCGTTTCTTCCGCTGGTGGAGGTGGGTGGGGATCCGCGATGGATCCCACGATCTGATGGGTCGCTAAGCAAGTGATTTTATCTGTTGGGAAGCATATCCTTAAGGCGACTATGTTTGAGGACAATGGAGCATTGGAAGTTGATTTGCAAATGATGCCAGATGGCTATCCAAATTTAGAATCGATCCAATCTCCAGACGCCTTTGGCGAGAAGTTGGACTTTGTAGCTAATTCCTGCAAATCAAACGTGATCAGGGTGATTTGCCCTACTGTGGCAATCGCTAACAGCGTTAATGACGTACTGCATTTTGGCCACGTTCGCTTAGGGTATAGCCTTAATGAGATTCCCCAAGTCGACATAACTGAGCCCTGTATTCTCATTTCCGTTGACCTCTTTGACGTCGGTGATTTCACAAAGTTGTTTCTCGCCTGCTTTAAACCCCCTGATCTTGGGTTGAATACGGTGGAATCACTTATAAAACTAGCTACGTCGTTGAAGCTACATAAGCCGATAGAGGGGGTTGGACAATATTCCGGCTATGTAGTTCAATCCGATACTAACCATCTTGGGCTATTTTTCGTTGAGTCGGTCAGCAATGGTGTGTGCAGACTAGGTCCTGTCGGTCTTGCGCCGCGAGTCCGAAGGACCTTCAAATCTATAGCGTTTTGGAGTGCTGCTTCCTGTTTTTTTCGGAGCCTGCACGTTGATCAAATCAGATTTGAAATTGATGCGAATAATTTGCAATCCCGCACGATCGCTAGATCCAAGTCGTGTGATTTTTCCTACTGTTCCTTGGTTCAACGTCGGTAAGCCATCTGGCCGCATCGCTTCTATGCCTAACTTTTGCGAGCTTGATCCTCCTCGTTTCTATATGGGCCGGTTAGATAGTTGCCCCATTTATGACAACTAAGTCTTGGAGTTGGCAACAATATTAGGTAGTAGTTGACCCCCTATCCCGTCTGCCAGAAACAGGCCCTTGTCGGTCAAATGCAAGCGATCTTTTTCTAATAGGGCCAATCCGTTCTCTGTCAGATTTGAAATAACGAGGGAATGTTCTTCCATAATCGAATAATTGAATCGGCGGCTTAGTTCTGTAATATTGATACCGTCTGAAGTTCGTAGTGGAAGTGTAATAGCTTCCACCAATAGGTCTACACCAGTCAATTTTTCGACGCTATCGACAACACTACGTTTTGAGGCTATGGAGTTTATATATTCTTGTGGATGTCTAATTATGCTATACCTTCTTTTGTCAATATAAGCATGAGCTCCACATCCAAAAGCCATGTATTCTGCTCCCGACCAGATTTGTTTGTTGTGTTCTGACTGATGTCCGTTTAGAGCCCAATTCGAAGTTTCATAATGTGTATAACCTGCTTTGCTCAGGAGGTCAGTGGCAAGTCCGTAAAATTCGACCATTTCATCATCTGGAATTACTAAACCTAGACTTCGTGAGAGCATATGAGAACGATGACTGCCTAACGTGAGTGCGTAGCACGAAATATGATCTGGCCTGAGCTTGATACTTGACTCCAGTGTGTCTTTCCAGGACTCCATCGTGTGGCCTGGGTGCCCATACAGCAAATCGATAGACACCGACTCAATCCCAGCAGACTTAGCATCGTGTATTACTGCATTCAAAAGTTTGGAGCTATGAGTTCTGCCAAGACGATTCAACTCGGCGTCACTGAAGCTTTGCACACCTATGCTGAGCCTGTTCACCTTACACGATGACAACGTGTTGAGATACTCGTAGGAACAATCACTTGGATTCATTTCCACAGTGATTTCTGCGTTTGACGTCAGTGCTATATGGCTGTGGAGATTGTCCATGAAGACCTTAAACTGTTCTCTATGAATCAAAGTTGGTGTGCCTCCACCGATGTATAGACTTGATCCAATTGGCCGAGGATCAAAGTAGTTCATTGTTGAAGCAATTTCCTGGTCTAGGGCATCTAAGTAACCGGACATCAATCTCGAGAGACCTGTGTACACATTAAAGTCGCAGTACCAACAGTGGTGAGCACAAAATGGTATATGTACGTACACTGGTATTGGTGTCTGTTCTCTACGAAATATGGAAGGGTCCGAGAAGTCATGGTAATTGATAGCCATACTCATATTTTTCCTCAGGAAATCATCGATCAACGTGACCGACTCGCTAACTCCGACAATTGGTTTGGTCATTTGTACGGTACTGGGGCACGTATGGCAACTGCCGATGATCTGTTGCGATCAATGGATAAAGCGAAAATCGATAAGTCTGTTGTGGCGGGTTTTGGCTGGACAGATGAAAACGCGTGTACTAAATGCAATGAATATATTGTGGAGACTGCGAGTAGGTCGGATGGACGAATCATCCCATTTATCGGAGTGACTCCTCAGAATGTTGATTCGATGCAGATTGAACTGGACCGGTGGCGCAATTCTTTTAAAGGGATAGGTGAATTGTATGAGCAGGCTCAAGGGTTCGACTATGTGGAATCCGACGTTGCAGAACTAATGTTTGATCGTTGTGTTGAAGATGATCTTTTTGCATTAATTCATGTAAGCGAGCAGGTTGGTCATATATATCCAGGGAAGGAGAGCACATCTCCTGAACGTGTTGCAAAACTAATTGATAAGAAGTCCGAGGCGCTTAAACTTATTTTGGCCCATTGGGGTGGTGGGTTAGGTTTTTACGAAATGATGCCTGAGATAGCAAAAAATACCTCTAACGTATATTACGACTGTGCTGCATCTCAGTATCTATATGATTCGAGAGTCTACTCAGTCATGACTCAGTTGGCTCCTGGGAGAATCGTTTTTGGGTCTGACTATCCTCTGATTTCACAATTAAAGGCTGTCAAGGCAGTACAGGAATCATCATTGTCAAATGTACATATGACAGGTGTGCTGGGAGCCAATGCCATTAAAATCGGGCTCGGATAATCTGATGATAAACGTGTTGCTTGGTTCGTCCAACGATCATAAGATCGCTGAAATAATAAGTATGAGTCAGGGCTCCAATATTGCGTTTATTTGCCCCGCTGAATTGAACATAGCTTTAGACGTAAAAGAGGGTGTGTCGTCGTTCGCAGAGAACGCATCTATAAAAGCTATGGCGTATTCAAGGAAATATTCTGGGCTTGTACTTGCGGACGACTCAGGATTTGAGGTGTGTGAATTAGGTGGACGTCCCGGGGTTCTGTCGAATCGCTTCGAGGGCTTGAAAACTGATTATGGGCGTTGTCAAAAGGTGCTATCCCTACTCGCCCATAGCGATTCTACAAATAGGAAGGCGAAATTTCGTTGCGCAATGGCTATTGCCATGCGTGAAGAGCTACTTTTCAATTGCGAAGCTGTCTGTGAGGGAACGGTGAATTTTGAGCCTTCTGGTGTGAATGGGTTTGGTTATGATCCGATTTTCGTGCCCGATGGATTTAGTAAATCGTTTGCAGAATTGTCATTTGCTGATAAGAATCAAATTAGCCACAGGGTTAAGGCACTAAACCTAGTGATTGATTGGATAAATATACATGGGATCGAAGCAATTGGTGGGTAAGACCGCTATCGTCACCGGAGGGTCTTCTGGAAACGGTCGCGCTATAGCAGTAAGGCTAGCTAATGATGGGGCGACAGTAGTTATTGCTGACATTGATTGCCCCAAGGCTGAGGAGACATTGTCTATAATTCGATCTCGGCAACAACTATTCGATAAAAGCGCCTACGGCCCTATATTTATCGAAACTGACGTTTCTGATTTTGATTCCATTAAATCTTGCATTCTCGCCAGCCACGGTATCCATGGACATGTTGACATCATGGTAAATAATGCGGGAATTAATAGGCGGTCTCCAGTCAGAGACATTGCCGATGAGGACTGGGATCGTGTGATTGCTGTCAATCTCGCTGGGGTGTATTTTGGAATGAGGGCCGCGGGAGACTATATGTCTGAAGCGAATATTCCAGGAGCAATAATCAATGTGTCTTCCATTCGTCAGGTAGTGGCTGGGTTAGGCAACTGTGCATATTCCACGGCGAAAGGGGGCATTTCTGGTATGACACGGTTTTACGGTCACCAATATGCAAAATCAAACATCGGAGTCTTTTCGGTCGGGCCAGGGTATTTAGACACTCCAATGACCAACTCTTTATTAGAACAACCTGGTGTGCTTGAGGGTATCGTTGGGCAGATTCCCTGGGGACGCCTGGCATTGCCTGAAGAAGTGGCGGGCGTAGTTGCGTTTTTAGCGACACCGTTCGCCAAATATCTTCGAGGGCAAACCATAATGGTTGATGGGGGCTATTTGACCGGATGAAGTCTTTTGGGCACCTTCTGCTAGCGTCCACTCAATCTACCATTATGCGCCATATTGCTGAGTCATTTTCCAGAGATGGAAAGCAAGTTATATGGCTATTAACCGACTCCACTAATTTCAATATGGCCGATTGGGCGCCATTTGTGAACGAGGATTTTAAGATTAAGCGATTCGTAGGAAAGGATTCTTTTGCGTCCTGCTTGCAAACAAGTTCAGTTGAGCATGAAATAGATGTTGCTGTCTTCTGCTCTAATATGAACCATTGTTTATCGAACCCTCTGGCTGATCCAAGACAAATTATGACAAGTATTAGTCAAGTACTCAGAGAAACCATGGAGTTTTGCAGGTGGGCCTGTCGTCAGGCGAAATACGAGACAAAACTGCGCAAGGTGGTTTTGATAACCGGGTCCTGTGATTGCTGTGTCTGTGCGATGCTTGACTCATCTACCCGAATGCTACTTAAATCATCTTCTCAGGAGCTTGCTGAGAACCAAGTCTCCATGAATGCTGTTAAGATTCCACGTGACTTGCTTGTATATTGTGCTGTTGCTTGTCGATCGGACATAAGCGATCAAGTCACGGGAATAGTGGAGTTTTTGTCGACATCTCAGAGTGATTATGTATCTGGCAATATCCTTTCGGTAGCTAGTGAAGGACCTTAGTGGTGCGGAAGGTACGGAATCGAAAGTCCCGCCGGAGGGATCGTCCCAGTGATGCTCCTAAGGGTTTCAGGCCGAGTAAGCTTCGTGGTCAGAATCTTCTAATAGACGATGAAGTGCTGGCAACCATCGTTCACCATGCCGATATACGACCGTCGGAAAACATCCTTGAAATCGGGGCCGGTACTGGCAGATTGACAGAATTAATAGCACCACTTTGTGGAGCTCTGTTAGCCGTCGAGATTGATGCTGATTTGGTGTTTCAGCTGAGACGACTTGTCAAACGTCATAGACATGTCAAGGTAATGCGGCGAGATATCCGGTCTATCGACACAGCCACAATTTTTCCGGATGAGAGCTATTCAGTACTGGGTAACTTGCCCTACAGCATCGGGACCCCAACTACCGTTAATTTGCTTCAGTCCAACCATCGACCAGTTCGACTGACGGTGATGCTCCAACTGGAAGTAGCACAAAGGATGTGCGCTAAGCCTGGCTCGATGAGCCTTCTGTCATTGTTGATTCAGTCGTTTGGGTCATCACGTCTCCTCCTTAAAGTACCTTCCGATGCTTTTTGGCCCATTCCGAAAATTGACTCCGCTCTCGTGCGTATTATCAGCAATGAGGTGCCGGCCGACGATCCGATCGTTTGTTCCTATCTGTTGTTGGCTCGCCATGCCTTCGCGAGTCGACGAAAAAAACTTCACAATTCTCTAGCTGCTGGGCTTCATATTTCGGTCGGGGAGGTTCGATCATTGTGTTCTGAATCTAACGTTGATCCCAACGTTAGACCGCAGGAATTAGACTTAGCGTCCTGGAGGCGGCTCGGCAAAACTCTTTTGGGTACGAATTTTGTCTCCTAAAGATCTAATTAATAGGAAATATGTTCGGGTGGGTAGAATATGAAATGGTTGGTAGTATGTTTGGGTAATCCAGGCGCTCGTTACCACAAAACACGTCATAATTTGGGATGGATGGTGGCAAACCATCTGGCGCAATCATTGCCAACCACTAAGCGCACAATTAGAAATGCGGGGCGCGTGTACTCCTGTGAAATCGAGTCCAGTTGCCTTGAAATATTGCAGCCGAGCAATTACGTAAACAATTCTGGGAAATCTGTGGTGAAAGTGTTAGAAAACCTGGGTATTTGTTTATCTTCCCTTGTGGTAGTGCATGACGACATTGATCTTAAGCTAGGGTCGGTCCGAGTTAAAACCGAAGGGTCGTCCGGAGGGCATAACGGTATTAAATCCATTATATCTGCTGTTAAATCCGATCAATTCGTTCGGATTAGGATGGGAGTCGGACGGCCTCCTTCAGGCGTCGATGCAGCCGACTTTGTTCTTGAATCGTTTCTTGATTCAGAATTGTCGTCTGTAAATACAATGATTTCTTTGGCCAGTAGGACGGTCTGCGCTCTAGTCGTGAAAGAACCGGGACAAGTGATTCCAGAGATTCCAATAATAGAAAATTGAGACTAAAAGAAATTGCTGACATCGTCGCTCGCAAGGAATTCCTAACACCTATAGCGAGCATCTGTAACGGGGAAAAACAGAACTATGTATTGCAGCCTCAGCTCAGGCCGATCTTTCTAGCGGAAGCGGCCCGACAATTTCCATCTCCAATTATTGTCATTACCGCGGATGAAGCGCGATCCCACCTACTGACGTCCGATCTGAATGCTTGGGCAGATGATTTGCAAGTTGTGATGATTCCAGCACTGGACCAACCGGCTTTGTCTCAGGGGCCTGCTAGCAGCCGGACTACCAACGAGAGGGCGGCAAGACTTTATCGTTTATTGGAAGCTAGTCAAGCTAACGAAAATGGATCTGTTTTTGTCATGTCGGTAGAGGCTGCAATGCGCAAGCTTCCTACGTCTATGACCGATATGGCCGAGCTACTTAATTTGTCAGTGGGGGATGTCATAACGCATGACCGCCTGGTTAAGGCCCTGCTTGCATTTGGTTTCCGAAGAACGCCACTAGTCGAGAAGACTGGTGAATTTTCCGTTCGAGGCGGTATCGTCGACATATACCCCATAGAAGGCGACGATCCGGTCAGAATGGACTTCTTTGGTGATGAAATAGATTCCATTCAACGTTTTGACGTAAACACCCAACTGTCCAAATTTAGCATCGGTGATTTTAGGCTGATCCCAGTTTCGGAGATTCCCATTAGTAACGGGCCGGATATAGCTCATCAATTGGGCAGGTTGAATACTGACAATATGCGATTAGAGGACAAAGAGCGTTGGCGGAACCATATAAATTATCTTGAAGCTGGTATCTCCTTTGATTCGTCGGCTTTTTATTTGGCAAGTGGACTAGAGCCATGGGCCTGTGTTCTGGATTATTGTAAAGACTGCTTAATAGCTATAGACGACTATGACAAAGTTCTGCAAAAGCTTAAAGAATATGTTGGCGATAGCGACGAGTCTCTTCTTGCTCTGATTGAATCAGGTGAGCTACCTAGACAGACCCCCTCGCCTCTAGTTGACTATGATGCTTTTTTTTGCCACATGGACGACTCACCCATTAAGTTGTTTTCTAGCGAGAATCCTTCCTTTGCGTCCCACTCGATGGTTGAATCGTTCCGATCAATCCCCTTGTTTCAATCCCGTTTGCATGAAATGGTGGAGACAGTAAAGTCGGGTCAGAACACTACTATTCTCGTTAGTGAGCAGCTCGGAAAATTGAAGGGTCCATTTATCGAATACGACTCCGGCTTCTCCGACATAGCCACGGTAAATTGCCTGGGGTCTCAAAGTGTGCTCGGAGTGAAATGCTTTCTGAGCCAAGGATGGAGTTACGAGAAAGGGAATATTCAAATTGTCACCGACGCTGAGATATTCGGTCGTTCTAAGGCTGTCCAACGGAGAAAAAAGATATCGTTATCTGACGGTGCATTTCTATCCGATATTTCTCCTGGAGACTTTGTTGTGCATATTGAACATGGGATTGGACAATTTGAAAAGATTGTAAAACTTGCCGAGATTGGCGGTGAAAAAGAGTACCTACTACTTCAATACGCCGGTGAAGCTAAAGTATACGTACCGGTAGATCAGGTTGAAAGAGTTCAAAAATATATTTCATCTGGCGGATATGGCCCAAAACTCAACAAGCTTGGCTCTGCTGATTGGGAACGAGCAAAAAGTAAGGCGAAATCATCTGCTCGTGACATTGCGGGTCAATTGATTCAATTATATGCCAGCAGGAAGACCTCGACAGGGTACGCATTTCCACCCGACTCTACATGGCAACTTCAATTAGAGGATGCTTTTGAATTCGTTGAGACACTCGATCAGGCGTCTGCTATTGACGATGTAAAGGGTGACATGGAGTCTGAATCACCTATGGATAGGCTGGTGTGTGGTGACGTGGGCTACGGCAAGACCGAGGTCGCTGTTCGGGCGGCATTCAAGGCAATAGACGCTGGTAAGCAAGTGGCGATATTGGTTCCGACCACTATTCTTGCTCAGCAACATGCGGAAACCTTTAGTAGCAGAATGAAAGACTTTCCTATAACAATAGAGGTTTTGAGCCGGTTTCGGACATCTGCTGATCAACGAAGCATTATCAAACGACTTAATGAAGGCGACATTGATTTAATTATTGGAACACATCGAGTATTGGGAAAAGACATAAATTTCAGAAATCTCGGGCTGGTAATAATCGACGAAGAGCAACGTTTTGGGGTTGCACATAAAGAGAAATTGAAGTCATTACGTGTGGAGACCGATGTACTAACACTGAGCGCCACTCCAATACCAAGGACATTGCACATGGCCTTAACGGGCCTTAGGGAAGTTAGTCTTATTGAAACTCCGCCATTAGATCGTCTTGCTGTCAAAACTTATGTTACTAGTTGGGACGATGAAATAGTGCGCGAGGCTATCTTACGTGAATTAAGACGTGGAGGACAGATCTATGTGGTGCACAATAGGATTAAAACAATTGCGGCTCTAGCCGAACGATTACAAAGACTTGTTCCTGAGGCTTCCTTTTCTGTGGCGCATGGGAAAATGGCAGGCGCTGAGCTAGAACGAATTATGACCTTTTTTGGTGGTGGTAATGCGGACGTACTCATATGTACCGCAATAATTGAAAGTGGAATGGACCTACCGAACGTAAATACCCTTATAGTTGACGACTCATGGATGTTCGGATTGTCTCAGCTTTACCAATTACGTGGAAGAGTAGGACGATCTAACGTCCAAGGCTATGCGTATATGCTCCATCGTCCCGGACATAGGCTTACTGACGAGGCAAAACAGCGACTAGAGGCTCTTATGGAAGCTAGTGAGCTGGGAGCTGGATTCAGGCTTGCCATGAAAGATCTTGAAATCCGCGGCGCTGGCGACCTATTAGGTGCTGATCAGTCTGGATTTGCTAATTCGGTAGGTTTTGACCTTTACACCCGTATGATTACTGAGGCGGTCCAACTCCAAAGAGGCGAATCAGTACCGGCTAAAGTAGCCCCGGCGGCTGTGGATTTACCACTCGATGCATATTTGCCAGAGGAATATGTTGGAAGTTATCGTACGAAAATTCGTGAATACCAAAGACTTGCGAGCATACGGACTCCAGATGACGCTAATAGGGCCGTAAACGAATTGCTGGATCGTTTCGGTAATTTCCCTAAGTGCGTTCAGAATCTGTGTTACATAATGAAGGTTCGAGCTTATGCCACGTCGATTGGGCTTTTGTCTATTACACATTATGATGGCGAATTGCTGATAAAGTTTACCTCCGGTCACCAAGTGCATATTCGTACTGTGCGGAATCATTTGGGTAAATCGGTGCGAATCAAATCGAATCGAATAGTCTGGGATAGGTTTGAAGACGACAAGTATTGGCGAGACCGTTTGATGGCATATTTACAAGCAGTTTGTAACATGGAATATAGGCAACAGGAATAGGGGTTAGTCAATAGCAGCTACGGAAGATAAACCAAAGAAAGTACGTGATGGCGGTTTGAAAACGAAGTTAAGTTCTAAAGCTGATGGCTCTAAAGAGTCGCAGTTAATAGTTGTTGAGTCTCGAACAAAAGCTGAAACGCTTCAACAGTTTTTGGGAAACGAGTTCGACGTGGTCGCCACGGTTGGCCATATTCGTGATCTTCCGCAAAGGATGTTGGGGGTAAATGTACGCAGAGATTTTGAACCATTGTATGTTGTTCCTCCTGAAAGGCTAAATCTCGTTAACGATTTACAAAATCGTGCTGAACGGGCGTCACTTGTTTTACTTGCCACTGATCCAGATAGAGAGGGTGAAGCAATAGCATGGCATGTTGCAGAAGCTTGCCGCTTGGATGCCAAAAAGACTCGAAGAGTTGAGTTTCATGAAATCACCAAGACTGCCATTCTACGTGCCTTAGAGGAACCGCGGGCTATAGACGAGAATCTTGTGGCTGCTCAACAGGCTCGACGAATTCTGGATAGACTTGTTGGATTTGAGTTAAGCCCACTCTTGAATAGGAAAATTAAAGGTGCTCGATCTGCGGGCCGAGTTCAGAGTGTTGCCCTTCGTATGGTTGTTGAGAGAGAGAGGGAAATTCGTGCCTTTGTACCCGATGAATGGTGGTCAGTTGAAGGGCGGTTTTCTGCACATGAGAGTTCTGGTTCGTCCTTTAATGCAATGGTTATTGGGGTTCCTGACAAGCTTGATATTTCTGACGAGGACAGCGCCAATCAGATAGTGGAACAGTTGCAATCGGAATCCTACACGGTGGAATCTGTCAAAAGTCGGGAGAGGCAGTCGCGTCCAAGTGCCCCGTTTACCACAGCTTCCTTACAACGAGCATCGTCTAATAGATTAGGCCTTTCGCCTTCGCAAACGATGCGTATTGCTCAACAACTTTACGAGGGAGTTGTTGTAGCTGATGGTAATAGGACGGGGCTTATTACGTATATGAGAACTGACTCTTTGAATATTTCAAACGAGGCGCGTACGGAAGTGAAAGGGTTCATAGAGAAGAGATACGGTGAAGATCTATATCCGGACAAACCGAATACGTACAAAACCAAGTCACGTAATGCACAAGAAGCACATGAAGCAATTCGACCGACCTCGGTGAACCGGACACCTGAAGCTATGGAGGAGCACCTGGACCCTTCACAGCGGCGTCTATATTCTCTAATTTGGAGACAGTTTGTATCAAGTCAGATGGTCCCTGCACGACTGCGGACAGTTACAGCGATAATTGCCCCGCACTTGGCTAGCAACGCACCCTATAAATTTAGATCATCGACTACGGAAATTGTGTTTCCCGGTCATTTTGTCGTATCTAAGGAGGATGGTTCTGTCGAAGAGAAAAATAGAGCTATTCTTTCTTTGTCTGACGGGCAGCAGGTGTTAGCTGAGTCTGTAGAAGGAATTCAACATTTTACGGAGCCACCTTCCAGATATAGTGAGGCCGGGTTAATACGGGTAATGGAGGAAGAGGGAATAGGTCGGCCTAGTACCTACGCTCCCACTATTAGACGTATAAACGATGCCCTCTACGTGGAGAGAGAAGGTAGAGCTTTAAGGCCAACTAAGTTGGGGGAAGATGTAGTAGACGCGCTCGTTGAGTTCTTCCCTGAGGTTATTGACAAAGCTTTTACTCGTCGTATGGAGGATAATCTAGATAGTGTTGCGTCTGACAATACCGACTGGATCCAACCGCTTTCCGACTTCTGGGATCCTTTTCAACAAGATATTCAACGTGCAAAAACTGATATGAAAGTTGTTGAAGCAACCTACGAGAAATTGGGGGAAGACTGTCCCGAGTGCGGCCTAGACCTTGTCTGGAAGCGAAGTAGAAAAGGAAACTGGTTTATTGCTTGCGTTGGCTATCCAGACTGCGACTTTTCTCGCGGGTATGGACTGGCAACCGGAATAATATGTCCGGATTGTGGCGATGGGCAAGTGGTCGAAAGGAGAGGGAATCTACGTGGACGGACAACTAAGTTTTTTGGTTGCGTGAGATATCCGGATTGCAAATATCGTAGCAACAAAAGGCCTGATGGTGATGATGATTAGGTTACCTTCTGATCATATTGCGTGACCTTTAGCCACTCTGCGTATTAGAATCCGGTACGCTCTCTATGTGGTGAGGGCGAATACTCACACCGTCGGACTGTAGGGTCCTGCCGGAAATTTTCGGTCCCATATACAGGATGATGATGGTGAACGACGAAAGGACCGGTTCGTGTCACTGATTGATATTAGAGAGCTTTTGGCAGCGGGGGTCCATTATGGGCATAAGACCCAAAGATGGAATCCAAAAATGGCTAGGTATTTGTATGGGTCTCGCAATGAAATCCATATTTTCGATCTTCGGCAGACAGTTCGATCGCTTGATGAAGTAAGTACATTTCTCTGGGATCTGGTGAGGGGTGGCGGCAGTATCGTTTTTGTGGGCACCAAGAGACAAGCCCGAGATGCGGTCCGTGAAGCCGCAAATTCATGTGGTCAATACTATGTAATGGAGAGATGGTTGGGTGGGACTCTTACAAACTTTCAGACAATTAAGCTTAGGCTTGGAAAGCTTCAAGAATTACGGGCCCTACACGAAGAAGGCGCTTTTGAAGGGCTAAGTAAGAGGGACGCGAGGATTCAGATGATCGAGCTGGATCGCCTGGAGCGTAAAATGGGTGGTATCGCAGGGATGAGTGAAATCCCGCAAGCAGTGTTCGTTGTTGATCCAAAACGCGAATCAATAGCAGTTAAAGAAGCCATTACATTGGGGATTCCTGTAATTGGATTAGTGGATAGTAATTGTGACCCCACTGGTGTTGATTATGTAATACCTGGAAACGACGATTCCATCAGGTCGTTGAACCTAATTTTGGGTCGCCTGTCCGAAAGCTTGAACATAGCGTTTGAACAATATGAGGCCGAACGATTGGAGAAGGAGAAGAAGGATAGGGCTGAAAGAGAACGCCAGGATCGGGTTCGCAGGGAGAGTGCGAGGAAACAAGCGGAATCAAAAAAATCGGAGGCGGAAGTTGCTGATCCAAAAAATACCAAATCAACTGCTGATGTTGCTCCTGGGGCGAAGGATCTTTCCGGGCAAGATGGAAATAAAAATGGAGCGATGGCTACTTCGTCGACGCAACAGACCCATTCAACTAATTCACGAGTACAAGATTCAGATAAAAAAATATGTGATACAAAGCCTGCGGCCAAAAAGGTTACCAAAGCCAAGGTAAAGTCACAGGCTAGGGGCAAAGCTAAGGGAAAGTCCAAAACTAAAGCAAAAACCAAGTCAGAGGCAAAAAGAAATTCGCCTCCAAAAAGTGATGCTGTAAAAAACGAACAATCTGACGTTGCTAATCAGAAAGAGGGTCAGTAGTAATGGCCGGGACAGGGTCCGTTTCTGCTTCTGAGGTAAAGAAATTGAGGGAGGCCACTGGGGCTGGGGTGATGGAGTGCAAGAGGGCTCTTGAAGACACTAATGGCGAATTTGATGAGGCAATAGCTCTTGTTAAAGAACGGGGACTGGAAAAAGCTGCGAGCCGTTCCTCGCGAGGAACTAACGAAGGTCTTGTTGAAGCCTACATTCATCCAAACAGACCAATTGGTGCAATGATTTCTCTGTCATGCGAGACTGACTTTGTTGCCCGAACGGATGATTTTCGCAATTTGGCCAGAGATTTATGTATGCATATAGCGGCTATGAATCCGGGATGTATATCGGCCGATGAAGGATGCGAGGGCGAGGCACTCCTTGATCAACCATTTGTCAAAGACCCTGGGCTAAAAGTAACGGATTTGATTCAGGAGATTGCAGCTAGAACAGGCGAGAATGTGCAGGTGTCTGAGTTTTCGCGTTTTGAAATAGGGTCTTAGAATCGGGGGCTTAATTTGGCCGAGAGTGTTTATCAGCGGGTACTGCTTAAGCTAAGCGGTACTGCATTGGCTGATGAAAGTGGTTTGGGGGTCTCTCCGACTATGGCCAAAATGCTGGCAGAACAAATTGTCGAAGCACATTCGCTAGGGGTTCAACTGGGCGTGGTTATAGGTGCCGGAAATATTTGGCGCGGGCGTGAGGCAGAAAATAATGGTATGGATAGATCTACGGCCGACTACATTGGAATGTTAGCCACTGTAATGAACTCACTGGCTCTGCAAGAGGCAATTGAATCATTGGGGTGTGACTCTCGCGTTCAGTCAGCTATTGAAATGCGAGAAGTGGCAGAGCCTTATATTAGGCGCCGGGCCATAAAGCATTTGTCGGCTAACCGGATAGTGATCTTTGGTGCAGGGTCTGGTAATCCCTATTTTACAACGGATACTGCTGGCGCACTACGTGCCATGGAGATCGGTGCCGATATATATTTAAAAGCTACGCAGGTGAATGGTGTTTTTGATAAGGATCCTATCAAGTTTGTTGATGCTACTAAGTTTGATCGAATAAGTTATTTGGACGCTCTTAATCTAGGTGTCGAAGTAATGGATGCGACTGCATTTAGTTTGTGCATGGAACATAAGATGCCAATTTGCGTATTTAGTCTGGATGAGCCAAACAGTCTAACGAATGTACTACTGGGTAAAAAGGTGGGCACGATGGTAGATGACAATAATGTTGGTTGATATTTTGGCAGAGGCCGATACTAGCATGGCAAAAGCTCTCCAATCTCTAGAAAAGGAATTGTCTAACATCCGTACAGGACGAGCATCTGCGTCACTAGTTGAGGAAATTGAAATTGATGCATATGGTGTCTCCCAGGCCCTTAAAGTTGTTGCAAGCGTGTCAGTGCCAGAGGCCAGGATGCTTATTATTCAACCCTGGGACAAATCTCTGATTGAGGCGATAGAGCGCGCTCTAGAGCAATCTACCTTGGGCATTACGCCCGGTAATGATGGCAATGTGATTCGATTACCTTTTCCTCCATTGTCTGAGGACCGCCGAAAAGAATTGGTAAAAGTTGTTTTTCAAAAAGTTGAAGAAGGTAAGATTTCGCTTAGAAATGTTAGGCGTTCCGCGTTAGCGGATATTCGAGAGGCAGAAAAAGAGAAAATGGCTTCCGAAGATGATGCCAGGCGCGCTATTGAACAGTTAGATGAATTGACCCAGACTCAGGTAAAAATCATGGATGAGGCAGGCAAACGCAAAGAGGGCGAGGTGCTTGAAGTATGAATTCAAATACCAATAACCCTCCAGGTCACGATAGCCACGTTCCTCTCCATGTTGGAATAATTATGGATGGTAATGGTAGATGGGCACAGACTAAGGGAATACCGAGGTCTGAAGGCCATAAGGCTGGCACCCTAAATGTAAGGCCGATAGCTGAAGCTTGTGCTAACTACGGGGTGCGCTACCTCACTATTTATGCGCTTAGCACAGAAAACTGGGCTAGGCCGCGTAGCGAAATTGAAACCTTGCTTGGCCTTATTGGGGATCGTCTTCGCGCTGAGCGTAAATCGATTTTCGAAAATCGAATTCAAATCCGAATACTTGGATCTATGAGCCCTATTAATCCGGCTCTTCGGTTGAGTATTAGAAGACTTGAGCGCTCAACAAAACATTTTGATCGACTGACCTTGAATATTGCATTCAACTATGGTGGCAGAGCGGAAATAGTTCGGGCGGTGCAAAATATCATTCGCGAAGGTGTTGATTCGGAGGATGTAAGCGAAGATCTAATGGATACGTATATGTATACGAATAATCAGCCCGATCCAGACCTTATTATACGAACAGGTGGAGAACAACGAATTAGCAATTTCTTATTGTGGCAATCGGCTTATGCTGAATTTTTCATTTCAGAAGCTCTGTGGCCGGACTTTGATATTGCTTCATTACACGAAGCTTTCACCGCTTATGGGCAACGAGATCGGCGATATGGTCAGTCAACACTATTATCTCATGGAGATATCAGGGCGAGCGACGAATAAACATCGAGTTGCTTTTACGAATTACTACATCAGCCCTGCTAATTCCGTTAGTCGTTTTGGCGGTTGTCGTCGGTAATCCGTTATTTGGATCGCTTATGGCTGTGCTTACTTTGGTTGGGTTGCTTGAATTTAAATCGATGTCAAAAACTAGATCCATAAAGTTTGATTTAACAGCTGCACTATTTCTGGGATTACCCCCCGTTTTGGTGCTTGCCTTTGAAGCGGTTCAGCTGGAAATTGTTGCCATATATTGCGGGCTAATGTCTCTTGCTTCTCTTGCACGAATTCTTGGGACTAGCACTTCAGACCGTCTAGAAGGATGGATGATGGGGGTTACCGCTGCTCTATATTTAGTGGTCCCGTCGATAAGCTTCATTTTCTTAAGACAGATGCCTTTGGGCATATTTTGGATACTGTACACCTTGTCTGTAACCTGGAGTTATGATGCTGGCGCTTACTTCGTGGGTCGCAAATTTGGAAGGCGACCATTTATGGCCCATATTTCACCTGCTAAGACGCTAGAAGGAGCCGTTGGAGGATTGGCCTTATCCGTATGCATAGGCATAATCTTTGTAAGTGTTTTATCTATGTCCTTGATCTATATAATGATTGCGGCTGTTCTGTTAGCGTGTTCGGCCCAAGTTGGTGATTTGGTAGGTTCTGCCATCAAACGTACTGCTGGAGTAAAGGACTCGGGTAAAATACTACCCGGACACGGTGGGGTATTAGACCGTATCGACAGCGTGATATTCACCGCACCAACCGGCTTAGTGTTGTTTTGGCTTGCCCAATTATTATTCGGAATATAAATCCAGACGATGAATAGACGAAAAGTTGCAATATTGGGCAGTACAGGCTCTATTGGCACTCAAGCACTAAGTGTAATCGATGCACACTCAGATAAATTTGATGTTGTAGCGCTCGCGGCTGGGTCTAACACGCGCAAATTACTCCGGCAGGCAAACAAATTTGATGTTCCTATGGTGTCGGTAGCAAGTGATAATTCAACAGACCCAATTAAGGACCAGATGGAGTATAAGGGTGAAGTTTTGTCTGGTGCCGATGGGTTATGTGCATGTGCATCTGAATCGGGTGCGGATATTGTTTTAATTGCTACTACCGGGCAGGCTGGATTTGCCCCAACGGTTTCTGCCATCAGAAGTGGTATCGATATCGCTTTGGCTAGTAAAGAGCTCCTCGTCATGGGTGGTTCAATCATAATCGGTATGGCCAATGACAACGATGTAAGTGTTTTCCCCGTTGATAGCGAACATAGTGCGATATGGCAATGTATGCATGGCGAAGTAATTGAAGATGTTCATAGGGTGATTCTGACTGCGTCCGGTGGGCCATTTAGACAATATTCGATTGAACAACTAAGAGACGTGTCACCAGGGGAGGCTTTGCGGCATCCCAACTGGGACATGGGGCCCAAAATATCTATTGATTCGGCCACGCTAATGAACAAGGCGATTGAAGTGATTGAGGCTCATTGGCTGTTCGGAGTGCCGTTCGAAAATATCGATGTGGTAATTCATCCGCAAAGCATCGTGCACTCTTTTGTTAACTTTAAAGACGGCTCCATAAAGGCTCAATTAGGCGAGCCAGATATGAGAGTGCCTATTGCTTATGCTTTGTCATATCCAGATCGGTTGGATGCCTCCAGTAAGCTGGTAGATTTCGGCCAACTCATTATCGACCATGACATAACATTTGAACGACCTGATGCCGACAGGTTCCCCTTGCTGGATATTGGTATACGTGCCGGAAGAAAAGGGGGCAACTTGCCAGCAACACTATGCGGAGCAGACGACGCAGCTGTCGAGTTATTTCTCAGTGGTCTTATAAGCTACTCCGAGATAGCAAAATTGATACGAGCGACAATCGACCAGACCGCCTTTACTCCTCTAAATTCGCTTGATCAAATTACGGACTGGTACGTTGCTGGTTATGAATCTGCTAAGGAATTGACTAAAGATGGTTGGTAAGGTCCTTCCAAGTGACCTATTGGGTCAGACATAAATGCTATCAATAATCGTCGCTCTCATTACTCTCAGTCTGTTAATCGTTGTTCATGAATGTGGTCATTTTGGCGCGGCTCGAAGACTTGGAATATCGGTCACTGAATTTGGCCTCGGGTTCCCTCCCAGATTGATAGCGAAAAGATTTCTTGGGTCTGTGTTCTCTCTCAATCTCATTCCCTTAGGAGGGTTTGTCCGACTAAAAGGAGAAGCAAGCCCAGAAGGCGGCTCTGATTCCTATTACGAGCGACCTGCCATGCAACGGATGATGGTTTTGTTGGCTGGGCCCATGGCCAATCTATTGCTAGCACCATTGCTTTTTACAGCGTCAACAATGGTCTCGGATATTGCAGGCTACGAGGTGGTTTTCATTGAGCCTGATGGGCCGGCCGCTCACTCTGGCGTTTTGCCAGGGGACGTAATTAAGGCAGTTGACGGGTCGCCGGTCGGCCGAGCTGGTGACCCAGGAGGAATAATTGGAATATCCAACAAAGACTTGGTCACGTTCACTGTAGATCGTGGAAGTCAGATCTTACAAATCCCGGTGGCGCCACGGGCAAATCCTCCCGATGGGCAAGGGCCTATTGGGGTAAGGCTGCACCCATCGTTTAGCCCAACACCAGTAGACGTGGCTGTTCAACGTGGTGTGGTCTATACGATTCGCTCCCTTATTGTAATCCCTAGGCACGTTATAGACGTCCTGGGTGGCGCGGAGTTGGAAGTGTCAGGTCCGGTAGGAATTGTAAATGTCTTTGGCGAGGCTACTCGCTACGGTCCCGAATTTGTTTTGTTCCTCGCAGGATTGATATCCGCTCAGCTAGCACTTTTCAATCTTCTCCCATGGCCCGTTCTGGACGGTGGCCGGATCACGTTAATTATTGTAGAGATTTTGAGGCGTCGCAGATTATCTCGCAGTCAGGAAGCGGCAATCAATTTCACTGGGATGGCACTGTTAATTATGCTTGTTTTAATGGTTACAATGCGCGATGTTCAGCAGTTGATTAACTAACTGAACCCGTTTCAGGTTTAGGTCTTGGTGGGTATCAGATATTATTGTGATGTATCGAATTTCCGATTGTTATTCGGAATTTTTACTAAGTCGAAAGGAATTTTCACTGGCTAACGTATCTAAAAGGCGCACATCGATTCCTGTCTATGTGGGAGACGTTAGGATTGGGGGCGGAGGCGACGTCGTCGTTCAGTCGATGACAACTACTAATACGGCAGATGTAGATGCTACCAGAGCACAAATCCAGCGTCTTGCTGACGCGGGATGTGAAATAGTCCGCATTGCGGTCCCTGATAATAATGCAGCGCAGGCACTTCCTAATTTGGTCAAAAATTCTTCTGTTCCATTGATCGCTGACATTCATTTTGATTACCGGTTGGCTCTCTCCGCGGCTGAAGCTGGAATTCATGGTCTTCGAATCAATCCGGGAAACATTGGTGATCCGGACCGCGTAAAGCAGGTAGTCAAGGCTTGTAAATCACGTGATATTCCTATTCGAATAGGTGTAAATGCCGGGTCAATACCTGAGAATCGACATCCTGATGGTAGACCGAAACAAGGCGAAGCTCTAGCCGAGGCTATGGTTGGACATGCGATGGAGCACATCCGCATTTTGGAGGGGGAAGGCTTTGAGTCAATGAAAATCTCATTGAAAGCATTCGAGATCGATCCCATGGTTCGCGCATACCGAATGTTAGCACCAAAGATTCCGTACCCACTACATCTTGGTATTACTGAGGCCGGAACACCTAGGGCGGGGAGCATTCGTTCTGCCATCGGTATAGGGATGCTTCTATATGAAGGTATTGGCGATACTATTCGAGTGTCCCTTACCGCTGAACCGGAAGAGGAAATTCCTGTAGCATTTGAGATATTAAAATCCCTTGATATCCGAGAGAAAGGGCCGGTCATGGTTTCTTGCCCGTCCTGTGGTAGATGTGAAATTGATCTATTCCCGTTAGTGGATAAGGTTGAGAAATATTTGGAGCATGTCGATGAGCCTATTAAGGTTGCTGTGATGGGGTGCGTAGTCAATGGACCAGGGGAGGCGAAGGACGCCGATATCGGTCTTGCGGGGGGCAAAGGACGAGGGGTCATCTTTTCAAAAGGTGAAATCCTGGAGACGCTTGATGAAGATCAGTTTATGCCACGACTCACTGCCGGAATCGAACAACTCTTAGAGGAAAAACGTGCTGCCACATCGACGGAGGTTCTGGAACCATAATTCATCGTTTCGCGATAGCTGCCACTTGCATGTTGGTGTGAGGATAACCTGAGATGGCAGATATCACACCACTTCGTAAACAATACTTGGAGCTCAAACGTATAGCGGGCGATGCAATATTGCTCTTTCGCCTCGGTGATTTCTACGAAATGTTTGATGATGACGCCAAAGAAGCTGCAAGTATTCTTCAAATTGTTCTTACCTCTCGCGAGATGGGAAAAGGAAAACGTATTCCGATGTGTGGGGTTCCACACCATGCAATCGATAACTACGCCTCTCGGCTACTTGAAGCCGGCAAAAAGATAGCGTTTTGCGAACAAGTTACCCCACCTGGAAAAGGTCTAGTGGAACGGCGTATTCAACAAATTATTACGCCAGGCACGAAATTCCAGGAGGCCATGATAGATTCTGTGCATAACAATTTTCTTGCCGTAGCCATTGAGGACAACGGTGCCCTCGGTATTTGTTACTGTGATATTAGCACTGGGGAATTGACTGTTGGTCGCTATGACCAAGACGTTATCGCATCGGTTCGCCGCGAGTTGAACCGAATAGCGCCTGCAGAAGTGTTAAGTAATCTTACCTATGATGAACTCGGTGTACAGGAAGAGATTTGTAGTAACGTTGATCATTGGGCAGGCCTCGCCTCAGATGCAGTGCCCAAGGTTTACGAAGCCCTCAGCGACTTGAAAATTCCGGTCACCTTAGATGACTTGTCAGCTAGAGTGGTGTTAATTGCGATGAACTACATACGTTCCAATCAGCCCTCCGGTCTTCCGGTATTTACAAACCTTAAAATTCATCACGCTTCCCGGTATTTGGAGATTGACGAATACACTAAACGGAATCTCGAGCTCACCTGTTCTATATCCCACACTTCCAATAACGCGAATTTATTCGAGACTGTGGACCGCACAAACACCCCCATGGGAGGTCGATTATTAAAGAATAGAATTGATTTGCCTCTGGTAGATGTGTTGGAAATCAATAAGCGACTAGAACTGGTTGATATATTCAAAGAAGATTACTCGGCTTGTGACGACATTCATAAGGCTTTGGCGACTGTGTCTGACATAGAACGGATAGCTGTAAGGATACGAAGAGGATTGGCAAAGAAGACGGACCTATTATCACTATGTCGATCATTGAAAGGCGCTCGTACTGCAGCCGAAGCTTTGGCGACAATGCCAATTGTCTCTGAACTGGGCTATGGTGAAATTCCACAATGTGAGCAGGTAATCAACATCATTGATCGTGCTATTTCTGATGATCCTGATAGGACCATTAAAACTGGCTACAGTCGAGATCTTGACGAAGCAATTGAATTGGCGGGTGGTGAGCGAAAGTGGTTAGTAAATTATGAGAAGGATTTGAAAGAGAACAGTGGGCTGAAAGGGTTAAAGATAGGGTTCAATAGAGTATTTGGTTACTACGTGGAAATTAGCAATGCGGCATTAGCCACGGGATCTCCTCCGGATGACTTTCAGCCCAAACAGACTCTAGCGAATTCACAGAGATTTTCTACCGATCGGCTAAAACTACACGAACAACAAGTCCTCGAAGCAGATCAACGGGTCAAACATTTCGAGCAGGAACTGTATTCCGGAATTCTGTCCAAGCTGGGTGAACATAGCCATGAATGCATTCTAGTAGGTGAGAGAATCGCTTCGATAGACGTCGCTATATCGTCAGCCCTAATTTCTAGAGAATTTGATTATTGTAGGCCTGAATTCAGTGATGCTCGCACACTAAAAATCGTGGCCTCGCGGCACCCGATTGTCGAAGCAACTCAAATTGAGGGATTTGTGCCGAATGATTGTCGTCTAGGCGGTAAGGATGGGCAGATCATTGTTCTAACTGGTCCAAACATGGCTGGTAAATCAACCTATCTAAGACAATTGGCGATTATAGCTATCATGGCGCAAGCAGGAATGCACGTGCCTGCTGGGCAAGCAGTGCTGCCCATCTTTGATCGGGTGTTCACTAGAGTTGGCGCACGTGATGACTTGGCTGGTGGATTAAGTACATTTATGGTTGAAATGACCGAGTTGGCGTCAATACTAACTCGGGCTACGGCCGACAGCTTAGTCATTCTTGATGAAATTGGCCGCGGCACTAGCACATATGATGGATTGTCTATTGCGCGATCCGTCATAGAGTATTTGCATAACCGCCCAGGGTTAAAGGCAAAGACAGTATTCGCGACGCATTATCATGAATTAATAACGCTGGCTAAGGAGTTGTCAGATGTACGAAATTTCAATATGTCGGTCTCTGAAAAGAACGGTCATGTTGTGTTTTTGAGAAAGGTGGTTTCGGGAGGTACTGATAAGAGTTATGGAATTCATGTTGCACGAATAGCCGGCGTTCCCAAGGCAGTTACTGATCGCGCTGAGCATGTTTTAGCACAAATGGAAGCCAACAAGCCAACTAATCAACCTGAGATTGTTCGTCGCGAATCCAGTGTAGACGAAGATTTAAGTGGGCTGATCGAAAAGATTCGAATGCTCGACCTGGATTCTATGAGTCCCCTTGAAGCACTTGTGATGTTGTCTGAATTGCGTCAAGAGGCCTCCAAATGATTCGACGGTTGTCTTCTTCAGTCCAAGCGAAAATTGCTGCAGGGGAGGTCATTGAACGTCCAGCATCGGCAGTAAAAGAATTGGTGGAGAATTCATTAGATGCGAATGCCCAGAATATTACTGTAGATATCTCTGCGGGTGGTCGGCACTATCTGCGAGTATATGATGATGGTGATGGCATTCCTT
Organism: uncultured Chloroflexota bacterium; assembly: GCA_913043205.1. GTDB lineage: Bacteria > Chloroflexota > UBA11872 > UBA11872 > VXNJ01 > CAJWLF01. Next base: position 43,709 of record CAJWLF010000011.1, on the reverse strand, counting down.
CTAACCAACTACCTTTAGCGATTGAGCCGTTTGCAACAAGTAAGCTGACAAGTTCAGATGAATTGTTGCAGATTCGATCATTAGGATTTAGAGGAGAAGCTTTAGCTAGCATTGCTGCAGTCAGTAAGCTGGAGATTCAGTCAGTCTCCAATGAAGGAATGGTTGGGAGGCGATTAGCAATATCTGCTGGGAATGTCGAGTCTGACGAGGAATTCGGTGGCAAACAGGGAACTGCAGTGTTCGTGTCTGATCTATTTGCGAATTTTCCCGCCCGAGCAGAATTTCTGAAGTCCGAGCGCACCGAATCCCTACGTATAGTCGATACCATACAAAATCTTGCTCTGGCAAATCCCTCCGTAAAGATGGTGCTTATTATTGATGGCAAAGAAAAACTTCGTAGCAGCGGTAGCGGTGAAATTCGAAACGTCTTGGCCGAAATGCTTGGTGACCGAATCGTAAGCGATACTATTAGCATTTCTGGATCAGATTTTAAGGGTATTTCTGGCGTCATTAGCCGCCCTGGGAAAACGAGGAGAGGTCGAAGGTATATTTCCTTTTTCGTCAATGGTCGATGGGTCTCGAATCGAACTCTTCAAGCTGCGGTATCTGAGGCTTATCGAGGTCTTCTACCGTCTGGACGTCATCCTATTGTCGTTCTTAGTCTAGAACTGCCGACACATCAAATCGATGTCAATGTTCACCCGACCAAATCAGAAATAAAATTCAAATCGGATTCTGAAATATTTTCAGGTGTTACTCGGGCGATTAGAGATACATTGATGACAGTAGACAATCCTAGCTCGCTAACTAAGTCTGCGGAAACTGACCGCCACGCCTTTCTTCCATCTGGTGCCGATATGTTTGCTACTGGCGCCTCTACTGATTACGACCAATTTAAGTTTCAAGTTAGGGATATGAATAAAGATAGTGGGATAGAGCTGCCCGAACACACAGTCTCCAAAAAACAAAATATTCGGCCAATAGGGCAATTAAATCGACTGTATATAGTGGCGCTCGGAAACGACGGGCTGTATGTCATTGATCAACATGCAGCACATGAACGAATCAGATATGAACAGTTGAACAGTGGGACTATGAGTGACGAACGACAAAGTATCTTATCGCCGCTAGTCATTGAATTTAGTGGGAAGACGTCAGCATGGCTATCTGACAATGTGGAATTGCTGGATAATATGGGATTTGCTGTCGACTTTTTTGGGGGCACCTCCTGGACTTTACGTACTGTCCCACCGCAATGTTCTCATGTCGAGCCCGGTACATTTTTTATTCAACTGGTCGACGACCTCGCCTATGAATTTATGCGTACCTCAGATCCTATCGAGCGTATACGGTGGGCTACTGCTTGCCATGGGGCAGTTAAATCGGGTGATGTCCTGTCTATTGAGGAAATGGCCGAGCTCGTTAACGACTTAAATGAATGTGATTTGGGATTAACGTGCCCTCACGGACGTCCCACCATTCTCAAGTTTGGATTAGATGAACTAAGTCGGCAGTTTGGGCGTATCTAGTTATTTGATTCAAGTAAAGTGACTAGGTTTCGCACTAGCATAAGATTTGTTAGTGGCCCTATTCCACCAGGAACCGGTGAAATAGCTGCGGCTATTTGAGCGACCCCCTCATAATCTACATCGCCAGTCAATTTATCTCCGACATAATTTGTTCCAACGTCAAGTACAATAGCGCCCGGTTTGATGTGGCGAAAGGATACCAGGTCTGGCACGCCGGCGGCAGATATAACAATGTCACACGTACAGGTTATCTCAGCCAGATTTGCTGTCTTGGAGTGACAAATGGTTACAGTTGCGTCTCGATCAATAAGAATTAAGCCCAATGGGCGCCCAACAGTATGACTCCGGCCGATTATTGCAACCGTAGCTCCTGATATCGGAACATCGTATGCTCTTAACAAGCAATCCGCAGCGGCGGCTGTTGCTGGTGCCAATGTAGTGTCACCCGAATATAGTGCTGCGCGCCGAGCCGACGTAACGCATTCAACGTCCTTTGCGGGCGATATCATGTCGGCTACCAAAGAATTATTGACGTGTGATGGGAGGGGTGTAAGGAGGATTATCCCGCCTACTAGAGTATCGTTATTTAAGGTATTGATGGTTGAGGATATCTGGTGAATATTGACATCACACGGAAGTCTAATAGATTTGTGTTCAAGTCCAATTTGAGAACATGTTTTTGATAATGAACGCCTATAGCTAGATGACGCAGGTTCGTTGCCAAGTTGTAATGTGACTAGTTTCACTTTGCCTAATGATTGCGACAATGAAAATATGGTAGCCTTCAATTCAGCTGCTATTGTATTGGCCAATGAAGTTCCGGATAGACGTTTTGCAGAACTCATTTATCGATCCAGCTTAAGAGACGATACAGAGGGTTGGTGAACGGCTAAATACGCGATGAACACGTCGACAGTTGAGGTAAGACGTTCGCGCATAATTTGGTCACTGATAAATGGAATATTTGCCCTCACATTCATAATGCAAATATATATAACTGAGCAGGCAAGCGACACTGCCCCTATGCGATCTGAGTTAAGGTTTGTGTTCGATATAGGCTTCAAGTCGTCGCATAACTGGATAATGTCCTTGGCTAACCGTGCTACCGTTACAGGAACGCACGCTGCCTCTTTTGCAGCAGTTTGAATAGCGTTTTTGCGAATTCGTTTGTCATTCGCGTCCAATTTGGGCAACTTGAATGCAGCGAGTAGGGACTCATAAGCAATGCAGTCTTCATCGGCTAGATCCATTGATTTTGATTGGGCGTCACTGGCGTTCTTTATGATAGCCGAATACAATTCACGTTCATTTTGACTGGCAGTCTGAATAGAGATGTTGGCTACCATCTGTACCATTGATGCCGCTACAGCTAGGGTCAAAGCAGCGACCGCGCCGCCGCCCGGCGTGGAATTGCTAGACGATAGTCTAGCAGCGAACTGAGAGATGGTGTGTTCAGCAAGTGGGTCTACAAGAGTTTCCAATTCAGGGGGTATATATAATCCCTTTGATATAACGATAGGATAGGTATGCTTCTTATGAACCGCAACGACTATTTTATTAGCTACTTGACATAACGCTGAATTATCAGGATCTGATATTGGACATAGATACTTTACCCAAAATAGTGGCGCTGGTGGGTCCGACCGCAAGTGGAAAGTCTGAAATAGCACTGAAGATGGCTGGGATCCTGAACGGCGAGATCATTTCTGCTGATTCGCGCCAGATATACTCTGGCATGGACATCGGGACTGCGAAAGTTTCTAATTTGCACAGATCCATTGTTCGTCATCATATGTTGGATATATTGCGCCCCGATCAGTCTTTCTCGGTCCATGATTACTACTTGCGGGCACTTGAATGTGTCACAGATATATTGTCTAGATCGAAAACTCCGATTCTTGTTGGTGGCTCAGGTGAATATGTTTCCTGTCTAACCCAAGGATTACTCACTGCTTCAGTGCCAAGTGACCCTTGCGTTCGTGATCGTCTACTAGGAGAATTGCGTTCAAATGGTCTAGAGAGTTTGTTTTCTAGGCTTGCTGAGCTTGATCCGGAACGCGCCCAAACAATTGACTCGAATAATCCGCATCGAGTCATTAGGGCCTTAGAAATCATCGAGGTTTCTGGGATGCGGATCGCCCGTCCTTCCCGACAACGTGCTCCAACAGACGCTATCACCCTGGGAATACAGTTGTCGCCAGAGGAAAGACGAAGAAATATTGATCGGCGGACTGACGAAATGTTTAGAGATGGACTGGTGGATGAAGTTCGGTGCCTTATGGCACTTGGGTATCGGAATAATTCGGTTTTAGAGAGGTCTATAGGGTATTCCCAGGTGTGTGATTACCTAGTTGGGCAAATATCGTTGAGGGATTGTGTTCAAAAGATTAAAGTCGCAACTAATGGATACGCTAAACGCCAGAGTACGTGGTTTCGTAATCAAGGTGGCGTGGTTTGGGTCAGAAAATCAGAAATTATGGCTCATGAAATGATTCGTCGTGCAATGCTTCATATACAAGGTGAAACCACTTATGACACAGATTGATTTCCTTAAAATGCATGGGGCCGGTAATGACTTTGTTCTCGTCGATCTCTATCGATCGCCTTACGATAATGTTGATTGGAGCGAGTTCGCCAAATATGCCTGCAATCGCCATTTTGGGATAGGGGCCGATGGCGTATTGCTTGTAAAAGGTTGTCCCGGCGTAGATCTCGAGATGATTATGTATAACCCAGATGGATCTCAGGCTGAGATGTGTGGTAATGGATTGCGATGTTTCGCTAAATTTTTACGCGATCAAGAACGAGTCCTTGATGATCGAGTGTCAGTTTCTACCGGTGGAGGGTCCCGCTGGTTTCAAGTTACCAAAAACAGCGGTCAGCAATCGACTGTTTCAGTCGGCATGGGCTGCCCTCAATTTTCACCTAAGGAGATACCCGCCCAACATCCTGAGGCAGAAATAGTAAATCAAACACTGCAAGTTGGACATGACGAAATTGTGATTACTTCAGTAGGTATGGGCAATCCGCATGCTGTTACATTAGTCGAATCAGTCCAACGGTTTGACTTGATGCAGATGGGTCCACTGGTCGAACGCCATCCAATGTTTCCGGCTGGCACGAATTTTGAGATATATGAAGTTGTTGGCCCAAATGAACTCAAGATGAAGGTTTGGGAACGTGGGGCAGGTATGACACTAGCGTGTGGAAGTGGGGCTGCAGCTACCGTCGCTGCAGCAATAGTGACTGGTCAAGCCTCTGCTGGAAATGTTTTTTTGCAGACAGATGGAGGCCAATTGCTGGTAGAGTGGGATGGGCCAGGTAACGAATTAATAATGTCGGGGCCGGCTGTTACGGTATTTTCTGGCACATGTGTAATTTGACCCGGATATACAACTTGTTGATAAATAATTGGAGTTTGTTAATAAAGTGAATTTGAAATTTGCTAAGCGTATTGAGGAACTGCCACCCTATCTATTTGCCCGGCTCGACAAGTTACGTCGTGAAAAAGAAGCCGAAGGAGTAGATGTTATATCGTTAGGAATAGGTGATCCGGACCTACCTACACCGAATGAAGTGATTGAGAAGTTGGCGTCGGCAGCGCAAATCCCTAGTCATCATAGATACAATGACTCTGGCTTGAGTTCTTTTCGGCAAGCTATTAGCGAATGGTACAAAGAACGATTTGAGGTGGTTCTGGATCCTCAGGATGAGATTGTCCCACTTATCGGGTCCAAAGAGGGGATAGCGCATTTACCATTGGCTTTAGTCAATCCTGGAGACTACGTAATTGTGCCAGACCCGGGATATCCGGTGTATTCGATCGGGGCGCAATTGCTAGGTGGCAAGGTCCATTCTATGCAGCTGAGGCCTGATTATGGATGGACCCCAGATTTTAGTACCATCCCGCAAGAGGTAGCCGCCAAGGCGAAAATGCTCTGGATAAATTATCCAAATAATCCCACAGCGGCGGCGGGCAGTGATCGGGTCTTCGAGCAGGCAATTGAATTTGGACTTAACAATGATGTGGTGATTTGTCAGGATGCAGCCTATTCCGAAGTGACTTTTGACGGTTGGCGTCCGTCAAGTATTTTGAATCATAAAGGTGCCCAAGATTGCTGCATCGAGTTTCATTCATTGTCCAAGACCTACAACATGACCGGATGGCGACTTGGATGGGCTGCCGGGAACGTGTCCGTGGTAGAGGCCATCGCGAGAGTGAAAAGTAATATTGATTCAGGTGCGTTCGCCGCAATTGAGGAAGCTGGGATAGCTGCCCTACAGTTAGATGATTCTTGGATACTGGCTCGCAACAATATTCTGCAAAATCGACGAGATAAGGTGGTTTCAGCTCTTCGGTCAATCGGGTTAAATCCTGAAGTTCCCTCTGCTAGCTTGTACGTCTGGACGCCTTGTCCTTCCGGTTTAGATTCATCCGCGTTTGCGGCACGATTAATTGAGGAGATCGGCGTGCTAGTGACACCCGGAATTGGATTTGGTTCCAACGGCGACAGTCATTTTCGAATCTCTTTAACCACCTCCGATGAGCTTCTTGAAGCTGCTTTGGATCGCATTATCGACTTGCCCTCCCAATAATATGGATAGCCGGTCGCTGACAATTGAGTGAAGATGAAGACCAGGTTCTACTTGTTTCCTTATTTCTTGGGATAAATTCAAAATGCGCAAATACACGTCTTGTCCAGTCCGAATTAAGGGAACTTGCTCGAACTGCGGGTGCTCGTGTCGCCGACTCATTATCGATAACGGTACGTAAACCGGATCCAGGCACTCTCATCGGTAAAGGACAAATTCAAAGAATACTATCCATATGTCGATCAAAAAAATGCCGAGCGGTGATATTTGATCACGATTTATTGCCGAGACAACAAACAAATTTGGAAAAACGGCTTGGCCGGAAGGTTATCGACCGAACAACATTAATCCTTGACATATTTGCTCAACAGGCCCGGACTTCTGAAGGGAAACTACAAGTAGAGCGTGCTCAAATAGACTATTTGTTACCTCGCTTATCTCAGTTATGGGTACAGTTTTCCAGACTTGCGGGAGGGATTGGTACAAGAGGGCCCGGTGAGACACAAATAGAATCCGATAGGCGGGAGCTTCGAAAGCGTATGTCGATATTGGACAAACGATTGGAACGAGTGCGTTCAAGACGATCTATAACGCGATCCTCTCGACGAAAGAAGGGTTATCCGATCGTGTCCCTGGTGGGGTATACAAACGCTGGCAAGACTAGTTTGATGAGATCCCTAACCGGCCACGGTCCCCCCGCGAGTGACTCCTTGTTTGCGACTCTAGACCCATTAACTAGGCAACTTGATATGCCAAATTCCCAGCCATTATTACTCACGGATACTGTAGGTTTTATCCAGAGACTACCAACACGCCTTATTGCTTCATTCCGTGCGACCTTAGAGGAGATTGCTGACTCGGATGTGATATTGCATGTAGTGGACGGTGCATCACCTTCTTGCTCGTTGCAAATCGATACTGTGATTGAGCTTCTTGAGGATATCGGAGTAAGCCATTTGCCAACCATTACCGTTTACAACAAATCGGACTTGCCAAACTTTTTGGCTCCACCAAAGCGATTGGGAGCTCTTGTCGTATCAACTAAATCAGGCTATGGGCTAAAAGAGTTAAAGCTCGAATTGCAATCTGTGGTCGATAGTACGGGTGTTAACATGAGGCTTCGTATTCCTTTTGATAAAGCAAGGCTACTAGCACTAATTTATCAATCTGGCAGCGTGAAATCATTGCGTCACTGTACAACTGATTCAATTGTGGAAGCTAGTGTGCCAACTGAACTCGCAAGTCGTCTTGGAATCTATATAGACAACTCATGACAAACTAGCCCGTGATTATTTGTCGGACTCATCGGTAACTGCTTCGCTGAGAGGCATACTGTATCGGTCAAAAGCCTCTCGTAGCTTGGCTGTCTCGTAGCGAGCATATATAAGCTTGGTAGTTGCAGGAGATGCGTGTCCCAATAAGTCCTGCACTTCCGACAAATTGGCTCCCCGATTTAGTAATGTCGAAGCTTTGTTGTGCCTGAAGTCATGTGTTGAAGCATCGATCCCTGCCGCTTTTGCGTACTTTTTTACGATCATCCAAATGCTTTGAGGGGATAACCGTTCCGATTCACCTCCTCTCCCGGGGTCGCTAGGAGTTCCCTTGTGTCGTATGAATAGTGGGTGGAACGTGTCCTCACGTTCATCGATATATTGTCGGACTTGATATAGGCATTCTTTGTCAAAAAATACCACACGCTCTTTCCCACCCTTTCCCTGAATTATCGTTTGACCGTCGGTTCGGTGTTCCACATCACGTCTATCTAAAGCAGTCACCTCAGTTCGCCTTAGCCCAGTGCTGTATAGCAGATGTAGGATTCCCTGATCCCTCAGGAGTCTAAGTCGATGCTCGTAGTTCTTTTTCGTTCTAGGTGGAACGGTCATACTCAAAGCGAAATCTACAATTAAGGCTAGGTTTGAATCAACCCTGGGAGTACGGTATTGCAAACTTACAACAACTGCCTTTAATCTCTCTAGCGCCTTAACTAATGACAAGTTGGGACACAAGTCGTTTCGAGCCAGAAATCTAGCAAATGCTCTTGCTGGTGCCATATAGGTATTTACGGTGCTAAGTGAATGCCTTCCGTAGCGATCAACCAGCCATAAATAGTACTCTTCAAGAGTGTTGTCCAATAATTCGGAAGTATTATCGGTGTCTGGGTTTATCCCAGCATCTGATAGATATTGGAGGAAGCTATTCAGTCCGGTCGAATAAGTTGACCGGGTGCGTGGCGATTTAGCCCTAAGTGACAACTTTAATTGTTCGATAGCCGACACAATTGACGGAAATCGGTTGGGCACGTCTCCCTCCATACACTTAATTCCGTATCTAGCAGCTGCCAGTACTGATGCAAATTCTATATGACTACTGGCAAAATGTGTTGGCTCCGTCATAATGGCTTTAACGGTAAGTGTCGATTTCGGTAACGTAAATCAGTAATAGACCAACTTCGGAAAGTGAAATGAGCTATTTATTAGTCACGAGTTTAGCCTTCGCTGCCATTTATTATCTGCTATCGATAGTAGATGCAGCTAGTAATCCAGCGTTAGACATTGCTGATTTGCTGATAGAAGTATCTCCCGGCCAGTTGGCTACATGGTTTATCGAGACACTTGGTGAGACTGCCAAAAAGCTACTGGCAGTTACTGGAGTCGCCCTACTAACTTTATCAATGGCATCGATACATTGGCTAGTATCACGAACGCTATCGTCAGAAAAACATTTTGTGCAGATGGGTTGCTCTTTTGCACTACACACTCTTGTTGTTACTGGGATATCTGTGATTAATGTTCAAAGTACGAGTACTAATCAAGATTATCTAACGGTGGTCGTTATTGCGCTGGTTTTTGGGATCATGACACCAACATCAACGATCGGGACTGATAGGCCAGGAGGTGTTGACCCAGCCCTTAATGGATCAAGTTCAGTGAGCCGACGAAGGATGTTGAGTTCAGCATTCGCTTTATCGGTACTAACATCAGTGCTGGCTGCTCGATTAATAAGTGAAAGAGCAGAAGATGAAAGCCGGTCTAGTTCGAATATGCTACACATGCAATCTCATCCCTTGTTGAAAGATCTCCGATCGTTCAGCGTCGATTTTGCACAATCCCCGACTCAGCGACAATTGGTGACCCCTGTAGATGACTTTTACACAGTAGACATAACTACCCGGACTCCAATTATCAACGTTAAGGATTGGAACCTGTCGGTCACCGGTAATGTAGAGGCCCCACAGAGTTTTTCCTACGAACAGATCCTAGCGATGCCTAAAAACGAATTTTTCGGGACTCTCCAATGTATTTCCAATGAGGTAGGTGGCCCTCTTATTGGATGCGCATTATGGACTGGCATTCCGATAAGAGATGTCTTGGATTTAGTTCAAATTAAACCGGGGACGAAGCGGGTGATTTTGGTGGCAGAAGGTGGCTACGATGATTCTATAGACATAGCAAAAGCTATGGAAGCAGACACAACACTTGCCTATGCAATGAACGGAACGGCTCTAACGCCGGGCCACGGTTACCCTCTCCGGGCATATATTCCCGGTATATATGGAATGAAAAACGTTAAATGGCTGCGCGAAATCCGAGTTAGCAAAGGCAATCACAATGGGTATTGGCAGCGCAGAGGCTGGTCGAATAAGGCTATCGTAAAGACAACATCCGCATTTGACGACCCAGTGATCGGAAGCCGAGTGCGATTGTCGAGTTTACATAATAATAGAATCGGAGGTATCGCGTTTGCCGGGAATCGTGGTATTGCCAAAGTTCAATATCAGACGAATATCGATGATCGATGGTATGACGCCGATCTAGAAGATCAACTACGGGTGACCACCTGGCGACGTTGGAGTGCTCAGACCGGACTGTCCCCAGGAAGACATATGCTCAGATTGAGGGCAATTGACGGAAATGGGAATATTCAAGACTCAGATTCGGCTGCGCCCCATCCTGACGGAGCGAGCGGATATCACACTGTAGAATTTGATTATTGACAAAAAGATGAGGAGCCAATGGAAAAGATTAGGTGGAGAAAAGGAAACTTAATCGAAGAACACTATTGAGCGTAGAGATATGAGAGAAAGGACTTTAGGGTCCGATCGTTCCAATCAGAGATGATTACCTACTAACGATAATAATCATTAGCTCTAGTAGATATTTTATGGCAAAATGTTAGAGCAGTAACGATTTCAAAGAAATGAATATTTAAGGGTTAAGTAGAAGTGTGTGCAACGCAATTGGCGTGAATACCATTTTCTATAGAAGGTCAATGTTTACCGGTTGCGACGCTAACCCCATCTCTGCGACACTAAAATGTCAATCCATTCACTCGTGAGTATTCAAAATGTGTTATGTCAAACTCTTAAAGTGCGGCGATTTTCAAGCATGTTAGCTAGTTTCAATGTGGGGATCTGGAAAATTGGCCTTTTTATAGCTATCTCTTTTTTGGTCATCTTCTTTCCGAACGTGTCGCCGGCCTCGACTTCTGGCAAGCCATTTTCGATGCCGTTTGCTGGGCCACCCAGCTATACCACGTGGCACGTAAGTCAGATGTATGGCAACACTAAGATCGCACATATGCAACGAAATACGGTGTATGACGAGGGCCAAGGCTTGCATTTTGGCATCGATTTTTCGGCCGAATGCGGTGAGCCAGTATTGGCCATTGGCGACGGAACTGTATTTTCCATCGACGGGCCTTGGGGAGCATGGCCTCATAATGTAGTGATTTATCATGGTAATGACCTATATTCGGTATATGGGCATCTTCGAGTTCGATCTAGTCACCTCGCTATTGGACAAGCCGTCGTGGCAGGGGATGTGGTAGGGCTTAACGGGGATTGGCAGGATCCCGAAAACTGCACTGTATCCCCCCATCTGCATCTTGAGATCCGGACCGATTCAATGCGACGTGCAGTTAATCCAGTCGACTATATTGATGCCAATTGGGATGATTCCACACTCGGTATATCTGGTCATCTGTTTGAGATAGACGTAAGTAACCTTGGTCGTTGGCAGTCGATATATGACCAGCCAAGCATTCGTTTTGGTGGACCCATTCTCAATAATTACTATAAGCGATGGATTGAATAGTATATGAAAATACTAAAACCATACTTGAGATTAGTTTTCAAAACTTTAGCCAGTATGAGTTTGTCGATCGCTGTACTATTGATCTCATACAATGTGGTTTCAGGTGAAAATTCACTTGAACACGACAATTCTGGACTAATTGCACATGATTGTTGCAGTTGGTTTAAATGGAGCGATGACTCCAAATCTATAATAACTTTGGACGAGAGGGATAATTTAGTAGGTGCTTGGCAACTTCAGTTGCAGACAGGCGGTATTCGTTTTATCGGAGCAAATCCCATCGTAAGGTCTCCTCTCGGAACAAGGACAATTGAGTATCTCGATAGCGGACGAAATATTCGAATCAATAATGCTCAAGAAGGCCCCTATTACTTGTGGAGCGTATATAACAGTCTAAGATTTTCAGCTGACGACACGAAAATTGCCTACGCCGTGACTTATCCATCTGGCGGTATAAGAATGTTTGATATGTCTACTGTATACATAGCAAATAGTGATGGTAGTGACAGGAAGTCAATATTGAGACTAATAGGTCGTCCACTTGGCTGGACGGCGGATGGAAAAAGCCTGTTAATTGTCGGGAAAGAGTCGAAGACGTCGAGTACTCAAGTATGGAGATATTGGCCTAGTTCAGATCGATTGGACGTACTATTGTCATTGTCTGATCTGGCTCTGATCGAACTATCCCCACGGTACAATCAGTTGATATATATCCGGGCCCCACAATCCGATCCCTTTTTTGCCGGGCCGTGGTTATATGACATGGATACTGGCGCCCATACAAGACTGGGTTTCACCGGTAGCTTTCGGTGGCAGCCAAACGGAAAGGGGATATTGTTCATTCCAGCTAGGGAGTCGCGAAATGATGAGCATCAAGTCTATTGGCTCCCATTCAACACAGGTAAGGTTAACAGATTGCAACTGCTGAATGGTGCTTCGAAATTTAAGATTGACAGTTTTATGTGGGAGCTATCACCAGACGCTGATACATTAGCGTATGTTGAACAAGATTCCGGCGATCTGAGAACGGTGAGGCTCCGTTGGCCATAAAAAATGATGGCCAAACCATTATTATCGGGGTGAATATCTCAAATCTGGCTGTCTGGCTGCCGTAGCTTCATCAAGTCGTCCAAGTGGGGCGGAGACCGGGGCGCTTCTCAGAATAGATGAATCAAATTCTGCCTCGTCAGCTATTGCTACTAGTGCTTCAATAAATCTGTCTATAGTTTCCCGGGATTCAGTCTCCGTTGGCTCGATCATAATGGCCTCCGGCACGATCAAGGGAAAATAGATGGTGGGAGGATGAAATCCATAGTCAATTAGACGTTTGGCGATGTCTAAAGTACTAGCTCCAAGAGCTTTTTGTCGTGTGCCCGAAAACACGACTTCATGCATGCATGTCCTGTCAAAAGGTAAATCATAACGATCACGAAGTCGTACCCGAACGTAATTAGCGTTTAACACTGCATTATCAGCGATGGATTTTAAGCCAGATTTCCCATTGCTCAATATATATGTATAGGCTCTTATTAGATTGCCAAAATTACCCATATTACTGTGTACTTTTCCAATGCTTTTGCTAAGACTATGTTGCCGAAAATATTGATCGTCTTTGTCGATAGCTACCGTGGGTCCCGGCAAATATGGAATCAGGTGCTTTTTGACACACAATGCCCCCGCACCAGGTCCTCCACCGCCATGCGGAGTACTAAAAGTTTTGTGAAGATTGAGATGCATAACGTCGATGCCAAGATCTCCAGGTCTGACCCGACCTACCATAGCGTTCATGTTTGCCCCATCACAATAAACCTGAGCTCCTACAGTATGAGCCATATCACATACCTTTTCGATGCGGGTCTCAAACACGCCCAGGGTGTTGGGGACCGTCATCATTATTGCAGCCACATCATCATCAAGAAGCCGTTCTATAGCTTCGATGTCGATCTCTCCATCCGGGCCGGATGGAATCCCAATTGATTTATAGCCGCACATAGTTGCGGTAGCGGGATTGGTCCCGTGTGCAGAGTCAGGGATTAAAACTTTGCTTCGAGGAGACCCTTTTTCAGTCAACATCGCGCGAATAAGCATCAGACCAGTAAATTCCCCTTGGGCACCGGCAGAAGGCTGTAAGGTAACTCCTGGAAAGCCAGCAATCTCCGAAAGAAGGCCCTGCAGATTCCACAGAAGTTTAAGCACTCCTTGAATCTGTCCGTCAGGTTGGTATGGATGGATTGCACTGAGTCCTGAAAGTCGTCCGGTTACCTCATTGATCTTGGGGTTGTACTTCATCGTGCAGGAGCCTAACGGGTACATATCGGTATCGATAGAGAAATTGAGCTGCGAAAGCCTAACAAAATGTCTAACGACGTCTATCTGGGATACCTCTGGAAGAGGTAATTCGTCACGTATCTCTTCGGTCGGAAGATATTCGTCAATCCCTTTCTGAGGTTTTCGTAGAGGAGGAAGTTGTACGCCGACTCGACCCGGAGATGACAATTCATAGATTACAGGCTCTTCTTTCATTCCATAGCCCCGAGCGCATTTATCAACCGATCGACGGCCTTATCATTGGTCTTTTCGGTGAAGGCGACAAGCAGATGATGCGAAAGTTCCGGCCAAAATTGACCTAGATCTATTCCAGGCAATATTCCATCAGAAGCCAAACTATCTACAATTTCATGGGCCGGTACTGGACACTTAAGCGGAAACTCCCTAACGAAGGGCCTGTTTGTTCCGAGTCTAAAGCTATTGCCTGTCAGTTTATCCACCGCAAGATGAGCATTTTCCAGACATAATCGGGCCAGATGTTGCAACCCGGTCTTTCCGAGGGCGGCCATATGCATTGTTGCTCCAAGCGCAACTAAAGCCTCGTTCGTACATATGTTGGAGGAAGCTCGCTCCCTACGAATGTCCTGTTCTCTAGTTCTTAGAGTAAGGACGTACCCATTGCGTCCAGCGTTATCCTTTGTTCTTCCAGCTATTCGGCCAGGAACTGATCGAAGAAATTTTGAGGTAGTTGCAAAATATCCCGCACCTGGACCGCCGAAAGCTGGTGGACCAACTAAGTGCCTCAATTCACCTACAGCTATATCGGCACCCAATTCTCCTGGTGGTTTAATTAGCCCGAGCGAAACAGGATCACCAACGACAATCACAACGGCGCCGCATCTTTTTGCGCATTGAATGACAGTAGCATAATCTTCGAGCCAACCGAAAAAGTTCGGACGTTGAAGAACGACACATGCTGTCTCATCATTAATCTCTGAGCGAAGACGCTCCTGGCACTCGATCATGACCCCGTTTTCGCCCACGTCAAAATTCTTGGCGCTACAAATAGTTATGTCAAGGGGGCTGGCGTAGGTTCGTGCAACAGAAGCGTAGGCAGGATCGACAGTCTCGGCGATTACAACTCTGGTACGTCCCGTTGTATTTACTGCCACAGTGATTGCTTCGGCGAGTGCTGATCCACCGTCATACATTGAAGCATTTGCAACATCGAGTTGCGTCAAGTCGCAAATCATGCTCTGAAATTCGTAAATCGCTTGTAGAGTCCCTTGACTGATTTCAGGTTGATAAGGAGTGTATGAGGTATAGAACTCACTCCTTAACATTAATTGATCAACGAAAGCAGGCACATAATGGTCATACCATCCACCCCCCGCAAAACACAGAAGTTGTTCCAGCGACTCGTTCTCATTAGCTATGGCTTTTAGATGCGCCAACACATCCATCTCTGATAGGGCTTCCTGTAGTTTAAGATCGGGGTCTCTGTGGGATTCTGGAATGTCAGAAAACAATTGATCTATGGACTTTATGCCGATAGCCTCAAGCATTATCCGACGATCATTATCGGTGTTAGGGATGTAGGTCATTAACTAGCTTTTCATATTGTTCTGCATCTAAAAGGTCATCGGTGTTGTACTCGGTATCGACTTCGATCTTTATGATCCAACCGTTACCATAGGGGTTCTCATTAATCTTTTCGGGATTGTCAAGTAATGTATCGTTTTTAGCGACAACTTGCCCTCCAATGGGCATATAGAGATCAGAGACTGCCTTCACAGATTCTACGACTCCAAAAGTATCCGCCTGTGCAAAAGTTGTGCCAGGCGTCGGTAGCTCCACATAAACCACGTCACCGAGTTGGCTTTGGGCATAATCGGTTATCCCTATCAAACCCTCCCTACCCTCTATCTTGATCCACTCGTGCTCTCTTGTATATTTCAAATCTGATGGAAGAATTTGGTCATTCAATGATTTACTCCAATCATTTAGCTCGCCATTTAGTTACGTTGCTGTAAAAAGGTAATTCTACTATTTCGGCAGCCCAATGTTTATCTCGGATCACAACGGAGACATTGTCGCCTACCTGAACCTGACTAGGTAGATAAGCCATAGCGATCCCACGTTCCAATGTCGGTGAAAAAGTGCCACTTGTAACTAGACCTTCTCCATTACTTGTATATACAACATAGCCATCTCTTGGCACGGCACGATCCATCATAACTAATCCCATTAGTCGATTAGGAGTGCCCGAGTTCAATATGTTAGCTATAGCCCGCTTCCCGACAAATTCTTCCTTGGTAAATGCGACTACACCATTCAAGCCGGCTTCAACAGGAGTTATAGTTTCGCTGATTTCGTGCCCGTGAAGAGCCATGCCAGCCTCCAATCGTAGGGTGTTTCGGGAACCCAATCCACAAGGCGTTACGCTTTGATCAATAGCCGAGGCCCAAATTTCATCGGCAATGCTAGGCATACAAAATACTTCATATCCGTCTTCACCCGTATAGCCGGTACGCCCTACAAGACATTGATGTCCACAGACCTCGATGGCCCTGATTTCCGTTCGTCTTAATTCCTTCAAGTCGTCTTTGCTAAGCTTTTGCAATGAGCTGGTTGCTTTGGGACCTTGTATAGCAAGGAGTGCGTACGAGTCAGTCTGGTCACTGACATGAACGTCATAGTGTCGTGCTTTGCTTTGGATCCATGGGTAATCCTTGTCAGAATTAGCAGCATTTACCACCAATAAAAACTTACAGGCTTCTAATCGGTAGAGCATACAATCATCTATGACTCCACCATCCTCATTGCATAAAAGTGAATATTGAGACCGACCGACCTTTAGGCGGCTCACATCATTTGTCAGAGTGTATTGAAGGAACTCAGTGCTATCATGGCCGTCGATGATAAATTCACCCATGTGGGAAACGTCGAACATTCCAACAGCGTTGCGAACTGCCTCATGTTCAGGGATCAATCCTTCATATTGGACAGGCATCTCCCAGCCCGCAAAATCGACCATGCGGGCACCGAGAGATAGGTGCTGTTTGTACAAAGAGGTTCGTTTTAGTGCCGTGACCGAATCCTTATCTCTTCCGATAGAATGCGTTTTTCCGGACTAAATCTTACAATTCTAGAGACCATCACGGAAAGCAATATGTCAAAAAACAAGGACAATCAAATTAGTCATGACAATGTCGCTACTCAAATCTTGCAAATGATTGAAGTGATATCGGTTCTTCGATCGCCCTCTGGCTGTCCCTGGGACCGAGAACAAACACACCATTCCCTCAAACAAGGATTATTGGAAGAGGCCTTCGAAGTCTTGGACGCAATAGACGCGTGCGACACGGATTTTCTATGTGAAGAGTTAGGAGACCTGCTATTTCACATTCTAATCCAATGTGAAATAGCATCTGAGACCGATGAATTTTCATTAGTAGATGTTATTTCTAGGGCTCACGACAAGTTGACCAGACGCCACCCGCATGTTTTTGGTGACGATTCTGCCAATACGACGGAAGATGCAATCAAGTTGTGGGAAGATATCAAACGGAACGAACCTGGATCAAAACGGGCAGTTTCGAAAGATTCCATGATGCCAGCATTGATACAGGCTTCCCGGCTGTTCGGGAGGATTGATTTTGATCCACCTGATTCATGCTACCCAACACATAACGAAATTGACTTCTCTCCCTCCAATTCCGACATAGAGTCTTGGTCTGAGAAACGCAAAAAAGAATACGTTGCCCATTCCCTTATGGGAATATGCGACATGGCGTTAAGGTTAAATATTGACCCTGAGTCCACACTAAGAGAATACGTGTCTGAATTGGTGAGAGAGAGTGCTATACCCGATTAGATGAATATTTCATTTGAAAGCAACGATTTTTTGTCCATTGGGAACGTCAAGGTAGGACACTGGACCGACAATAAGGGTGGGACAGGCGTGACAGTAATTCATTTCCCAGGCTCGGCCTCTTGCGGGGTTGATGCAAGGGGATCCGCAACGGGAACAAGAGAAATAGATCTTCTCCACCCTACTAAGTCCGTTCAATACGTAGATGCATTAGTGTTGACCGGTGGAAGCGCATTGGGTCTATCCACTGCAAGTGGCATTGCGGAAATTCTGCGGTCAAGGGGACAGGGGTATATGACCCCAGGCGGTCCGATTCCGATCGTCCCTGCAGCAGTCATATTCGACCTGACAGTGGGCGACATGGTATGGCCACGAGAACAGCATGGACGTTTAGCGATAGCAAACGCCGACTCTGATTCATTTGCCACCGGTAATGTGGGTGCCGGGACAGGCGCCACTGCAGGGCCAGGCACGTTTGGTTGTAAAACAGGCCTGGCTGTGGCATCTGTGAGCAGGGACAATCTCAAGGTAGGAGCTATTGTGATAGCTAACCCGTTGGGCACCATTATCGATGCGGATGGCTCTCCATTGGCTGGACTAAGAGAAAATGATCGTTTGGCATCGTCACTGGACGTTCTTTCACTGGACAACAGTGCCGGCCAGAATACGGTTATAGGATGCATAATGACGAACGCTGCCTTTGGCAAGGCTGAACATTGTAAAGTCGCTAACATGGCTCATGATGGTATCGCTCGCTCAATCTATCCATCACACACCAGTCACGATGGTGACGTGCTGTTTTCAAGCTCCTGTAGCAGTAGTCAGCAGTATGCGAGTGTGGATTTGGTCGGCAGCCTTGCAGCGCAGACCGTCGCTGAAGCTATTAGGCAGGCTGCGCGCCAGGCCGAGACAGCTTTTGGCGTCCCAAATTTAAATCCGGTCTTATTTTAGATATGCCCCAATTATCTCAACCGAAAACCATCGCGTTGCTTACCGACTTTGGGTACAGCGACCCTTATGTTTCTATTATGAAATCTGTTCTGATTAACAATTGTCCTGAAACCCGAATACTAGACATTTCTCATGGAATCAAGCGAGGAGATATTACCCAGGCTGCCTATACTTTGGAGTTTGTACTTCCATACTTGCCGGCCGTATGCGTAGTCGTTGCAGTCATTGATCCAGGTGTAGGGTCCTCCAGAAGGCCCATATTGATTAAATCCGGGCCGAAAACGTATATTGGGCCAGACAACGGAGTGTTTTCACGAGTTACACAAAACAGTAATGTTGAGTGTACTTTTTATCATTTGACTCAACGTGATTATTGGATGAATACAATTAGCAATACATTTCACGGGCGTGATGTATTTGCTCCAGTAGCCGCCCACTACGCAAATGGGGTAGAAGCAAATCTTCTGGGTGAAAAAACATCTCAAATTCATGAGATTGCTTTCGAAGAAGCAGTAATCCAATCCAACAATATTATTGATGCGACGATCATCTACGAGGATTCATTCGGTAACTTAATTACCAATATCCCACAGGATTGGTTAGATGAGGCAACTCAAATTCTTCAAGTTCGAAGCAATGCCACGGAAACCGCTGGCTGGTGTGCAAATATACCGGTGGTTAGTAGTTATCAGCATGATGTTGAAGTTGTTGGTGTTATTGGTAGTGCTGGATACCTAGAATTTGCTGCCCCTAATTCAAATTGCTCCGCTGTTACTGGGCTGTCAACTGGAGACAAAATATCAGTACATAAAATCGATCATGGCTCAAATTTGATTGAATAAGTTCAAGACTATATGAAAGGAAAATAGATCATGAAACTGTTGCAGTTCATCGATACATCCACTGATGAAACGAAATCGGGATTCATAGCTGGTGAAACAATTGAGTTGTTCCCAACGGGAACCTTGATCATTGACCTGGTTAAGGAGGCGGACAGATCCGGCTCCCCATTAGAGGACGTTGCCTCCAAGCAAAGCACCGTACGCGGACCCTCATTTGAGGAACTGACTAACGTAAGCAATCAGTTTAAACTCACGATTCCATTAAAAATACCCGAGGCTTGGGGGGCGGGCGTTACCTACCGGAAAAGCGCCGAGTTTCGAGACGAAGAGATAGACAACCCTACAAGCATGTATAACCAAGTTTACCTAGGGGAACGACCAGAGCTATTTTACAAGGGAGACTACCGGCATGCGGTCGGCCCGAATGAGGCCATATCGATAAGAGCTGACTCATCGTTTACAGCACCGGAGCCCGAATTGGCGTTCGTGATGGACTCTAACGGCCGAGCCCTTGCGTATTCCCTTTGCAATGACAATTCAGCCTGGGACATAGAACGGGAAAATGCTCTGTACTTGCCTCAATCAAAAGTATTTTATGGATGCCTAGCACTCGGTCCAATATTGGTGACCACAGACGACATACCCGACCCTAGAGCAGGTGAATTGAGTGCGACAATCCTTCGTGGTGGTGAAACTCTTTTTGAAGGGTCGGTAGATCTGAGTTTGATTCGCAGAGAATTTGCCGACCTATCGGACTATCTCACTCGCAACAACCCTACTTACCCTGGGACCGTGCTTACTACAGGCACCGGAATCATTGTTCCTGAGGATTGTGCCCTGGCTCATGATGATGTGGTAGAGATACATCATCCGATAATTGGAACGTTGTCAAACCCGGTCAAAAAATTAGCATATTCCGATCGCTGTTAGCGTATGGCCTTAGCCAATTCATTTGAGGCTGACTTTTGGAGTAGTCTAAAGTCATTCGATAAATCGATCATTGTGAAGCCATCCTTGATGAATCGTTTTGCGGTGGCGCCGTCTGACACTGAAAGGCCAGCAGGTTTGCCTGCTTTTTTTGCTCCGTTCAATATCTCATTGATCGCTGCAAGATGGTCTGGATGAGTAAATACATCATTTGCGGTCAGTCCCATTTCTAGTGCGAGATCGTTTGGCCCAATAAATATGGCGTCCACCCCTTCGATAGATGCGATTTCATAGACATTTGCCACTCCGTTTGGATCTTCGATTTGTGGAATTAGCATCACATTATCGTTTGCCCAACCATTCCTGTATTCAGAGTTCAATAGGGTCGCGCGACTTGAACCAACGGATCGATGGCCAAGTGGCGGGTAGCGGAAGGCATCAGCGAATTGTTCAGCACTTTCGGCGGTGCTGACGTGGGGAATGACTAATCCGAGAGCACCGGCGTCTAAAAGCCTTGATATCGCAACACGAGAGTGGTCCCAGGTTCGGGCTAAAGGTATGCCGCCCTTTGCCTCGATTGCAGCAAAAGTTGCTGTAGCGTCAGCAAAATCCCATGCACTATGTTCGGTATCGACGACCGCCCATTCGTACCCTAATGCAATCAAGGCTTCTGCCGCCATAGGAGAACACAGATTAAGGAAAGTCCCTACAGAAGTCTCTCCAGAATTCAACTTGTCTTTTACGAAATTTGACCGCACCAAATCGCTCCTAATACCGTAGCTTCGCTAACGGGCTGTTATTATGATTATCAGGTAAGTCTCGGCCGCACCAGTTCGTTATATGATGTGACCGATTAAGACCTGTTGTAGTCATTATATAGGTTGCAAATATTGGAAACCAAAACCATGGATCTTCTTCTTCTCATTTGGAATGTGTTAAACACACAACTTACTAGCCTTCAGGGAAATCCGGTGACTTTGCTTGGGATTATCCAGGTTCTTCTCATTGCTCTTATCACCTACCTAATCGCTAACAGAATAGCCTCGCGGGTGATTAAGGAAGTTGCTTCAAAGGCAGGTTTAACGGCCAGTGGTTCTCATCTAGCCGGCACCCTAGTAAGAGGCTCGGTTTTATTTATTGGCATATACATTGCACTGTCTGCTTTAGGGTTCGACCTCGGGGTCTTGTTGGTTCCATTAGGTGCAGTGGGAATAGGTTTGGGATTTGGCCTACAACGAATCGCAGAAAACTTCGTTTCTGGCCTTATCATGCTATCCGAGCGACCAATCAAAGATGGAGACATCATTGAAGTTAATGGTGTGCGCGGAGTAGTTGAAAGGATTGGACTGAGAGCTACAATCATCCGGACATTTGAATTCACACAGGTGATCGTGCCTAATTCACAAGTTCTAACAAACCAGGTTGATAACTGGACCCATACTGACATGACCGTACGTATCAAGTTCACGGTTGGTGTAGCGTATGGTACCAACACTCGGAAAGCTGAGAAGCTCATCCTGGGAGTCATCCAAAATCATCCTGACGTGTTGGACACACCGGAACCTAAGGTGTTTTTTATAGAATTCGGTGATTCAGCTCTAAATTTCCGAGTTTATGCCTGGGTAGACGCCCCTGCCAAGAGACTGGCCACTCTGAGTGATCTGCATTACGAAATTGATCGAGTATTCGCCCAAGAGTCAATACAGATACCATTTCCGCAAAGAGATCTGCACATTAAATCTAATTTCGCTAACCCTAGTGAAGTTAGCGAGAGCTCGTCCGACGATACAGCGACACAATCGGGGCCGAACTCATTTCGGGGTCGCCGCTCAAATGGAACCGACGAAGGGGAAGAATAACACTAACTATGAATCTAGGCTTGACGGGCAAAACAGCAATAGTAACAGGGGGTAGTGAAGGGATAGGTTTTGCCATAGCCAAAACGTTGTTGGAAGAAGGAGCGCGTGTGTCAATATGCTCCCGCCGTAAAGATGTATTATTAGCTGCTGAAAAAAAATTGCACGGTATCTCTGAAACAAACATCTTTTCGATGCAGTGTGATGTGACCGCTCCGGTGCAAGTACAAAGATTTATCGATCAGACATACTCGTATTTCGGGACCATTGATATATTGGTGAACAATGCTGGTACGTCTGCCGCCCAATCATTTGATCAGGTAGATGATGGCTCCTGGGACGATGACCTTCAACTAAAGCTATTTGGCGCGATACGCTGTTCTCGGGCTGCCATGCCCTATTTAAATAAGTCAAAATCTGCTCGGATAATCAACATCACTCATGCTGGTGGAAAACAACCTGGAAGAGAATCTCTCCCAACATCTGTCAGTCGTGCGGCTGGCATCGCTTTGACAAAGGCAATGTCCAAGGATTTCGCCCCTAATATCCTGGTAAACACCGTCATGGTGGGTCAAATAAAAAGCGCCCAAACGCGACGACGGTGGGCAGAACAGAGTAATGATGTGCCATGGGAATCCTTTGTTGCTTCACTGGGTCGTGAGGTACCCATTGGAAGAATCGGAAAGCCAGAGGAGGTCGCATCGGTGGTTGCATTTTTGGCCTCGGACGCTGCCTCATATGTATCAGGAGCCGCGATAACTGTCGATGGAGCGGCGTCTGATGCAATCTAGCCTAACAGCCGATATATTCATAATGCAGTTTTGAACATTTTTATGAGTTCGGGATACCATCAATTTCGTAGCGGCAATGAAACCCAATTCAAGATAGCTAGAGTAAATGAATCTTTCCGAAACGCTATCAGAGTCCTTGTACTTGTTTGGGATACAAACAAGCCATTAACCTTACTTTTGAGCACGATAACGGTAACAAATGCGTTAGTTCCAGCCGCCTCGGTGTGGGTTTTCGGAGCAATATTGAATCAGGCTGAATTGCTATTGAGAACCAATTCCTCTGACCCTCGCCAGATACTTCAACTCATTGGACTACACCTAGCGATAATGATTATTGGATTCATATTGCGGACATCGGGCATTGCTATAAGGGCCTTGTTAGGCGACCTGTTCACCAATAGAACTAATCTAATGATCCTTGAGAAATCAGAGTCTCTCGACATTTCATATTTTGAAAACGCAGCTTTTTATGACCGGCTGGAAAATGCCCAAAGAGAGGCTCGTGAAGGACCCCTACAGATTGTCTCAGAATCGTTTGCTATTGCTCAGAACGCAATCACATTGCTAACGATGATGGCCCTTTTATTCACACTTAGCTGGTGGGTGGTACTGGTTGTCCTAATAACCACGATCCCTGCTTTAGGAATCGAAGTTAAATTCAGCAGAGAGCGTTTTCAACTGCAAACATGGAGATCACCTACTGTCAGGCGATTAGCATACTTCCGTTGGCTAATAACCAACGACGATTACATCAAAGAGCTGCGTATCTTCAATTTAGGGAGGTATCTCATATCGATATATCGCAATACTTTTGATCAATTCTTTAGTGAGAACGCTAGTTTGACGATCAGGAGTTCTCGAGCCGCACTAGTGCTTCAGATACTAGGTGCAATCGGAAGCGCTTCAGTATTCATCTATATAACCATTCAAGTCCTCTCCCGAAATCTTGGGCTTGGCGCCATCGGTATCTTTTATCAGGCATACCAGGCTACCGTGGATGCTACGACCCAATTATTACAAAGCGTTACATCGATTTATGAAAGAGGACTATTTGTTAACAACTTTTTTGAGTTCTTGGAATTTGAACCCTTAATCTCGGATTTCCAGGAAAGCCTAGAGTTACCCTCACCAATTACAAAAGGAATCGTATTTTCTGATGTTCACTTCACATATCCCGGCACTGACGAGGTGGTGTTAAATGGGCTTAATTTGACACTGCATCCCAAAGAAACGGTTGCTATCGTTGGCGCGAATGGAGCCGGTAAAACAACGATAATTAAGTTACTAGCTCGATTTTACGATGTTGATAAAGGATCAATTACGATAGATGGAAGGGACATAAGGGATTATTCGATAACAGATCTTCGAAAAAATGTCGGAATTATCTTTCAAGATTATGGCAGATATCAGGAGTCGGCAGGAATTAACGTCGGATATGGCTCCTTAGAAGACATCGATGATGATCAGAAGATTAAAGCGGCGGCGAAAAAGAGTGGAGCTGACAAAGTCATTGATCGATTACCCGAAAAGTACGATACCCAACTAGGCAGATGGTTCAAACGCGGAACTAATTTATCGATCGGACAATGGCAGAAAATTGCGTTGGCTAGAGGCTATATGAGAGATGGCCAGATATTCATCCTAGATGAGCCTACTTCTTCATTGGATGTCGAAAGTGAACATGAGGTATTTGATAGATTTCAAGAATTATCCCAGAATCGCATAGCTATCCTTATTTCCCATCGATTTACCACAGTTCGTATGGCCGATCGTATAATCGTCTTGCAGGATGGTCAGGTTTTAGAGCAGGGAAGCCACGAGCACCTAGTGTCCCTAAAAGGCAAATATTCAAAGCTTTTTGAGATGCAGGCATCCGCTTACCGCTAATAATATCGATAAGAAACCTGCAAGGGCGTCCTCGAGAGGACTCGAACCTCCGACCTTATGGTCCGCAACCATACGCTCTATCCAGCTGAGCTACGAGGACATAGACACGTCATCGTACGGCCCTTCAGTGCATTCGTCCAATGAAAGATTTAGAGTAACTGGGGCGCTGATTGATTCTATAGGCATACCAAGGCCCTATGATAAACAGCCCGAGGTCGGCTGCCGAGTGAAGTAGCACCGCTGGTAAAATGGATCCGGAACCAGCCGAAATTACACCAAAAACGAAGCCGCCAACAGTTGCGAGGCAAAGGAATTTAAAGGAGAACCCGGCAAGCCAATGGTGAAAACCAAAAATGAAGGCTACCGCAATAATACTTATTTCTGTTCCTAACAGATATGCTAGTTGACTTTGCGCAAGCCCTCTAAAGAACATCTCTTCAGCTACTGGGTTGAGTATTAAATAGAAAAGAATTTCGAGTGGTAAAGCAGCTTTCGAAAAGCTGTACCCGACCATATATCGCATCGAAAATAGCAGTGAAACGAGGAACACGGGCACGAGCAGGGCGACCATAACAATCCACCAAGCATCGTCTTGGACATCTGCCAATCCAATTTGTTCAGTAGAGATAGAAGAAAAACCTACAATTGCTAACGGAACTGCAATTAGTGGAAAAATTCGTAACGGGATATCCCAACGCATCCACCTAAGCACTGATCCAAAATCTCTGGAATAGCCGCTGTGAACAAGCCATTCTGATCTCAGTTTATTGAACAAGAAGCTAAATCTCCGTACTAGTCCTAGGCTTGATGTGATGAAGTGAAAAGCCAAGTTTGACCGTTGTTAACAACAATAGAGCATTGACAATCAAAACAACAGTCTCGGCACCACCAGAAAGAAAACCACTTATCAATGCACCACTAGCGAGGCCAATTGAGTAACAAACCGTCAGTAATGCATTCATTGTACCTATTTCATGTTTATCTGACGCATCACCTCCCAATGCAACTCCTAAAGTCTGGTACGCCGATTGGGCAAACCAGTGAAGGCTGGAAAAACACAATAGGTAAGATATATCTTCGGCAAATGCAAATCCGGCTGAACTCATTGCAGCCAGAGCTATAACTAATCCAAAGAGACGGCTCCGACCAAGAATGTCGGAAAGTTTTCCTAAAGCTACTTGTGCGAATCCGCCAGCGAGTGAACCACCGAGAAGAAATAGACCAACAAATTCTAAGCCTCCGCCGACGTCATATAGACGAGGTCCCGCAAGTAGATTAAACACGGCATACGACATTGCTCCGACTCCACGAATAATGAACATCCTATATACCCCGCGCCTACGAACCAGATTTTTTACCATCGATAGACCAGGCTGTGATTTGTTGCCTATTGGAGATGTACTTGGTGAAGTAATGAGAGAAAGGATGAACGCCAACGAAGCCAAACTAGCAGCAATGGGACCGAATACCGATAGGCCAGAATCTCCCGCAATGAGACTCATAATCAGACCGGCTATACCGGGGGAGAGAACTAATACAAAGCTAGCGATACCGCTTGCAAGTCCTCTGGATTCAGTGGGGGCCACCTCGATCAAAGCCGATTGTAGCCCCGTCCAATGAAAAGCAAGGAAAATTCCGGCAAGAATTGCAAAATAGAAAGCTGCCTCCGGGTTCGGAATTAGGGCAAGTATCCAGAGATAAGCGGCTTGGCCTCCTAATCCAATTGAAAATGTACGCCTGCTACCAAAGTGGGCCATAATTGGTCCCGCAAAAAGTCCGCATATGACGGATCCTGCATGTATGCAAATCATGATTAATGCTGCTGGCATGACATTGTCGCCAGCGTTGTCTCTAAGGAAAGTTGATAAAAAGCTCATGGTGGGCATCCAACCGGCCAAACCCAGCCCCATCGTAAATATCAGAGAGACGTATGCATAACTCAACAGTGAAGACTTGGGGCTTTTCAACCTAGCTCCTAATAGATGTCCGAGACTGAAGCTCGGTGAAAAGAAGTAATTGCGATTAGTTTTAGAGGATATCCAGGCTAGTATGGGCTACTAAAGGCATTTGACCAAGCCCAAGTAGATTGTTCAATGTTTATACCGGGCAATGTGCCTTAAACTAACGGTGTAATCCTGTAGTCGTTTCAATAACAGTATAGAAAAATATATTAAGGTCCGGTCCCTATGCGTCTTACCAATGAAGAGCACGACATTATGGATGGCAAAAGTGGTTCTAACACTAGAGATGCTCTTCAATATCAAATCGACGTGGGCGAGTTTTTCGGTGCCGAGCAATTTGTTAGAGTCAGGTCAGCACATTTAGCATCAGATGCAGAGTCATTAAGGGAATTCGGTGTCGGTTATCTTCAACAACTAGCTGACACAGGAATAAAGTTCAGGATTCCGACAACCACAAATGGGCAGGCCTCAGATCCTGCCAGAGCAGCGGAATTGGGACAAAATCTAATTTGGGCCAAACGTACTGAGCAAATCCAAGCTTCCCTTGAAACCATGGGGGCATATGTATGTAATACCTGTGTAAATTATCAGACTATTGATCAGCCAACTCTGGGTGAAAACCTGGCATGGGGGGACACAGGCACTGTTATCTGGGCCAATTCTATATGTGGAGCCCGATCAAACTTTGAGGCAGGTCCAGCCGCTCTTATGGCTGGAATAACTGGCAGAGTCCCTGCTTACGGATATCACTGCAATGAGCAAAGACTTGCTACTGTATTGGTTGACTGCACAGCCAGTCCTTCAGGCCGCGCTGACTGGGGAGCTTTAGGCGCAATTGTGGGACGCCAACTCAACGACTATTGGAAAGTACCCTGTTTCGTTGGGTCTCATCTTAGCCCTAGCCCTGACGACCTCAAGGCTCTTGGTGCCGCACTAGCAAGTTTTGGATCTTTAGGTATGTTTCACTGGGTTGGAATTACACCTGAAGCCCCGACTATAGAAGTTGCGTTTGGAGGCAAGCCGCCAGTAGCAACAATTTCGGTATCCGAGGAAACAATTTTCAACCTGATCAATGAGTACGTACCCGAGTCATCAAAAGCCGACCTTGTAGTTTTCAGCGCTCCACAATTGTCATTATTTGAACTCAAAGAGCTTTCAATCATGCTTGATGGAAGTAAATGCCATTCATCAACGCGACTAGTCAGTACAACAAGCCCAATAGTGCGGAATGAAGCGGCGCGATTAGGAATAATCAGAGATCTAGACCGAGCAGGAATGCTAACTCTGGCAGGAACATGTTTTTATGTAATGGCTCCGCACGAGTTGCGAGCTACCCACGGATATCACACACTCGTCACAGATTCTGCCAAACTTGCAAATATCATCGGAGGTTACGGATACAACGCGGTTCTACGAAGGACGGAAGACTGTATTAAAGCTGCGATTACCGGGACGATTGACCGATGACACTACCAAAGCGTGCCCCAGATATAGTTTTTGAAGGCCCGCCTGGACTGGGTCCGGACACACATGGAGAAGCCTTAGTTTCTCAACACGGGTTCAGCGCAAGATACGACTTGGATCGCGAAAACGGCATATTTTCCAGAAAAGAACATGATCTTTTTGGGATTAGTTATGTCAATAAGATTCTGATTTTCCCCACTTCAAAAGGGGGAATAGCGACGTCATGGATGCTTAGCGAGATGAAATCGCGAAAGATGGTACCGTTAGGACTGATTTTTGCCAGCACTAATCCCGTTATGGTTCAAGGGGCAGCATTGGCAGGACTGCCGATTATGCATAGATGTCATCCACATCCACATCTATCGACTAACAGCGGTGATGTCGTAATGATGGAGCCCTCCAATGGTAGAGTATCCGTTTGGCATACTGGTGCCTCTGAATAACGACCGGGAAAGTAAAATCTTTATAGAATTCCGGTCTCTTCAAATATCTTTCTAACACTCTCACCGGCTAATAGTCGGGCTCTAACTTCGTCTTCGCCTGACGATTTTTGTTCAGCCTCATCAAGCACATCGGACACTATTCCTGAAGGAATTACAACTATTCCGTCCCAATCTCCTACGATGTAGTCACCTAGATCAACCTGCACTCCGGCACAACGAATAGATCGTCCGAAATATTCAACTTCTATTCTACCGCGTGAGTCTGCAGGACTTTTAGCGGCGCAGAACAGAGGAAAACCTAGCTCGTCGATCTTTCCTATGTCGCGGGCAGCCCCATCTATTACAGCGCCCAAAGCACCACTACCTAAGGCCGCTGTTGATAACAATTCACCCCACGCCGCCCCTATTGAGTCCCCTTGCACGCTGGCTACATAAACGTCGCCTGCAGAAAGGGCCTCTACAGAATCAAGGAGACGGTCGTAAGGAGACCCATCAGGAACCTCGTACACCGCACGCACCGATACAGGAAGACACCTACCAGCTATTTTTACGTCATTTCGAATAGGCTGTATTCTTGGATGCATAACTTGGTTTGTGTAACCCATTCTATCCATAATGTCGCCGACTACGGCTGGGTAGACATTACTCAATCTACGGATGACTTCCGTATCATTTTGGTTTCTAAGCACTAATAGGGCTCCGCGACGCAATAAAATCAATCATCGTATTTTGGTAAAAGGATCCAACCGTGTCTAATACGAGACCCAAACCGGCTAACACTTAAACTATCACTCCAACGAATATATCAATCAAAATGTGGAAGCTTCCCAGTTGCCAAATAGATCGCTCGCTCAGCAATATTAGTAGCCCTATCACCAATTCGCTCAAGATCATGGGCCACCCATAGTAGATAGGTCGCCCGTTGTATGCTAGATGGATTCTCGATCATATAACCGAGGAGTTCCCGGAGGATTTGCTGATAGAGAGCATCCACCATGTCGTCATCATTGGCCACCGCCTCTCCGATTTTAGCATCAAGAGTGACAAGACCTTGTAAGCTTCGCCTAAGCATGTCCATTCCGATTTGAGCCATACGTGGAATGTCGATGAGACGCTTTAAGGGCGGCTCGTCGCCCATTAATAACACTATTTTTGCAATACCTTCTGCGTAATCAGCGATACGTTCCAGTTCTGTTCCAACATGGATGATAGTGACTATTCGTCGTAAATCTGATGCCATCGGAGCCTGCATTGCGATTATGTCAATACAGCGTTCCTCAAGGAGAATCTGCAATCGATCAATCTCATCATCATCAGTCACAACCTTTTCTGCCAATTTGAAGTCGCGATTCTGTAGCGCTTCTACAGAATCGCCTATAGTGGCTTCAACTCGCTGTCCTAGCAATAACAGATCGTCCTGTGCCCCTTCTAATTCCAGTGTATATTGTGTTCTAGCCATAATTTCCCTCATCCTTAATCAACATCGCTATATGAGACATAATCATCCAAACCTTCCGGTAATATACGCCTCTGTTCGGTCGTCCGTTGGGTTAGTAAATATTTTCTGGGTCTCATCACATTCGATCAGAGATCCTGAGCCATCGTCCGAAACCATAAAGAATGCGGTCCTGTCAGAAACCCGCGCTGCCTGTTGCATATTATGAGTCACAATTACTATCGTATATTCATCCGATAACTCGTGGATGAGGTCCTCAATCCTAGTGGTTGCGAGCGGGTCTAAGGCCGAGCAAGGTTCGTCCATGAGCAATACATCAGGAGAAACAGCTAATGCGCGGGCTATACAGAGACGTTGTTGTTGACCGCCAGATAAAGCAAGTCCGCTCTTACCCAGGTCATCCTTAACCTCTTCCCAAATAGCCGCTCGTCGAAGAGAATTTTCAACCAAATCATTCATGTTCCCCCGGTACCCATTTACTGTGGGGCCGTATGCGACGTTTTCATAAATGGATTTAGGGAATGGATTCGGCTTTTGAAAAACCATACCTATACGACGACGAAGTTCCACGGGGTCTACAGACCTCTGATTAACGTCAAGACCACGAAACCATACTTGGCCTTCAATTTGCGATTTCCGAACCAGATCATTCATTCGATTAAAGAGACGCAAAAAAGTACTCTTCCCACATCCAGATGGCCCAATGATTGCCGTAACTTCGTTCTTATAAATTTCAAGATTGATGTCAGTCAAAACTTTGGTTTGGTCATACCAAAAGTTAACGTTGGTCGTGGATAAAATGACTTCTCTAGAGGCTTGAGAACCACTATTAGGGTCGTCCGCTTCATGTATGACGCTAGTACCTTCCCTGGATTCGTCGAAATCAATATTTATCAATCCATTTTCCTCTCAAACCTGTATCGCATAATTACCGCTGTAAGATTGGCCGCAAAAAGGACCACTAACAACACGACTATTCCTCCGGCAGCAAGACTATGAAATCCTTTTTGAGGTAATGATACCCAATTAAAAATCTGTATAGGAAGCACTGTGAACAAATCCATAGGCCCAGAGGGGTCAAATGCTATATAGGTTAGCGCTCCGATAGTAATCAACGGGGCCGTCTCACCAACGGCTCGAGAGAGTGCTAAAATCGTCCCAGTTAGAATGCCAGGCATTGCTGCGGGAAGCACTGTCCTTCGTACCATTTGCCATTTACTGGCTCCAAGAGCCAGTGCCCCTTCCCGCAAGGAATCAGGGACGGCGCGCAACGCTTCTCTGGCGGCAACGATGATTATAGGCAAAATTAGCAAGGACATAGTCATTGATCCTGCCAATATACTTCTACCGAGGCCCAACGTCCTCACAAAAATGCCCAATCCTAATAACCCATAGACGACAGAAGGGACACCGGCAAGATTTGCGATATTGAGCTGGATAAATCGTTTGAGTTTTGACTCTGGTGCATACTCTTCAAGGTATATGGCCGACGCAACACCAAGTGGGAACGAGATAAATGCGGTCAATACCAACAACCATAAACTTCCAAACAACGCCGATCTTAATCCAGATTTTTCAGGAAACCGAGAAGGAAATGATGTAATAAAGTGAATATCTATTTCCTGCAGTCCATCGGTCAAGACATCGAAAAGCAATAAAGCCAGAACGATGATTCCTAAGCATGTGGAAATAGCGGATCCCCAAAAGAATATGACACCAGATATTTTGCGTTTACCTATTCTGCTGTCCCACTGTTGATCAGGAATTCTCAACGATTTCAATCGTATTCCTCCCTATATCGGCGAACGAACCAGTCGCCAAGAAGGTTCATTACAAAAGTGATGAAAAACAGTAATGTGCCGACGGCGAAAATGGTTTGATAACCAATTGTCCCATGGGGCGTGTCACCCAAGCTAACCTGGACAATAAAAGCAGTCATCGTTTCCATTGAATCGAGCAAGTTAAAACCCATTTGAGGCTGCATCCCGGCAGCTATAGCGACAATCATCGTTTCTCCAACAGCTCTAGACACAGACAGTACGCTTGCGGCTAAAATTCCTGACAACGCACCCGGCACAACCACTCTTCTAACCACCTCAAATTTAGTTGAGCCTAATGCATAAGCCCCCTCGCGAAGCCCAACCGGAACAGCCTTTAATGCATCTTCAGTAATCGAGGCCATCATTGGCAAAATCATAAACCCCATAACCAAGCCAGCGCTAAGCACATTGAATATACGAGTATCCGGGAAAACTTCTTTGATGATTGGAGTGACAAACAATAGAGCAAAATATCCATAAACAACAGTTGGGATACCAGCGAGAATTTCCAATGACGGCTTAAGAAAAGTTCGGACACGCCTAGGAGCATATTCGCTAAGAAATATAGCGGACATCAAACCAATCGGAAGTGCTACGATCATAGCTATAGCTGCAACCGCTATAGTTCCGTTAACCAATGGCAATACCCCGAAGCTTCTTGAGGCGAACAACGGAGTCCAGCGAGTACCGGTGAAAAAATCTATAACGGGAACTTCCTGAAAAAACTGAAGCGTTTCCCCTAGCAGAATATAGATAATTCCCACCGTGGTAAGAATGGAAACGCTTGCCGCGCTAAGCAAAACTCCATGAACAATACCTTCGGTAATCCGCCTCTTTAACTTAGGAGAAAGAAAAGTGGTAGCATTATGAAAATCGTCTGGTCGATGACGTAGGTCACTATCGCCCATTATTCAACATTGCGTATAATTACAATCCTCTCTTCCATGCATCCAGCACTGAGGTGGGGCTAGCTGACACGTTCGGATCAGCGAGAATAATGCTACCGGTCTTTCGATCGGCAAATCGCTGAAGCGCAAGGTCATACATCTCATCCGGAAGTGGCACATAACCAATGGCCCCTACCAAGTTCTTGGCTTCACTCAAATAATAGGAGACAAACTCCTCTATCTCAGTTCGCTTGGCAGCTGCAGGACTGACGTAGATAAATATCACTCTGGACAACGGCGTGTATCCACCATTTAAGACATTTTCATCTGAAGGAAACACGGGTCCAGTACCGGTTCCAGCGTCGATCTTAAGCGCTTTAACTACATCCTTATTCGCGTGGTAGTAGGAGAGCCCAAAGAAACCTATGGAATTCCTGTCACCAGAAACTCCTTTCACAAGGACATTGTCATCCTCGCTCGGAGTGTAGTCGCCGCGACTGGCACCTTCGACACCGTTGATTTTCTTAGTGAAATAGTCGTAAGTTCCAGAGTCACTACCAGGCCCGTACATTATTAGTCTATCATCAGGAAGTCCAAGTCTTACCTGGGACCATTTTGTAATTTGTCCTTCGGCTTCTGGGGCCCACATAGTTTTCAGTTCGTCTGTGGTTATAAAATCTCCAATAGATTTGTTGTCAGGATTGACCACCACCGCAATACCATCTATGGCAACGGGTAACTCGATGTAGTCGACTCTGTTTTCCAGACATATTGCGTGCTCGTTCTCTCTGATAAATCGCGAGGCATTGGTTATATCAGTCTCTCCAACACAGAATTTTTTAAAGCCGCCACCCGTGCCGGATATCCCTACTGGTATCCTGACGCCGGCATACTTATTGGTAAATTCCTCGGCTATGGCTTGCGTAATTGGCCCAACGGTACTCGATCCATCAGCTAGGATCGTTCTTGTCCCTGAACCACCAGGCAATGGCTGCTCGCCGCTTTCAACTTGTACAAATTCGGAGCCAGAGTTGGCATTATTTTCACAAGCGTTTGTTGCCATTGCTAGGGAGGTCACTCCACAAAGTTGAA
Source organism: uncultured Chloroflexota bacterium (assembly GCA_913043205.1). Classification (GTDB taxonomy): domain Bacteria; phylum Chloroflexota; class UBA11872; order UBA11872; family VXNJ01; genus CAJWLF01. The sequence continues at coordinate 9,975 of CAJWLF010000011.1, read as the reverse complement.
GAATTCGCCGTCTGCTAACTATTTTCAATGAAATCCTTTCTATACAAGCGAATTAGGCAATGTAAATAGCATAAGTCCTACAGCATTAAATTGGAATCAGTAATGAACATTAACAATCGTTCCTTGGGAACAGAACTCCCAGGCCCAACGACTATCCTCTATCCGCATGTTCACACATCCATGACTAATAGCATCCCCAAACCCGTTATGCCAATACGCGTAATGAAATCCGATCCAGTCATTAGTAAAATATTGGGTGTAGAATACGTTGCTAAAGTCGTAATAATCCGATGTACCGAACTCCCCCCCTATCATCCTCTCAACTTTTCTGCGTAAAAATATCTTAAAGACGCCTGGGGGTGTAGGAGTGTGTTTGGCTCCACTAGCGATCAACGCTCTGTATACCGCTCTTTCTCCAACCAAGAATGTAGCGATTTTATGGGTAAGATTTACGTCAACCAACCTCTCCCTCGCCGGACCGTAATCAATATCAATGTTGACCGATTCGTATTCAACAGCTTCATGGTGAGGATGGGTTCTTTGCAAATCGCTTGCATCCAATGTTCGATTTGCAATCAAACGCCCGATCGGGTCGACTTGTATACCATCAACACCACTAACAAGATGCGCTTTCTCAAAAACCTGACCAACAACACCACCCCTCCGATAGGGCCAACTAATAGGTAACCCCCACTTGGCGATAGAACCGGAATCTCGATAATAATCCCACAGTAGAGGATGCACACCCTCAATCGAGTAGGGATACCAATCAGCTTCATTCGGTACGAACACACCATATAACGAACGTATTCCATAGGTACGAAACCACTGAACGCCAACATCTTCAGTAACCACGCCGGTGGGTTCGTTCGATGTACTATCCGCTACTAAAACTGCATTTTGAAAATACTGTTTTTGAACCCCATTTTGGGTGATCCCTTCTGAAATCGGCAATCCAAAGGTTCCAGATTTACCATATTGAAGCCAATGATCTAGAAATGAATCGGTTAAATTATGGCCAGTTTCGGAAAAATATATTGCAGTTGGCCTGCCAGTACGATCAAGTGGAAGCTGGAGAGATCCTTCGGTATTTGCTGCCAAAAGTGTATTTGAGCGCTCAGTCAATAGACCAGCTGTGACCCCGGCTAAGCCGGACATAACGAGTCTCCGTGAAAATTTACGATCGCTCATTTAGCTGCCCATACCGCTACAGTTGCTGCATGTACGATAATTACCCGGATATAGTTGTAGATGATCTGCGTTTTTATCAATAAAATACATAAGTTACTGAATAGTCTACATGAGCTGTAGCTGTTCTCGAATTCATGACAATATGTACCAAACTAATTATATAATTCGAACGGCAAGACCGTTAGATGTATATTGTTACACTGTCATGTTTAGTTATTAGTTACCTGTCGTATGAACCGGAGAGGTGTCAACTTGAGCTCTAGCCACAAAATCCCTAAAAGATCCTTTGGAAGACACGAAGATCAAGTATCCATTATTGCGATGGGTGGTGGTCATATAGTGAGGCCGGGAGTCACTGATGATGAAGCTATACATGTAATCAATACTGCAATCGATAGTGGAATTACATTCATAGACACAGCGTGGGATTATGGAGAAGGTTTGAGTGAACGCCGCATAGGCATGGCACTCGAAGGGCGGTTCGACGACTTGTTTGTTGCTACTAAGGTGTGTTCAAGAGATGGACAAGAAGCCTCTAAGCAGATAGATGAAAGTCTAGAACGGCTAAAAACCGATTCCGTTGATCTTATTTCCATTCACGAGTGCAACTACGACAACGACCCAGAGTGGATTTTTGAAGATGGTGGGGTGATGGAAAGCCTGATCGAGGCACGAGAAAAAGGAAAAACCAAATACATAGGGTTTACTGGACATAAGAGACCCGAAATATTACTAGAAATGCTAAACGCGGATATTGAATGGGATTCCTGCCAAATGCCGATTAATGTAATGGACAGCATGTTTAGGAGTTTTGAGAACCAAGTTCTGCCGATACTAAATGATAGGGGCATTGCATGTATTGGAATGAAATCTCTCGGTGGTAATGGTCAAATTGTGACCGACGCAGGTCTCACGGCCAAACAATGCCGCACTTACGCCCTCTCACAACCTATAACTACTTTGAGTTGCGGCATGGTAGATATAGGTAACGTAGAACAGGACACATCTATAGCGGCATCCTTTGTGCCTATGTCCGAGGAAGAGCAAGAAGCTCTACGGGCGAGTGTGAGGAGGGAAGCCACAGATGGACGTCACGAATGGTTCAAGACCAATAATTTCTTTGATAATTGGTACCACCGTGAACAACACGGATATCCGGTACATGCTGACGTGAGGTCGGCACTGGGGCTCAAATAGCGACACGCTTTTGTTTAACTACTGGTGCGTAGACGTCCTATACAAGAATCGTTGGCTATGGTGCGTTACCAGTCAATAGTTTTGTTGTCTCTGTAGAACGCCCCATTTGGAGCATCTGCACCAGCCGTTGCTAACCAGACGATAGTCTGCACCCCTTCTGAAATCTCCAGACGTGCATTGGGCCCTCCCATATCTGTCTTTACCCATCCAGGGCAGACAGAATTGACCTTTACACAATCGTGTGATGCGGCCGCAAACACCCTAGTAACGGCATTCATGGCTGTTTTAGAGATCTGATATGCCGGATATTCATCATCCATATCCCATAGCTGACCTGCTCCTGACGAGACATTAACAATCCTGCCATACCCACCATTTTCCATAATAGGCAATACCCGTCGACACATTCTATATGCCCCAAAAGTATTTACATCGACCGAATGGAGCAAAGTTTCATCGCTTGTCACAAGGGCATTACGTCGCCCATCAACAGGCTCGTCTAAATGAATACCAGCGTTATTCACAACCACATCAATTGATCCTAGTGCAGACAACACGAAGCCGACGGCCCTAGCAATGTTGCTATCATCGCGGACGTCCAACCCATGGTACAGAACTTCGAGTCCATCCGATGCTAAGGCCTGAACCGCTGCAGCCCCTTTAGCCTCATCACGACTAGTAAGAACCACTCGATAGTTCTGCGACGCTAATTGCCTGCAAACCTCCAATCCTAGCCCTCTGTTTCCTCCGGTGACTATTGCCACTCGACCATCGTTCATAAAAACCAGTCCTATTGAAAAAATGTATTAATGATTATAGCCACGAGTAGGCCATCGTATTACCGAACTAACGTAATTAGTTTATCTTAGGTACCATTAAGTGAATTCCTACAAATATCGATAGAAACGAGCCGACGTGGACAAGCCAAACTTTTTGATAATAATGAGTGATGAACACGACCCTCAAATCAGTACACCATATGGACACAATTTTGTTGACACATCCAATATGCAAAGGCTGGCTGACAGTGGAGCTACGTTCAATAATGCGTATTGCAATTCACCGATATGCGTGCCGTCACGGGCCTCTTTTATGACAGGCAAACACTTACATCGAATCGGAGTCTGGGATAACAGCGTCCCACTGTCTAGTGATGAGCCAACATGGGCCCATAGGCTTAACAGGGAGGGTTATGAAACAGCATTGTGTGGAAAAATGCATTTTGTCGGCCCAGACCAAATGCATGGGTTTTCACGCCGCATAATGGACGACATACATGGCATGGGAGGTATCGGTACGAATCTCCCAAATTGGACCGATGGAGGATTTGCAAAAACGAGAGGTGATGAGGGCGGATTACGACGACGACTTGCGGAAGATCCCGGTCCCGGGGACCATGAACATCAACAATACGATGACGAGGTTGTTATGCGCTCGATCCAATATCTGGCCGAACCAGCCCGTAAAGAAAAGCCATGGGCTTTAGTATCATCGATATTCACTCCGCATTTCCCGTTTAAAGCCCGGCCCGAGTATTACCACAAATATGCAAAAGATCACGCTGACTTACCGGAGATCCCAGAGGGCCATTTGGAATCATTGCACGAAGAAAACCGTCGCCTGAGGCATCACTTCGAAGTCATAGGGATTCCAGATGAACAGATTAGAAAAGCTCGAGCGGCCTACTACGGTCTTGTGGACTTTTGTGACGACAAAATCGGAGACATCCTAGATGCATTAGAGGCCTATGGATTGGCAGACAATACTGTTGTTATATATACAGCAGATCACGGGGAAATGCTCGGTGATCATGGCATGTGGTACAAATGTACATTTTATGAAAGATCGTCCCGAGTACCACTAATCATTCGCTGGCCCGGAATTACCAAGCCTGGCCAGAAATACGATCAAGTCACTTCCTTATTAGACGTTGTACAGACAATACTAGACGCTACGGGCGCCGATACCGAATTCACGGACGGCGAGAGCCTGCTCCCATTACTGTCAGGAGAGACGGGCGAATCTGAAGGAATGGCGATATGTGAATATTATGCGCATGGCATTAGCACTCCAGGACGCATGGTGCGACGAGGGAACTACAAACTAAATCACTACCATGGTCAATCTCCTGAATTGTTCGATTTGGACAATGATCCTAATGAACTTACAGACCTATCAAGTGATCCCAAATGCGCAACCGTTCTATCTGAACTCACAGAAATCGCACTTGATGGATGGGATGGGGATTCTATCCATCATGAAATTATCCAAAGTCAGCAACAACGATTACTGATTGCAAACGCCAATGTGTCTTCCGGCAACAATTGGGGGCCACCTTGGCGAAATGGTAATTATGGCTAATCCGAGGTACGGCACATTTGTTTGGTCCCATAAGAACATCAGCGTCTCAGTAGATCACTAAGGACTTGCAATGACTGACAAACCGAATATTTTAATAATTATGTCCGATGAACATGACCCCAGAATCAGTACTCCTTACGGTCACAAATTCGTAAAAACACCAAGTCAACAGCGATTAGCCAATGAGGGCGCTGTGTTTGAAAATACATATTGCAATTCCCCGTTGTGCGTTCCGTCTCGCGCCTCGTTCATGTCCGGCAGGCATCTGCATAAAACTGGTGTTTGGGACAACACTGTTCCTTTAAGATCCGATGAACCCACATGGGCTCATCGACTTAACAACGCCGGCTATGAGACAACTCTTTGTGGCAAAATGCACTTCATAGGGAAAGACCAGATGCATGGATTCAGCCGTCGGATCATGCCTGACATCCACGGTGAAGGGGGGTATCACACCAATCTGCCCGATTGGGAGAAAGGTAAACTTGCTACCCCGTTTGCGGTAAACGATAGACTAACAAAAGATACAGGAGCCGGAGATACCGTTGATCAGCGATATGATGATGCAGTTACCAAGCATACTCTCAACTATCTTACCGAAGCTGACAGGCATTCTCGTCCATGGGCTCTATGCGTAGGGCTATTCGCACCACATTTTCCATTTCGAGTACGAGAGGAATACTACACAAACTATTATCCTGAGCACGCTGATTTACCCTCCATACCCGCAGAGGATCTATCCTTATGCCACCCTCAAACACAGCGACTACGAATGCATTTCGGCGCAGAAGATCTAACCGAAGAACAAATCAGAATATGTAGGGCTGCCTATTACGGCCTGACTGAATTTTGTGATGACAAGATAGGTGAGATTCTGGATGCCTTAGACGCCAACAACTTAGCTGACAATACTATAGTAGTGTATACCTCAGATCACGGAGAGAGCCTGGGTGAACACGGTCTATGGTACAAGTGCACGTTCTATGACCCGTCGTCTAAAGTCCCATTCATTATTAGATGGCCAAACGTCATAAAGGACGGAAGCAGGTATAACCAAGTGACCTCACTTGTGGATTTAGTCCACACTATGCTGGACGTAGCGTCTGCAAATACTAATGACACAGATGGGGTTAGCTTGTTGCCTTTGTTGACAGGACAAGTTAAACAGACGGACGGCACAGCTCTATGCGAATACTATGCACACGGAACCACAACGCCAGGAAGAATGTTACGCGAAGGAAAGTGGAAATTGAATTATTACCATGGTGAACCGTGCGAACTATTTAATATTGAAGATGATCCAAATGAATTACATAATGTTTCCGCCGACGTACGCTACACACCGATAGTTAAAGAGATGACCGAACGCATTCTTGCTGACTGGCACCCAGTTCAATTAAGGCAGCAAATAGTCGCACAACAACGAGATCGAATGCTAATCAATCAATCTATGCAAGGCCAGCCATACAGTCCCAGATGGGATAATTAGATCTTTTGCAATACAAGAATAAGGAAATATGGACACAGCCACACGAGCTCACGCTATTTATATACCCCCAAAGGAATACTGAATGACTAAACAACCGAATATTTTGATCGTGATTAGTGATCAGCATAGCCGTAGATGGAGTAGCCCATACGGTCATCAGTTTATACAAACACCAAACATGCAACGCTTAAGTGATGAAGGAGTAACTTTCGATTGTGCGTACACAAATTCACCTATATGCGTACCCGCACGAGCCTCATTCATGACAGGCAAACACGTAAGTAAAATCGGTGTTTGGGATAACGGAACGCCACTCAGTAGTGAAGAACCGACCTGGGCACACATGTTAAATGCAGCCGGCTATGAGACCACACTTTGTGGAAAAATGCATTTTCAGGGTCAGGATCAGCACCATGGGTTCACAAAACGCATATTGGCCGATGTTCACGGTACTCACAGTTCCAAATTGAATGCATACTGGGCCGATCCAGATCCATCTCGAAGAGGTGCGGGCAGAGAATTTTTTGAAGAGGCCGGCCCTGGTGACCATTACTACTCTGACTACGACGAGGAAGCGGCTATGCGAGCAGCTGCCTATTTAGGCGAACCAGAACGAAAATCCCAGCCTTGGGCTTTAGTGGTTGGTTTTATCACTCCCCACAATCCATTTATCTGCCGCCAGCCATACTGGGACAGGTATTACCCAAAGCACGCAGATATGCCAATTAATCCCGCTCACCACGACACACTGCATCCAAGAAATCAGCGGATGGCTGAATGGTTTGATACTGTAGACCTAACGGATGATCAGATCAGGCGTTGTCGTGCGGCCTACTATGGTCTGTGCTCATATACCGACGATCAGCTAGGGGTTTTACTCGATGCTCTAGGCGACAACGGTCTAACGGATGACACAATCGTCATATACACATCAGATCACGGCGAAGCGAACGGAGAACATGGCATGTGGCACAAACAGTCCTTTTATGAGGATTCCTGTGCGATACCGTTCATCGTGAAAGGCCCGGGCGTTTCCGGTAACGGAAGACGCATTGCTGAGCCCGTTTCATTGGTTGATCTGAGCAGAACATTACTGGAGCTCGGCAATGCATCGATTCCCGACGGGCTTGATGGTAAAGATCTTACACCGTTGCTGGGCGGTGCAGAGGATGACCCCAACGCCCATGCCATCAGTGAATACTTTGCCGTAGGGGCTAATGCTGGCAGCCGCATGTTGCGAAAAGGGGATTGGAAACTTATATTCCATCATAATGAAGCACCGGAGTTGTTCAATTTAAAAGAGGATCCCGAGGAAAGAACCGATCTGTCTTCAACGACGAACCATCAAGACACCCTAAAAGAATTGCTGGAAATACTGCTTCAGGATTTTGACGCCGACGAAATACATTTACGGATACTAGATAGTCAACATAAAAGACGCATAATCGAGATTGGGGACCCCGGGCATCATAGTCCTCCGCCAGCCGTGGGACCCGAGAAATCCACCTCGTCCGACCCCAATTTGGGGTGATTTAGCCTAGGACTTTACAGTAAGACAGAAATGAATGCGGCTAGTTTCCTGCGACTACCTACAGAAAACAATACGATTATGAGAGGCCAGAACTGTGAGCGTCAGGAGTGCGGGGTTCGGCCAAGAGATATGCTGCTTATACTCTACAGGAAAGCTACTCAAAAACGTCAAAAGAAGCGTTTCATGAGGCGGCAATAACTAACTAACGAAGCGTCCCTAGAAAAATGAAACTAGGGTTGGGGACCTTTCGATCCCCAACCCCGATAGATACTGACTAAAAGGATCTAACAAAAGCTTACTTAGTAGTGCCCATGCCACCTTTCTGCTCACCAAGCTTGGCTGTCTCGCCTGGGGCAAGAGCCATACCGTAAGGATCATTCTTCTCCAGAGCCTTAGCTAAGAGAGGTTCAGCTGCCTTTTGCGCAGTATTTAGTGCGTCCTCTACTGAGGCAGCACTAAAGTAGACTTTCTCAAGTGCCTTTGCATATTCAGTAGCGATCGGAACATCGCCAGGACCGTAGTAAGAAAGGCGTCCTTTCTCCAATCCTTTAAGGAATTGGGCAACCTGCGGGGTGTTGGCCATATACGCGCTATAAACAACACTATCACGGTGAGATAATCTCGGGGGAAGCTGACCGAAAGCCGCTGCCCAGATACCGTTATTTTCTTTATTGTCTCCAATAAATTCGGTGAAAGCATATCCACCGTCTGGATTCTTAGCTGCGACAGGAATCGATAGGACTCCACCGTTCCCACCCGGCGTCTCGTCGGAGTAAGGACCAGCAGGCAACCGAATAATACCAGTTGCAGTAGATCCTATAGCATCTATGCTCGCCTGCAGTCGGGAAGGATATGCAAAGAAGTGCCCAAGCATCCCTGTCTGGAAATCCTTGGTATTAGATGGCTCGTTCATGATCTTGATAGGCGATATGCCAGAATCGACAACATCCTTCTTGATCCACCCGAAGAACTCTTTCATGCGATCTGAATTCAGTTGCACTTTAGTTCCCGTTTTATCAATTATGTTGGCTTCCCGGCCAAACCCCAATCGATGACCATGGGTGATGTTGAAGGTACCAGCTTTTGGCTCGTTGCCCATTTCATACCCTAGATGTTTTCCTCCCAGTGCTTGAACTTTCTTAGAATTTTCAATCATTCCAGCGAAAGTGGTCGGAACGTCCTTAATACCGGCCTTGTCATATAGCTGAGTATTGTAATAGAGGCACTGAGTACCAGTGTTTACTGGCCAGGCATACATTTCACCCTGGAACGAAAATGATTGATTCAGACCAGGAGCGAAGTCCAAACTGGCGATGTCTGGTCTGTAGTCTTTGCTCAATGGAATCAAAGCCTTAGCTTTGATGAAGGCATTAGCTACTGTATAGCCACCAATACGAACCACGTCTGGAGCGGTACCGCCTGCGATAGCGGCAGTCATTTTGGTCGACAATTCGTTATTCGGTACCAACAGTGCCGATAACTTATACAAGCTTTGAGAACCGTTAAAGTGCTTAAGCACTTTATTCTCGAAATTTTTCATCTGGGCCGACTGGTTAAACCACATGCTAACTTCCGTAACAACTGGCTTAACCTCAACTGTCTTTACGATCTCTTTCTCGACGACAATCGCATCAGTTCGCGCTTCGTTGATACCAAGAGCCTTTTCTTTTTCAACAATCTTGGTTACAACTTTCTCAACCTCGACAGTTTCCGTAACAGTCACTGTCCTGGTTTCTCCACAACCGGCCAACGCAGCCGTAGTGGCGATACCAGCGCTTCCAAGCACTGCGGCACGCAGAGCTCGTCGGCGACTTAATAATCTTCGTTCCGACATATGTGACCTCCCACATGATGTATTGACAGCCCAGTTGATTGGCCATTACCTAAAAATCTAGAGCTCGGTTTCAGTTGTCGGCTCATAAGCAATTTACCGAATCACGTCTGCATCTGAAGTCCAGCTTAATGACAAGCATCAAAACAGGCCCTACCGGAAATTATGCTCCATCACCATACATATGTAAACAACTGGCATAGCATATCGTCGGATCGGATCGTCGGAAATTTACGAAGACAGAATGCTTACCCTTTGATACCACTCATCACGATTCCCTGGGTAAAAAGAGCTTGTAACAACACGTACATAACCGCCAGTGGGACTGCTGAGATGGTCGTGGCCGCCATCAAAATGCCCCAAGGGATAGTTTCG